>CAJTGB010000038.1 GCA_910575835.1 Lachnospiraceae bacterium | reverse complement strand
TTTTAAGTTGTCTTGTGGTGATTCAACAATAAAACATATATACAAAAACTGCTACTATTATTTTGTGAAAAATGAAAATTTTAAGAAAAAAGTGTAATTTCACATACTTAGGGCTAGCCGCCGCGCTAGCGGCTTGGTACAATACAAGGTATTAGATAAGACAGATCTGGAGAAGTTGTGATGAATTATACATATATGGTGCGCTGTAAGGATGGAACCCTGTATACAGGGTGGACGAATAATATAGAGAGACGGATGGAAGCACATAATTCCGGGACAGGAGCGAAGTATACCAAGTCCAGGCGGCCGGTGAAGCTTGTCTATTGCGAAGAATTTCCGACAAAGGAAGAAGCTATGAAGCGGGAGTATGCCATCAAGCATATGAAGAAAAAAGAAAAGGAGAAGATGGTTCTTGGGATGGATATGAAGAAAAAAGAAAAGGAGAAGATGGTTCCTGGGATGGATATGAAGAAAAAAGAAAAGGAGAAGATGGTTCCTGGGATGGAACGAAGGGAAGATGAGCGGCTGATCCGTGTACGTCCGGACAAGCGGCAGGTAGAGTTTCAGAAAGTAGAATTTTATGCGTTTATTCATTTTACTATAAATACATATACAGGAAAAGAATGGGGAGACGGAACGGAAAGCCCGGAAATATTTACGCCGGATCATTTGGATGCGGCTCAGTGGGTAACGGCAATTAAAGATGCGGGCATGAGAGGTCTGATCTTGACTTGTAAGCATCATGACGGCTTCTGTCTGTGGCCGAGCAGATATACAAGACATTCCGTTGCAGCCAGTCCATATAAAGGGGGAAAAGGAGACATTGTCCGGGAAGTTGCGGATGCCTGTCAGGCTGCTGGGATTAAATTCGGAGTATATCTTTCTCCGTGGGACCGCAACAGCGAATTGTATGGGCGGGGAGAGGAATATGACGACTATTTTGTAAATCAATTGACGGAGCTTCTAACGAATTACGGTCCTGTTTTTGACGTCTGGTTCGACGGCGCCTGCGGAGAAGGAGCAGGGGGTATGAGACAGTGCTATAATTGGGAAAGGTATTATAAAGTAATTCGGAAACTGCAGCCAGATGCATGTATCAATGTATGCGGGCCTGACATTAGATGGTGCGGAAACGAGGCCGGTGATACGCGGGATGCGGAGTGGAGCGTAGTCCCGGCGCGTTTGAAAGATACGGAAATGATTGCAGATAAAAGCCAGCAGACCGATGATACGGATTTTTCTTTCCGTAGAAGAACGATTTCCTCTAGTGACGCGGATCTGGGCAGCAGAGAGTTTTTGAAGGATGAGCCGGACTTGATCTGGTATCCGGTAGAAGTCAATACGTCTATCCGTCCAGGATGGTTCTATCATCAGGAAGAGGATGATAAGGTTCGTTCTCTGGAAGAGCTGTCCCAGATTTATTTCCATTCGGTAGGGGGAAACGGAACCTTTCTTTTAAATATTCCTCCGAATAAGGAAGGATTGCTGGCAAAAGAGGATGTGGAAAGGCTGAAGGAGCTTGGGGAATTTCTTCGGAAAGCATTCAAAAGAAATCTTGTAGAGGAAGCGGTACTGGCTGTTGACAGTTATAAGGAAGGGTTTGAGATCGAAAATGTCCGCGAGCCCGGATATGGCAAATATTTTTCTACGAGGGAGGGGATTACTTCCTGTACCATAGACATCGAATTTGAAGAAGAAACAGAAATTCATTATTTGATTCTGCAGGAAAATATAGAGATGAGTCAGAGAATAGAAGGTTTTTCCGTTTGGGCTGAAACAGATGGGAATTTGCGTGAAGTATACCGCGGAAAAGTAGTCGGATACAAGCATATAGCGCAGCTGAAAGGAATCCGTACAAAATTCCTGCAGATAAAAATCCATGATGCAAGAGTTTGTCCTACAGTTGCTTTTCTTGGAGTATTTTAATTAGGGCAACAGAAAATTAACTTTAAATTAGAGGTCCTTTGGTACTCCAAACACAAATGATAATAATGAGAACCTAATGTGTTTCAGAATGTTGATATTTAGAACCTTTTCGCGTATACTATGATTAAGAATAAATGGGAAGGGGGCTTTTATATGGCACAGGCAACTTTTAGTGTACGAATGGATGAAGCTTTGAAGAAACAGTTTGATGTTTTATGTCAGGAATTTGGCATGAATACTTCGACGGCAATCAATGTTTTTGCAAGGGCAGTTGTACGACAGCGAAGGATTCCATTTGAGATTTCTTCTCCGGAAACAGATATTACAAGAGAGGGAGCAATGCAGGCTTTTACGGCTTTACGGGCACAAGCTAAAGAAAATGGTATCTCTGACATGAGTCTGGACGACATAAACAAGGAGATTAGTCTCGCACGGGTGGAGGCAGATAAATGATTTGCTACGCCGTTATGGATACAAATGTGCTCGTATCTGCGTTGCTGTCAAGCAAGGATGATGCTGCAACGGTTCAGGTTTTGGGAAAAATGTTGATCTGTCCAGAAATAAGTTTGGGTTTTCCGCAGGCATGATAGATTACCTGCTCTCAGCAATAGAAAAGTACGGTATTCTGGTTAGTCCGTTGCCTTCTGGAATAGTTCTTCCGGATATGAAGGATCTTCCGTTTTATGAGGTCGTTCTTGAGAAACGGGATGATGGCGCTTATCTTGTTACGGGAAACATTAAGCATTTTCCCAAGGAACCTTTTGTAGTAACGCCGCGGGAATTGCTGGATATATTGGATAAGAAGTAAAAAGAAAAAGGAAGAATAGGAATCCATGGGACGGGCTGTCGGTTAATAGATAGCCATGAACCGACTGCCCCATTTAAAAAATTACGCTATTACAGGACAAAAGCATACATCACTACAAAGTGGCATGCGCTTCCGCCCATTACGAACAGATGGAAGATCTCGTGACTGCCGAAATACCGGTGTCTGCTGTTGAATAACGGCAGCTTCAGCGCATAGATCACTCCGCCAACCGTATAGATGATTCCGCCTGCTAATAGCCACAGGAAAGCGGCCGTTGACATAGAGTTCAATATCTGGGTAAATGCAAGCACGCAGGTCCAGCCCATTCCGATATATAATACGGAAGATACCCACTTAGGGCAGTATACCCAGAAAGCCTTGATAAGGATTCCGACAAGGGCGATTCCCCATACGATGCTAAGAAGAATAAATCCGGTTCTGCCGCCGAGTACCAGCAGACAGATGGGAGTGTAGCTTCCGGCGATCAATACGCTGATCATCATGTGGTCGATCTTCTTCAGGATCGTGTTGATCTGCTCTGATCTGTTGAATGTATGATAAGTAGTGCTTGCAGCATATAATAGAATCAGGCTTGCTGCATAGACTGCAATAGAGATAACATATATCCGCCCCGGCTCATGAGCGGCCTTGATAAGAAGCGGTACGGCTGCAAATATGGCCATCAGCATTCCGATAAAATGTGTAATAGCGCTTCCCGGGTCCTTGATGCGGTCTTCGAGTGTCTGTGACATATTATCACCTCCTGGTTTAATAAAACATAACATGTAGTTTTGAAAACTACATTGTACATATATGTATATTATACCCAATGAGATAAAAATGCAAGCATAATTTATAAATTTTTTTATACATACAGAAAATAAGAGCTGAGAATGGAGGAGGATCCTCGTTTTCTCAGCTCTTTGCCGTTATCTGTTTTTCAGACGGAATTTGGATACTAATTCTTTCAGCATATTAGCCTGGCCGGACAATTCTTCACTGGCGGCGGCGCTCTTCTCAGCGGTAGACAGGTTGGACTGTACCACATCGGAGATCCGGTCGATTCCGCGTAAGACTTCTTCCGTAGCGGAAGCCTGCTTCGCTGAATACTCTGCGATTCCTTCGATCAGCTTGTTGACTTCATCGGCCTGAGCGACAACTGCAAGCATGGATTCGGCGGTATCCTTTGCCATCGCGCTTCCTTCTTCCACGGCCTCCACGGTCTGATCGATCAAGACCGCGGTATTCTTCGCGGCTTCGGAGGATTTGCTTGCCAGGTCGCGGACCTCGTCTGCTACCACGGCGAATCCTTTGCCGGCGACACCGGCGCGGGCGGCTTCTACGGATGCGTTCAGAGCCAGGATGTTGGTCTGGAAGGCAATATCCTCGATAGTCTTGATGATATTATTGATCTCGGTCGACTTGCTGCTGATCTTCTGGATCGCCAGGTTCATGTGCTGCATCTTCTCATTGCTCTCTAAGATGCTGCTTCCTACCTCCTGAGAGATCTGGCTGGCCTTTTTGGCTCCCATGGCGGTTTTCTGGATTCCGTCGGATACTTCATTGATATGGCTTGCCAGCATCTCTACCGCATCTGTCTGCTGGAGAGACCCTTGTGAAAGCGTCTGGGCGCCCTCAGCCACATGACCGGAACCTTCGGCTACCTGTCCGGCAGATACGTTGATCTGTCCCAGAGTTTCATTGAGAGACAGGGAAATTCCTTCCAGAGAATCCTTGATCTTCGCAAATTCACCGACATAGTCGTGAGAAAGTGTGAATGCAAGATTGCCCCGTGCAATCTCCTGTAATTTCTCAGCAACTTCGTCAATATAGTCAACATAATCACGCAGGCGGACGACCGTCTTGCTGAAATTATCAGCCAGTTCGCCAAGCTCGTCATTAGAGCTGTGGCGGATCGTCTGATCCAACTTGCCTTCTGCGATCTTAGTGGCAACATTATTCAGTTCGGCAACCGGTTTGCCGATGATATTCCTTACAAGAAGAATGATCAGGAAAACGGCTACAAGGACAGCAACAACAGAACCTGTTACCATCATTCCGGTCAGCAGACGGAGGTCGCTTAAGACTTCATCCTTGGATACATAGGAGACTGCGGACCAGTCACTGTTCGGCACCTGTGCTACCTGTATGTATGTGTTGTCATCATAGAGAGATAATCCGAATGCCTTCTGCTGAATCTTCTCAGCGGCATATGCATACATATCGCCTTTGAATTCGCCCAGAGTCCGCCCGGTTATCTCCTTGTCCTTATGTCCGATGATCGTATCAGTCCGGGTATCTACAAGGAAGATCCCGCCGGTCTTCTCCAACTGGATGTTAGCCACGATATCAGAGATAGAATCCAGATACACATCGGCAGCCGCGACACCGCGTGTCTGCCCGGCAGCGTCCTTAAGCTTGCCGGAAGCGCCTACCACGTAGGACTGGCTGTCTTCGTCGAAATACACATCACCCAGAATGAAATCTTCTGATTGAATGCCGTCCTGATACCATGATTTCTCCAGTGAATTGAAATCCGGGCCCGGTACGAAGGATGCGTGATACAAAGAGCCATCCGTCAATGCAACATACAGCCCGGCAGGATATGCATCATTCTGTCCCACGGTATGCCGGATGTATTCCATCATCTCGGGAATCTCCATATTCTCATACTCAATGGTATCCCGCTGCATCTGGAGCATAGTCAGAGTCTTGTTCATCCAGGCGCTGGTTTCCTGCAGTGTCTTGTCAGTAGTCTCCTGAAGCAGATTCTCGCTCTTATCCAACAACGCGTCAGAGACACGGTTGTATACGATCATCAGGAGCGCGGTAACCATGACGACGATCGTCGCAACGATCGCGCCTACCAGCTTCCTGGTAATACCCCGCTTCCCCTTGCGGAGCTTGACAGTTGGTCTGTCTTTTGTTTTCATATTCGTTCCTCTCCTTTTAAATCTTCTGGTAAATATTTACATAATAAAATTATACTCGTTACAGAGGGAAAATACAATCTTTAACGGGAAAGAGTGAGGGGCAAATAAACGCAAGCAGGGTGCGGTTCATCAGACCGCACCCCGAATATTTTCTTATATTATTCTGAAAGTCCAAAATTCTCAGATACAACCGGATTCTCATTCTGCTTCACTGGAGCAACCGCGTTGTCCGGTTCCACAGGATCTCCGACCGTCAATCCTTCGATCTCATCATCCGGGCATACCGGCGTCCATGCCAGTTCCATCACTTTATCCGCCGTCATCTCCTTGTCCTCGATAATTCCAAGACGGATATAATCCTCTGCAATCTCCTTAAGCGCTCTCTCGGTAAATGCATCCGACAGTCCGAAATGCAGGGAATCCCAGAATACCATCTGATCCTCTTTCTCGCCGGTCATCTTGTCGGTGTCAAACATTGCCTGAACCGCGTCCTCGGAATTCAGACGGCTGTACTCGCCGGCGCGCTTGATCGCCATCACCGCGTATTTTGCATGTACGGGATTTTCCTCGATAAATTTGTTATTCATCGCCGTAACACAGCATGGCTCATCCTGGAACTCCGGGCTGTAAGTGATGGAGCAGATCATACGCATATCTTCAGGATAATTTGCAAGCACAAAGTAATCCGAGAAGATAGACGCGTCAACCTCGCCGCTTTCCATTGCAGCAACCGTAGCCGCGCTGTCTGCGATATCCAGATACTCTACATCTGTTGTAGGGTCGATACCGTACTCATCCAGCAGGCGGTATGTAATGTTCTGGTCAGAATTTCCGATACCGTCATGAATCGCGATCTTCTTGCCCTTCAAGTCCTCCACTGTCTTGATGTCGCTGTCGGCATTAACAAAGATAGACTTACAGCCGATATGCGCTCCTGCAACGAAGGTCATGTCTACTCCGTTGGTCACAGGTACGAGCATCGTTGCAATGTGGTCGGTGCCCCACATACACTGTCCGGTCCCGACAGTCGTCACAACAGAATCTCCTTCCATATAAGTGGCATTGATACCGTACTCTTCATAGTACCCCTGCACTTCCGCCATATATTTTGCAGACACACAGGCTCCGCCGTTGAACAGATAGTTTATCTCCGTACCGAATACAGGTTCCTTCTGCATAGCCTCCCAATCTTCTTCGGAAACAGCTTCCGGACGTTCTGCGTTCGTCTCTGCGCCGTTGTCCTTGCTTTCGCTCTCGGTCTCAGTTTTTGCAGAATCATCCTTGCTTGCCGGCTCTCCCGGTGTCCCGCAGGCAGCCAGTGATACGGTCATAGCCGCAACCATTGCCGTTGCTGCCAGACGCTTTGCATCCATCCATTTCATTGTACTTTTTCTCCTTTTTCTTAAATATTTATCCATAAAAATCATTGGGGAACGGTTAAATTCCTCCTGATTCAACGGAACATAACAATAAATTACCCTCTTCCGCCGAAGTGCAGCCGGTTAAGGATCTGATTCCGGTATTCTACAAACGCCGCCGAAGAACGGTCTCTTGGATATTCTTCATCGATCTTGATATCCGCCACCACCCGCCCCGGGTTGGCATCCATGACAATAACGCGGGTTCCCATGTAGACAGCCTCGTCCACATCATGGGTCACCATCAGCGCAAGCTGTCCCTTCGCCTGCCAGATCTTGAGGATCTCATCCTGCATATTCATGCGGGTAAATGCATCCAACGCCCCAAGGGGTTCGTCCAGCAGAAGGATATCAGGCTCGTTGATCAGCGATCGCATCAGGGCGACCCTCTGGGCCATACCGCCGGATAGCTGTCCCGGATAGTCATTGCGGAACGCCTCCAGGCCGATCACCTTCAGCAGACGCTCTACTTTGTCTTCGTTGCCTCTTAGCTTGCCCTGCATCTTAAGGCTGAACGCAATATTCTTCTCGACCGTCAGCCATGGGAATAAGGTGGACTTCTGGAACATCATGCCTCTCTCCGGGGACGGCTGTGTAATCTCCTTGCCGTCTACGGTAAGCTTCCCTGTCGTCGGCATGATCAATCCTGCGACCAGTCTGAGGATTGTAGATTTCCCGCAGCCGGAGGGCCCCACCAGACTGACGAACTCACCGCTTTCCAGGCTTAAGTCGATCTTATTGAGCGCATGGGTAACCTCGTCGTTTTCTACTTTCGCAAAACTCTTCGATACATTTTTAATCTCTAACGTAACCTTCTTATCAGCCATCTATTTCACAACTCCATTCTGCCATCTTAATACGCGCTTCTTGATAAGATCCAACGCCTTAGTAACGATCGTGAATATAAAACAGATCACAAACAGCGCCGCGAACATCTTGTCATAAGCCGCCCATGATTTGGCCCAGTTCATATACCAGCCAAGGCCTGCCTTCACACCCATCATCTCTGCGATCATGATTGCTACACATGCGGAGCTCATTGCCTGTGTGCATCCTTGCAGTATGGAAGGCATCGCATGAGGTATTGCGACCCGGAACACTAGCTGTCTGGAGCTTGCCCCAAGCGTTCTTGCCGCGTCGAAAAAGTCTTTGTCCACATTAGAGATTCCCGTCATGGAAGCAACCGTCACGGCAAACCAGGAGCCTAATGCAATGATAAATACCGCCCCTTTAAACAGGGATGTTGCGACAACCATTACAATGGGGATCCATGTGGAAGTAGGGATCGGACCAAGGAATTTGATGACTGGATTGACCCAGTAACGCACCCGTTCTGAGTACCCGCAGGTAATACCCGTGACAAGGCCAAGGGCAATCCCTATGAAATACCCCAGAAACAGCAAACGCAGCGTGTGTAACGTGCATTCCAGCAGATAGGCGCGGTCGATCCACGCAATGTTGATAATATAGTTCATACAGGGAACAAAAGGCTGTGTCAGGATACCTGTCTTCAATGTCAGATAATCATAGCCCGCAAGCAGCAAGAACAGCGCTGAAAAAAGCGGCGCCTGATAACGGAGCTTATCGATTCTGGTTTTGTCTCTCCTTAGTTTTAATGCTAGAGAAAATAGAAAATAAACCAGATATGCGCCGATCAATACGGCAAGGAAGCCCACGTATGTATACGGATGATCGTTAGGGCTTCCGTTGGGGATCATCCAGTATTCCAGTACCGCCGCACCGCCGCAGACAAACGGCAGGATCATGATGAGCCAGTCCAGGGCTTTCTGCCATGCAGTCTTCTCTTTTTCTTCCAGTTCATGCAGTTGTTGTTTTGTCAGATGGGCAAGCTGGCTGTTGTCCATATAATCTTTTTGTTTCTTTGACATGATCTTCTCCTAAACTGAATAAAATTACCAACCATAAAATATAGTAGTGGTATCTGAAAAATACATTAACATAAATTTTTACAAAAGTTAAATTGATAATTATAATCAATACATGGATATATTCGTGATGTCTATTGCACATTAATATAGGAAAAATACAGCGATAACAGCAGTCAAAGCCCCCGCTGCAAGCAACTGGGGCTTTGACCCTCGCGGCAGTCGCCAAATGTGCATGCAAGCATGCACGCTTGGCTCGTTGCCCGCGGGAATAAAGCTGCCGGGCAATGACGGATGCATGTCATTGCCCGGCAGCTTAGTACCTGCTTATGAAAATAATTCTCTTGTTTTCTTCATTCTCTCTGAGACCGGAACATGGAAGGGGCATCTGTCTTCGCAGCCCTTGCATCCGATGCAATCCGACGCATCCGCTCCAAGCTGTTCATAGTGGGCGCGAACGGTTCCCGGGACCTCATCCTGCATGACGGCAAGGTCATATAATTTATTGACCATTGCAATATCGATCTTAGAGGGGCAAGGCGCGCAATGCCCGCAATAAGTACACTGTCCTGTAACAAAGGCATGGCTGGGCGCCGCAGCGAGTACGCTGGCATAATCCTTCTCCTGGTCGCCTGCAGTTTCATAGGCTGCGGCTTCGGCTACATGCTTCGGATTGTCAAACCCGACCATCACAGAAGCCACGGCAGGGCGGGTCAGCGCGTAGTGGAGGCACTGCACAGGCGTCAACGGAACTCCGAAAGGAGAAGTCTTGGCATTGAACAGGCGTCCCCCTGCGTATCCCTTCATGACCGTAATCCCTACTTGCCGCTGTTCGCAGAGCTTATACAATTCTTCGCGTTCCGGGGCGATCCCGCCCAGATTTTCATCGTATTTTTCCGCAAAATATTCCTCTAAGTCTGTCACAGGCGGCATCATATCAAAAGCAGGGTTAACGCTGAACAGGATCATCTCTATCTCCCCTTGTTCTGCCGCCATCTTAGCTGTCCTGGGATTGTGAGTGCTCATACCGATATGGCGGATTTTCCCTTCTGCCTTCAGCTGCCTTACATAATCCATGAATTCTCCGTTTATCACCCGGTCGAACTCCTCTTCAGTATCGACGAAATGAATCATTCCCAAGTCGATGTAATCGGTTTGAAACCGTGCAAGCAGATCTTCAAAAGCAGGCTTCACTTTCGCAAGTTCTCTCGAACGGACATACTGTCCATTTTCCCAGATCGAACCGATATGTCCTTGTATCATCCATCTTTCCCGCCGCCCTTTAAGCGCCAGGCCGATATTGGACCGGACGTTCGGCTCGGACATCCAGCAGTCCAGAATGTTGATTCCCTCTTTTTCGCAGGCATCGATAACTTCTTTTACTTCTTCGGTGTTATGGCGTTCCAGCCACTCGCCGCCAAGACCGATCTCGCTGACCATTAATCCCGTCTTTCCTAATTCTCTGAGTCTCATTGCTTATCCTCCTTGTATACTTTATCTGGTATTTTACCATCATTTTTCCCGGATAACAATCTTAAGTCAAAGACCCCGCTGCAAGCAACGGAGTATTTGACCCTCGCGGCAGTCGCCAAATGTGCATGCAAGCATGCCCGCTTGGCTCGTTGTTCGCGGGAATAAAAAACACCTCAAATCAGTAATTCTTCACAGAAAAATAACTGATCTGAGGTGTTTTAGAAAAGCAGGAACAGGGGATGCGGATAATTAGAGTAATTCTGCTTCGATTCGTTCTCTTGCCTGAGGCGCTTGCTTTTCCATCTTTTCCGGGAATCCGAACATGGATACACAGGCGATGTTGTCTCCGCCTGCTTTCGGAGGAGCCGTTCCAAGCTGTTTGTTTGCGAAGTCCATTTCACGCAGGGTTTCAAAGATGCCGTCGAAATCAACGTCTCCTTCGCCCATTGCGAGATGCTGATGGATAGTCACATCTGCCTTGCCTCTGCCGTTGAGCCACGGCGGATTAGCAATGTAGCGGCAGTCAAGAGTCTGGTTAAAGGTATCAGCGAACAGAACGTGTGTCAGTTCATCTCCCGCATAGCGCAGCATGGAGCGTACATCACCTTTTCCCTGATCGTAGAAGAAGCCGTGAGGTGATGAATAGACATAACCCAGGTGCTTTGAGCGGAAGGATTTTACCATATCGCAGGTCTCGTTGTTCAGTTCACAGAAATCATATGGATGTGACTGGATCTCTACACGGATCCCTTCGCGTTCTATGATCGGAAGAAGTTCTTCCATTGACCGAAACCACATGCCGTTGCAGATCTCCTGCTGGTTAGGGTCGCCGGAGAGCTCCGTGTTGATGACTTTGACACCCATATCGCCGGCGATCTGTATCATTCGCTTCCAGTTAGCTACCGCAAACTGTCTCTGCTCTTCTGTCGGTCCTGACCAACGGTATACTACGATGAAAGACGAGATCTCAACTCCGGTCTCCTTAAGCGCTTTTCTGTATTCTGCCTCGCATTCCTTTGAGAAAAGAGGATGCTTGTAGAACGGATTGATTCTTGGATGCGGGGACTGTTCGATATATTTGTATCCCCAATCGGCTACCTGATGGACCATACGGTTGATATCCATCTGCTTGGCCAGAACATCGACGTCAAATGCTATTTTCATATGCTTCTCTCCTTCATAATTTTGTTTGAGTGATTGACGGTCCTGCAAATTATATGTAATCTACCCAGGAAGCCCCGTTATCTGCAGAGCGGACGCAGTTCTCTACCCATCTTACGCCTTCTGCGCCTGCATGTACGTCTGGATACCAGAAGTCAACGGTCTTCCCATGGTCTGCCGCGTCCATTGCCTGTGCAAATCGGCTGTACAGGTTGCTCCATGCTTCGAATAAGCCTTCCGGGTGGCCTCCGCCGATCCTATCCTCCAGAACAGAGGATTCGTCCAGGTAACCCATGCCTCTCTCTAAGATACGGACAGGCTCCCCCTGTACCTCATAAGTCAGTTGATTGGGTCTCTCATCCCACCATTCCAGGGAGGCTTTCTCTCCGATCACGCGGATCTTCTGACCATGCATGGAGCCGCAGTTGACACAGCTTGACCAGACATATCCGACAGCTCCGTTATCGTATTCCATGATAGTCATTGCGTTGTCCTCCAACGGTGCGCGGGATTCTACGAAGGATTGGCGGCTGCACATCAGGCGCTTGATCTTCATATCCGGCAGCATGACCTCTGACAGATATAAGGGATGGGTTCCCACATCGCCCAGGACATAAGAAGGTCCGGCAACCTTTGGATCTACCCGCCACTTGGTGGAGGCTGTGTTCTTCTCCACGGCAACGTTGTGGAAACCGTGGGCGAACTGCATATTTACAATGCGGATCTTCCCAAGCATACCTTTTTCGATCAGCTTGCGCGCCTCCTGGATCATCTGGTGTCCGGCATATCCGTAGGTGACGCCTACGATCTTATTCTGCTTTTCTGCCAGTTCTTCTAATTCCTTAGCCTCTTCGGCCGTGAAACAAAGAGGTTTCTCGCATACTGCATGAAGGCCGGCCTCCAGTGCGGCTTTTGTGATCTCAAAATGTGTTCCGTTAGGCGTTGCAATGGAAACAGCCTGGATGCCGTCTTCTCTCTTGGCTTCTTCGGCAAACATGGTTTTGTAGTCGGGATAGCATCTGTCTTCAGCAACGTGAAGTTCTCTGCCGAATGCTTTTCCTCTCTCTGGATCAATGTCGAATGCTCCGGCGACCAGCTCAAAGTTGAAGTCCCGAAGCGCCGCGGAACGGTGAATATAACCGATCTGGCTGCCCTTTCCTCCGCCGACCATCGCCCAGCGGATTGGATTGTCTATTTTCTTCTCTCCGTAATACATAGTTTCTATCCTCCTGATCATTTGCTGATTGATATGCTGCCGTCCTCCTGCAGGGAATTGGAGGACGGTTATATGTCGTATCCGACGCTCTTAAGGTATGTAACGCTTTCCTTCACATCCCGAAGGCTGGTATCGGAATTCCTTGGGTCTCGTTCCTGTTCAATGGTGATATATCCGCTGTATCCGATTTCCAGCAGAGCTTCCTTGATTCCCGGATAGTCCAAAGTCCCCTTGCCGATGGGGCACATAGCGCCCTTGCCGCAGGCTTCAAAGAAGCGGATCTTCATACCGAGAACTTCCCGGTAGACCGTCTCGTCTACGTCTTTGAAGTGAACGTAGTCCAATCGGGAGGCGTATTTTTTCAGCCATTCGACCGGATCCATGCCGGAATAATACAGGTGCCCCGTGTCCAGGCACAGTCCTGCCAGTTCGTAAGGAATATCTCTTATGATTCCATCGATCTCATCGGCAAATTCAATATATCCGCCTGCATGAGGGTGGATCACCGGGCGGACGCCGTATTCTGCCGCCTTTTTGCAGATTCCTTTGATGTGAGTGATCATGGTATTCCATTGTGCCTCGGTAAGCCTCGGCGCCTTGTCAGAATGTCCTGCCGCGTAATCTCTCTCGTCGTGACCCCAGTCCATGATGGTCATATAGGGAGTGGGATAGTGCTGGCCTTCATGTACCGGAAGAGGCGGCAGCTTCGTAATGAGAGAGCAGATATCATCCGTCTGCTTCAGCAGATTTTCATAATTATTCTCGTCAACCAGATCGTCGAAGATCGTGCCCGCAACGATAGACAGTCCGTTCTTCTTAAGTTCTGCGGATACTTCCTCCACATTGATAGGAAGATATCCGTAAGGCCCCAGCTCGATTGCCCGGTATCCGGCCTCTTTGGCTTCCTTAAGAACTCTCTGCCACGGCGGGAGATAAGGGTTTTTTACGTCGTCTACACCCCAGCAGCAGGGTGCTCCGCAGATATTCATACTCATAATTTTCCCTCCTGAAATAAGTTGATGTCACTTATATTTTCTATGATTCTATTATAGGTTATTTTAGAAAACCTGCCTTCACTATACTGTATGGGAAAATAATATTTTGCGCCTGAAAGGGCAGTTTTTGGGATTATCAGCGGATGTGTCTTCACTATTCTGTACTGTTCTATGACTGGTTCTTAAGGCCTCGCATTTCTTCCTTATAGAATTCTCTGTACCGCGCGGGCGACATTCCCACGATCTTGGAGAAGATAGTGCTGAAATAATTCGTATTGTCATATCCCACGAGAGCGGCGATCCGTGTGACGGAATGATCGGTTGAGATCAGCAAGGTCTGGGCGTGTCCGATCCGTCTGCGTATAATGTACTGGATCGGGGTTCTGCCGGTTGCTTTCTTGAAGATGTGGGAGATATAGGTTGCCGAGCATCCCAGTGCTTCTCCGGCTGTGTCCAGTGTGATATCTTCCATAAAATGTTCATTCAGATAGTTGCGGATTCTTAATACCATGTGTGCTTCGTCGGATTCCTCCGTTCCGTTCAGGGGAAAACTCTCTATCTGGCTGGTCAGAACGATGATCGCGGAGCATAGGAGTTGTGCCGTTAGCTTGCCCTCTGCGTTCGTTCCTTCAAGGGTATACATCTGTTCACACATGGTAAGGAGCATCGGGTATAAGGGGCCGGCCTGCCGGACGCTGGGGCCGCCGGGGGAGATGAGGCATCCCGGCGGAAGGCCGCACCGGCGGAGATTGGAGATACCGATGCAGTAATCTCCGATCTCATTTTCCGTCTCGGAGATAACCTCGTGCAGGTCTCCCTGGTTATAATAGATCACGCTGCCCTCAGAGAGCGGGTATGACTTCCCGTTCACGTAGTAGGTGCCGGTTCCGCGGTATACCAGCAGTAGTTCACAGATGGAGTCATGTCTGTGCAGCGGGCGGTGAATGGCTTTCCTCGTGTGGTTCTGCTTGTTGATGTAGACCAGGGTGGGAAGTTTGCCGTGTTCAAATATGGATTCGAGACGATGTAGGGTGTCTGGGCAGAGCATGGGGATCTTCCTTTCTGAAATGTATTATCGGACAGTTTTATAGGATTTTGTCATATGCCAATTTGTCGCTGCCTTGGAAAATTATTATTCCGCACTTGCAAAAACCGCATTTTTCTAAGACATGCTGCATACGCTTATTGGACAAATCTGTATCGACCCGTATGCTTTTGAATCCTTTTGAAAAGCATAGTTCTTCAATTAGACCGAATGTGATCTCACTCAGTCCCATACCTCTGAAATCTTTGCTGAATGCCATTCGGTGAATGACGGCGTATGGTTCTTTTGTATTCCAGTTTCCCTGTATATCGTTATATGCAGGTTCACCGTCGAAATCAATGCACATATAACCGGCAATTTTGTTATCAATTTTGAGAACGTAGCCTTTTTGGGTTAATATATCTTGTTTGATCGTATCAATGTTAGGATAGTGCTCTGTCCATTGAGAGAATCCCTGTTCTTTTTGGAATTCTTTACCCATGTTTATGATTGAATTACATGTATTTAATTCATCTTGACGGGCTAATACCAAGTTTTTCATTCTGAGGTCTCCTTTGATAAATTTGTGATAAATTAAGTTCCCTTGTCATAGATTATGGTTACTCTGGATAAATGCCGTCCAGAGCTTCCAGATATTCTTTGCCGAAGATATCTGAGAAATCCTTAAGTGCAAGTTTTACCGCTTTTTCTCCGTCAGCGCCTAATGCTTCAGACAGGGTTTTGCTGATGGTGTGCTTAAGGTGTGCCGTATGAAAGTTAAAATCTTTCATACAGGAGGTTCCAAGTTCTTTTTTCTTTTCGATAAGCGCTGCGGATTCTTCTTCTGTCAGAGGATATCCCCAGTCGAATTCGCAGCGGTCTCCGCCCCAGCTTAAGGCAGTGGCAGTAGGTGTGCATACAAAGTCAGAACGGAAACCCTGGTAAACGGCATTGTCAACATTGACACAATAGAGTTTACCGTATTCTGTCAGGCCGTGTTTCTTCCAGGCGTCGCACCAGGCGCAGCGGGATATGTATGTCTGCAGTGTCGGTTGTGTCCGAAGCTGTCCGAAGTCCATCTGTCCTTCATAATCAGGCTTCCATTCTCCGTATGCCTGATTTGTCATAGTGGTCAGTTTATCGCCGCGTGCAAGGGCGTTAGCTGCCATACGTCTGCCGCGCTCATTTCCATAGACGGTCATGCCGGAGAGGATCGCTTCTCTCCCTGCGTCCTGACACAGTTCAATCGCATGCTTTGCGAGGAGAGCGAATAGGATCGCATGGTGTTCGATCTTGCAGCAAACAGATTCGTTCTTCATGATTAAAGTCCCCTTTCTGATGGTTTTATCATAGTATTATAAAAATTATATTACAATTCTAACTGTTTGGGGAGCAGTAATTGAGAGATGTTACCCTTTTACTGCCCCGCCCATCATCCCTGAGACCAGGAATCTTCTGAAGATAAGCGCTGCAGCCGCCGGCGGGAGGACTGCGATGATACCTGCCGCAGCCGTAAGTCCGTATTGGACAGAATCCTTCGTCATGAACTCAGACACGACGATCGCAACCGGCTTAGTCTCCAGAGACGATGCCAGGATCAGTGGAATCTGAAACTGGCTCCAGGTATTCAGGAACATAATAAGCGCTGCCGACAGAATAATAGGATAAGAGGTCGGCAGAATAATCCGAAGAAAGGAAGACAATCGTCCGCAGCCGTCGATCTGGGCGGCTTCTTCCAGTTCCTTCGGTATGGTGGCGAAATAATTCGACATCAGCCAGGTTATCATTGGCAGATAAGAGCTTACATAAACGGTGCTCAGCCAGAACACGTCATCCAGCCATTGTCTTGCTACGAACAGGCGGAACAAGGGGATGATGGTTGCCATCACCGGAATGACCATGGTGATCAGAAGCAGGTTCTTGATCAGGAGCCGCCCTTTGAATTCCATGCGGCTCAGGGCGTATGCGCTCATCATGGCTATAGGGATTCCAAGGATCAGGGTTGCCCCCACTGCCTTTAATGCATTTCTTATACCGGTGATCAGGATGCTGCCCTTCTGGGTTCCAGATGTCAGAAGTTCCCGGTAATTGTCATAAGTAATGACTTCGGGCAGCAGTCTTGTCGTCTTCTCCATCATAGCATATTCCGGGGTGATGGACAGTACGAATGTCCACAGGAACGGACCAAGCGTCAATATCAGGAAGATCACAAGGGCTATGAAATAGCCGATCTTTTTGCCGAATTTCATCAGTATTCTACCTCCTTGTTCAGACTTCTAAGGTAGAAGATCCCTAAGATTCCCGCAAACAGCATCACCAGATAAGTAACTGCGCTTCCTTTTCCGAAATCCAGGAAAGAGAATGTAGTCATATAGCTCTCTACCAATATGTTTTTCCCCAGATCGCTGTATCCAGACAGTGCGATGATCTCGTCGAATACGTTGATGGCTGTGACAGATGTGGATGTAATGCCGATCGCCAGAAACGGAAGCATAAGAGGCAGAGTGATCATCTGGAAGATAGTACGCTTACTGCCTCCGTCAATGCGGGCTGCCTCATAGAGTCCGCCGGGGATCGACTGCCTTCCTGCCAGACATACTAATGCCGTAAATGGGATGCTCCGCCAGGTCACAACCAGAGATACGATGAAAAGAAGCGACCAGCGGGAGCTAAGCCATTCGATCGGTTTGTCAGCAAGGCCAAGACCGATGACTGCTTTGTTCATGAAACCGTACCCTGAGGAGAATACGAATTTCCAGAGGATACCGTTTACATAGGGGGGAAGAGCCCAGGGCAGCATGGCGACAGCCAGCAGGATTCCAGACCATTTCACATCAATATTCAGGAAAATGGACGTAAGGAATCCTAGTACAGTTGTCAGAAGGACTACGACCGCAAGGATAAAGAGGGTATTCTGAAAACTGTACCAGAAGGAATCGGATTTTAAGATTGCGGCATAGTTGCGAAGCCCTACCATATGGATATCGTTTGGGGCGGTCAGCTTCCATTTCTTTAAACTGTATGAAAATGTTGCTATAATAGGATAAAATACTAATACACCCATGATCAGGATCATGGGTGACAGTAAGAGATAAGGTAATATCTTTTTTCTCATTCGTTATTTCCTTTTAATTATTATTCGGCTGCCAGTTCGGTTACTTTGGCTTCCATCTCCGCGTAAGCCTCATCGGCAGTCATCTCGCCTAACGCCATCTTGTTGATCGCGTTGTACATTGCGTTGCTCATCTCCGCATAATAGGACGGAACTCCGCCCGGGAACGGGGAGGCGATCAATTCAGCCTGTTCCATCATAGCGCCTGCATTCTGAATTTTACCATTGTCGATAAGTTTTTTCAATACAGAATTCAGTGTAGGAATAGCAGTATTTGTCTCATTTAACGCTTCCTGCATCTCGGCAGAGGTGTACCATTCGATGAATTTCTTTGCTGCATCCTTATTCTCGGAGAACTTTGTAACGCCGAGCGCCTCCGGCAGCGCCATAGTAACGGTTGCTTTGGCGTCTTTGCCCGGAACAAGGATCGGTGTGATCTGTCCGATCACGCTGCAGTCCTCTTCGTTGGTGCTCTTAGATACGAAGGAAGTCGGCCCGGTCAGGAAGTTCGCGGATCCGGACAGGATACGTTTATAGGCATCCATACCGGAAGAGGTCTTGTCCGCAGGATCCACCAGTTCATCCTTGATCAGTTGTTCTTCGTACTTCAAAGCGGCCAGAACGGAGTCTTTATTCAGTGTTCCGTCGTCGTTGAAGACAACGCCGTTCATAGTATAAGCGAGCCACATCAGATATGTTGAGGTCTTCTCCTCTGCATTCAAAGGCAGTGCGAACGGATAATCGCAGACCCCCTTCTCCTTCAGCGTCTTGCAGTTCGCATATACCTCGTCCCAGGTCTGAGGCTCGTCTTTGATCCCGGCGTCTTCATACTGCTTCGTGTTATAATAAGACAGACGGTAGTCGTTAGCGTAAGGAATCGCAAGTACATTGCCGTCCTTGGTAAATGTCTCCAGAGTAGGCATATCTGCCTTCACTTCGTCGGATACCTCCAACGGCTCCAGCCAGTCAGCCGCATAGAACTCGCCGACCCAGGACCAGTCTACTTCTACAACGTCTGCTACAGCCTGTCCGCCGGCTGCTGCTGTGACCATCTTATCGCGGATATCATCCCAGCCGACTTCATTAACCGTAACCTCGATGCCGGTCTCATCGGTAAATGCTTTGAGCTGGTCGTCTGTGGGGATCGCCCAGTCGGGAGCCATGAAGGTGATGCTGCCGCCTTCGATGCCCTCATTACCTTCTGTGTTACTGCCTGATGATGTGTCTTCGGTTTTGTCTCCGTTTGAATCACTTGCCGGTTCTTTGCTGCATCCGGCCGCCATGACGGCTGTCATGGACAAGATAAGTAATGTACTGATCAGTCTCTTTTTCATAAGTTTCCTCCTCATTCAATGACATTTTTGATACACAGGATTGCCCGCAGTTTATGCTCCTGCATATAATTAAGTTTCTCCTGAATATTATACCAATATGCGCTGGAACCATCAAATTGATAGATTAAATAAATGAAAAGATTTATTTATAGTTTCTATATATGGTTTCGTATCGATATTTTTTGGCGGAGATTCCTGTTTCCTTATCATAAGGAATCTGAAAGGTAAATTATTATACTTATATGGCGATAGCCGTAGGAAGCAAAGTGGTTTCGGAAAATGTGTAATGAGAGTATTTGCCGTAGGAGAAACAGGGAAAATATGTTAGTATTATATACAGGCATTGTTAAAGCTGCATACAAACAGTTCCTAATTGCAATCATGCGGCTGCCAGTATATGACGATACGGAAAGTGAATTAAAGAGGAAGGAGGCAGGATATGCAATACAGGATATTGAAGGATACAGACCTGCAATTAAGTAATATTTGCCTTGGGACAGCTTCTTTTGGTGAAAAACTCAGTAAAGAAGAGTCTTTTGAGATTCTGGATGAGTATGTGCGCCGGGGAGGGAATTTTATTGATACGGCCAATATATATTGTAGATGGGTTCCGGGGCTTGAAAACTGCAGCGAGAAGATCTTAGGAGAATGGTTAAGATCAAGGGGAGCATATAAGGATGTGGTGATTGCCACCAAGGGCGGTCATTATCTCTTTGATACCCCGGACAGGATTCCGAGAGTGAACGAGACGGAGATCAGGAAGGATCTGGAGGAAAGTCTTTTGACTATGGGGCTTGACGTCATTGATTTCTACTGGCTTCACCGGGATGACGAGACGAAATCGGCAGAAGAGATCATAGATATTCTGGAAGGGCTTAGAAGGGAGGGAAAGATACGTTATTACGGGCTGTCCAATTACCGTACCGAACGGTTAGAGAAGGCGGAAACTTACATGCGCTCAAAAGGCCTGCCGGGGCCTTATGCGGTTTCAAATCAATGGAGTATGGCGTCGATCAATCCGGGGAAAAATACCAACCCTGATCCTACATTGGTGGAATTAACAGAAGAAGAATATCGATGGCACTGTGCGGCTCAGATTCCGTCCGTACCGTTTTCTTCCACTGCTATGGGATTTTTTGAAAAGTTGAATAAAGCATGTGTTGAAGTAAAGGACGGCCGGATTATTTCCGGGGGAAATATTGAGAATATCGCTCTTTCTCTTCGTGAGGCTTATCTGAATGAAGAGAATCTGAGAAAATATGAATTCTTATTAAATCTCAAGGAGGAGACTGGGTACAGCCTGCAGACATTGTCGGTTGCGTATTTGATCAGCAGTCCGTTCCAGGTGTTTCCTGTAACCGGAGCGAGGAATACGGAGCAGTTAGAAGACATTGTAAGGGCAGGTGAAATATATATAGAGCCGGAACGGTTTCGGCTGAATGGTTACGATTCGGGGAAAAGGAGTGAGAATATTATAAGATGAGATTACAGATTGAAGAAAATGGATTATATCTTATATTTGAAATGGAAGCAGATCAGCCGGTTTGGCTTCTGCATATGGGAGCGCGGCCGATGAGCCAGGAGCCAAAGGAGGATCAGAAATTCTTATACACCATGCTTGAAGTCCAGACTACAGGCGAGAGCCGTCTGGAACACTTCGGTCTGGGACACAGCGGAACGCTGCCGGGCAACCGAATGAATTATGTAAGCCATACGGATCAGGTAAATGAGATGGGCAGAGTGGTGGAGATCTATACAAAGGATGAAGTTACAGGGCTGTCCGGCAGAATGGTTTATCAATTTTATATCGGAATTCCTGTGATGCGCTGCCGTCTGTTTCTGAAGAATGAAGGAAGCGAAGAGATCGGTCTTGAAGCGGTATCTTCCTATGTTCAGGCGGGATTGGGATCCGAAGAACAAGAGCAGATAAGCCTTCTGATCCCGCATAATTCCTGGCAGGAGGAGATACAGTGGAAGGAGACGCCGGTTAACCAGCTTGGGTATCATATCATATCTGACTGCGGAATTTCATCTAAGAGGATACAGATCCGCAATATTGGTTCCTGGTCATCCGGGGAGTATCTGCCCTTGGCGTGCCTGCGTAATTCGAGCAGAGGCATCATGCAGTTCTGGCAGATCGAGCATAACGGGGCATGGAACTGGGAACTTCAGGAGAGAGCGGGGCAGCTTGCGCTTGTCATCAATGGCCCGGATGAGATCAACCATCATTGGTGGAAATCTCTGAAACCGGGCGAGGAATTCGAGACGGTTCCTGCCGCAATAGGATGCGTGGAGGGAGGCGTTGATGAAACATTTGCAGCTCTGACTAAGTACCGCCGCCGGATCCGCAGAAAGAATCAGGATAATGAGAAGCTTCCGATTATTTTCAATGATTATATGAATTGTCTGTGGGCGGATCCAACGACCAAGAAGGAACTGCCGATCATAGACGCCGCGGCTGCGGTTGGATGTGAATATTACTGTATAGACGCCGGATGGTATACGGATGAGAATTGGTGGTACAAGGTTGGAGAATGGCAGCCTTCTGATATCAGATTCCCCAATGGGCTTAGCGAGGTGACAGATTATATAAAAGCAAAGGGTATGACGCCGGGAATCTGGCTGGAGATAGAGGTTATGGGAACGCAGTGTGACCTGGCCGGTAAGGTGGATTCGGGCTGGTTCTTCCAGAGGCACGGGAAGGCGGCATTAGACAGGGACCGTTATCAGTTGGATTTCAGGAATGAGGAAGTGAGGGAATACACGAGAGGTGTCATGGACAGGCTGATTCGTGAGTATGGGATAGGATATTTTAAAATTGATTATAATATTAATGCGGGAATCGGTACGGAATATCATTCTGACAGCCCTGGCGACGGACTGCTTGAACATAACAGGGCTTATCTGAGATGGCTGGACGGGATCTTTACTGATTATCCAGACCTTGTCATTGAGAACTGCAGCAGCGGAGGAATGAGGATGGACTATGCCATGCTTTCCAGATATAGTATTCAGTCTACCAGTGATCAGACCGATTATCTGAAATACGCTTCCATTGCGGCCAATGCACCGTCTGCGCTTGCGCCGGAGCAGGCGGCGATCTGGTCTTATCCGCTGAGTGATTCGACCAGAGAGCAGACGATCTTCAACTGTGTGAATTCCTGCCTTCTTAGAATCCACCAGAGCGGGCACATGGGAGCGCTGGCAGCAGATAAGAGGGAGATTGTGAAGGAAGAGCTTGGTTATTATAAGCGGATCAGGGAAGATATCAAGGAAGCGCTGCCGTTCTGGCCGCTGGGTCTTGCGAAGGATGGAGACGGCTGGATGTGCCTGGGACTTAAGACCAAGGAGAAGGGATATCTGGCTGTATGGAGATTGAAGGAAGGCGAGGCGTGCCGCCTCCCGCTTGCATATTGGAGAGGGGAAGAGGTGGATGTGAAGGTGGCGTTTCCGGCTGATGATGAGAGCTGCAAGCTAAGCTGGGATTCAGAAGAAGGCGTGTTGGAAGTTGCATTGCCGCAGGAAGGTATGGCTAGGATAATCCAACTTAATTAATCGGAGTGGTGAATATGAATTCTTATCTGGAACAGATTATTTAAAATGTGAATAGATGAAAAATCAACTAACCGTTCCAGAGTTTTGCGGTCAAATCTCTGGAACGGTTATCTACATCAGAAGTCCAAATAGGAGTCATATTCTCTGTAGTGATTCAAGGAATCTACAAATTCTTGCATAGAAGGCTGATGCTTCTGATCAAACGCAACTTCTATTACCGATTCAAAATTCTCACCAGAGTATAATAATGTCAATCCTTCTTTAACAACAAATTCTGGAAATACTTCTTCATCTTCATCCGTAATTTCTGGCGGTTCCTCTAAATAACAAATCAGATCTTCAACAATCAGATCTTCAAAATTATTCGTATAAATATAGAGATCATAGATACCTGTGTCCGGACATTGGTGATTGGAGTTAATACCATCTTGGTTTACAGCCCAATAATCCTTCGTTACCAGTTCTATTAGGTCACTGATTTTATACGGTTTTCTTAGTTCTACATTAGTCATTTGTGTGTTCTCCTTTATAATTTCATTTATTTTTTGAATATGGTTAGATAGAGAGGGAGTCTTGCTCTATCTGCCGCTCCTGTTAATTATTGAATGGTTTATGTACAATGTATCATTTTTAAGCTTATATATGTGTTCTAATGCCTGCATGGCCGTTCCTTTGTACTCTTTAGAAACATTGGCTTATAAATTTAATATACCACATTTATTCTCACCTTCATACCTTTTATTCTATTTTATGGAAAACTATTAAAAACAAGGCAGCTAAATCGTTCGCTTTGCATCCATAATTTTGCAAAAGATCACAGCGACAATTGTACTCACCGCCGTAGCCGCAATCCCCGCCCCCACAATCCCAGCCGGGTTCACGCTCCCATACTGGCTCCTGTACGCGATCACATTCACCGGAATCAACTGCAGCGACGAGATATTCAGTATCAAGAACGTACACATCTCGTTGCTTGCAATTCCCTTTTTCCTGACCGGTCCCGGCAGCCGCCTCTTTCTCCGGTCTTCCTCCAGCTTAGAAAGCTCCTCCATCGCCCGAAGCCCCGCCGGCGTCGCCGCCCACCCAAGCCCCAGAACATTGGCGATGATATTCGTGGTAATGTGTTCTTCGGCCGGATGATTGGCCGGAAGGCCGGGGAACAGGAATCGGACCAGAGGCCGTATTCGGACAGAAGCAGCGCGGATGATGCCGGCTTTCCCTGCGATCTCCATAAGTCCCACCCAGAACGACATTACCCCCATCATAGTAATGCACAGGGTGATTGCTTCTTTGGAAGAATCAAGCGCGGCGTTAGTGATATCCGGCATCCGTCCGGTAAATGCGGCGAATATAATGCCGATCAGTATCATACCTGCCCATAGATAATTTAACATGCGATATACCTTTGAAGTGTTTTGCATATAAGATATGCATCAGGGGATGTCCTTTAGGTATAAATTCCTGAAATTTTACAGTATAAAAAAGAAGATAAACATGTTATGATGTTAGGGACAAGAGATATTTGAATTTGCAGTTACCCATTGGAAAATTTTCGTCATTGAAGAAATGAACAATGTAATTTATGATGGGAAAGAAAAATAAGAACAAATAAAACCAGAACAAAGATAGGAGAAAAGCAATATGATCAAAAGGAAGAATAATAGTAAGAAGATACTGGTATTTCTTCTTATTCTTGGATTCATCGGCAATACGGTGAGTCATATGCAGATCACCGCATCTGCGGCGGGAGCAGAAGGGGAGAACGTCCCGGGGGTAACGGGAAGTGTGCCGGAACAGGATATAGATCAGCCGGGATGCATCTGTGAGGCACAATGTACGGAAGAGGCAAGGGAGGCAGATTGTCCTGTATGTGAGGCGGATCTGCAGGCTTGCGTCGGAGAAGATTCGGCAGAACGGCCGGATGGAGAGCCGTCTGTAGATGAAGATGTGACGGCGGATGAAGATGCGGCCGCGGATAAGAACGAAGACGGGGATACAGATGCCGTATCAGGAATTTCGGCAAAGCAGGAAAGAATGGCTGCAGATACAGAACCGGCCGCTAGAGCGGCAACGGACGAGCAGGTGAAGAACGCATGGGATGCGATGACGGCGGCGATGGTTAATTGGGATGAGGAGATCGATTTATCCGGTTATAATCTTACAGCCGATGATTGGAATCGTATCTGGCCGGACGTGGCGCAGGATAATCCAGATCTGTTCTATGTGATGAGTTCTAAGTATTTTACTTCATCGGAGGGGGTTGTGCAGAAGTGTCAGTTTACCTATAATCCGCAGTATAACCAGGACAGTGTTGTGAAGTACCGGGCTGCCATAGACAAGGTATTTGCGGAAATTATCGGAAGCAATATGACGGATGAGCAGAAGGCGACGGCGCTGCATGATTATCTGGTTCAGCATATGGTATACGATCAGAATGCGAACAACAATCTGGGGATTGAAAAAAGGAACGCCTACGAAGCCCTGGTGAATGGAATCGGCGTCTGCCAGGGATATACTCTTGCGTATGCTGCGCTGCTTAAAAAGGCAGGCATAGAGGTCGACTATTGTAAAAGCAAATCAATGAACCATATATGGAATTATGTGAAGTTGGACGGCAGATGGTATCATGCGGATCTTACTTATGATGACGCAACTGCCAGCAGTCAGGTCGGGGAGACCGGATATGTCAAGCATACCTATTTCCTGCTCAGTGATTCTGCTATGCAAAATGCGAAGCATAATTGGGATGCCAATGATATCACGTGTAACGATACCAGATATGATAATTCCTGGCATAAGACAGCTCCGCTGCAGGAATCTGCTATCTATACAGTGGGCGGAGCGTCCTACTACCTCAAGGGAAGCACGGTTGAGGGTGCGCCTTCGACTATTTACAGAGGCGCTTCACTGGTCAAGAGAGATTCCGGCGGAACGGAGAGTATTGTGGGCAGCTTTGAGATAGAGAATCTTGGAAACGGATGGCCGATGTATTCAATGAGCTTTTCCAGGCTTTCCTGTTCAAAAGGAGTCTTGTATTTTAATGTAGGTAACTCTGTATACGCGTTTGATCCGTCGAAGGATACAGCGCCCGAGAAGATCTATCAATATGAGGATGCGGACAAGAGGATCGTGACCGGTCTGCTAGTAAACGGGAATATGATGACCCTGGAGATTTTTAATACGAGTACGAACAAGATTGATGATAAGATAAGCGTGCCGATTACAGAAGAACCAGAAGGACCAGGAGAACCAGAGGGACCAGGAGAACCAGAAGGACCAGGAGAACCAGAAGGACCAGAAGGACCAGAAGATGAGAATCATTTCGATATCAAGGTAGAGAACGGTATATCCAAGGTCCCGGATTCTTTCAAGGATAAGGAGAATTTGAATACGCCGGAGAAGATCGAGCAGGAGATGAAGCTTAAGCTCCGGGATAAAGTCAGCGGGATTGAAGAGACGAACGTTGCTGTTTATGATGTTAAGCTTATGGTAAATGTTAACGGAACGGGCTGGCAGGAGGTGACGAAGGATGATTTCCCGTCAGACGGTTTGACCGTAACGCTGCCGTATCCGGCTGGTACAGGAAAGGATACCCATGATTTTGCGGCGGCTCATATGTTTACAGCAGATATGAATGGTTTTCAGGCAGGAGATATAGAATATCCCGAGGTTGCCAAGACGGAGAAAGGGATTGAATTCAAAGTAAAGGGGCTGTCTCCGATTGCCATAGGCTGGAAAGAAGTGAAGGATGATTCTAACGGCGGCAGTGACAACAATGGAAACGGTGACAATAACGGAAGCGGTGACAATAACGGAAGCGGCGGCAACAATGGCAATGGTGACAACAACGGAAGCGGCGGCAATGGAAATGGCAACAACGGCGGCAATGACAACAATGGAAGCGATAACAACGGCGGCAATAACAATAATGGCAGCAACAATGGCAATAACGGCAGTAATGGTGGCAGCAACGTAAGCGGTAACGGAAACAGCAACGGAAGCAACACCAACAATGGTACAGGCAGCGGAAGCAGCGCCAACAACGGCAATAACAATAACGGCAATGCGTCAGTACGTTCTGTTACGAAGGCTCCTGTTACCGGAGATTCTGCACCGATCATGCTGTATGTATTATTGACGGCGGCAGCTTTCGGTATGGTGCTTGGCGGTTATATCCGAATGAGGAGAAAGAGCTGCTAACAAGACAGGACGATAAAGAAGACACAGCGAAGCGGAGAGCATCTTGCTCTCCGTTTTCTGATGCAGGGAATTCTGCCTGCCGATGTCTTCCGGCGCATATTCGCCTATCATTTGGCAACCATTATAAAAATGTGATATGATATACACAACCAAAGCATAATCGGAGGGGATATTGTGGAGAAGCTGAGCATTCATCTGCCGGAGAAGGCGGACAGAATCATAACAAGATTACAGGAGCACGGATACGAGGCATACGCGGTGGGCGGGTGTGTCAGGGATTCCATCCTTAAAAGGGAACCTGGGGACTGGGATATCACGACATCTGCGGAGCCGGAGGAGACGAAGGCCCTGTTCGACAGGACATTTGATACGGGGATCGAGCATGGCACGGTCACGGTGCTTCTTGAAGGAGAAGGCTTTGAGGTGACGACATACCGGATCGACGGGAAGTACGAGGATGGCCGGCATCCGAAGGAGGTTACATTTACCAGAAGCCTTAAGGAGGATCTTAAGAGAAGAGATTTTACGGTCAATGCCATGGCGTATAACCGGACGGAGGGGCTGGTAGATATCTTCGGAGGAGCTGAGGATCTGAAGGCGAAGGTGATCCGCTGTGTGGGGGATGCCAGGGAGAGATTCTCGGAGGATGCCTTAAGGATACTTAGGGGTATCCGGTTCGCGGCGCAGCTTGGATTTGATATTGAGAATGAGACGAGGCGCGGCATGCAGGCGCTTGCGCCGACGCTTAAGAAGATCAGTGCGGAGCGGATACAGGTGGAGCTGGTGAAGCTTCTGATGTCTGACAGGCCCGGGCTTCTTAGGGATGCATATGAACTTGGTATCACGGAGGTGATCCTGCCGGAGTTTGACCGGATCATGGCTACGGAGCAGGAGACGCCGCATCACATGTACAATGTGGGAGAGCATACGCTGCACGCCATGGAGAATATCCGGGCAGATAAGGTGCTGAGGCTTACGATGCTGTTACATGATATGGGAAAGCCAGAGTTTAAGACGGTGGATGCTGACGGGGTGGCGCATTTTAAGCGGCATGCAGAACAGAGTCAGGTGATTGCAAGGGACGTGTTAAGGCGTCTCAAATTCGACAACGATACGCTGCATAAGGTATCGAGGCTTGTGAGCTTTCATGACTATCGCATGCCGGCCTCGGCGAAGAATGTCCGCCGTGCCGTGAATAAGATCGGGGAGGATATCTTTCCGCTCTATATGGAAGTCCGCCGCGCGGATGTGCTGGCTCAGAGTATGTATTTGAGGGAGGATAAGATAAGGAACCTGGATGAGATCGAGGAGCTGTACCGGGAGATTCTAAGGAAGAAGCAGTGTGTGTCTCTTAAGGATCTGGCAGTGACCGGGAGAGACCTGATCGAAGCGGGAATGGAGCCGGGGAAGGAGATCGGAGTCTGTCTGAATGAATTGCTGCAGGCGGTGATCGAAGAACCGGAGCTGAACGTGAAGGAGAAGCTTCTGGCAATTGCGAAGCCGTCTGGAGTATCGCTGCCTGGCCAGGGCTGCGCTCCCGGGACAAAGAAATAGAGAGCATGTAAGCATATTTCCGTCATCTGCATCATACGTTAGAGAGAATATGTAATATAAGTGCAGGGGATGGATATGCAGGAGTATGAACTAAATGTATTGGAACAGTATGATATAGAAGTTGCCGGCACCCGCAAGACCAGGGGTGCTGTTTTATGCGACACGGACCAGGGGCTTATGCTTCTGAAGGAAGTGAAGGTGTCAGAAAAACGTATTCCTGCGTTGTATGAGCTGCATGAGTATCTTCGGGACCAGGGATACATCTGGACGGACCGGATCATACGGACGAAGGAAGGAGGATACCTTGCGGCTCTGGAGGAAGGGAGCCAGTATCTTCTGAAATCCTGGTTCCAGGGACGGGAATGCGATGTCAAGAAGCCTGCGGAGCTGTTGGCGGCAGCAGGGAATCTCGCGAAGCTTCACGTACTGATGCGTCACAGGCTTAACTGTCACGTAACTCCGGGAACGCATCTTGGGGAGGAATATCTCCGCCACAACAGGGAGCTTAAGAAGGTTCGGAAGTTTATGAGGGGAATATCTCCGAAGGGGGTATTTGAGGCGGCGTTTCTTAAGTATTTTGAGCAAATGTATCAGTGGGCGGCAGCAGCCATAGACGAATTGGAGGATTCAGGCTATGACGGGCTGTACCGCGACAGCGTGGAGAATGATCATATGACCCACGGCGAATATAATTATCATAATATCCTGATGCTTTCGGCGCAGCCGGCTTTGGGCGGATATCAGAACAGGAAGGAACCGTACCATATCGCGGTGACGAATTTTGAGAAGTTCAAAAGGGACGTACAGGTGGAGGATCTGTATTATTTCCTCAGAAAGGTTATGGAGAAGCAGGGGTGGAAGGTTCGTCTGGGGGATAATATGCTGAATGCGTATTCGGCGATCCGGCCTCTCTCTGAGGAGGAAACGGAGTATCTGAAGATCCGTCTGATCTACCCTGAGAAATACTGGAAGATCGCGAATTCGTACTATCATTCGAATAAAGCCTGGATTTCTGCGAAGAGTATAGAGAAGCTGCATATGGCGATCCGGCAGACAGAGGAGAAAAAGAGGTTCCTGGAGGAAATATTTTCTTTCCGCCTGTAAGAGGCTGTGAAGTATCTGGCCAAAGGGCCGGCAAAATTTTGAGAAATACAGAAGAAATTGTTTGTAAGTGCTCAGGTTACAGAGTATAATAGAGTCATTAAGGACAGGAGGTACATATATGGAATATCGTGAGAAATATGAAGGATGGTTGAGTGATCCATACTTTGACGAAGCTACGAAAGAAGAGCTGAGAGGAATCGCAGAGGATGATAACGAGATCAAAGAGCGTTTTTATAAGGACCTTGAATTCGGTACGGCAGGTCTTAGAGGAATTATCGGAGCGGGAACGAACCGTATGAATATCTATACGGTAAGGAAGGCGACCCAGGGGCTTGCGAATTATATCATCAGCAAGGACGGACAGAAGAAGGGCGTGGCGATCGCGTATGATTCCCGCCGTATGTCGCCTGAATTCGCGGATGAGGCGGCTCTGTGCCTGGCTGCGAACGGGATCAAGGCGTATGTGTTTGAATCACTGCGTCCGACGCCTGAGTTATCTTATGCGGTGCGTTCTCTTGGCTGCATAGCCGGTATTAACATCACGGCCAGCCATAACCCGCCGGAGTACAACGGGTATAAGGTATACTGGGAGGACGGAGCACAGATCACCCCGCCCCATGATAAGGGAATCATGGATGAAGTGAAGGCCGTTACGGATTATAATACAGTGAAGACCATGGGGATCGAGGAAGCGAAATCAGCCGGTATGTATGAGGTGATCGGCGCTGCGGTAGACGACGGTTATATCGCGGAGCTTAAGAAGCAGGTGATCCATCAGGATTCTATTGATGCAGTCGGCAAGGAGCTGAAGATCGTATACAGCCCGCTTCATGGAACGGGGAATATCCCGGCAAGGCGTATCCTGAAGGAATTAGGATTCGAGAATGTATATGTTGTAAAAGAGCAGGAATTGCCGGACGGAGAATTCCCGACGGTATCTTATCCGAATCCGGAAGCGAAGGAGGCTTTTGAGCTGGGACTTAAGCTTGCGAAGGAAGTGGACGCGGATCTGGTGCTTGCGACGGACCCGGATGCGGACCGTCTCGGCGTATATGTGAAGGATGCGAAGTCCGGTGAGTATAAGGTGCTGACAGGCAATATGTCAGGGTGCCTGCTTGCGGATTATGAGATCGGTCAGCGCAAGGCGTTAAAGGGCCTGCCGGATGACGGATATCTGATCAAGACTATCGTTACCTCTAATCTGGCGGACGCTATTGCCAGAGGATATGACATCGGCCTGATCGAAGTTCTGACAGGCTTCAAATTCATCGGCCAGCAGATCCTTGGATTCGAGATGACCGGGAAGGGCAGTTATCTCTTTGGATTCGAGGAGAGCTACGGCTGCCTGATCGGGACTCATGCGAGGGACAAGGATGCGATCGTGGCTACGATGGCGCTGTGCGAGGCTGCCGCTTATTACAAGACCCAGGGCAAGACGCTGTGGGATGCCATGGTGGACATGTATGACAAGTACGGCTATTATAAGGACGATATCCAGTCTATTACGCTTAAGGGTATCGAAGGGCTTCAGAAGATCCAGGAGATCTTAGAGACGCTCCGCAGGAATCCGCCGGCAGAGGTTGGAGGATATCAGGTAGTGAAGGCCAGAGACTATCAGGCGGAGACGATCAGAGATATTGCAACAGGCGAGGTGACGGGAACAGGCCTTCCGAAGTCTAATGTATTGTATTATGATCTGACTGACGACGCATGGCTGTGTGTAAGGCCGTCAGGAACGGAACCTAAGGTCAAGTTTTACTATGGGATCAAGGGCAGTTCTCTGGCAGATGCCGACGAGAAATCCGCGAAACTGGGTAAAGAAGTGCTGGCGATGATCGACAAGATGCTGTAGATATTGGAAAACCTTGAAAATACGGGGAAAACTGTAGAATTTGCCTTGACATTTGTGTGGAAAGCGGTTATAACTGTAACTATAGGTCTTCTATGGGTGACAGGTATAGGGACTGCATTAATGATGATAGAATAAAATAAGGGATTCTATGAAACAAGAGGAGGAAATTATCCATGAATAAGACAGAATTAGTAGCAGCGATTGCTGACCAGGCAGAATTATCCAAGAAGGATTCTGAGAAGGCGTTGAAGGCATTCATCGACGTTATAACAGATGAACTGAAGAAGGAGCACAAGGTACAGTTAGTTGGCTTTGGAACCTTCGAGGTGAGCAAGAGAGCTGCAAGAGAAGGAAGGAATCCGCAGACAGGCAAGACGATGAAGATCGATGCATGCAAGGCGCCGAAGTTTAAAGCCGGCAAAGCATTGAAGGACGCTGTTAACGAGTAATTCGTTGCATAAATCTGCACTTTCGGAATCTGATCCGTGGATAGTTGGGGAGAGGAGGTTCCGGGAGTAGATGGATAAATAATGGGGATTTGGGTGCCGCAGGAGTGAGAGAACACCGGAGGCACCCTTTTTATGCCTGTATCGACCGGCGGCAGTGGTTATGTAATGTGTGATTTAAGGAGGCAGATATGAGATTAGATAAGTTTTTAAAGGTTTCGCGGCTGATCAAGAGGAGAACAGTGGCGAACGAGGCATGCGATGCCGGGCGTGTGACCGTGAACGGCCAGGTTGCGAAGGCGTCTGTGAAGGTGAAGGTAGGAGACGTTATAGAGATTCAGTTCGGAACCAGGACGGTTAAGGTCGAAGTTCTGGACATCCGGGATACGACAAAGAAGGACGAAGCAGGAGACTTGTTCAAATATTTGTAATAAATAGCGCCGGCCTTTCATATGATTATTAAGAAAGGTTGTGAAGCGCATGGAAGAAAGAACCGTACAGAAAAATCATAAACTGGTGATCAATAACCGTAAGACCAGTCTGGTGACAGGGGTGGTCGATGTATTGTCGTTTGATTTAAATGAGATCCTGCTTGAAACAGAGCAGGGAATGATGATGGTGAAGGGCTCTGACCTGCATGTGAACCGGCTGAGTGTGGAGAAGGGCGAGGTGGATCTGTCGGGAAATATTGACAGTGTTGCCTATTCAGACGTCCAGAGCCACGGGAAGCAGCAGGATAATCTGTTCTCCAAGCTGTTCAGGTGACGGTATGCCTGGGATCAGAGAAGAAGTGATGGTGTTCCTTGTGGCAGTCGTATCCGGGGCGATCGTGCGTCTTGCTTATCAGTGTATCCGGTGTTTCAGGAGGATCGTGGAGCACGACCTGGCAGCGGTGAGCCTGGAGGATATGATTTTCTGGCTGGGTTCTGCCGTCTATATGTTTGTGCAGATTTACCATACAAGTGATGGTAGTATTCGTTGGTATTTTATACTAGGTGTTGTGCTTGGAGTGGTTTTGATGTCGGCTTTCCTCGGCGGCCTGGAAAAAATGTACAAAAAAATCTACGGCCGTAAAAAGAAAGATTTATGCCAGGGGCTTGATAAAAAGGGAGAAAAAAGTTAAGATAAGAATGATAATAGGGTGAGTAGCCGGAAGGGTACCGGTATAAGGGTGAGTAATTAATATGGGAAAAACAGAACAGAGGCGTCCGAAGAGACGTCAGAAGAAGCGCATGCAGCGTCACAAGAGAAGCGTGCTGGCAGTCAGTGCGGTTGTCTTGCTTCTGTTTGTGGTCATATCTGTTAACAGTGTGTCTCTTAAGGCCAAAGAGGAGCATTATCAGGCACAGGAGCAGGAGCTTGAAGAACAGATCAGGGAAGAGAAGGCGCGCACGAAGGAGATAGAAGAACTTAGTGAATATGTAGGAACGGATGAGTACGTGGAGGATGTGGCGAAGGAGAAATTAGGCCTGATACACGAGAACGAGACGATATTTAAGGCAGAATAACAGACAGAGGATAAGCTTTAGGAGATGGATTTCCTAAGGCTTTTTGTTTTTTTCAGAAGAAATATGTCTGAAAACCGTTGAAAGGGGAGCATAAGAATGGCGGAAATAAAGGAGAAAAAGACATTTATCAATCCATATGTCGTACAGATGGACAAGTTTGCGGATTCTTTGATGCATTTGTCAAAGACATTTCTTACATTGGAAGAATATAAGGGGACATTCTCGAAGGAAGAGATCGAAGAGATGTTTCTGAAGGTTACGGACAAGGTGTGCGATAACTGTGAGAAGAAGGCCTGGTGCTTAGGAGAGAACCGTGTACATACCTACCAGCTTCTATATGAGATTCTGTGCACGGTGGAGGAATTCGGAGCGGAGCTGAATGTGGAGCTGAAAAGAGGGCTTCAGAAGCGGTGTATCAAGGCGCCCAGGTTCTTAAGGGAGACCCTGGAGACGTTCGAGAATGCGAAGAAGATCATGATGTGGAATAATAAGATGGTGCAGAACCGGGAGGGTTACGCCGAACAGCTTGACCGTTTTGCGAAGATGATCCAGCATACGACAAGGGAGTTGGATGCGGGTATTTTTGAGGACGAGCATCTGGAAAAGCGGTTGAAGACTCAGCTTAAGAAGGGCGGCGCAAGGATGCTGTCTTCTGTGTTCTATATGACGTCCCAGGGGAAATACGAGATCCATCTTACGGTGAAGTCTATGAAAGGCCGCGTGATCGCCACGAAGGAGCTGGCGTCTCTCGTAGGGGCTTGTACAGGCCGGACCATGACTCCGCAGATGGGCGAGAGACCGCTTGTCGGCGAGGAATATTGTACGGTCGCCTGTGTGGAGAGCGCAAGATATCATACGCTGCAGGGTGTGGCCAAGATCGGCAGGGGATGTGAGAAGATCTCCGGGGATACCTTCCTGATGACGGACCTCCCAGAAGGAAAGAAGGGGATCGCCCTGTCTGACGGTATGGGCTCAGGCGAGGAGGCGTTCCGGGAGAGCAAGATGGTAGTTGAGATGTTAGAGGAGCTTCTGGAAGCGGGATTCCCGGTTACGATGGCGATTCAGCTGATGAACACAGCGCTGGTGATCGCCAGGGAGGAAGTGCGCTTTTCGACGATCGACGCCAGCTTGTTTGATCTGTATAAGGGGACCTGTGAGTTTGTGAAAGCAGGAGCGTCCACAACATTTATCAAGAGAAAGGATTCGGTTGAGACGATCAATTCCGCAACGCTGCCGGTGGGCGTGATCCGGGAGCTGGATCTGGAGCCGGTGGAGAGGAAGCTTGAGTCGGGAGACTTTGTGATCATGGTGACGGACGGAGTCCTGGATGCGCTGCCGGTGGGAGAGCAGGAATCGCTGATGAGTACGTTCATACAGGACGCGGATATCGTGAATCCTAAGGAATTGGCGCATCACATCTTAGAGCAGGTGTTGGAGTACACCCAGGAGGTTCCGGTGGACGATATGACCGTGCTGGCGATCGGGATATGGGAGCTGTGACGGATATCGGAATATCTGCAGGAAGAACTTGCATTTTGGGAGAGAGTTCTATATATTTATAGCGAAGGATACAGATTACCCCCATTTGGGGGGATAAGACGGATAAGAAGGTTGAGACTATGTATCAGCGGGTAAGAGAATATATCCGGCGTTATCATATGCTGGATAAGGGTGACCGGATCATTACAGGCGTATCGGGAGGTGCAGATTCCGTATGCCTTCTTTTCATGCTCAGGGAGCTTAGGGAGGAGCTTGGTCTGTCTGTCCTGGCGGTGCATGTGCATCACGGACTCAGAGGTGCGGATGCGGACGCGGACGCGGAGTATGTAGAACGGATCTGCAGGGAGTGGCAGATAGAGCTTCGGGTATTTAGGGAGGATGTACGGAAGTATGCCTCCAGGAACGGATTGTCCCTGGAGGAAGCGGGACGGGATATCAGAAGAGAGATCTTCCTTAAGGTGCAGAAGGAGACCGGGGGCACGAAGATCGCCCTTGCACACCATCGGAATGATAATGCTGAGACCCTGATCTGGAATCTGTGCAGAGGGTGCGGGATCAGGGGACTTGGCGGGATCGCCCCGGTTAACGGGCAGTGGATACGGCCGTTATTATGCCTGAAAAGAGAAGAGATTGAATCATATCTTGAAAATCGGGGAATATCTTATTGTACGGACGAATCGAATCTGGAGGATGAATATACGAGAAACCGGATCCGCAGGCATGTGATCCCTTATCTGGAAGAGCAGGTCAACAGACAGGCGGTGCGCCATATGTCGGAGACGATGGAACAGATGCGTATGCTTGGGGAATATATCGGCCGGGAGACAGAGCGTTATGCCAAAAGCTGTATCCGGTATGAAGGAGAGGGCAGGGCGGTGCTTAACAAGGAGAAGTTCCTGCAGGTTCCCGAGGCGCTTCGGCAGGCCGTGCTCCACGAGATGCTCTGCCGTGCGGCAGGCAGGCGCAAAGACCTTGGAGCCGAGCATGCGGCCATACTGGATCGCCTGCTTGACAGACAGGTAGGGCGGCAGGTCCATCTGCCTTACGGTATATGTGCCAGGCGATGTTATGAAGGGATCGACATTTCCGCCGGCGCCGCCTCTTCGCCTGTGGCGGAGGATGAAGAGGCGGTCCGGGGATGCCCGGCAGTGTGGAGAGTGTTCGAGCGGAACGGCGGCCGGGTAATATTTCCAGAAAACCCCTACACGAAATGGTTCGATTATGATATAATAAAAAATACTGTAAAATTAAGACACAGGGAGCCGGGTGATTATATTACGATCTCGAAGTCCGGCCAAACTCAGAAGCTTAAGCAGTATTTTATCAATGAAAAGATACCTGGGGAACTAAGAGACGGGATATGGCTTGCGGCTGACGGCAAGCATATTATGTGGATCGTCGGATACAGGCAGAACCAGAAGTATCAGATTACGGACAAGACCAGGAGGATCCTGGAGATAGAATTTTACGGAGGACAAGGTAATGGCGGAGAGTGTAAGAGTATTGATCCCGGAGAAGGATGTTGAAGAGAGAATCACAGAGATGGGAAGACAGATCAGCGAGGAGTACAAGGGCAGGCAGGTGCATCTGATCTGCGTTCTTAAGGGCGGAGTCTTCTTCATGTGCGAGCTGGCGAAGAAGATCGACGTGCCGGTATCCCTGGATTTTATGAGTGTCAGCAGCTACGGAGACGGGACATCCTCTAACGGGGTGGTCAGGATCGTGAAGGATCTGGACGAATCTCTGGAGGGGAAGGATGTGATCGTGGTTGAGGATATCATCGACTCTGGAAGGACGCTGTCATATCTGTTGGAACTGCTTAAGAAGAGGCATCCGAACAGTATGAGACTGTGTACGCTTCTTGATAAGCCTGACCGGAGAGTCAGAGAGGTGCATGTGGATTATGTAGGATTCGAGATCCCGGATGAGTTCGTTGTAGGATACGGGCTTGACTATGCACAGAAGTACAGGAATCTGCCGTATATTGGAATTGTAGACGGTGTAGAATAGAAAGGGGCTATGGGACATTGAATGATAGGAAGGTAAGGGGGCTGAGCGGCGCCACGGTTCTGACATTTGTCGTGTTCTTGTTTATTATACTGTGGCTTACGAATCAGCTTGACCAGAAGGATGAAGAGATAACCTGGAAGGATTTCGAGGAACTGGTTGTGAGTAAGGATACGGGCAAGATCGTGATCACTCAGAACAAGAATGTGCCTACAGGAAGGGTTGAGATCGAGATTAAAGGATCTGACGGAAAGGTCAGGTATTTGTATGTGTCGGATGTCAATGAGATCCAGGAGTATCTGAAAGAGAAGAACATCGAATATGAGATGCCGGATGTCCGGGAGGACAGTTGGTTTATGACGGTGATCATGCCGGTGCTTCTGACGCTTTTGGGTGTTATGCTGATATTTACCCTCATGAACCGGCAGGGCGGCGGCGCGAACGCCAAAGCCATGAACTTCGGGAAGAGCCGGGCAAGGCTGAGTACAGGCGGAGACAAGAAGATCACCTTTTCGCAGGTTGCGGGCCTTAAGGAAGAGAAGGAAGAGTTAGAGGAGATCGTGGATTTCCTGAAGTCTCCGAAGAAATATATCCAGGTAGGGGCAAGGATCCCCAAGGGAGTTCTGCTGGTGGGCCCTCCGGGAACCGGTAAGACGCTGCTGGCCAAGGCGGTTGCGGGTGAAGCGGGAGTGCCGTTTTTCACCATATCGGGTTCGGACTTTGTGGAGATGTTTGTCGGTGTGGGCGCGTCCCGTGTCCGTGATCTGTTTGAAGAGGCGAAGAAGAATTCGCCGTGTATTATCTTTATTGACGAGATTGACGCCGTTGCGAGACGCCGCGGAACAGGAATGGGCGGCGGCCATGACGAGAGGGAGCAGACCTTGAACCAGCTGTTGGTAGAGATGGATGGTTTCGGCGTCAATGAAGGTGTGATCGTGATGGCGGCCACGAACCGTGTGGATATCCTTGATCCTGCGATCCTGCGTCCGGGACGGTTCGACCGCCGGGTGATGGTAGGAAGGCCGGATATCCAGGGAAGAGAAGAGATCCTCAAGGTACATGCGGACGGCAAGCCGCTCAGCGAGGAGATCGATCTGAGACAGATCGCACAGACGACGGCAGGATTCACGGGAGCGGATCTTGAGAATCTTCTGAATGAGGCTGCGATCCTGGCGGCTAAGGAAGGAAGAATATACCTGAAGCAGGAGGATATCAAGAGGGCGTTTGTGAAGGTAGGGATCGGCGCGGAGAAGAAGAGCCGTGTGATCTCTGACAAGGAGAAGAGGATCACTGCTTTTCATGAGGCTGGGCATGCGATCCTGTTCCATGTACTCCCGGATGTGGGGCCGGTCTACAGTGTGTCTATCATTCCTACCGGAGGGGCAGGCGGTTATACCATGCCTTTGCCGGAGAATGACGAGATGTTCAATACGAAGGGAAAGATGCTGCAGGATATTACGGTTGCGCTTGGCGGCCGCGTTGCGGAGGAAGAGGTGCTGGATGATATTACGACCGGCGCGTCTCAGGATATCAAGCAGGCCACCGGCCTTGCCAAATCCATGGTCACCAAGTTCGGAATGTCTGATGCGGTCGGCCTGATCAACTATGACAATGACAGCGACGAGATATTTATCGGGCGGGATCTCGCCCATGCGTCGAGAAGCTACGGCGAGAGCGTTGCGACTACGATCGACCAGGAAGTGAAAAGGATCATTGACGAGTGTTATAACAGAGCAAGGACAGTGATCAGGAAATATGACGATGTGCTTCATGCATGTGCAGAATTGCTGCTGGAAAAGGAGAAGATCTCCAGGGAAGAATTTGAAGCATTATTTACAGGTGAGATATCAGAAGCATAGTAATAACAAAGGGGGAGCAACAGCGTGAATGAACAGGCATTATTTTGTGATGGAACTGCTAGTTATGTTATTCCACAGGAGCCCCAGGAGCATGAGACTGTAAGGCTGCGTTTCCGTACGGCGAAGAACGGTGCTAAGAGGGTACGCCTGATGACGGCGGTCGGTGGATATGACATGAGTAAGGAAGGCGGCAGCGGCAGTGAATTTGATTATTATACGATAAACTGGAGATTGAACGAGAGACCGTTCCGGTACTGTTTCGAGATCCAGGATGATGAAGAGATTCTTTATTACGGGAGGTGCGGCGCGTCAAAGGAAATCGTGGAATTCTATAACTTCATGATCGTGCCGGGATTTTCTACGCCGGATTGGGCGAAGGGCGCCGTGATGTACCAGATCTATACGGATCGTTTCTATAACGGAGATCCGTCGAACGATGTTGAGACGAACGAATATTATTATATCGGCGGTTACAGCGAGAAGGTGACGAATTGGAATAAGTATCCGGCGGCTATGGGTGTGCGGGAATTCTACGGCGGAGATCTTAAGGGAGTGATCGACAAGCTTGATTATCTTCAAGATCTGGGTGTAGAGGTGCTGTATTTTAATCCGTTGTTTGTGTCGCCGTCGAATCACAAGTATGATATTCAGGATTATGATTACATTGATCCGCATTTTGGTGTGATTGAAGAAGACGGGGGCGAGGTGCTGCCGGATGGCGTGACAGATAATCATCAGGCCACCAAGTACCAGAAGAGGGTGACGGACCTTAAGAATCTGGAGGCGAGCAACCGGTTATTTATTAAGCTGGTCGAGGAGCTTCACAGACGCGGGATGAAGATCATTCTGGACGGTGTGTTTAATCACTGCGGTTCCTTTAATAAATGGATGGACCGGGAGAGGATCTATGAGAACCAGAAGGATTATCAGCCGGGCGCGTATATAACTTCAGGCAGTCCGTACCGTAATTATTTTCATTTCCTGAAGGACGGAGAAGAGGAATGGCCGTATAATCCCAATTATGACGGGTGGTGGGGGCATGATACGCTTCCCAAGCTCAATTATGAGGGCTCGGTCAAGCTCGAGAATTATATCCTGTATATCGGGAGGAAATGGGTCTCCCCGCCTTACAATGTGGACGGCTGGAGGCTGGATGTGGCGGCGGACCTTGGCCAGACCAACGAGTATAACCATGATTTTTGGAAGAAGTTCCGCGCGGCGGTCAAGGATGCGAACCCGAATGCGTTGATACTGGCGGAGCATTACGGTGATCCAAGCGAGTGGCTTCAGGGCGACGAGTGGGATACGGTCATGAATTATGATGCATTTATGGAGCCTGTCACCTGGTTTTTGACGGGTATGGAGAAGCACAGCGATGAACAGCGGGAGGAGCTTAGAGGGAATACGAGTAATTTTGTCGGCTCGATCCTGCACCATATGGCTAATATGCTGACGCCGTCGCTGCAGGTTGCTATGAATGAGTTATCGAATCACGATCATTCCCGTTTCCTTACGAGGACTAATTACATGGTCGGAAGGGTGGAGGAGCTTGGCTCGAGGGCGGCGAACGAGTATGTGAACCTGGCGATCATGAGGGAAGCTGTTGTCATGCAGATGACCTGGGTCGGAGCGCCTACCGTGTATTATGGAGATGAGGCAGGAGTCTGCGGTTTCACAGACCCGGATAACCGCCGGACATATCCGTGGGGGTATGAGAATAAAGAGTTGATCGCATTTCACAGGGAGATGATACGGATCCATAAGGAACATCCGGCTCTTCGGACAGGGTCGATCAATATACTGAGCGGAGAAGAACATAATATACTGGCTTACGGAAGATTCCAGGGTGAGGACCGGATCGTGGTCATCATCAATAACCGCAGCGAGCTTGCCGAGGTCACGGTTCCTGTGTGGACAGCGGAGGTTCCGATGAAATGCAGGATGAAGAAGCTGATCTACTCTTATCAGGACGGATATTCTACAGATTATGAAGAATACCTGGTTGAAGCCGGAGAAGTGGTCGTGAATATGGGAGCCTGCTCGGCACTTGTGCTCTGCTGGCTGAAAGACAGATAAAAAGATGCCATGCGCTTGGGGGATATAGATAATAATATCCTCTGAACGCATGGCATTTTCCGCGGCATTTTTAATGCGGATCACTTCGACAGCACTTCTACTTTGGTGTCCGTAACCAGTACCATATATTCAACCTGTGCAGACAGACCGTCGTCGATGGTATAGACCGTCCAGTCGTTGTCTTCATCGACGAAGAAGTCGGGACTGCCTTCATTCACCATGGGTTCGATGGTGAACATCATGCCCGGAACAAGTACCATCTCGCTGCCTTTCGGAGTCACATAGCTGACAAAAGGTTCCTCATGGAAATCCAGACCGATACCGTGTCCGCCGATATCTTCGACGACGGAGTATCCGTGTTTCCTGGCGTGCGAATTGATGGCATAGGCGATGTCTCCGAGATGTCCCCATGGCTTGGCTGCCTTAAGTCCCAGGTCTACGCATTCCTGAGTCACCCGGACGAGCCTTGCGGCTTCCGATGAGATGCTGCCGATGGTGAACATGCGGGAAGCATCGGAGTAATAGCCGTTCAGGATGGTAGATACGTCTACGTTCAGGATATCGCCCTCCTGCAGGAATTCATGCTCGCTGGGAATTCCGTGGCATACGACATTGTTCAGGGAAGTGCATACACTCTTGGGGAAGCCCTCGTAGTTAAGCGGAGCCGGGATACCGCCGTGTTCTGTCGTGAAGTCATAGACCAGGCGGTCGATTTCAGCCGTGCTCATTCCTTCGCGGATATGGGCGGCAACATGATCCAGGACGGCAGTGTTGAGCGCTGCGCTCTTTCGGATGGCGGCGATCTGCCGGGGAGTTTTTAACATGGATCGTTTGGGGACGATCTGGCCCTTGGCTGCCAGAGTCCAAAGCTTGATGTTTAATTTATCCACAGTGATACCTCTTTTCTGATGCTCTCGGTTTCCATTATAACACTTTTGTCAAGAGAAAAAAATAAAAACTCACTTTTCCAACTATTGTATGATAATTAAAAATAGGGTATACTTTTAAAGGACGGACGCAAAGGAATCAGGTAAGATGATTTACGGTTCCGAAGGAGAAAGGAGTACCATATGTTAAGAATAGGAATGCTTACAAGCGGAGGAGACTGCCAGGCGTTGAATGCAGCCATGAGAGGCGTGGTAAAAGGAATCTGTTCGAAGAGAGAAGACGTGGAGATCTACGGATTCCAGGAAGGCTACAAGGGATTGATTTATTCTAATTTTAAGATGCTGACTTCCAGAGACTTTTCGGGAATACTTACCGTAGGCGGAACGATCCTTGGAACCTCAAGACAGCCGTTTAAGCTGATGCGTGTACCTGATGAGGACGGTCTTGACAAGGTAGAGGCGATGAAGCATACATACCATAAACTGAACCTGGACTGCCTGGTAGTGCTCGGCGGCAACGGCACGCATAAGACGGCGAACATGCTAAGAGAAGAGGGACTTCATGTTATTACGCTTCCGAAGACGATCGACAACGATCTGTGGGGAACGGATATGACATTTGGATTCCAGAGCGCGGTGGACATCGCGACAGATACGATCGATAAGATCCATACTACGGCAACTTCACACAGCCGTGTATTCATCATAGAAGTAATGGGACATAAGGTGGGATGGGTAACGCTGCATGCCGGGATTGCCGGCGGCGCTGATATCATCATGCTTCCAGAGATACCGTATGATATTGATGTGGTCGTGAATGCAATCAACAAGAGAAAGGCCGCGGGTAAGAAATTCACGATCATTGCGGTTGCGGAAGGCGCTATTTCCAAGTCGGATGCGAAGCTCTCCAAGAAGGAATTAAAGGAGAAGAAGGCAAAGCAGAAGTATCCGTCTGTTGCATATGAAGTGGCGGAGAAGATCCAGAAGCGGACGGACCAGGAGGTGCGGATCACCGTTCCCGGACATACCCAGAGAGGCGGGTCTCCGTGCCCGTATGACAGGGTGCTTGCGACAAGACTTGGCGCGGCGGCGGCAGAGGCGATCCTGGACGGTGATTTCGGATATATGCTTGGTGTGAAGAAGAACGATATCGTCCGTGTTCCGCTGTCAGAGGTTGCGGGCAAGCTTAAGTATGTAGATCCGAAGTCCAGCATCATCAAAGAGGCTGAGATGACTGGCATCAGTTTTGGGGTAAAATAGATAGACAGACAGGGGAGTGCAGGGAATGTCATATACGGCATTATATCGGAAGTTCCGGCCGGATGCGTTCGAAGATGTGAAAGGGCAGGACGCCATTGTAAAGACATTGAAGAACCAGATCAAGGCGGGGCGCATCGGGCATGCGTATCTGTTCTGCGGGACCCGCGGAACGGGTAAGACTACCGTGGCGAAGATATTTGCCAAGGCGGTGAATTGCGAGCATCCAGAGGATGGAAGTCCGTGCCGCGAGTGTGCCATGTGCCGTGCGGTGGCGTCGGGAGCTTCTATGAATGTGATCGAGATCGACGCGGCGTCTAACAACGGCGTGGATAATATCCGCGAGATCCGGGAGGAAGTAGCGTACCGCCCTACGGAAGGGCGGTATAAGGTATATATTATTGATGAGGTTCATATGCTGTCTATAGGGGCTTTTAACGCGCTTCTTAAGACGCTGGAGGAACCGCCGGAATATGTGATATTTATCCTGGCGACGACGGAGGCGCACAAGATTCCGGTTACGATCCTGAGCCGCTGCCAGCGGTATGATTTCAAGAGGATCACCATAGATACCATTGCCGCAAGGCTCACGGAACTGATCGGGAAGGAACAGTGGGACGTAGAGGATAAGGCTGTCCGGTATATCGCGAAGATGGCGGACGGTTCCATGCGGGATTCCCTGAGCCTTCTTGACCAGTGCGCGGCATTTTATATCGGGGAGAGACTGACCTATGACCATGTGCTGGAGGTGCTGGGGGCGGTGGATACGGAGGTGTTTAGCAGGCTCCTTCGGGAATTGACCGATATGGATGTGTACCGTGTGATCAAGACGGTAGAAGAACTGGTGATGCAGGGGAGAGAGCTGTCTCAGATGGCGTCGGATTTTACCTGGTACTTAAGGAACCTTCTTCTGGTGAAGGGCTCTGATAACATGGAAGATATCCTGGACGTCTCGGCGGAGAATCTTGCCCGGCTTAAGGAAGAGGCGCAGATGCTTGACAGCGATACGCTGATCCGTTATATCAGGATCTTCTCGGAGCTTACGAATCAGTTAAAATATGCGACCCAGAAGAGGGTGCTCCTTGAAGTGACGCTGATCAAGCTGTGCAGGCCGTCGATGGATTCCGGCCGGGATGCTCTCTTAGACAGGATCCGGGCGGTTGAGAAGCAGATTGAAGAAGGAGTGCCAAAGAGCCTGCCGCGGGTGGACGCGGCTTATGCAGACAGGGAAGAAGGAGTTCACGCAGAGATCAGGAAACCAGAGCTTCCCAAGGCGCTGAGCGAGGATATCAAAGCAGTGGTGAAGGACTTTCGGGCGATTGCCAATGATGCTTCGCCGATGCTTAAGGTATATCTGAAGAAAGCGAGACTCAGCGCGGGGGAGGGGAACCACCTGCTGATCGTGGTCCCTGACGAGATGAGCGCCGGTGTGGTCGGCTCCGAGGAGCATAAGGAAGAGATCAAGAGGCTGATAGAAGAGAAGGTTGCGAAGAAGGTAGAGATCGAGGTCCGTCAGATGGAGGAAGGCCGGCGGTTCGAAGATCATTTTGTAGATATTGAGAATCTCATTAACATGGAGATAACAGTGGAAGATTAGGAGGATATTGAATATGGCGAAAAGAGGCGGATTCCCGGGCGGAGGTATGCCGGGCAATATGGCGAATCTGATGAAGCAGGCGCAGAAGATGCAGCGGCAGATGGAAGAGCAGGCGAAGGAGATGGAGACGAAGGAATTCACCGCAACTGCCGGCGGCGGCGCGGTGGAAGCGACGGTTTCCGGGACAAGACAGTTGTTGAAGCTGAGCCTGAATGAAGAAGTGGTGGACCCGGAGGATGTGGAGATGCTGGAAGATCTGATCGTGGCGGCGGTCAATGAAGCTCTTGGCAAGGTAGACGAGGCGTCCGCGTCGGCAATGTCGAAATTCACCGGCGGTATGGGCGGACAGATACCGGGATTATTCTGATGGGGTGCGCAGGGAATGGATTACTACAGTAGCCAGATTAGCAGGTTAATTGAAGAATTGTCATGCCTTCCGGGCATAGGATCAAAGTCAGCGGCAAGGCTGGCTTTTCATTTGATACATATGCCGCCGGAGGATGTGGACAGGCTTGCGGCCACGATGGTGGAGACGAGAAGGAACGTCAGGTATTGCAAGGAATGCTGTACGCTTACCGATCAGGAATTGTGCCCGATCTGCAGCAACAGCAAACGGGATCACAGGACGATCATGGTGGTGGAGAACACGCGTGATCTGGCGGCGTATGAGAAGACCGGGAAATATGACGGAGTATATCATGTGCTTCACGGCGCGATCTCTCCGATGATCGGGGTGGGGCCGGAGGATATCAAGCTGAAAGAACTGATCGAACGGCTGCAGGGGGATGTAGACGAGGTCATTATCGCGACCAATTCCAGCCTGGAAGGCGAGACGACGGCAATGTATATCAGTAAGCTGATCAAGCCGGCGGGGATCAAGGTCAGCAGGATCGCCAGCGGAGTCCCTGTAGGAGGGGATCTGGAGTATATCGACGAGGTGACGCTCTTAAGGGCGCTGGAGGGAAGAACTCAGCTCTGAGTGAGACTGGTTATCAAGGCGGAGAGAGAAGATGGGAAAAAAGGTTACGTCTACGGATATCGCGAGAGCGGCGGGAGTATCGCAGTCTACGGTGTCCATGGTTCTTAATAAAAAGTATAATGTCTCCTTTTCAAAAGAAACCATAGACAGAGTGGAGACGGCGGCAAAGGAGATGGGCTATGCCGCGCCGAAGCGGAAGGCTAAGAGGGGCGCGAGGAAGGAGAAGCTCCTGGTGGTATTCTGCTCTAATCTGACGAATCCTTATTATGTCATGCTGCTTCAGGGAATCGAACTGCGCGCGAAGGAACAGGGATTCGGCCTGTTCGTGTGCAATACGCAGCGCGATCTTAAGATGGAGGAGCGTTATCTTAAGATGATGTGGGAGCTTCGTCCGCTTGGGATCATCTATACCTGCAATCCCAGCCGTTGTTTTATGGGGCTTGTGAAAGAACTGGCCGAGAAGATTCCGGTGGCTGTCATCAATAACCAGAATGAGAAGCTGGATGTTGATGCGGTGGAGCTTGACAATTCCAAGCTTGGGCGCATCATGGCAGAGCATCTCTTAGAGCTTGGACACCGCAGAGCCGCATATATCGCTCCGCCGCTTACCGCGCGCCAGAAGCAGCGCTCCAAGCGGGTAGAGGGATTCCTGAAGGCATATGAGAGAGCCGGGCTTACGGATAATGTGATCATCAAGGCGGCAAAAGAGGAGATCGACCGGGACGTTGCCCATATTGATTCTGAGTATAAGATCGGGTATGACCTGACACGCGAATTGCTGGAGGAAGATACCGGGGTTACTGCCATTGTGGGGCTGAACGATATGATCGCGTTCGGAATACTTGATGCGCTGCACGAGGCTAAGATCAGAGTTCCGGCGGATATGTCGGTGATGGGGTGCGACAATACGCTGTTTACCCGGATGCACAAGGTAGATCTGACGACGATCGAGCATTTTGTCATCTTCAAGGGCAGGGATGCCTGCGATATCATCATGAAGAAGATCGCGTCGCACGATTCTCCGTATTCGGAGATCGAGCCTGTCAGTACCTATCATGTGGAATATGAACCGAAGCTGATCGTCAGGGGGACGACAGGGTATGCCAAAGACCCGGGGAAAAGGACGAAAAAAAATAAAAATTAATTTATTTCAGAATATTATTACTAATAATTGCAGTGTGAGCCTGGCAATGAATTGTCTGTAAGATGACTGTATAGATGAATGTCCCTGTAAGGCGGGGGACGTCAAGACGAAGGTGTTGATTCCCGTGAAGCGGCGCGCCGGCCGGTACAGCGCTGCTTACATGGATTTTTGGCTGCTGCCGCAGGGACTTCGACTAATAATCTGAGAATATTAATTGAAAAAATTACTAATAAAAATGCGGGCTATTGACCGCGGTTAATCGTATAAGTTATAATCAATTCATACAATTAATAACAGTACGCTAAATCAAAAGGAGGAAGAAAGATGAAGTTTTTCATTGACACAGCGAAGGTAGAGGATATCAGGAAAGCAAATGACATGGGAGTCATCTGCGGTGTTACGACCAATCCGTCACTGATCGCAAAGGAAGGAAGAGTATTTGAAGAGGTGATTGCAGAGATCGCGTCTATCGTGGACGGGCCGATCAGCGGAGAGGTGAAGGCGACTACCGTAGATGCGGAAGGAATGATCGCGGAGGGCAGAGAGATCGCTAAGATCCATCCGAATATGGTGGTTAAGATTCCTATGACCGCAGAGGGGCTTAAGGCATGCAAGCAGCTGACAGCGGATGGGATCAAGACGAACGTGACGCTGATCTTCACTGCCAATCAGGCGCTTCTGGCCGCAAGAGCAGGCGCGACATATGTATCTCCGTTCCTTGGACGCCTTGACGACATTTCCGTAAGAGGGACAGACCTGATCGCGGAGATCGCACAGATCTTCGATATTGCCGGACTTAAGACGGAGATCATCGCGGCAAGCGTGCGCCATCCGATGCATGTCACCGACTGCGCGCTGGCAGGGGCTCATATTGCAACGGTACCATACGCTGTGATCGAACAGATGACAAAGCATCCTTTGACAGATGCAGGTATCACCAAGTTCCAGGCAGACTATAAGGCTGTGTTCGGAGAGTAGGCGTTATAAATTGCCGCCGAATGAAGATGAGGGGGCGTTACGACAAAAGGAGGTTTTGCATGAACAAGTTGGAATTAATGAAGACAGCGAACGAGATCCGCAAAGGCATTGTGACAGCAGTCCACAGCGCCAAATCCGGTCATCCGGGCGGTTCTCTGTCCGCGGCAGATATCTATACATATCTGTTTTATGAGGAAATGAATGTTGACCCGGCAGACCCGAAGAAGGCGGACCGCGACCGTTTTGTGCTGTCCAAGGGCCATACGGCTCCGGGATACTATTCTACATTGGCGCACAGAGGGTTCTTCCCGGTGGAAGACCTTACTACGCTGCGTAAGGTAGGATCTTACCTGCAGGGGCATCCCGATATGAAGCATATCCCGGGCGTGGATATGTCAAGCGGCTCTCTCGGCCAGGGGATCTCCGCGGCAGTGGGTATGGCGATCTCCGCCAAATTATCCGGCGACAGCTACAGGGTATATACATTGCTTGGCGACGGCGAGATCCAGGAAGGGCAGGTATGGGAAGCTTCCATGCTTGCGGCGCACAGGGAATTGGACAACCTTGTGGTGATCGTAGATAACAATAACCTTCAGATCGATGGACCGATCACAGAGGTTAATTCACCGTATCCGATCGATGAGAAGTTCAGGGCGTTTAATTTCCATGTGATCAACATTGACGGCAATGATTTTGATGAGATCGCCGCTGCGTTCAAGGAAGCGAGAGAGACGAAGGGACAGCCGACGGCTATTATTGCCAAGACCATCAAGGGCAAGGACGTATCCTTCATGGAGAATCAGGCGTCCTGGCATGGGAATGCCCCGAACGACGAGCAGTATGCAACGGCGATGGCGGATTTAGAGAAAGTAGGTGAAGCATTATGTCAGATGTAAAGAAAATCGCAACAAGAGAGAGTTACGGCAATGCTTTGGCCGAATTGGGAAAAGAGCACGAGGATGTCGTGGTATTAGACGCCGATCTGGCGGCGGCTACGAAGACAGGAGTGTTTAAGAAGGCGTTTCCAGAGCGTCATATCGACTGCGGGATCGCGGAGAGCAACATGATGGGAGTTGCAGCAGGTATCGCGACAACGGGCAAGGTTCCGTTTGCCAGTTCCTTTGCCATGTTCGCAGCCGGACGTGCATTCGAACAGGTGCGTAATTCTATCGGATATCCGCATCTGAATGTGAAGATCGGTGCGACTCATGCCGGTATATCTGTCGGAGAAGACGGTGCGACACATCAGTGCAATGAGGATATTGCTCTGATGCGGACGATCCCGGGGATGGTCGTGATCAATCCGTCGGATGATGTGGAAGCGAAAGCGGCGGTAAAGGCTGCGTATGAGCATGAAGGGCCGGTATATCTTAGGTTTGGCAGGCTGGCTGTTCCGGTGATCAATGATAACGGGGATTATAAGTTTGAACTTGGCAAGGCGATTACCTTAAGAGAGGGAACGGATGTTACGATCATTGCATCAGGGCTTCCGGTATCTGAATCTCTGGCAGCAGCCGAGATGCTGGCGGCAGAGGGGATCAGCGCGGCGGTGATCAATATGCATACCATCAAGCCGCTTGATGAAGAGGCAGTGATCCGTGCGGCAGAGAAGACAGGGAAGATCGTAACGGTGGAAGAGCATTCCGTGATCGGCGGACTTGGAAGCGCGGTGTGTGATGTGGTCGCACAGAAAGCGCCGGCGAAGGTCCTTAAGATCGGCGTCAATGATGTGTTCGGCGAGTCAGGGCCGGCGGTTCAGCTTATCAAGAAGTACGGGCTGGATTCAGAGAGTATCTGTGAGAAGGTAAAAGAATTCATGAAATAAGACAAAAGGGATGCACCGGCGGTGCATCCCTTTTATATATGGCTTTAGCCAGTTGAGCACATCGGAGTTTTTCGTGTTCCGAAAAATGGAGATGTGCGAAACAAAAATCCACCTGCTATGCGGGTGGTGCAACAAG
>CAJTGB010000037.1 GCA_910575835.1 Lachnospiraceae bacterium | reverse complement strand
ATGCGGTTACAATATGAGACGGCTTCTCTTTTCCCTGTTTGTTAGAACGCATTGTTTTTCCATCTATACAGATGATCTTTTTCAGTGCTTCGCCTTCTTCTCTGTTCAGCAGGTCTTGCCATTTTCCATAAAGCTGTTGGAGAATATCCGGCGAAATCATCCCCATTACTCGCTGTATCGTATCATGAGACGGCGGGCCATTCTTTAACTCTATATATTTTTTAAGATACTCTTCATACACCTGAGCAAACAGCGCAATTTCTACCCAGTCATCTGCATTTGCGAGTGTGGCAAACAAAACAATCACAAGAATATCCTTTAGCAAATGCCGGACTTTCTTTTTTTGACGCACATCTTCAATATATTCCATCCAATTTAATAATTCTTCCATAAACAACGCCCCTTTTCTTTTATTTTACCAGAAAAGAGGCATGTTCACAATTTATTTACACATGCGTTTGTCGTGAATGTGAAAGTCTTCATATGGATATCTAAGAACTTCTATGCTATACTAAAGGAAAGGGGGCGTTTCCTGTGAGCGCAGGACAGATAGATTGTGTCTGGAAGACCCCGGGAAAGAGGTGATTCCAATGTGGAAATGTCCCAAGTGCGGACGTACATTTAAGAATACAAATCAGGATCACTACTGCGGCGAAGCTCCGAAGACGATTGAAGAATATATAGAGCGTCAGTCAGAGCAGGTGCAGCCTTATCTGAGGCAGATAAATAAAATAATAAAGTCCGCAATACCGGATACCGTGGAGAAAATATCATGGAGTATGCCGACTTATTGGCAGAAGCGTAATCTGATACAGTTCGCGGCGTTTAAGAAACATATAGGTCTGTATCCCGGTCCTGAAGCAGTGGAGGCATTTGCAGACAGGCTTAAGGAATATAAGACAAGCAAAGGCGCTATACAGCTTCCTTATGATAAGCCTTTGCCGCTTGAATTGATTGGAGAGATTGCCAAATGGTGTGAAACAGAGAACGGCGGAGGGTCACATAATGAGTGATATAATGGAATTTGCTGACAGAGAAGAATTCAGAGAATGGCTTCGCGGTAATTGTATGTCAAATGAAGGCATCTGGCTCTTATTCGGCAAGGCCGGCGGGCCGAAGACAGTCAAAGCAGGAGAAGCGCTTGAAGAAGCCCTTTGTTTTGGCTGGATCGACGGACAGATGAAGAGTATCGATGATAAAACTTATAAGAAATACTTCTCTATGCGCAGGGAGAAGAGCAAGTGGTCAGAGAAGAATAAGGCATTGGTCAAGGACCTTGAAGAGAGGGGGATCATGACTGATTTCGGCAGGAAGAAGATAGAGGAAGCCAAGAAGAATGGCCAGTGGGACGCCCCCCGATCCATGACGGTTACAGAGGAACACATTGCGCAGCTTTCTGCACTGCTTAAAGAGTATGAGCCTGCCTATACGAATTTTCAAGGCATGTCATTATCGGTAAAGAAAACGTATACGAGGGCATATTTTGATACGAAGACAGATGCGGGACGTAAAAAGCGCATTGCCTGGATGGTGGACAGGCTCAATAAGAATTTAAAACCAATGTAAGTTTTCTATGTAAATTTTGGCTTCATAGAAAACTGCGTTTCTGTTATTCCCGCGGGCAACGAGCCAAGCGGGCATGCTTGCATGCACATTTTACGACTGCCGCGTCCCTGACTCTGATTTCCAAACTTAAACTCGCGTGTGCTCTGGAAGAATGGTCCAGACTCCCGATGCGGGATAACAAGGATTAAAAGCTGAATTGCCTGTATATGAATGTCCAATAATAAACGTATCTAATGAGAATGATGGGAGGAATTGTAAGATGAATATTTTAGTAATTACTGGAAGCGCACACAAGAAAGGCACATCATCCTATCTGGCGGATGCCTTTATCAAAGGAGCAGAGGAGGCGGGGCATGCAGTCTGTCGTTTTGACGCTGCGTTTAAGAATGTGCGTCCCTGTATCGGCTGTGATTCCTGCCAAAAAAATGAGTATGTCTGTGTATTTAAAGATGACATGCAGGAGTTGAATCCGGAGCTTTTAAAAGCAGAGGCAGTAGTGTTTGTTTCACCGATTTACTATTACGATATAAATGCACAGATAAAAGCAGTGATTGACCGATTTTATGCGAATAATTCAGTGTTAAAAGGGGCAGGTAAAAAAGCAGTCCTGATGCTTACATACGGCGATGAAACAGAAGAATCTGCAGAAGGAGCCATTGCATCCTATAAGGGTATGGTAAAATATCTCGAATGGAAAAATGTTGGGATCGTTTCTGCAAAAGGCTGTTATGTACTCGATGATGTTATAAATTCAGAATATCCGAAGCAGGCATATGAGATAGGAAAGAGTCTATAGGAATCTGATAATAGTCTTAATAAAGAGATAAAGCGATTTTAATTATCGGCATTTGCATAGCAAATATCTTTACAAATGCTACCAAATGGAATATACTGTAGATAATTCAAAGAAAGAGGTGATATGATGGCTCAAATCAGTTTGCGTATAGAGGATGATGTAAAGAAAAAGGCAGAACAGGCTTGTGCCGATATTGGGATGTCTTTATCAACAGCTATTAACATTTATCTAAAAAAGCTTGGAAGGGAAAAGCGTATACCATTTGAAGTATCTGTGGATCCGTTTTATTCACAGGAAAATATGACCAGACTCAGAAATTCAGTGGCACAAATGGAAGCTACAGGCGGTACAGTACATGAGGTGAATTTTGATGATTAAGTCGTGGTCGGATGCGGCATGGGAAGACTTTGAATATTGGACGAAGCAAGACAAGAAGACGCTAAGACGTATTCTCCAGTTATTGAAAGATATTGACAGGAATGGCTATGATGGAATAGGAAAGCCGGAAAGGCTAAGTGGTGATCTGGCATCTTATGACTTCTGTTATCAATACCGATAACAAAATGATAACAGGAGCTTCCGGCTGAAGAACAGGAAACTTTTGGCTTCATACCGGAAGTCTGACAATAAAAACACATCCTTTTTCGGTCTGGCTCTGTACAGAGACTTCTCCTCTGTGTAATTCTAATATTTTCTTTACAAGGGGCAGGCCAAGTCCGTTGCCTTCTATATTGTGTGATGTGTCGCCTTGATAGAATTTATCAAAGATAAATTTTATCGTCTTATCATTTATGCCTTCCCCCTGATCCTTTACAGTGAAAACCGCGTTTCCGTTATTTGAATGCAGAGTTATGGTGATGCTTCCCGCGGCAGGGGAGAACTTGACTGCGTTGTCCAGCAGATTCATCCAGACTTGTTTCAGGAGCGGTTCGTTTGCCGTGATCATGACTTCTTCCATATCAATATCAAAATTAATCTGTTTTTTCGACCATTTACTCTCCAGAAGCAGGATGGATTCCCGGATCTGTTCGCTTAAGGAATAGACGGTCTTGTCAGTCAGAAGGGTAAGGCTTTCCACCTTTGAGAGATTTAATACAGTTGCGGACAGATCGGAGAGCCGCCTGGATTCCTCTATGATAATGTCCAGATATTCCCGGCTCTGGCAACCGTCCGGCACCTGGCTTCGAAGCAGCCTTGCGAAGCCAAGGATAGAGACGATCGGCGTCTTAAATTCATGGGAAAAATTATTAATAAAATCAGAGCGGAACATCTCTATCCCGGCCAGCTCAGCCGTCATCTGGTTAAAACATTCTGAAAGCTCCTGGAATTCCCGCGGATGTTCCAGATGGATCTTCACGTCATAATTCCCCGCAGAAACTTCATGTATTGCCTGGATCAGCGTATGAAGAGGACGCAGGGGAAGGCGGCTCATAAAAAGGGAAATGGCTGTGCCGATAATAATGCTGATGATTCCGCCCTGGAACAGGAAAGGTATTATGGACTTCTCTGGTCTGGCCGTGATCCATCCATGTTTTATGGCAAAGATTATAATAGCGTTGCTGGCAAACATGGTCAGAACCAGTAAGATAAAAACAAAACCTGTCGTTAATAAGGTGATCTTGATACGGACGCCCGCATGTTCTTTCATACCAGTTCCTCCTCTACCTGCGCCTTATATCCGAGTCCCCTGATCGTGACGATCGAGAAATCCGTACAGGCTTCAAAGCGTTTTCTAAGACGGTTAATGTGGACACTGACCGTAGCGTCCGTGGAATCGGAGGCAGGGCCCCAGATATCCTCCATGAGCTGTATTCGGGTAAATATTTTATTCGGATAGGACAGAAGCTTGTACAAGAGCTGAAATTCTTTCTGGGGAAGCAGTTGGCTGGTCTCATTGTTTTTAACCGTCAGCGTATCGTAATCTAAGATGGTTGAACCGACCGTAAGCCTGCGGTCGGAGATAATCTTAGCCCTTCTGAGCAAGGCTCTGATCCGTAGAAGCATAACGCCTTCGTCTACAGGCTTGGTCATATAATCGTCTGTTCCTGACAGGAATCCCTTCTTTATATCCTCTGGAAGCTGCTTTGCAGAGAGCATCAGGATAGGAATATCATTGTTACAGTCCCGCAGAAGTTCTGTAAAAGCGCAGCCGTCCATACCCGGCATCATGATATCCAGTACGATCAGGTCGATCTTCGTATTCTCCATAATATCCAGCGCTTGCTGGGCACAGTCCGCACTGGAAACGGAATATCCGGCATCTGATAAAACAGCCCCCAGATAACGGCGTATATTCTTATCATCATCTACGATTAAGATCTGCAGCATAGAAATTCTCCTTCATTTGCTATTTGGGACATCACCGATTGTCCGGTAGAGAAATTGTAGCATAGAAAGTTAAACTGGAATTAAAGAATTAGGTTATTTCACATATTTTTCACAATTTGAAACGGTGAGTTTAGATATAGTTTAACATATGTTTTTAAAATGAAGACCGGAAAAAGGTGTTTAAATAGAGATGGGAAGGAGAATTATAGATGGGAAATGAGCAAACTGCAAGTCCTTCGCTGGATATCAGGAAGACAAAATTTACAATGCTGAAAAACCAGCAATGTTCCCTTAATATGCAGATCCGTCTGGCAATGCAGCTGCATGATACGCAGACGCAGGCGGATTTGGAGAAGAGATTAAAAGAAGTTTTGGAGCAATTGCATCATATTGGTCTTTAAACGCTTATCGGGTCATGGTATAGTAAAATCATGAAGAAGATTGAGGCCCGATTGCTGCGGCCGCAGATATCGAAAATGTATGAAGGATTATAGGTAAAATTCGCTAAGGAGGTATCCAAGGGATGCTGAGATTATCTGGAAAGGCTGTGTATAAGGGTATTGCCGCGGGAACGGCGGTTATCTTAAGAAAGAACGATGAGCAGGTCAAGAGGCGGAAGATTGATGATGCAGACGCCGAGATCCGGCGGTTTTTACAGGCTGGCAAGGAGTCCGCGCTGCAGCTTCAGGTATTGTATGATAAGGCGGTAAAGGAAGTGGGAGAAGCGGGTGCGTCAGTGTTCAAAGTGCACCAGATGATGCTTAAGGATGAGGATTATGTCAATACTGTTTACAGCATGATCCGTACGGAGCAGGTGAATGCAGAGTATGCCGCGGCTGCGGCGGGAGATAATTTCTCAGGGATGTTTGCCGTTATGGATGATGAATACATGCGTGCAAGAGCAGCAGATATAAAGGATATATCCAACCGGCTGGTGCGTAATCTGCAGGGAGTATCGGATATGGATTGGGGGAATATGGAACCGTCTGTCATTATAGCGGATGATCTAAGCCCGAGTGAGACGGTGCAGATGGACAGGGAGAAGGTGCTTGCATTTGTCACTGTCCATGGTTCGTCTAATTCTCATACGGCGATTCTTGCAAGGATGATGAATATTCCGGCTCTCATCGGCGTACCGGCAGACTTAGAGAAGATCCGTACCGGCATGACGGTCATAGTAGACGGTTACCGGGAAGAAGTGATATTTGAACCGGCGCAGGAGCTTCTTAACCAGGCAAGGCAGCGGATCTTAGAAGAGCAGGAGAAGCTTAAGCTTCTGCAGACGCTTAAGGGAAAGGAAAATATCACGTTAGACGGACATAAGATCAATATATATGCCAATATCGGGAGTGTCAGTGATGTCGGATATGCGCTGGAGAACGATGCGGACGGTATCGGTCTGTTCCGCAGTGAGTTTCTGTATCTTGGACGTGAGGATTTCCCGACGGAGGAGGAACAGTTTCAGGCCTATAAGCAGGTTGTGCAGACTATGGCAGGAAAGAAGGTCATTATCCGTACATTGGATATCGGCGCGGATAAGCAGGCGGAATATTTCCGGCTTGGGAAGGAGGATAATCCGGCAATGGGCTTCCGTGCGATCCGAATCTGCTTAAAGCGGCCGGATATATTCAAGGTTCAGCTGCGCGCGCTGTTCAGAGCGGCGGTATACGGGAATCTCTCGGTGATGTATCCGATGATCATCTCTGAGGAAGAGGTGAAGATGATCCATGAGATTGCAGGAGCGGCAGAAGAAGAGCTTCGAAGGGAAGCGATCCCTTACAGAGTGCCAGAGCAGGGAATCATGATCGAGACGCCGGCTGCGGTCATGATAAGCGACGTATTGGCTGAAATGACGGATTTTTTCAGTATCGGAACCAATGACCTGACGCAATATACTCTGGCGGTCGACCGGCAGAATGAGAAGCTTAGTGATTTCTACAATGCGCATCATAAGGCAGTGCTCAGGATGATCAGGATGGTTGCAGATAACGCCCACAGAGCGGGTATATGGGTCGGTATCTGCGGGGAACTGGGGGCGGATCTCACGCTTACGGAAGAGTTCATCCGTATGGGAGTTGACGAACTGTCTGTGGCGCCGTCTATGGTGCTCAAGGTGAGGAAGGCGGTTCGGGAGTCTGTCAGAGATGAGAGATATTAATGCAAAAGGAGGATTTGCTATGCGTATTTTAATTGCGGAGGATGAAGTACAGCTTGCCGAAGGACTGAAATATCTATTGGAAAAGAGCAGATTTTCCGTGGATATCGTACACGACGGCATAGCGGCGCTAGATTATTTTCGCCAGTCGGAATATGACGCCGTTGTGCTGGATACTATGATGCCTGGGGTTAACGGCATAAAGGTACTGGAGACGATCCGAGCAGAGAGATCAGGCATTCCGGTCATGATGCTTACCGCGAAGGCTGAGATTGAAGAACGGGTGGCGGGCTTGGAGGCAGGAGCGGACGATTGCCTGCCGAAGCCCTTTTCTACGAGAGAATTCATTGCAAGGGTACGGGCCCTTGTCCGCAGAAATGGCAATTATACGGACAGCATACTTTCCTTTGGAAATATACGTCTTGACTGTAATCGTTTTGAACTGTCTTCCGGTATAGAGTCGGTGAGGCTTAACAACAAAGAATATCAGTTGACGGAGCTGTTTTTAAGGCACCCGCATTGTGTATTTTCCTCTGGACACATTATGGATAAAGTATGGGGACAGGAGTCGGAGGCAGGTGTGGACGTTGTATGGACGTACATTGGTTATATTCGGAAGAAGCTTAGAAGCCTGGGAGCGGATATTGAGATCAAGACTTTCCGCGGGGCGGGTTACTCTCTGGAGGAAGCAAAATGCTGAGGGATTTAAGACTGTGATTTAAGACAAAATTGAAGAAAAGCATAGATCATACATAGCCGGCTGTACCGGGAATGAGTTAGGATTCCTGGTATGGCCGGTTATTTTTCTTGAAATTTTCACAACTTATTTTAGGTACATTTCAGGTAGCCTTCTTACAATTGAAACCAATCGGTTTTATGGCAAAAGCATGGAATAAAACCGAAATTATATATGCAGGAGGGTTGCTATGATAACAGTTGAGCATCTGACGAAGTGCTACGGCGATTTTACGGCGGTGAGCGATCTGTCTTTTGAAATTGACGAGGGGCATGTATACGGATTTCTGGGGCCTAACGGAGCCGGGAAATCTACCACAATGAATATTATGACGGGCTGCCTGTCGGCGACGGAAGGCTGTGTACGGATCAACGGACATGATATCTTTGAGGAGCCGGAGCAGGCGAAAAGGGCGATCGGATATCTGCCGGAACAGCCGCCGCTCTATATGAATGAAACACCTGCGGAATATCTGAGATTTGTAGGCGAGGCAAAAGGTCTTAAGGGCAGGGAGCTTCAAAGACAGATTGAAGAGGTATTGAGGCAGGCTAAGATCGGGCATGTGAAGGACAGACTGATTTCTGCCTTGTCAAAAGGATACAGGCAGAGAGTGGGGATCGCGCAGGCGTTGCTTGGAAACCCTGAGGTGATCATACTTGACGAGCCTACAGTCGGCCTTGATCCGATCCAGATCATAGAGATCCGTGACCTGATCAGGCAGCTTGGAGAGACACATACCGTTATATTAAGCTCCCATATCTTATCGGAGGTTCAGGCGATCTGCGAGAAGGTCCTGATTATCTCGCAGGGGAAGCTGGTTGCCTTTGACAGGCCGGAGAATTTGGAGAAGCTTCTGCTGGCATCGAACGGTATTTCCTTTACGGCGGAAGCGTCGGAAGAAGAGATCGGCGAAGTGCTCGGCGGTATCAGCCATATAGCGGAATGGGAGATTCAGGTACAGGAAGACGGAGGAACTAAGGTATTTGCAAGGACGGAGTCTGAGAATGTAAAAGATATCTGCAGAGAGCTCTTTTTTGCTTTTGCGGACAGGAAAAAGGCTATTTTAGAGATATCTTCCAGAAAGGCTAATTTAGAAGACGTATTTATTGAATTGACTGAAGGGGAAAGCGGGGTGGCTGAAGAATGATCGCAGTACTTAAGCATGAACTGTCCGGGTATTTCCATTCGCTGACAGCGTATATTTTCTCGGCGTTTCTGTTGGCATTCGTGGGAATCGGGGCATTGATCTATAATATACAGTCGGCGGTAGCCAATTTTGAGTATGTATTAGGCTATGTATGCCTTGGCTTCGCGGTTATCATACCCATATTAACGATGCGTGTGATCGCGGAAGAGCGGAAACAGAAAACGGACCAGCTTCTATACTCGCTCCCCATACGGACGTCGCAGATCGTGATGGGGAAATACTTCGCGCTTCTTACCGTCTATCTGGTTCCGTTGTGCATAGTCGCCGTCTATCCGCTTATATTTGCGCAGTTCGGCGAGGTGTATCTGCCCACGTCCTATGGTTCGCTGTTTGCGTTTTTTATGATGGGAGCGGCAATGATCGCTGCGGGGACGTTTATTTCTTCTCTGACGGAGAATCAGGGATTTGCTGCCGGAATTGCCGTCCCTGTTATCCTGCTTAATTATTACAGTGTAACGCTGGCGGAATATGTATCGGCGACGGCATCCGGTTCTGCAGCCGCGCTTATTGTGACCGCGGTCTTGCTTGGATTTGTCATCCGTCATCTGACGAAGAACCGGAATCTTGCGTATGGGATCAGTATTTTGATCATGCTTGCCGTTGTGATCATATATTTCGCGGACAGTTCCAGGTTTGAAGGGCTGGTGCCGGATATCATGACAAAATTATCTCTGTTCGAGAGGTTCTATACATTTGTAAACGGTGTATTTGACCTGACGGCAATCATCTATTACATAACCGTGATCATATTCTTTTTATTCCTTTCCGTACAGTCCCTTGAAAAAAGGAGGTACAACTAATGAAGCAAAAATATAATCAGATTGCGCTTAAGGGCGGTTCGTATTCTCTGGCAATGACAGGAATCGTATTGGCTATCCTTGTGGTCGTGAATATATTTGCATCCATACTTCCGGCTGCAATGACGCAGTATGACATCAGCTCTGCGAAGCTCTATTCAATTACAAGCAATACGAAGGCCGTCGTAAATGCACTCAAAAAGGATGTGACGATCTACTGGATCGTTCAGGCTGACAAGGAAGATGATGTGATTGAGAATCTTCTGGAAAAATATGAAAGCCTGTCAGAGCATATTAAGATCGTGAAAAAGAATCCGGATGTGTATCCAACCTTTGCAGACCAGTATACTTCCGAGGAAGTGCCGAACAACAGCCTGATCGTGGAATGCGGCGAACGCAGCCGTTATATCAGTTACAGTGACATTTATCTGACAGAGGAAAATATGTCTTCATATTCTTATGATACATCCTTTGACGGAGAAGGTGCGATCACCTCGGCCATCGACTATGCGGTGAGCGAAGAACTGCCGAAGCTCTATATACTGGAAGGCCATGGAGAAGCGGAGCTATCTTTGGTATTCAGCGAGCAGATAGAAAGGGAGAATATAGAAACGGCTGCATTTTCACTTCTGAATGAAGACTCCGTACCGGAAGAGGCGGACTGTGTTCTGATCTATGGGCCTGCCAGTGATATTTCCGCGGAAGAAAAAGATATATTATCGGAGTATGTGAAGGGCGGCGGTAAGCTTATGGTTCTGGCGGGGCCGTCAAAAGAAGGACAGCTTGAGAATCTTGTCAGTCTTCTGGAGGACTATAACGTGGAAGCGACGGATGGGATCGTGGTGGAGGCGGACCGTGAGCACTATGCATTCCAGGCTCCGTATATTCTGCTTCCTGATATTTGTGAAAGCGAGATTACCAAGCCTTTGATCGATGAGAATTATTACGCCATCATGCCGATTGCGCAGGGGTTAAAGGTGTCGGATACTTCCGGCGCGGTGACAGAGCTTCTGACGGCGTCGGAGACGTCGTACAGCAAGAAGGCGGGTTATGACATTTCTACCTATGAAAAGGAAGAAGGAGATATTGATGGGCCCTTTGCATTGGCTGTATCTGTAGACTGCGGAAATGAAGGGCAGATCGTATGGTTTGCATCCTCGAATCTGTTTGACGATACCTATAATTCCTATTCCTCCGGGGCCAATCTGAATCTGGGAATGAATGCCCTGTCATCTCTTATGGGAGAACGGGAGGCGGTATCGGTCCGCAGCAAATCGTTAAGTTATAATTATCTTACCATCAGCGAATCGACAGCCTCACTGCTCAAAGTGCTCATGATCGGAGGATTCCCTCTGGCATTTCTCGGAACAGGGATTTGTATGATGGTAAGCAGAAGGAGGCGGCAGAATGAACAGGACTAAAAGATTATACGTGCTTCTTGGAGTATTGCTGATTTGCTGTGTGCTGACTCTGGGAGTCAGTAAATACGAAGAACGCAAGGAGAAGATCAGAAACAGCGATGAGATCATCATGGAACTTAAGAGCGAAGACGTAACCTCTGTTTCGTGGGAATGCGGATCGGGAACATTTGCTTTCCATAAGGATGAGACATGGCTGTATGACGATGACGAGAATTTCCCGGTAAATGAGGAGAAGATTGGCGGGCTGTTGGAGAATTTTGAGTCTCTCGGCGTCTCGTTTATCATTGAAGATGCCGAAGACTTAAGCCAGTATGGTCTTGATGATCCTCTGTGCAAGATCAAGATCGCTGCGGGAGAGGAGAACTATGAGATATCTCTGGGCAATTACAGCGAAATGGATGAGGAACGGTATGTATCTGTGGGAGACGGCAATGTGTACCTGGTACAGGAGGATCCGCTGAATGCATTTGATATTGAGCTTAGCGAGATGATACAGCATGATGAGATACCAAAGTTTGATTCTGTTACAGAGATAGAGTTTGCTGGCAGCGAGAATTATAAAGCCGTATATAAAGAAGACAATAAGATTACTTATAGTGAGGAAGACGTATTTTTTGCGGAGGAAGACGGAGAAGAAATTCCGCTTGATACGGAAAATGTTGACAGATATATGGAGGTTATCAGCGAACTGAATCTGACCGATTATGTGTCCTATAATGTAACGGATGATGAACTTAAAGCTTACGGACTGGATAAACCGGATCTGGATGTGTCCTTTAAATACCGCGTGTCGGATGATGAGGGCGGGGAAGAGCAAGAAGGGACGGCCACGCTTCATATTTCCCGCGGCCCAAAAGAGAAAGAGGAAGATACAGACCAGGAAGAAGAGATAACTGCATATGCCCGGATCGGTGAATCGAAGATCATATATAAGATCAGCGGATTGGATTATGAAGACCTGATGGAAGCATCCTGCAGCGATCTGCGTCACCAGGAGGTGATATGGGCGGATTTCGATGATATCATTAAGGCGGAGATAACCCTGGAAGACAAAGAGTACGAGCTGACAGTAAAAGAAGAGGGTAAGGAGAACGTCTGGTATTATCAGGAGAAAGAAATCAACACGGATGAACTGCGGGATGCCCTTAATTCTTTATCCGCGGCTGAATTTACAGAGAAGGAGCCGGCAGGGAAGGTGGAGATCAGTCTGACCCTGCAGATCGATAATGAGAATCAGCCGGAAGTTCGGATCGAACTGTACCGGTATGATGGGAATAACTGTCTTGCGGTCGTTGACGGGAATCCGCTGTCGCTGGTGGACAGAAGCTATGCCGTCGATCTTATCGAAGCTGTCAACGCGATTGTGCTAAATTAATATTATAGATATAACTTCAGTGTAATGTACTGTTTTTTTCATAACGTTTACGACAGAATTATGCCCGTTTAAGAAAAAAATGAGAATGGGAAGCGAAAGTGTTTATAATGAGATTAAAGCGAAAGGAGAGTCATAGTTATGAAGAAGACAGTAAACATTACACAGCTGGAATTAACCAAATTATTAAAGAAAAGAGAATTTCCGTTAGGTCTGATTATGGCGCTGATCATGGGCGGCGGGATGGCGTACGGTGCGTATATGTTCCCGGAAAGCTTTGGGGTGCACAATGTAATTGCGTTTTACGGGAATTTTTCCAGTATTCTGATCATGTTTTTAGCAACGAAGAGTCTGGGTGAAGAATTTGATTTGAAAACAGCGGCATTTGTTTTTACATCGAGAAGCAGCAGGCTCCAGATCATCACGGCAAAAATTGTAAGTGTAGCCCTTGCCAATATGCTGATCGGTTTATGCGGCGGAATCTTATATGATATTGCATTGATCATCTGTAAACAGCCCTGGTCAATACCTGTGCTGCTTGGGACTATTGGAAGAGAGAGTTTGATTTATATGATTTATGGCTTTGCGATAGGCGCAACGGCAGTGATGATCACATGTTTTTATCAGACGACCATTACGCCTTTCATTTATCTGATCGTATTATTCTGGGTGATGCCTGGTATTTTGCAGATGATCGGACAGAAGATAACGGTGTTGGAAAAAGTAATGGACTATGTAGTGTTTTGCCAGTCTGACCAATTTCTGATGTATCAGGATTGGAGTATCAAAAATGTTGCAGTATTTGTAGTCACAGGGATTCTGTTTTCAATCGTTGGCATGGCTGCTTTACAGAAAAAAGATTTATAAGTACCTGGCAGAGGTCTTTGTGATTTGAAAATGAGCGAAGAGTGTAACAACTCAGAACGGTCTGCGTACTTGCTGCGCTGATCGTGAGAACAGGATCAGGAGGAATAATATGAATAGTGTATTAAGAGTTAATAATGTCAGCAAAAAAGCAAAAGATTTTCAAATATTGAATAAAGTATCCTTTGAACTTGGGAGCGGAGAGATTACCGGGCTGATCGGGCCGAATGGAGCCGGAAAGACCAGTATCATGAAGATCCTGGTAGGACTGACCAGAAATTATACCGGAGAAGTGGATTTAAGCGGCGTCAGAGATATTGGCTGCATGATTGAAACCCCTAATTTCTATCCGTACAATACGGGATATCAGAATTTGATGTATTTTGCCGGATTGAACGGCGTAGGAAAAAAGAAGGTGAAAGAGCTGTTGGAATTGTTAGGCCTTACGGATGCTGCAAATAAAAATGTCAGGACATATTCTCTTGGTATGCGGCAAAGATTGGGAATTGCCCAGGCTTTGTTAAAGGATCCAGATGTTTTGGTATTGGATGAACCGACCAATGGTCTGGATCCGGAAGGTATCCATGAAGTTAGGGAATATATCAGGAGTATCGCTGATGAAAAGAAGATAACGGTGCTGATCTCAAGCCATTTATTAAGTGAATTGGAAAAAATGTGCGACAGGGCGATCATAATCAAAAAAGGTGAAATCATTCAGTCTATGGATTTGACAGAACGCTCTGAGGCAAGTGAAACTTTGGAAGATACGTTCTTAAAACTTATGAAAGATTAAAAATGGTTTTGATCTGTTGGAAATGAGAGGGGCATTTTTTGTTGACAAATACCGATCATTTCGTGATAATGATATCAAATAGGAAATGTCCCCGGCACAGCCGTAAGGAGCGCAGTATGTTAAAGATATATATTTGTGAAGATATAGAAGTGCAAAGAAATAAAATACAGCAGGTTATCGAAAATATAGTTCTTATGGAAGAACTTGATATGGAACTTTGGTGTGTTTCTGAAGATCCGCATGTGATCCTCGAAAAAGTGAAGGAAACAGAAGATGTTGGAATATATTTTCTGGATATTGCCCTGGGTGCGGATATGACAGGATTGACCCTGGCGCAGGAAATCAGGAAATATGATCCAAGAGGATTTATTGTTTTTGTTACAACCCACTCGGAGATGAGTTACATGACATTCATATACAAATTAGAGGCATTGGACTTCATCTTGAAGGATGTACCGGAGGATCTAGGGAAAAGAATATACGAGTGTATTCTTAAGGCGAATCAAAGATTCGTATCCGCCAATAATAAAGTGCATGCGAATTTTTCTGTGAAAATAAATGAGAAGGTATTTACGGTAGATTATGACGATATTCTCTTTTTTGAGACGTCTCCGAATGTACACAAGATTATACTTCATTGCAGAAACCGTCAGATGGAATTTTTAGGGAAGATCAAAGAGATCGAAAGACAGGTGGACGGGCGTTTTTACCGCTGTCATCGCTCGTTTTTGGTGAACAAAGATAATATCAAGGAGATTGATTTTCAGAACCGGGTCATTCATATGGTCAATGGAGATGAATGTCTGATCTCTTCCCGCATGATGAGAGGATTGAAATAATACGCGGGGATGGATACAGGAATGCTTTCCTGAAGCGCATGTGTAAAAGCTCAGCGCAGTCTATTTGCGCCTGTATTTTACACATGCACTCTTGAAAAGCATGTTCATCAAAACACTAACTGACGATTACACCGTCCTCGTCCCACAGGTCATGCCAGTCTTTGGCGCCTTCCCATAAGAACACGTGGCCTTTGACAAGGCGGTTATTGCAGTCAAGCGCTGCTATAGCAGTCATCTCTTCTTCTGTCAGAGGGTCTTCTGTCATACATTTCAGATTTTCGTAATAGTGGTGTGTTGAGAACGGGATCGGGAGCTGTCCGTTCTGATGCGCCCATTTTAACGCAATGACCGCAGGATGTACGCCGTGTCTTTGCGCGATCTCTTGTACCGCAGGCAGTTCAAGATCTGCGACATCTTCTTCCATTATATCCCTCTCAGGTCTTCTCGGCGAACCGATCGGCATATATCCCACAGGAAGGATGTTCCGTTCTTCCAGATATATCTTAAGCTCTCTTTGCTGGAACGCCGGATGCATCTCGATCTCTGCCGCCGCAGGCTTTATCTTCATCATAGGAAGTACCGCGTCCATCTTCGGGATCGTCATATTAGAGATTCCGATGTGGCGGATCAGCCCTTCTTCTGCCAGCGCTTCGCATTGGCGGTAGGTATCCATGAACTCTTCCGTACTGAACGGCCGTGAATCTGGATTGCGGGAGTCGACGTCGCATCCCGGAGCATGATAATTCGGGAACGGCCAGTGGATAAAATACAGATCCAGATAACCGCACTTCAGATCGGAGATACTCTTCTTGCATGCCTGCGCTACATTTCTGTGCATATCGTTCCACACCTTTGACATGATGAATAAGTCTTCTCGCTCTGCCGTCCCTTCTGCATATGCATTCTGGAATACCTGGCCGATCTGTGCTTCATTGCCGTAACATGCGGCGCAGTCGAACAGGCGGTATCCGCACCGGATCGCTCCTGCCACAGCCTCGGCGACTTCTTCGGGAGTTACGCGGTCTGAACCGAAAGTCCCCATTCCGACACAGGGAATCTCTGTACCTGTATATAATTTTTTCTTTGGCACGATTGCCGGATCAATCATCTGCATGATCATAACCTCCTTTGTATGATTCGTTTAAAAATGATTTGAATGCCTCTAGCGAGTTGTTCAGCGCAAGAGATTCAGGGAAAGCGGTCTCTTCGATCAGAGAAGCCGCCAGGCAAAAATCTCCGATATGTTCCGTCCCATGGCTGTCGCTTGACAGGACGACGGGGTGGCTGTATCGGGCGCAGCCTTTACCAGGGCGTCATAGTCGACCGGGAATCTGCTGTCGTCGCAATGCCCCAGTATCTTCACGTTCGGATGCTTCATGGAACGGATATAGGCGGCAGTGTTGTCGGCGGCCGTACTGGGCTTGAAGGTCTGGGGATGCATGCTTACGATGGCATAGTCCAGATGCTTAAGGATATCGTGATCAAGGTCAACGCTTCCGCCGTTATCTAATATATTCAATTCTGCGCCGATCATAATCTCGATACCGAAGCGTTCCCTGGGAGAGAACGAGAGATTCCTGAAATAAGACGGCCGGCAGGAATATGGGGTTGCAGGTCCGTGGTCAGTGATCCCGATCATCTTAAGACCGAGAGAGACGGCCTTTTTGGCCATATCTGTGATGGTGCAGGAAGTGGCGTGGCCGCTGGCAATTGAGTGTGTATGCGGATCAAATTCTGGCATTGAATGAATTTCTTTCTACAAGTTGTATTATAACTTTGCATTATTTTTGAGGTAAAGTCAAGAATTTATTAAAAAAACAATAGAAATACGGGTCTCATAGAATTTGAAAAAATTACTATATATTAAAACTTGAACCCAAACTGTTACAACGCTTATAAATCAAGGGCTGTAGCAGTTTTTTCCCCAAAGTGTCAAAGACGGGAATATAACTGCTTGTTTAAAGCGCAATCCCGTGGTATGATGATTTAGAAAACTGTTTTTATGGGAAGTAAAGGAGGAGCCGCTTATGATGCCGGTCGAGAAGATCAAAAACTCCAGAGAGCTGGAATTTGCCGTATTCTGCATTGAAAATGTTGCGGCAAAACTGGGCGTAGATGCGGAACGGGTCTATCGGGCATTTGTTGAAAAAGATGATATCTTGCATGGATATATCGTGCCGGGATATGAAATTCTGCACACCCAGGGCCGGGAATATATCGTAGACGATCTCCTTGAGGTGATGCGAGAAAGGGGTGTGGAAGTATGATTCTCTATCATGGTTCCCATCTGGAAATTGCAGAACCGGATCTGACTCATTCTCGTCCTAATGTGGATTTTGGGCGTGGTTTTTATGTTACTCCTATATATATGCAGGCGTCGAAGTGGTGCGGCAAGTTTAAACGTCGTGGGAAAGTTGGAATCATTTCCCGGTATATATTTGATGAAAGATGGGAATCTGAGTTGAAAACGCTGAAATTTACTTCATATTCTGAGGAATGGTTGGACTTCATCCTGAATTGCCGCAGCGGAAAAGATACAACAGACTATGATCTTGTGGTTGGCGGTGTTGCCAACGATAAGGTGTTTAATACGGTGGAACTGTTTTTTGACGGATTGATCGACAAGGCGGAGGCGATAAATCGCCTGCGCTATGAAAAGCCGAATCTGCAAATCTGTTTCCGCACAGAGAAAGCACTGGAGTTTTTACATTTTGAAGGGAGTGAAATGGTATGAATGCCAATCCAATTTTGCTTCAGAAAAAATATAGCCGTGTGATTGAGTGCTTTGCCAGAAAGCAGGGGATCTCTCTGGATGCAGCATTGGACTTTTTCTACCATTCCGAGGTTTATCCGTTGATTCGGGATGGCGTTTCCGATATGCACTGCATGAGCGATGCGTATTTGGCAGAGGAGCTGGAACAGGAATATCGCCAGAAGATATTTCGCCAATCAGTATAGTAAACTGACGCCGATCCAGATGCAGCATGTCGGTATTGATGAGTTATAACAGGGACGTAAAGCATTGCAAGCAAGACGAGAGATGGCAGAGAACAGACACAGGGAGAAACCGGGCTTCACATTGTTGGGGAGTTCGGTTTTTTTAATGCATTGTTCATATAAAACTTCCGTAATCGGCAATAATAATATATAGAAATAAAATAATATTTGGATTTATTGCCGATTATATGTTAGAATAACAATAATATGATGATTAAAACAGATGGAGGAGATATGCGGTATCTTTCAGTTAATGAAACAGCGAAGAAATGGAATATATCAGAGCGAAGTGTAAGAAATTACTGCGCTCAGGGACGGGTAAACGGAGCGTTTCTTACCGGAAAGACATGGAACATTCCAGAAGATGCCGAAAAACCGGAACGTTCCAATAAGAGAAAAGAACAGCCGGCTTTGCTGGATATTTTGCAGGAGCAGAAGGCAAGTCAATATTCCGGCGGAATCTATCATAAGACTCAGATTGATCTGACATATCATTCGAACCATATGGAAGGCAGCCGCCTGACCCACGACCAGACCAGATATATTTTTGAAACCAATACTGTTGGAGTAGAGAATGAGGTTCTCAATGTGGATGATGTGATTGAAACCGCAAATCATTTCCGTTGTATTGATATGATCATCGATCATGCAAAGTCTGTTTTGACAGAGAAGTATATTAAGGAGCTGCATCTGACTTTGAAAAGCGGAACCAGCGATTCCAGAAAAGATTGGTTTGCAGTGGGAGATTACAAGAAACTGCCCAATGAGGTTGGCGGCATGGAAACTGTACTCCCTGAAAAAGTTGCTGATAAGATGAAGGTTCTGTTGGCAGAGTACAATGAGAAAGCAGAAAAGACCTTTGAGGATATTCTGGATTTTCATGTCAGATTTGAGAGGATCCACCCATTTCAAGACGGAAACGGCCGTGTGGGCAGATTGATTATGTTTAAAGAATGCCTGAAATATAATATTGTTCCGTTTATAATTGAGGATAATCTGAAACTTTTCTATTATCGGGGATTGAAGGAATGGGACAAAGAGAAAGGGTATCTGACAGACACCTGCCTGACGGCACAGGATAAGTATAAGGTTCATCTGGATTATTTTAGGATTGCTTATTAGCAGGAGAAGAGTATATGATTGTTTTAATAACGGGCGCCTCGCACACGGGTAAAACGGCCCTTGCTCAAAAATTGCTTGAAAAATATAAATACCCATATCTATCAATAGACCATTTGAAAATGGGTTTGATCCGAAGCGGTTATACAAAGCTTACACCCGAAGACGATAACGAACTTACAGGGTATTTGTGGCCTATTATTCGTGAAATGATTAAAACCGCCGTAGAAAATAAGCAGAATCTCATAATTGAAGGGTGTTATATTCCTTTTGAATGGTCAAAGGGATTTGAAAAGGAATACCTTGAACATATAAAGTATTACTGTCTTGTAATGAGCAGAGATTATATAAAAAAACATTTTACAAGTATAAAAAGATATGCAAGCGTCATAGAAAAGCGTTTGGATGATGAAGGGTGTACGATGGAAAGTGTTTTAGAAGATAATGCATTGTTTTTAGAACTTGCTCAGAAGTATGGTGTGAATTATGTGCTGATTGATGATAAGTACGAAATAGATATTGATTTGGAGAAGCTATGATCAGTTCAATAATTAAATCGGCGGAGGCCGTTACATAAAATATGTATAGAAAGCGGAGGGTTAAATGATTACAGGTGAATTAAAAAATAAAATTGATAGTTTATGGGATATTTTTGCTTCAAGCGGATTGGTAAATCCGCTTGAAGTAATTGAGCAGATTAGATATCTGATGTTTATTCATGATTTGGATGATTCGGACAATACAAGAGCAAAAGAAAGTGCAATGCTTGGACTTCCATATCAGAGTGCAGATAGAATGTATTCTGTAATACAGGAGTGGGTATTTCCATTTATAAAAACATTACACAGTGATAAGAATAGCGCTTATTCAAAATATATGGATGATGCAATTTTCAAATTACCCACACCGCTTGTTCTATCAAAAGTAGTAGGAGATCTATGAGGCAATCAGGAGGTGCGATAAAGTTATGTGTGAAGCGTTGAGAGAACTTATGAAGGATGATTTGGAAAAAAGGGAGCAGGAAACATTGCTTAAAACAATTAAAAATCTGATGGATACTACGAAATGGACAGCAGAACAGGTAATGGCGGCTATGAAAATTCCAGAAGCTGACAGGGGAAAGTATATTGCAAAATTATGATAAAAAATACTATACTAAAGCTAACAGCAGACGACAGATTGTAGGAATAGAAAGGATGAAACAATTTTGCAATATAGATTGTTTTATCCTTTTAGATAGAGATAAGAATACCAAACGCCGTTATGGACGTGCATGGAAAAGAATCCGTGACAAGTATGCTGCAGAGCATCCGTTCTGTGAGAAGTGTTACGAGCGTGGAGTTCTGGTTCCGGTGGAAGAGATCCATCACAAGCTTCCTTTGAGTGAAGGTGCACACATAATCGGAGTAATCTGATTGCGTTGTGCAAGTCGTGTCATTCACAGATACATGCGAAACGTGGGGATCGCTGGCATGACCGGTAGGGGGAGTGCAAATCTCTACAGACCTGTCTCCTATAGAACGGCGGGAGGGTCTTTTGTGTGCAGTCGCAAAATTGAATATGGGGGTTACACAACAATACAGTAACTAAAATAGAAACAAAATGAATAAAACAAGTAAAAATGGTAACTATAATATTGACTGCAAAGTAGATGTGGCATATAATAAGCATGAGGCAGAAGAAATTTTGTTGATTGGAGGAGATTATTATGCTCAATGTAAATGCAATGATTGCAGCAAATATTGTAGCGATTCTTAAAAAACAGAATAGAAAACAGATAGATTTGGCAGATGCACTGCAGACTAATAAACAGACAATAAGTAAGATGCTTAATGGTTCAAGAATGATTAATGCGGTGGAACTGAAACGCATTGCAGAGTTCCTTGGTGTTAAGATGGAGGAGCTAACCAAGGTTCGTGAAGATTCTGTTGATACGGATATTGTTCATGCGTTCATGGGTAAAGTTGAATCAGACGAAGCTAAAGAAGCGCTTAACATTGCTGATAAGCTTTCGGATATGATTCTTTTCCATAGTCGAGTTCGCGATAATGGTATGGCCATGATGAAACCTTGGGAGGCATAATGGGAGATACTTTTTTTGAAAGCTTGTTTTATAAGCAAGAGAAGCAATTTGAAAAAATAAATGATTTGACCAAAGTCTTTGCGGTAAATTATTGTGGGAACACAATAATCAGAGAGTCCATTTTTGGTATCGTTTCAAATTATGCACGAAAAAGAGAGTTAGCCCTCGAAGTGCTTCGCTATCCATTTAAGGATGATGAGCTATGGGCGTTTACTTTTGTGAAAAAGGGTACATTTTTCTTGTGTGTGAATACAGAACTCCCAATGTGTAAGCAGATTTTTGCTACTGCACATGAGTTATATCATATTCATTGCTATGCAGAAGATATTAATACCAGTACTATTACAGCTGGTTCTTTGTTGGATTCAAAAACGGTGGATGAAATAGCGGCTACGCAGGAAGATCTTGAGGCAAATGCTTTTGCTGGCTTGCTTTTGATGCCAGATGCTAGTGTGATAGAACAGTTTAAGATGTTTGGAATATCAAAAGAAAACATGGGGATTGATGATGTACTGGTCCTTATGGATTTATTTGCACTTCCTTACAAAGCAGTAGTATTGCGCTTAGTGGAAAGCGGTGTGATTACAGAAGAGAAGGCCCGAAGCCTTTATCAAGAAAATAATGAAAACATTTCAGTCAGAATAGAATTGACTGGAAAAGCAGAGCAGTGGCAACAGAATAGAGGACGTTTGCTCCGCTATGGAAGCCTGTTAGATAATCTAGCTTTCAATTCTGAACAGGAATTACTTGTGGATAGTAGAGAGGAATCTGATAGGGCATACTTGGAAAAACTTGGAAAGGAATTTCGAAATCGAAAATAAGGTGGGTATATGGCAAATGTTAAATATGCCTTGCTGGATACTGACTTTATATCCAAGATGCACTTAATACGCAAGGATGATCAGAATAAGTTAATAGATAAAATTATGGCAATGCCAGGTTATTTGTTTTATTGTCATAAACAGATTCATGTAGAACTCATGCGTCACAATATTGCAGGTGCTGAACTTGAAGTTCGGTGAGCAAATCTATGTATTTTGTTCTGATGATAAAAATGCCAGAAATGGTGCGGTCAGCATAGGCGGTGCCAGATGCATAAGTGTGTTGTCATCCTTTGTAAGGTTAAAAAAGGAAATTGGTTTCACAAAAGAAGATGCTGTGCCTCACATAGACTCTTATATGAATAAGTGTTTAGGGAAAGATCAAAAAACTTTTAGAATTCAGGACACTTCGAAGGAAAAGCGAATGTGCAGGATTCCATGTGAACAGATATTCAATGAGATTTTTGAAGGCAAAATAGATGAACTTATGACTGGAAATCTGAAGTATATTTAAAATACAAATAGAAAAAATGCGAGGATCGTGTAGAGATACATGATCCTTTTATTATGCAAAAATTTAGGAAGGAGGGGATTCCGATGGCAGGAAGAAAGCCAAAGCCTACAGCGGTAAAGAAGCTGGAAGGTAATCCTGGAAAAAGAAAACTGAATACGAAGGAGCCCATTCCAGCAAAGGGAATGCCTGCATGTCCTGACTGGTTAATGCCAGAAGCAAAGAAGGAGTGGGAATCACTATCCATGAGGCGGATTTTGTGTTATACTTGATTGAGTTATAAGTCAAGTTATTGAGAAGAACAGCGGAGAGGAATATGCTGAGAAACAACATCGAGTTGGATATTAAGACTAAGTGCATAGAGCAGTCTACCACACAGGCGAAGATCGCAGAGAATATCGGCACATCGCCGTCATATGTGAATAAGATCGTTCGCAGCAAGGAACAAATCATGAACAAGACCTTTCAGGCCATGATGGAGGATCTGGGCTTTGATGTGGAACTGCATTATGTGGAGAAGGAAGATAAGGAATGAAGCAGCTAAAGGATAAAGAGTATGAGGAATATCAGCAATACCTCTACAATAAGGCGCATGGCTATATCTGGACGCCTGACACTCTGGAACTGATCTGCAATGGAAACGATGGAGAACCGGAGCAGATTGGAAAGCAGGTTCTTGGTATGACGGTCAAGCTTCGGAATGAGCAGGTTTCGCATAGGCTTTCCGATAAGCATAAGAGCTATGTTATCCGCTTGCTCCGCAAGAATGAGGTGGACTTGCTGAAGGATTTCCTGTATGAAGCGATCTTTATTCCAAAAGGAACGGAGCCGCCTGCGAGGGATATCATCGAGAAGCCGGAGCTGCGTGTTTACACGGATGACTTCGGAGCCAGAAAAGGCGATAACTGTCTGGTGGCGGATTTAGGCGGGAAGGTTGTCGGCGCAGTATGGACGAGGATAATGGACGATTATGGACATGTGGACGATGAAACGCCGTCCTTCGCGATTTCGCTTTACAAGGAATACCGAGGGCAGGGCATCGGCTCACAGCTGATGGTGAGGATGCTGGAGCTTTTGAAATGGCAGGGATATGAAAAGGCTTCACTCGCGGTTCAGAAGGCGAATTATGCCGTGAAGATGTATGAGAATGTCGGGTTCAAGACTGTGGATGAGAATGCCGAAGAATATATTATGGTATGCGAGTTATAAATTACAGGATTTGAAGAGGTCTTGACTGTGGGAAAAGAACTGTCGGAAATGACGTTGGAAGAATTGTGGGACTTATTCCCTATCTTCCTTGTCCAGCACGATGATAAGTGGAATGAATATTATAAAGAGGTAGAATACACAATTACAGAGCTTTTGGCAGGTTATCCAGTTAAAAGAATCAGTCACATTGGAAGCACAGCGATACAGGGCATATGGGCCAAGAACATTGTTGATGTGATGGTTGAAATTTCTGAAAAAGCTGACATGGAAGAAATTGCGCACATTCTGGAGCAGAACGGGTTTATCCGGATGTCCGCGAAAACAAACCGAATCTCGCTCAACAAGGGTTATACCAAAGAGGGCTTTGCGGATAAGGTATACCACATTCACCTTAGATATTCCGGTGATAATGATGAACTGTATTTCCACAACTATCTGAATGAGCATCCTCATATTGCAAAAGAATATGAAGCAGTAAAACTGGAATTATGGAAAAAGTATGAGCATAATCGTGATGCTTATACAGAAGCAAAAACAGATTTCATTCGCCAGTGGACAACAGAAGCCCGCAGGATATACGGAGACATATATTGATAGATCGAGATACCGGAGGAAAACATAATATGTATCATGATATAGTTGCATTGCCAAAAGATCAGTGGAAAGGCACAGCCATACCCTTGACCACCAGAAGCGACAGCTATTATGACCTTGAACTGAGTCCGCTAAATAGTGAAGGATGCACTGTCTCTATTGTCAGGAAACCAGCAGAAAAAGAAATTGTTCACACGCCGGAGGAATATGATTTCCCCGATTCACTTTATCAGGATCATTGGGCGGGTGCTGAAGCCTATGGCGTTGTGAGTGACACCGGTGATATGTTGGCCTGTATTGAAGTATGTCCTGAAGAGTGGTCGAACAGACTCATGGTTACGGAGCTATGGGTAAGTGATGCGCTTCGGGGAAAAGGCATCGGAAAGAGACTGATGGATAAAGCAAAGGAAGTCGCGATTCACCAGCAAAGGCGCGCCATCATTCTGGAGACGCAATCCTGCAACACAAATGCAATCGGATTCTATCTCCATCAAGGCTTTGAACTGATCGGTTTTGATACTTGCTGTTATACAAACAACGATATTGGCCGCAGGGAAGTTAGAATCAACCTCGGATACTTTTTTCACAGAGAGGGGAGCAGAAGATAGTATGATAATAAGGCGGCAGCTTCTGCAAATTTAAGTAATCAGAAGGGTAGAATAATTTTTTCAAAAACTTTTATTGTCCCTATTGACAATACGCTGACGAGGCGCATAGATTTATTTATAACAAGTACAAAGATATTTTTTCCTATTTTGATGCGCCGTTGATTGGCCTTACCGCTACACCGAAGGATGAAATCGACAAGAATACTTATGAGATCTTTGAACTAGAGAACGGTGTTCCCACATTTGGATATGATTTGGCGCAGTCTGTGAAAGACGGATATCTTGTTGACTATGTTTCTGTTGAATCGAAGCTTAAGTTTATAGAGCAGGGAATTGTGTATGATGAATTATCAGAAGAAGATAAGAGGGCATATGAGGAAACTTTTGAGGATGAACATGGGGACTTGCCCGATTCTATAGGTTCGTCTGCTCTTAACACATGGATATTCAATGAGGACACGATAAAACAAGTTTTAAATATTTTGATGACCAAGGGCATTAAGATTGATTATGGACAGAAGCTTGGTAAGACAATTATTTTTGCAAAGAATCATGATCATGCTGAGAAGATACTGGAAGTTTTTAACAAAGAGTATCCTCGCCTCCCGGATTATGCGAAAGTAATAGATAATTATATGAATTACGCGCAGAGCGCCATTGATGAGTTTTCTGATCCAAAGAAGATGCCTCAGATTGCAATTTCTGTAGACATGTTATGATGAAAGATTTTACTGTTCTCCAGGAACCGCCATTTACGGATCGGGGAAGTGTGGTTGAGATATTCACTGATCTGAACGTGTTGATGGGAATTCGGAAGGTTATAGATACAATAAATGCCAATGCGGTAGCGTAGAAGGAAATATGAACTTAACGAATGTATGTGCTCGAAGATGATTGCATGGTTTGATTAAAAAAGAGGCAGTGATAGAATATGGCATGATACTTTTTCGTTATGTCAGTATGAAGCCACATCCCGCACCAGAGAGCAGAAAATATCGGGAAAGTTTTAGTATTCGGTTGTACAATATAATCACAGCGGAACGGGAAGGAGAATACTGCTCATGAACAGTTGGAATGACGGTATACGCAATGCAATTTGTTACATTGAAGATCATCTGACCAAGGATATTGATGTAAATGAAATCGCAAGCAAAGCATTTGTGTCAAGCTTTTACTTTCAAAAAATATTCCATGTATTATGTGGATTTACAGTTGGGGAGTACATTAAAAATCGCCGTCTGACACTGGCTGCTCAGGAACTTTGTTCAACCGATATCAGGGTGCTTGATGCTGCACTGAAGTATGGGTACAGTTCGCCTGACAGCTTTGCAAAAGCATTCACTAAGTTTCATGGGGTAACGCCTTCACAGGCAAGAGAAAAGAACCGCAGTCTGAATTCTGTTGCTCCGCTGAAAATAAAACTTACATTGGAGGGCGGTACTATGTTAGAGTACAAAATTGCGGAAAAAGAACAGTTCACGGTTATGGGAGTTTCCCGTAAATTCAATTCAGAGACTTCATATCAAAAAATACCTGAGTTTTGGCAGGAGCATATGAAAAGCGAGAAGGGGAAGATCATATGCGGAAGGTATGGAATCTGCATGGACAGTGAGGGGCAGAACTTTGAGTATCTGATAGCTGATAATTACAGTCCAGAAAGCGAAGTTCCTGAGGGAGTGGAAATAAGAGTAATTCCAGCCGGGACATGGGCAGTATTTCCTTGTCACGGAACATTGCCGAAATCTTTACAGGATGTGAACACAAGAATATGGAGCGAGTGGCTGCCATCCTGTAAGACATATAAGCTTGCAGGTAATTATAATATTGAGATGTATACGAAAGATATGAATTACAGCGAAATCTGGATACCTATAGAAAAGAATTGATAAATTGAGTGTTGATTCCCCTTAGAAATTAAAGGCAAATAGTAATATGGCCGGGAACTTCCTCTGCTTTGATCGGCGCAGAGGAAGTTCCCCTTTCCCCTACGCTGCCGTCATCTACCCCTTTGTGGGCTTGACGGTTATCTGTTTTATAGATTATACCGTAATATCCAAAGATGGCCTCGGGCTTAATGAAAATTCGCTGTTGCCTTTTACAATGCGACTTTCTACATCTTCGCGGGTAATGTTGCGCACGATGCTTGTATCAAATGGCTGTCCAAGCTGCCAGTTTGGGTCTGCTTCTCTTACAGCTTCGTAAAATGCTTTTGTATACATTCGCTCATATTGTCCAAGCGTCCATGTACCGCTTAACCGATCGGATTTTTCAACGCTTAACTGATAGCGCGTAAAAACTTCAGTACGTTTTGTTGTATCGCCATTGGCGATTCCTTTTTCTAGTATGAAATGGCGCTTTGTCTCATCAAACATGTCTTGCCGGGCAGTTTCGGAAACATCTATTATTTTGTGGAATTCGGACGGGTCTTTACCTGTAATGTCCATTCCCGCTACACCATAAGGATTTACGAAATCACCGTCCTCATCAAAAAGTCCCATATAATTACGAATAAATGTTTCTTCGTCTGCTTCAAGTGGATTTTTAAATTTAAAATCAAGATCATCATCCTTTAGTCCAAGCATCTGCTTAAGCATTTTCAGGTCTTGCAGATCCTTTTCAGCCTTTACTTTCGCAGCAGATTTAGGTGCTTCTCCGTTGGGATGCTCTTCGTCATACATTGCTTTGGCACGTTTGTATCGCGCGCTGTTTGTATTAATTGCACCTGTGTAAGGCTTATAACCTACAACCATTGACATAACGCAATCCTCCTTAAATATTAATTTTTTTTGGCTACACACTTTATTCCCGCGAGCAACGAGTCAAGCAAGCAGGCATGCGTGCACATTCGGCGACTGCCGCGAGGTCTTTGACTATTACATCGGCAGTTTAGCAGAATATTTTAAGAAAATTTTGGAAAATACAAGGGGAAATCCTCTTGTTCCTTTTTTGTGTGATATTTCTTAATTGTGTACATTACGTTATGTAATATGGTATGATTAAGCCGGAGGTGAAAATCATGGGCGAAAAGCAAATCAGTACAGGCGAGGTAGCAAAGATTTCCGGGCTTACAATACGGACCTTACAGCATTATGATAACATCGGGGTTCTTCCTGCATCAGGGCGCACAGAGGGCGGACGGCGTTTTTACACAGAAAAGGATATGATTAAGTTAGAACATATTATTTTTTATCGTGGTTTAGGCTTTTCACTGGATCAAATTAAAAGAATACTTGCTGAACCTAAAACAGATAAAAATGCCGGCGAATTATTATCCGTACAAAAAGTTATGCTGTACAACCAAATATACAATATCCAAAACAGCATTGCCGCTATTGAAGCAAGCCAGGAAATCATCAGCGCCGGAAAAACGCCGCCGTGGACGCTGTTAGCAACCTTTATGCAGTCGCTTGGCTCGGTTGACCTTTCTGTCTGGGGGAATTACGAGTTTTCAGAGGAACAGACAGAAGTTTTTGAGGAACATTTTCAGACATTGGATGATGTAATGGATTTTTACAACACATGGAAACGCCTTTCTATAAAGTCAGCTGCATTCAATGAAGCTGGAATAAGGCCCGGTGATGCAATCGCTCAGACATTGGCAATGGAGTGGACGGAAATGGTGCAAAAAGTCACAGGGGGAAATCCTGAACACGAACAGGCATTTCTGGCAGTTGACGATCAGAGAGAAGTCTGGAATCCTGCTGAACGGGAGCTGATTGAAAAGGCAGAACCATTTTTGGAAGAGGCCTTAAATATTTATGATCAAAAACAGGACTAAAGAGCAAAACAAAGTATCACTCCGGGGCGTATCAGTCCCGGAATTTTTTTTGAAAAACACTTGCTAATAACGTAACGTAATGAATTAAGATATGGAAAGAAAGGTTGGTGACAAAATGAAAAATATCATAGAGATTAAAAATTTGTGCAGGCAGTTTGATCAGTTTGTCGCTGTAAATAATATCAGTTTTACGGTGAAACAAGGTGAATTGTTTGCGTTTCTTGGAACAAACGGCGCAGGAAAGTCCACAACGATCAGTATGATCTGTACATTGCTCCCGAAAACATCCGGCAGCATAATTGTAGACGGTTTTGACACAGAAAAAGAAGCTGCAAAGGTGAGAAGCCGTTTGGGTGTCGTTTTTCAGACCAATGTTTTAGACGATCTATTGACGGTCGGGGATAATCTGAATATACGGGCGCGTTTTCAAGGGCTGAGTGGTGAGGAACTCCATCACAGGATCAATGAACTGCGTGACGTATTTGGACTTTCAGACATTTGGAAACGTCCTTTTGGAAAATTATCCGGCGGACAGAAACGAAAATGTGAGATCGCCCGTGCAATTTTAAACAAGCCGGAAATTCTTATATTGGATGAACCGACAACAGGGTTAGACCCGCAGACACGCACAGCCATCTGGAAACTGATACGGGATATGCAGACGCAGCAGGGAATGACAGTCTTTCTCACAACGCATTACATGGAGGAAGCGGCAGCGGCAGACAATGTATTGATACTGGAAAAGGGCAGGATTTGTGCAGAGGGAACGCCAGACACATTGAAAAGCAAGTATGGAAAGGACACATTAAAGCTGCGTTTTATTAATTCGGAGGAAGGCATCCATCAACTGCAGGCAATGGGCTATACCGCAAAGCAAAAAGCGGATTACGTTTCGATTTCGATTGAGGATAGCCATGAAGCATTAAAAATAGTAAACAGCTTGGATGATTTTCTTGATTTTGAATTGATAAAGGGAAATATGGACGATGTATTTTTAAATGTAACAGGTCATACGGAGGTGACGAAATGAAAGAAATAAACGTATTAACTGGCAGGACAATGAAGCTTTATCTGAAGAACCCACTATCCATTTTATTCTCTTTTGTCTATATGCTGTTATTCATAGTTCTGATCAGTCTGTTTCTTGGCGACTATATGGCAGAAGGAATGATGGACGTATATGCCGAAGTGGAGGGAATGGATTTTGCTCATATACGATGGCTGGTTGACGCAACGTCAATGGCGGGTGTATTGATGATCAACTGCATCTTAGTTCCCCTCAATGTACTTACGATCATGGTACAGGACAGCAATGATAATCGGTTAGACAGCTTCCTTGTCAGTGCAGTCGCCCGTAACAAACTGGTTGTCGGTTATTGGTTAGCTCCGTTTCTTGTAGGCATTGTGATGAATATACTCTGCCTGTTCATAGCAGAGGGATTTATCGTAATGAACGGCGGCGAATGGCTAAGTATACGGAGCAATATAGAAATGGCAGGCTTAATTATTGCAAACACATTTTCAGCAACAAGCATACTCTTTGCAGCGGCCATGCTGACAAAAAGTGTAAGCCTGTACAGTACATTTACAGGAATTATGTCTGCGTTGGTTGGCTTTCTTACAGGGGCATTTCTGCCAATAGGCATGTTTCCGGCAAATATCCAAAAAATATTCGCACTCGTTCCGGCCCATCATGGTGCGACGCTTATGCGCAGAGTCATGACAAGAGAACCGCTTATGGCAACTTTTGGAAATGTAACAGACCAGGCAGTAAAAGGCACGTATATGACAGCAAAAGAAATTATAGATATATATGCGTCTGAAAATGGAATCACTTATATGTTTGGAAATATACAGTTTCCATTTTCTGCAATGCTTATCATAGTGATTGGTTCAGGTCTTTTGTTTATGGGGGTTAGCATTATTTGGATGGAGCGCTAGGTCAGAGGGACATCCGCGCAAATAGGGGACTTGTACGATGCTGAGCAATTTGAAGCAGCTCGTGATGAACGATAAGAGAGTGATAAGATTAGATGAAATGTGCCGCACCTTAACAGATTTTGTAATGGAGTATAGGATTTGGTCTTTCGTATAGAATAACATTCCGGCAATACGAATCAATATTGCCGGAATGTAAAAAATTAATAGAGTATTTTAAATACGATGTCAATTATAACTATGCATCAATTTTTTCCCCATTTTTAACTACCTTGCTGAGGATAAAGGTAAGAACGATACACAATGCTGCCGCTGCCATAGCGTAAACCCATGTCATGTTGTATCCTGTTCTTCCGTAGCTGTCCATCCAGCTTCCTACCAATGTATACATGAACATATCCGGCATATATCCGAGTGCAGAAGCGATACCGGATACACGTCCGCTTAGATGGATCGGGATCTTGGCATCATCGTGTACTGCAAAATACTGGCTCCGTACAGCATAGATAAAAATAAGGCCGATGAAGAAGTTTACGATGACTGCTGTAAGCGAGGAAGCCTTGCCTGGCAGTAAAATGTATGCACCGAAGGAAAGGATCAGACCAACACATCCGCCGATGATAACTTTTATACGGGAATGAAGCTTATCTGCAAGGAACCCTCCTGCGATACCGCCCAGTCCCTGAAGAAGATAGCGCACACCGCCGAGAGTTGCGGCAGTAGTAGCGGTAAGTCCGTAAAACTGCTGTGCATAAGTGGTGATATAACCGATTAATCCATATACGCTGTATGCAGTAAAGATAATACCTACAAGCAACCATACTCTGGGGATCAGCAGCATTTTAAACAGGCCTTTTGTGACTTCAAGGGCAGATGCTGTGTTCTCTTCTTTTTTTGTGTCTTCGATAAAGATAAAGTTTAGTATACCTATTATGATTACTGTAATGGAACATACACGGATCGCAGCGGCAGCGCCTGCAACCGCGTTAGTATAGTGGGCGAAAACAGCAGTCATAACGAATACCAAAAGTGCATTCAGAATACCGCGGAGTCCTTCCTGAAGACCGAAGAGACGTCCCTGCTCTTCTTCTGTACCGAGCATACGGGTCGCTTTGATACATGCTGACCAATATGTGATGATTGTAGAAACACCCATTAATACAAAGATGATCCGGCTGATCGTGAATCCCGGGAAGGTTGAGAACCAAAGTCCTAAAACGCCTGTTGCTAAGAATGAAAATGTTAAAAGTTTTCTTGCGGAGAATTTGTCTGCGATCGCTCCGCCGATAAAATATGATATAGTTGCGACTGTTGCATAGCCGGAAGAAAGCATACCCATCTGGGCATTACTTAAATTCATTGCGTTCTGAATCGGAACGTAGAACGTCTCGCGGATATATGGGAGCTGAAAAATGATTCCGGCGCCGGCTGCTAAAAGAAGCAAAGTGCCGTATTTTTTAATAAATGATCTGTCCATAGTTTACCTCCAAAATAATTTGTTTTGTGTCCGTATCATAGTGCTGCAGTCACTATGACAAAATTAATAAAACAAAAAAAGAGAGAGGTAATGCCGTAAGGCGTTACTTCTCTCTCCACTCTTGTAACTGAGCTAATCATAAAATAATTATGAAAAAAAGTCAATCAGAAAAAGTGCAAAAAACAATTTATGTACATTAGTTACAAAAATCCAAACACGAAAATATGAAATATTACTAATTGACAAAAATAGAGGGTGTATTTTATACTAAGGGCAGTTACTCGAAGAGATAATTAGAGAGTGGTAACTGAAAAAGCAGACAGTATGTCTGTTTTTGAAGGTTATCGCTCTTTTTTTATTTATCTTTATCAGGAAATCAAAAAATGAAAGGAGTCCACTAAGATGGCAATTATTTCAAGAGAACAGATCGTAGAAGGGTTAGAGGAGATCCTCGGAAAAGAGCAGGTAATCACAGATGAGCAGGTATTAAAAGAGAGCAGCCTGGACAGATACAGAAAGTATGAGCAGGTATGTGAAGTGTATACACAGCCGATCCCGGCAGCAGTTGTATATGTGAAGAGTACGCAGGAAGTGGCAGATGTATTGTCTTTTGCAAATGAGAATGAGATCAATGTAGTTCCAAGAACCGGACATTCCGCTATCGAGGGCGGTCTGGAGACAGCGCTTAAGGATTCTATCGTAATCGATGGCTCTACCATGAACAAAGTGATCAAGGTAGATGAATACAACATGCAGGTAACATGTCAGTGCGGCGTTCCGCTTCAGGAGCTTGACGACATGCTGAGGGAGAGAGGATATACAACCGGACATTCACCGCAGTCCAAGCCTTTGGCACAGATCGGAGGCCTTGTAGCAACAAGAAGTATCGGACAGTTCTCCACACTGTACGGCGGAATCGAGGATATGATCGTTGGTATGGAGGCAGTATTCCCGAATGGAAAGGTATGCCGGATCAAGAATGTTCCGAGACGTGCAGCAGGTCCGGATATCAGGCATATCATCTGCGGAAATGAGGGAGCTATCTGCTTTATCACAGAGGTAACACTGAAGCTCTTTAAATGGCAGCCGCAGAATAACCGTTACATCGGATACAAACTGGATGATGAGTATATGAAGCTTGGATTTGACTGTCTGAGAGAGGTTATGGTGGAGGGATACAAACCATCCTTTGCAAGGCTTTATGACGCGGCAGACGCACAGCAGCATTTCAGCGCATGGTTAGAAGAGGGCAAAGCAATCTTGATCTGGATGGCAGAAGGTCCGGCCAATATCACGCCGGCGATCGAGGAAGGCATTAAGGGACTAATGTCAAAGCATCCGGAGCTTGAGGAAGTAGATCCTGCATTGATCGAGAAATGGTACGGCGGACTAAACTGGGGACCGGAGCAGATCGCAGAGGAAAAAGAAGAGATTCTGGCAACACGTAATATCGGCATTACGACGGAAGTATCCGGAAGCTGGGACAACATTTATGAGATCTATAAGACTGCATGTGACAGGATACTGGAAGAAGTGCCGGATATGACATTGATGGGAGGACACTCTTCACATAGTTATATTAACGGAACAAATATGTATTTTGTATATTACTACAATGTCGTAGACTGTGCTCCGGAAGAAGAGATCAACAAATATCATGACAGGATCAACCAGATCATCTGTGAGCAGGTTATTAAATACGGCGGCTCTATCGTACATCATCATGGTCTTGGAAAAGCAAGGGCAAAATATGTAACGCAGGAATACGGTTCATCCTACTATATGCTCAAGACGTTAAAGCAGGCATTTGATCCAAACGGCATTATGAATATGGGAACTTTAATCCCATTGAGGAAATAATCTATGAAAATACTCGGATGTTTTAAAGTGGTTCCGGATCTTGACCTGATCGTGGAAGAAGATTGGAATATTGAGAATCATCTTCATATAGATACCGGATATGCCAAACTGATCTGGAACTGTTTTGATGAAGGAGCATTGGAGATGATGTTAAGACTTTCTGACTTGTCAGAAGGTCTTAATGTCGTATACAAATTGAGCGCTCTTACCATTGGCAGGCAGAAAACAGAAAGCTTTTTGAAGACTCTGTATGCGCTTGGTTTCTCAGAAGGAGCAAGAATTTGTGTGGAAGAGGAGGAGGAGATATTGTTTTCGCCGGAAATGATTTCGGAGGGCATCGCGAATTATGTGAAAAAAATTGAAGGGCAGGATGTAATTCTTACCGGAATCCAGAGCTCTGACGGGAATAATAAAATGACTCCTTATCTGCTGGCAGAGAAGTTTGGATGGCCGTGTATTACACAGGTGATCGGTCTGGAACCGATAGATGAAGAACAGCTGAAGGTCACAAGCCAGGTATCAGGGGGATGTATAGTACGGAAAGTGAAAACTCCGTGTGTGCTTGCAACAGGCAATGCTCCGTGCTCCTATCTCCGAATACCGACGCTGAAAGCTAAGATGAAGCTGGGGAAGCGCCCGGTTACGCGGCTCATGCCGGAGGATATGGGAATGTCAGAAACTGCTGAGAGCGTACGGGTAACTGCACTGAATCCGATAAACAGAAAACGGAATACTGTTGTAATAGAAGCTGACTCACCTCAGGAGAAGGCAAGGTGTCTTTATGAAAAATATCTGAAAGAGAGGTTATCTGAGCTATGAGATATCATTTTGTTGTAAATGGTTATGCAGACGATGTCCTCAGACAGATGGAAGAACAGATGGGATTTGCACAAAAGTATCTGAACGGGATGGAACAGGGCGAGGCAATTATCTATTGCCGGTCTGCTGAAGATGTGCAAAAGCTTGAGCGGCATCATTCAAAAGAGGCCGTGCTTATCAGTGCCAGAGAATATGCGCCGGAGGCGGTTCTCCATGGGCTTTGTGACCGGATAGCAGACGGGGGATTATACATTTTTGGAAATGACGACGCCGGCACCGAGCTTTCGGTACGTATGGCGGCAAGACTTTCCGGCAGCTCAGTTACGGAAGCAGAGAGTTTGTGGCTGTCAGAGGAGTCGGCAGGAGACGGTGAATTAATTAATAAAATACATGTAATGAAGATGGTATATGCGAACCACATGGAAGCTGCCTTTGTTATGGAGAGAGAGCCTTATTGTATCAGCCTTGCAAGGGGAGCAGCGAGTCAGGAACTCAGGATGGGCAGCTTTGTCATCAAAGAAGAAATTAGCTGTGAGAATATGGCGGAGCATATTGTGTCGCAGGAATTTTACCCGGAAGCTTTGGCAGGAGGACTTGACGAGGCAAAGGTTATTTTGGCGGCAGGGCGCGGCGTAAAGAATAAAGAGAATATGGCGGTGATCGACAAGACTGCCAGAGGCCTTAAAGCAGAGGTGGCAGTCAGCCGTCCGGCAGCGATGAATGCGTGGAAGCCTATGAACCGGCTGATCGGTGTTTCGGGAGCTATGGTAGGACCCGAGGTCTGTATTACGGCAGGAGTATCAGGGGCGGCGGCATTCTATGCAGGAATCGAGAAAAGTAAATTCATCGTTGCGATCAATACAGATGAGAAAGCTCCGATCATGAAGATGGCAGATGTGGCAATTGTCGATGATTTCCTTCCGATAATGGAAGAATTAAATAATATCTGCAAATAGATGAAAAGAACAGGTGGTAAAGATATGTCACAGAATATTTATCCAATGGGCGGACAATACGAAGAATATCTTACGGATGAATCCAAATACAGCGGATATGCAGACAGCATATCCTTTCCGGAGACTTCGGGCGAGGCGGCAGAGATCTTGAAAGAGTTATCTGACAGGAAAGTACCTATAACTATACAGGGTGCAAAGACGGGTATTGTAGGCGCTGCGATCCCTAAGGGCGGTCATATCCTGAACCTTTCCCATATGAATCAGGTACTGGATTCATGGATGGAAGAAGACGGGACAGGACGGATATCGGTCCAGCCGGGAATCAATCTGATAGACTTAAGGAAAGAAATCAATAATCTGTTCCGGAAAAATCCGCAGTTCTGGCCGGTAGATCCGACAGAGACTTCAGCCAGCGTCGGAGGTATCGCAGCATCCGGCGCTCAGGGGATCAGCCGTATTTTATATGGGAAAAGTGAGCAATATATTGAGTCGGTAAGCATTATGAATTATCGGGGGCAGACCATAAAGCTTCGCCGGGGAGAGAACAGGGAGCTTTCGGATACAGAGCAGGCGGATGCGCTTGAACTGGTGCTTGGAAAAGAAGGAACTACCGGAATCATCACAGAGCTTACATTGAAGCTGGTTCCGAAACCGGAAGCAGTCTGGGGGATCGCATTTTTCTTTGAAGAAGATGCGGATGCGGCAAAGTTTGTAGATGATTTGAAAACGGGTATGCCAGAAAGCGGGTCGGCGGCTATAGCAGCAGTAGAATATATAGACAGGATAAGTCTTGATATGATTGAGTCAAGAAAAGCTACTATGACGAAGATAAAAGAGCTCCCGGATATCAGGCCGGAGGTCGCGGCCATGATATATACAGAGATTCATGGAGCAGAAGAGGGAATTGAAGAGATCGCGGAACAACTGATGGAGACGGCAATGGAGTGTGGGAGCGATTCGGAAGAAGCGTGGGCAGTGTCAGAAGAAGCAGAGGTAGAAAAGCTGCATGTATTCCGACATGCGGCGGCAGAGACGGTGAATCTGTTTATCGAAGAACAGCACAGGGAAGACGGCAGGATTACCAAGCTCGGCATGGATATGCTGTCTGAGGGTACATTTGCGGACGTATTGGAAGCTTTTGCGGAAGAACTCACCGCTGCGGGGCTTAAAGGATGTATCTTCGGACATGCAATGGAAAATCATCTCCATGTCAATATTCTTCCAGAGACGTATGAGGAATATTGCAGAGGAGTAGAGCTGGTGCGCAAGTGGGCATTGAGAATCAAAAATAAACAGGGAGCTCTGATCGGTGAACATGGTGTCGGAAAACTGAAAAGAGAAATGCTCGGCGATCTGCTCCCGAAAGAATATATAGAGAAATGCAAAAAGGCAAAAGAATTGTTCGATGCTGAGAATATGCTGAACAGGGGTAATATACTGGAAGCATTTTATTAGCTGAAATGGAGAAGCATATGAGGATAGCAGTGTGTATGAAACAGGTTCCCGCCACATCAGAAGGAGATATGGATAAAGAGACTGGGATGCTAAAAAGAGCGGGACTTGAAGCAATCGTAAATACATATGATCTGGCGGCTTTGGAGGCGGCCCTTTGTCTGAAAGAGCAGACAGGAGCACAGATCCATGTATTTACCATGGGGCCGGAAAAAGCAGAGGCAGTACTTAGGACAGCATATGCAATGGGAGCGGATATGGGATATCTGATCTGTGGGAAGGAATTCGCAGGATCCGATGTCTTGGCTACTTCGTATACTTTAATGCAGGCGATCGAATCTGTCGGAAGGTTTGAGATGATTTTGTGCGGCCGTCAGACAACAGACGGAGATACAGCACAGGTGAGCGGCGCTTTGGCACGTTGGATGAATATGCCCCATTTTAACTGGGTGAAGCGAATAGAGCTTAAAGATAACGAAAGGTTTAAGATATCTTACTGCATGGAACAAAGAGAAGTAGAGGCAGAGGTACAATCGCCATGCTTGTTATCTGTAGAGAGAGAAGCTTTCATTCCCAGAATGCCGTCATTAAAATTGAAGATCAGCGGGAAAAAGAAACCAATCGGCAGGATTTCCATAGAGGATTTTAAGAATACGGATGTAAAGGATTACGGGCTGTCCGGCTCTGCAACAAAAGTAAAAAGAATCTTCCCGCCAAAGCGGACAGAGAAGAAAGAGGTTGTCAGTCTGGATAAAAAAATGGCTGCAGATTATATTATGACGGTATTAGGATCATGTATACAGGAGGGACTGCAATGAGAGAAAAGGAAATAGCCAAGTGGTCCGGTATCCTTGTATATCTGGAATGTTATAAGGGGCACATTCATAAAGCAGGGATTGAATTAATCGGTGAAGCTTATCGGCTTTCCAGACAGACGAGGGAAGAGGTATATGTCCTGGGAATAGGAGAGGACATGGAACGTATTCAAGAAGAGCTTACCGGATATCCGATCGAATGCGCATACCTGTATGAGACAGAAGATGAATATACACCGCTCTGGTACGAAGAGATCGCAGCAGAGTGTATCAGGCGATTGAAGCCGGCGATCGTGCTGATCGGCGGAACTTTGGAAGGGCGCTCGCTGGCTCCGAGACTCGCGGTTGCGTTTCGGACAGGACTGACGGCAGACTGCACTGCGCTTTCTATTGCAGAGGATGGCGGGCTGATACAGACCAGACCTGCATTTGGAGGAAATGTGATGGCAAGTATTGTAACGCCAGAGCGCAGGCCGCAGTTTGCAACAGTTCGTCCGGGAGTCGTAGAAGCGATTGAGAAAAACAATCTGAAGGATACGGCCTATATTAGAAAAACAGTACAGAATAAAAATATAGATATTATAAGAGTATTGAAATCGATACCTGTAGAGGCACAAGAGGACATTACGAAGCAAAAAGTTCTTGTCGTTGCAGGCAGAGGCGTGAAAAAAAAGGAAGACCTTGCCATGTTAAGAGAGCTTGCCGGGCTGCTTGGCGGGAAGATGGCGTCAAGCCGTGCCCTCGTTGAGAAGGGGTGGACGAAAGCCGCAGAGCAGATCGGGTTATCGGGGAACACAGTCAGTCCCGAGTATATGATAACCTGCGGGGTATCTGGTACAGTACAGTTCATGGCGGGTATGAGAAATACAAAGAATATTATTGCAATCAATACAGACGCAAATGCACGGATATTTGACGTTGCGCATTATCCGGTATGTGCAGACCTGTATGATATAGTTCCTGAGTTGATTCAGAGATTAAAAAAGGGAAGGAGTGAGATAGCTGAAGCTTAAATATGAGCTTACAAAAGAAGAAATAGAAGAAACGCTGCTCTGCCTTGACTGGAAGCGGGAAGGGGGATTAAAGAGTGTAAATCTTGTAATTTTAAGTGTACTTGGGGTGGCGGTTTTAGCAGCATATATAAAGAATCCCGAACGTTTTTTTCTGTTTTTCATACTGCTTATGATTATTTTGATGTTGTTTTATCTATGGTACGGACCGCAGTGGCAGAGAAGAAAAACGGCAGAGAGGATGATTGGCCGCGGAGGCAGCTATCAGCTCATGATTGGAGATGACTATATTGAAGCGGCTGGTCAGAATAAGAGAATAAAACTTAAGGAGATGAAACTGAAATTTTATGTTTCGGGAAAAATGTATATATTAAGGGCGGACAGAGAGATCTATGCGATTCCAAGACGTATATTAGGCAGAGAGCGGGAAGAAAAACTGGTACAGCTTGCAAGAAAGTATCGGGCAGACACGGTAAATGTAGTGATAAAAAAGGAGTGAAATGAATGGGACATACTATGGATGAAAAGACAGTAAAATTGACGTTGCGAAAAGGCGTATTTTTCCCGCCATGGCTTTTACTGGTGGCAATGGTGATCGTCAGCCTGGCAAATGGCGATGCGTTTCTCTTAGGGCTGAATACTGTGACAAGCTGGATCTTAAATAATTTTGCGTGGGCGTTTAATCTGACTACGCTGGCGTGTGTTGCGACAGTGGTTTATGTATATTTTTCACCGCTTGGGAAAGTGAGGATCGGCGGCAGCAAGGCAAGGCCGATCATGAATTATATGAATCTGGTATGGATCACGCTTTGTACGACGATTGCTGCAGGGATTTTGTTCTGGGCGTGCGCGGAGCCGATGTACCATCTGTATGCGCCTGCAGTGGCAGAGGGAGCGGAGGCAGGTTCGGCAGAAGCAGCCGTATTTGCGATGAAGACAATGTTTCTGGAATGGACGTGGTCGCCGTATGCGATTTATACAGTGGCAACCCTCATTTTTACCTTTGTATTTTATAACATGAACCAGCCATACTCTATGGGCTCGGCTCTGGTTCCGGTGTTTGGCGACAAGATCAAAAAGTATAATGGAGCAGTTGACGTGCTTTGTCTGTTTGCGCTGTCGGCAGGTGTAGCGGCAGCTCTTGGAACAGGCGCGATGAACATTGCCGGCGGTGTGGAGCAGGTGTTTGGGATCAAGAGCGGTATGGTTTCGTGGGGCGTGATCATCGCGGTTATCGCGGCGGCGTTTATCCTTTCCAGTATTTCCGGCGTCATGAACGGAATCCGGATTTTATCCTCCATCAATGCAAAGGTGTATATGGTATTGCTTTTATTTGTCTTTATACTTGGACCGACTGCATTTATGCTGAATTTTACGGCTGAGTCGTGGGGGGCGTATATACAGGACTTCTTCAGGATGAGCCTGATGACAGGAGACATTTTCAAGGACGGATGGGCGAAGAGCTGGCCGAATTTTTACTGGTGTAACTGGCTGGCGTGGACGCCGATCACAGCGGTATTCTTAGGAAAGATATTAAAGGGCTATACGATTAAAGACGCTATTAAATGCAATTTTATTATTCCGGCAGTTTTCAGTACGATCTGGATGGGATTATTTTCCACCGCTACAATATATTATGAGTTAAACGGAGCGGGATTATATGATATAATGTCTGAGAGCGGTGCGGAGTCAGTTGTATATTCGGTGTTTGAGCAGTTGCCGCTTTCTATGATCGTAATTCCGTTTTATCTGTTCATCGTATTCATCTCTTTCGTTACAGCGACGGATTCCAATACGAATGCTATGGCGGGATTATGCACAAGCGGAGTGACGCAGGATAATCAGGAATCTCCGGCGTGGCTGAAGGCCGTATGGGGCATTACGATGGCGCTGACTACATGGATTCTGATCAGTTTTGCAGGAATCGACGGGATTAAGGCGGCATCGAATCTCGGCGGCTTTCCGAATATGTTCCTGATGATCATCATGATTGCAGGCTTATTGAAAATCGGTCTTAATCCGCAGAAGTATGATGTACATAAAGAAGACTATGATAGCGCAGGCAGGCCGATTGAAAGCGTGCGCCTGTCTATTGAGGTTTTGCAGGAGCAGAAGCAGGAGGAGTAAAAGGTGTCTTTAACAAAACAAAGCTTTCTGGAATCGACAGAAAAATGCCCGGTGATTCCGGAGATTAAAAATGACGAATGGCTGGAAGCATTAAAAGAGTCGGACAGCGATATCGCATATGTCCTGTACGGGGATATCTGCTCGATAGCTGATATTGTAGAAAGGGTGAGAGGATCGGGGAAAAGAGCGATTATTCATGTCGATCTGATCGTCGGCCTTTCTGCAAAAGAGATCAGTGTGGATTTTATTAAGAAATATACGGAGGCGGAAGGGATCATCAGCATGAAACCGGCAATGATCAAGCGTGCGAACGAGCTCGGCATGTTTACTATCCAGCGCTTTTATATGATGGATGGGTTCACGTATGCGAATATTGAGAAGCATGTAAAAAATTGTAATCCGGACGTGGTAGAGTTTCTGCCCGCAGGACTTTATAAGGTCATGAAATATCTGGCAGAGACGATTAAAAAACCGATCGTGGCAAGCGGGCTCACACAGGATAAAGAAGACATCATCGGTGCGCTGAAAGCGGGAGCGATTGCAGTTGCCACTACGAACCGCAGTCTGTGGGACTGCTAGCGGTTTTGATACAGATAGCTGCAGTGAGGTTATGCTGACCAGAAAGGGGGAAGCTATGAAAGCAGAAAAAGAATGTTTGGAGTGTTGCAGAAATAAAGTGTCAGGGCTTTTAGATCAGTACAGCGCTTCAGAGGATGTCAGAGCAATGATCTTAGAGCAGACGGAGAGGATACTGGGCCCGGCAGGAGATAAGTCTGCTCCCGTCTTAATGGCAGAAGTGATTTCCGCAGTGGAGACCTATCTTAATGTATCAGATTCCTACGAATATCCGAAGAAGAAGTATAACCAGATCCTTCTGGAACAGGAAGAGCGGGTACGCCGGGAAATCTCAGAGGAAGAAGATAAGTTCCTCGCAGGTATCCAATATGCTGTAATGGGAAACTATATAGATTTTGGAGCTATGTCTGATGTGAATGAAGAAAAGCTCAATGAACTATTGGGAAATCGTTCTAAGATCCGGCTCTCAGAGGATGAGACAGAACATTTGCGTCAGGAACTTGCGAATGCAAAGAAACTGGCATACATCACAGATAATGCAGGAGAGATCGTTCTTGACAAAGTATTCATCGAGGTAATCAAAGATTTATATCCCAAGCTGGAAATCGGCGTTATCGTCAGAGGAACTCCGGTATTAAATGATGCGACGTATATGGATGCTGAAGCCATAGGACTTACGGATACGGTTAAGGTGGTTTCGAACGGCACAGATGTTCCGGGGACGCCGCTGGATGAAGTAAGTGAGGCGGCCCTGTCATGGATTGAAGACGCGGATCTGTGCATTGCAAAAGGACAGGGGAATTTTGAGACACTGAGAGGCTGCGGAAAGAATATTTATTACCTTTTTCTTTGTAAATGTGAGCTGTTCGTAAGGAAATTCAGAGTAGAGCGTTTTACACCGGTGTTAAGTAATGAGACAAGGATTGTACAATATGCATAAAAATAGAATTTGGTTTTTTGCTATTATCACGATATTGACAATCTAATATTGTAGGGTTATAATGTGCGTAGTTACTAAAAGAGCGGAAGAGAGAGTAACTTTTACCTATGGAGATGGGTAGAAGTTGCTCTTTTTTTTATTCTCTGAGGGCGCTGGTGGAGAGTGATGTTCTGTTGATTCTTGTTGTGCGCAGATAGGAATCTACTCTTTTAGAGGAACATATTAAAATTGAAAGACGGAGGTAATTACAATGGTAAACATTAATGATTTTTCTATGGATTTCTTTTCACTGAAGGGTAAGAAAGCGATCGTAACAGGAGGAAACAGCGGACTTGGTCAGGCATTTGCACTGGCGCTTGCAAAAGCAGGAGCAGATATCTTCGCATTTGCATTTGTGGATGATGACGGAACAACGAAAAAGTTAATAGAGGATTGCGGAGTAAAATATACATTTATGCAGGGTGATTTGACAGAGGACGGTATGTGCGATAAGATCGCGGAGAAGTGCGTAGAGACATACGGACAGATCGATATCCTTGTAAACTGTGCCGGTATCTGCAAGATAGCCGATGTGCTTGATTTTGGCAGGGCAGAGTGGGATCCGATGATCGCGATCAACCTGACAGGAGCATTTGACTTAAGCCATGCAGTTGCCAAATATATGATTCCTCAGAAAAGCGGTAAGATCATTAATATCTGCTCGCTGTTCTCCTTCTTGGGCGGACTTGGATCCCCGGCATATGCTGCAATGAAGGCAGGACTTATGGGACTTACAAAAGCGTATGCAGATGAGTTAGGAAAATACGGTATCTGTGTAAACGGTATTGCGCCGGGATATTTCCAGACAGCTATGACAAGTGGAACGGGAAGCGGAAATGAAGATGATCCGAAGTATATTGCGATCAAAAATCATATTCCGGCAGATCGCTGGGGCGAGAGACAGGATCTTATGGGCGCGACCGTATTCCTTGCAAGCCACGCTTCCGATTATGTGAACGGTACTTTGTTAGTAGTAGACGGCGGATATCTTGTGAGATAATGCATGAAGAGGGGACGATAGCATGAGCGAAAAATATATCATTGGCATTGATGAAGGCTCACAGAGCGCGAAGATAACGATTTTTGACACAAAAGGAAATATTATCTGCGAGGATAAAGAACCGCTCAGACCGTATGATCTGCCAAAGCCGGGCTATGTGGAGCATCCAGATGACGACTGGTGGGACGCGATCTGTGCTGCGTCGAAAAAATGTATGGCGAGGTTTGAGGGCGATGCAAAGGATATCGTTGGAATCGGCTTGTGTACGATACGCTGCTGCCGTGCTTATCTGAAAGAAGACGGTACTCTGGCACAGCCGGCGCTTAGTTGGATGGATATCCGCGTATCACAGCCATATGACCATGCGAATCCGGATGTCAGATGGATCTGTGCTTCTTCGGGATACATTACGAACCGTCTGACAGGAGAATTCAAAGATACGATTGCAAATTATGAGTACGGCTGGCCGGTAGATGTGGATAACTGGAGATGGTCGGACAATCCAGAAAGCTACAAGGCAACAGGGATGCCTAAGGAAATGCTCTTTGATCTGGTAATGCCGGGGGAAATTCTTGGATATGTGACAAAGGAAGCCTCTGAGCGGACAGGACTTCCAGAGGGAGTTCCGGTGGTGGCTACTTCTAATGATAAAGCGGTAGAAGGACTGGGAACAGGCTGTATGGGAGAGACTACGGCGTGCCTGTCTCTTGGAACCTACACTACGGCTATGATGGAAGGTAAAGAGAATTTGAAAGGAACTTCCTATGCGTGGCCCAAATTCTCCTGTGTGCCGAATAAATATCTTTATGACAGCAACGGAATCCGCAGAGGTATGTGGACAATAAGCTGGTTCAGAGAAGTGCTTGGCGAGAGCTATATAAAGATGGCGAAAGATATGGGAATGTCTGCGGAAGAACTTCTGAGCGAGGAGGCTGAAAAGGTTCCGACTGGAAGCGACGGACTCATGACAGTACTTGACTGGCTGGCTCCGGTGGATGCCCGCTATAAGAAAGGTATTATGATCGGATTTGACGGAAGACATACCAGAGGGCACATTTACCGCTCTCTTTTAGAAGCAGTGGCAATGACTATGAAAAAGCATGTAGATGATATGAGCAGCGAGGTCGGCGTTACGCTTGATAAAATGATCGTAACGGGAGGCGGTTCTAACAGCAATCTGTTCATGCAGATACTGGCGGATGTGTTTGATATGTGCACTATAAGAAATGAAGTAAACGGTGCGGCAGGACTTGGCTCGGCAATCTGCGCGGCAGTTGCGGCAGGCGTATATGATGGATTTGATGAAGCGGTGGAAGGAATGGTACGCATTAAAGATACATTTGAACCGAATCCAGAGAATGTAGAGCTGTATAAGAAAATGCTTCCGGTCTACCTTGGAATCACAGAGCATACAGACGAAGTGCTTAAGAAGACATATGAAATATTCAGTTAATTAAAAATACATACTTCCTCCTTAAAATATCCCTGTGGAGACTTGCCTGAGAACAAGCTGTCTGCGGGGAGTTTTAAGTTAGATAACAGAAATTCAACAGAAGGGAGCGGAAGATGATGAAGAAACCATTGATCATGCTCACGAATGATGACGGAATCCGAAGCCCGGGCTTAATGGCGGCGGCAGAGGCAGCGGCGGCATATGGGGAGTTGTTTATTGCAGCCCCGGCTGTGCAGCAGACCGGGATGGGCAGAGCATTTCCAAGAACGGAGGGAAGCGGAATAATCGAAGAGACGTTAATGAATGTTGAGGGTAGAGATTATAGGGCATACGCGGTACACGGTTCCCCGGCGCTGGCAGTCGCTCATGGGGTGATGGAATTGTCTGAGAGAAAGCCGGATCTATGTATAAGCGGTATCAATTACGGCGAGAATTTGGGTACTACACTTACATGCAGCGGTACGCTGGGAGCAGCATTTGAAGCGAGCAGTCACGGAATTCCGGGAATCGCGGTATCTGCGGCTGTTGAGTATGGGAAGCACCGGTCAGAAGAATTTGACGTAATTGACTGGAAACCGGCAAAAACGATACTGCGTCAATTTGTCGAGGATGTGCTGATACACGGTATGCCAAAGGGAACGGATATTTGGAATATCAATGTTCCAGCTTGTATAAAAGAGCCGTTTTCATATCGGATCACAGTACAGAGCAGACAGAATTACTTCTATTTTATAAAGCCTGAAAAAAGAAGATTTGATAAGCCATACAGTTTAAAGGCTATGCAGTATGTGGACGTGGATTCACTGGAAAAAAACAGTGATATTTACGCAGTATATGTAGAGAATAAAATATCTGTTACACCGTTGAGCGTAGATATGACTGCTTAGGAAAAAATCTGCAACTTTGAAATCCCGGAAGTGTTCCGATAGTCCTTGGGGAGCTTTCCCCAGTGCGCTTTAAAGGCTGCCGTAAATCGGCTCTGGCTGTCATATCCTACACTTCCGGCAATTTCAGCAATGCTTAAGCCTGTTTCCCGGAGCAGTTTGGCTGCCCGCTCCATGCGGTGTTCTTTCATGTGGGCGGCAATCGAGGTCCCATAGACCGATTTGAACAGGGTTTTTAATGTGGTAGGGTTTATCAGATATTGTTTTGACAGTGACTCAATGGTGAACCTTTGTTCCATATGCTCTGCGAGCTGTTTATGGATCTTCCTGATAGTTTCAATCTGTTCTGATTGGTATTCTGTCAGGCAGTTTTTGGAGTCAACTTTTAACCCTCCAAGATACAGCAGGAGTTCCAAAGCCTTTATTTTTTGCCAGGCAAGCTGCAGAGGTTCGGGCTGGCTGTAAAATGCGGAAAAAATACTTTCCGTCTGTTCGTTTCCTGCAAGCGAGGTAATGGGGCTGTTTTTGCAGAATTTATTATATAGAAACGTCCCTGTGATCCCTGTCCCGGAAAGTGCCTCTGGAGGATCATCTGTAAGTTCTCTTAAGTCGATGCTGATGGTAAGCCCTTCATAATCTCCGTTTGGCAGGGACATGACGGAATCCGCACAGGATTTCATGGTGTGCAGGGAAAAATCCTTCTGCCCGAGGTAGACACTGTTTCCATTCCCCATGTCCCATCCAATACGTCCCGAACGGCAGTAATTGATTTCGAGTATATGGTCGAGGGCGGCATGGTGTACGGAGAAATGGCCTGTTGTCAGGGTAAGGTAAGTTAATTCAATGCCGGGATATAATTCAATTGCTTTTATATGATTCATGCTATGGCTCTTGATAAAGGAGCTGCGGATGTCTGTCAATTCATCTATCATTTTGATACCTTCCTTTATTTCTCTTTATTTGGGGCAGGCAATTTCCATAACCTGCTCGATCATCTGGTGCAGGAGCTGGCTTTGCGGCGTGTCTGCTGCCCGGTAATAGACCTCTTTCCCTTCGCGGCGGCTGACGATCAGGCCGCTGTTGCGTAACGGCCGGAGATGATGGGATACCGCAGGGCTGGACATATCCAGCATGGCGGAAATATTGATCACGCACTCTTCACAGTGGCACAGCATAAAGAAGATGCGGATTCTGGTGGTGTCCCCAAGCTGTTTGAAGATTTCTGCAACCGTCTGGAAATTGTCAATTTTACTTAGCTGTTCCTGTATACGTGAGTTTTCTGTTTCTTCTTCATGATGGTGCGGCAGTTCTTTTTTTAACATACAAATTCCTCTGTTTTCGCCCAATCGGAAATGCTTTTCGCCCAATTGGAAGGGTGTGCTTTTAAAGCATTGACTTCTGTTTCTGTCTGTATTATACTGCAGCCATGATGATTAAACAAGTGCTTAATCATAAAATTATTAAATATATTTAACAAGGAGGATTTATCCCTATGAAAAAGACTTATAAGATTGATGTGGACTGTGCCAACTGTGCAAACCTGATGGAGGATGCTGCCAAGAAGACTTCCGGCGTGCAGGACGCAACCGTGAATTTCATGGCTCTGAAGATGATTGTGGAGTTTGAGGAAGGCAAGGATCCGAAAGCGGTAATGGAGGATGTTCTGAAAGCCTGCAAGAAAGTTGAGCCTGACTGCGAAATTTTTCTTTGATCAGAACTGCCATGCCTTGCAATGCAGGGCTGCGGAATGGATGGGCACCCTTAACAATGCACCTCGGCAGTTTGGGGTGCCTTTTCTCTCACAAACAAATAAACACATACTTAATTGTTGAAAGGAGATAGTTATGCAGGAATTAGTGATAAGTATACTGCTGACGGTCGTTATTATAATGGCTTCTGTTGTTCTTGTTTTTATCGGCAGCCGCAAAGGGGGATTGACCAAAAAGCAGAGAACTATGATGATTCGGATTTTGATTACTGCGGTTATATTATTGTCGCTCCAGTTTATTTCCGCAGAGGCGTTTGATACGGTCGACAATTATTTATTCCCGTCTGCAGGGCGGTGGATACGCTTTGCGTGTTATCTGATTGACTACTTCATTATCGGATATGACATCTTAAGGAAAGCGGCAAAAGGAATTAAAAACCGCCAGGTATTTGACGAGAGCTTTCTGATGGCAGTGGCCACCATTGGAGCGATGGCGCTGGCTATTTATGAGAATGGTGAATATTTGGAAGCGATTGCCGTTATGTTGTTTTATCAGATCGGTGAATGGTTCCAGGGTTATGCAGTGGGTAAGAGCCGCCGTAATATCAGTAATCTGATGGATATCCGTCCCGATTATGCGAATGTTGAGCGAAATGGCAAACTGGAGAAGGCAGACCCGGATGAAGTAGAGATTGGCAGTGTTATCGTTGTTCAGCCTGGAGAGAAAGTGCCGATTGATGGAATTATCGTTGAAGGTTCATCCAGTCTGAATACCAGCGCATTGACAGGGGAAAGCCTGCCGAGGGAGGCAAAAGCAGGGGATGAAGTGATCAGTGGATGTATCAGTATGACAAGTGTATTGAAGATACAGACAACGAAAGCGTTTGGTGAATCCACGGTTTCCAAGATTTTGGATCTGGTAGAAAATGCAAGCTCCCGTAAATCAAAGTCGGAAGATTTTATCTCAAAGTTTGCGAAAATCTATACTCCGGCAGTCTGCTATTGTGCATTAGCGCTGGCGTTCCTTCCTCCGATTGTCCGTATGCTCTTTATGGGGCTGTCCGCAGACTGGGGTGTCTGGATTTACCGGGCATTGACCTTTTTAGTTATCAGCTGCCCATGTGCGTTGGTGATCAGTATTCCTTTGAGTTTCTTTGCGGGAATTGGAGGCGCAAGCAAAGAGGGTGTGCTGGTGAAAGGCTCTAACTATTTGGAAATTCTTTCCCAGACTAAGTATGTTGTTTTTGATAAGACCGGAACCATGACAAAGGGTGTCTTTGAGGTAAATGGGATTCATCATTCTACTATGGAGGATGAGAAGCTGATTGAATATGCAGCTCTGGCAGAGAGTGCTTCTTCCCACCCTATCAGCAAGAGCTTACAGCGGGCATACGGAAAAGAAATTAACAGAAGCCGTGTATCAGATATACATGAAATCAGCGGAAATGGTGTGACGGCAAAAGTAGACGGTAAAGAAGTGGCAGCCGGTAATGATAAATTGATGAAGCATCTGAACATTCCCTATCAGGACTGTCACTCGACCGGAACAATCATTCACATGGCAATAGACGGAAAATATGCAGGGCATATCGTAATCTCCGATATTATAAAACCCCATGCCAAGGAGGCGATTGCAGAATTGAAGAAAGCAGGGGTAGAAAGATCTGTCATGCTGACCGGGGATGCAAAGAAAGTGGCGGATCAGGTTGCTGCTGCCCTTGGGATTGATGAGGTGCACAGTGAGCTTCTTCCGGCTGATAAGGTGGATAAGGTGGAAGAACTTCTGCAAATGAAACCGGGTAAGGCAAAGTTGGCGTTTGTAGGCGACGGTATCAATGATGCACCGGTTCTTTCCAGAGCGGATATCGGTATTGCTATGGGTGCGATGGGTTCGGATGCGGCAATCGAAGCGGCGGACATCGTTTTGATGGATGACGACCCGGTCAAGATTGCAAAGGCAATCAAGATTTCCAGAAAATGCCTGCGGATTGTCTATCAGAATATTGTATTTGCACTGGCGGTTAAGTTTGCCTGCCTTGCATTAGGGGCTGTGGGTATTGCAAATATGTATCTGGCAATCTTTGCGGATGTAGGTGTTATGATTCTTGCGGTACTGAACGCGATCCGCTGTCTGTTTGTGAAGAAATTATAAGAGGGGAGGGGGTTCCGTGCGGGCAGTGGATTCTGCACAGAGAGCTTGTAACCTGTTATCAGACTGTTACCGTTCCTGTCTTGAACTTGCCGCAGAGTATCAGTTGAAAAGCATTGCTTTTTGCTGCATTTCTACGGGGGAGTTTCATTTTCCAAATGAAGCAGCTAAGCAGTTATTGGGATAACATCGAAAAAGCCAAAATAAAAATTCAGAGTGCAGACGCTATCTTGATTGGAGCAGGGGCAGGACTGTCTACGTCTGCCGGATTTACTTATTCTGGGAAACGGTTTGAGGATAACTTCCCGGATTTCATAGCAAAATATCATTTTAAGGATATGTATTCAGCGGGCTTTTATCCCTACAAAACATTAGAAGAACATTGGGCGTATTGGAGCCGTTACATTTTTATGAACGTTATCAAAATGCGCCGAAATCCGTTTATAACGATTTACAAAATCTGATACAGGACAAAGACTATTTTGTTTTGACAACCAATGTAGACCACTGTTTTCAAAAGGCGGGTTTTGATAAGCAGAGGCTATTTTATACACAGGGCGATTATGGGTTATGGCAATGTTCAAAACCTTGTCACAATAAAACGTATGATAATGAATCCATGATTAAAAGAATGGTTGCTGAACAAGAAAATATGCGTATTCCGTCCGAATTAGTTCCACATTGCCCGGTTTGTGGTGCGCCCATGTCAATGAATCTACGGGCAGACAATACTTTTGTTGAGGATAACGACTGGCATATAGCAGCAAATAGGTATCAAAACTTTGTAAGGCGTTATAAGGACTTGAATATTGTATATTTGGAATTAGGTGTTGGCGGTAATACGCCGGGAATTATTAAATATCCGTTTTGGCAAATGACCTACAAGAACCCCAATGCCGTTTATATATGTATTAATCTGTCAGAAGCCTATATCCCAACGGAAATAAAAAAACAATCTATCGGTATTGTTGATGATATTGGAGAGGCAACAAGTAACTTTTGATGCCTTTTGCAGAGTAGTCTGCTGTGCGGCTATCAACGCATGCTTTTTGCTGGTAAAAATAAGGCTTGGATGATACAATATAACTTAGTAATCTTATAACCATTTTTTGAGAGGAAAAGCATTGTAAAACAAAGAATTCATCCCGTATTTATATAGAAGTATTATTGGCATTCGGGCGAGTTCTGGATGCTTTTTTGATTGGAGGTATTGTATGGGATGTATATGTCCATAGTGTAAATCGAATAATGTTATTCCCGTCATGTATGGATATCTTGCGCCTGAAGCTATGGAAGAGGCAGAAAAAGGCAGTCTCAAACTGATGTTTATCAGAATGTAATATGGCTGTATCGTCCTTGGGCGGAGATGATCGAATGCAAGGTGTGTGATGGCTGCAGCTATGAACTGACAATTACATACAAAGATAATAGAAAAAAGAAAATAAAGTTAGAGGGGGAATACGATGATTAACCTTGGTACATTACAGGAAGTCAAAGATTTAAGAGAAGTATGGTCACACGAGGCGCATGACTTTACTCCTTGGTTGTCGAAAAATATATCTATTCTTGGTGATGAAGTAGGAATTGATATTTCTGTAGAAGAAACAGAATCGTCAGTTGGTGATTTTAATGCAGATATATTCGCTACAGATGCAGACACAGGTAAGAAGATTATTATTGAGAATCAGCTTGAAGAAACTGACCATGACCATTTAGGTAAGTTAATTACTTATGCATCCGGGAAGTCTGCTGATTTGGTAATTTGGCTTGTAAGAAAAGCAAGACCAGAACATCGTGCTGCAATTGAGTGGCTTAATAATCATACAGATGAGGGTGTAGGCTTTATTCTTTGTGAGATAAAGGTGTTTAGAATTGGAAACTCTGAACCAGCACCAAAGTTTGAGATTATTGAGCAACCTAACAATTGGGTTAAGGAAATGAAAAAGCCTTCTGGGTCCATTAAGAGAACTGTTCTTCCAAAGATAAAAGATATGCTTGGGTGGAGAGTTGTAAAAGTCGGTGATATTCTTATTGCAAAAGGAACTGATGAAGAAGCGACTCTTCTTGAAAATGGTCATGTTTTCGTCAATGATGAAGAGATGTCCATGCAGGATTGGCTTAAAGGAATTACAGGTTGGAAGTCTGTAGAAACATACAAGTTTGCGATTCATAAGGAATCTGGTAAGAGCTTGTCACAAATTCGTAAGGAATATATGGACGAACAGGAATAATATTAATGTTAGCAGGGAAAATATAAAATCTTATTTCACATAGAAGATAGTGGAAATGAAGATGGAGTACACAGAGAGTATAGCATATTACCACAGGATTTACCCACAATATCTATGTCTGAAATTGAAGGATATATAGCAGATGAGATAAGAAAAGAAGTAAATGGAGCAAATAATAGGAGATTTACGAGTATGTTTATACACGATATAAAGCGGCTGCGTAGAAGGATTTATCAGTAAGAAGCATAATGGCCTTATCTGCTTTTCGTCTGTCACGGCAGTATCTTGAAGAATCCCAGAAGGGGCTGTCGGGAAATAGATAGTCCATAACAGGGGGCGATGTGATTCATACGAGTCACATCGCCCCCTGAAAATTTTTCCACAAAAGAGAAAAAAGATG
>CAJTGB010000036.1 GCA_910575835.1 Lachnospiraceae bacterium | reverse complement strand
TTTTAAGTTGTCTTGTGGTGATTCAACAATAAAACATATATACAAAAACTGCTACTATTATTTTGTGAAAAATGAAAATTTTAAGAAAAAAGTGTAATTTCACATACTTAGGGCTAGCCGCCGCGCTAGCGGCTTGGTACAATAAACCAATAATCTAAGTCTAAGAATCGGAGTTTATATATGAAAGTAACGATCATAATCCCTAATTACAACGGCTGTCACTTTATGGCGTCATGCCTGGCGTCCCTTAAGGAGCAGACCTTCACGGACTATCATATCCTGGTCGTGGACAATGCTTCCACGGACGGTAGCCTCGAATATATGCGCGGGAACTATCCTGATATTGAAGTCCTGGCACTGGATAAGAATTACGGCTTCAGCAAGGCCGTCAATATCGGCATCCGGCATTCCAGAACGCCTTACGTGCTCTTACTGAACAATGATACTGCGGCAGAGCCTCATTTTCTGGAAGAGATGGTGAGAACGATCGAACGGTCGCCGAGGATCTTCTCCGTCAGCAGCAAGATGCTGCAAATGTACCATCCCGAACTGATCGACAGCGCCGGAGACCTCTATACCCTGGTCGGCTGGGGAGTCTGCCGGGGATGCGGCCGGCCGGCCTCTAACTATACCAAGGAATGCGAGGTCTTCTCCGCCTGCGCCGGCGCGGCGATCTACCGCCGTTCGGCATTTAAGAAGATCGGGCTCTTCGACGAGAATCATTTCGCTTATCTGGAGGATATCGACGTGGCCTACCGTGCCAAAATCTACGGATACAAGAATCTGTACTGCCCTGCGGCAGTGGTGTATCATGTGGGAAGCGGGACAAGCGGTTCTAAGTACAATTCCTTCAAGGTACGCCTGTCCGCAAGGAACAGTATCTACCTGAATTACAAGAATATGCCCGCGGGACAGCTTGCGCTTAATTTTATCCCTCTTCTTATGGGATATCTGGTCAAATATGCATTCTTTATCAGGATCGGGTTTGGAGCAGACTACAAAGAAGGGCTCTTAGAAGGTCTTCGCACAAGGAAGAAGCAGAAGAAGGTGCGGTTTTCCCTGCGCCGCCTGCCGAATTATGTGCGTATTGAGGCGGAACTGATGAGACATACCCTGGCGTATGCGAGAGATTGGGGACTGCGCAAGGTATTCAGGAAGTAAGGATGTTATACCCATAAAGGGATGCTGACGATCGCAGCATCCCTCCATATATATTAGAAGTGAAACGTATCTCTCAGGCCGTCCCATTTCTGGTCTTTGTCGCTTAGGTTCAGCGCCGTGCCGTCTTCTAACTGATAGCCGTCCGCAGAGGCGCTGCCTCTGTATTCTCCCTGAACCTTAGGCCATACGATTCCGATCTCGGGATCGTTCCACGCCATTCCGCCCTCGTCGCCCGGACGGTAGAAATCCGTACATTTGTAACAAAATTCTGCTATGTCGCTTAAAACCAGGAATCCGTGCGCGAATCCCTCCGGGATGTAGAATTGCTTCTTGTTCTCTTCGGTAAGCTCAATGCCGAACCATTTCCCGTATGTCTCACTGGAGCTTCTAAGGTCTACCGCCACGTCGAATACGGATCCCTTGATCACCCTGACAAGCTTACCCTGGGGATATTCCTTCTGAAAATGCAGGCCGCGTAAGACTCCCTTCGCGGAACAGGACTGGTTATCCTGCACGAACTTCATGGTAAGCCCTGCCTCTTCCATATCGCGCTGATTATAGGTCTCCATAAAATATCCTCTGGCGTCTCCATGGACCGCCGGCTCGATCACGCATAAGCCCTGGATCCCGCCCGCGTTCTTCTCTACTTTAATCTGTCCCATAATTCCGTCCTTTCTCTAAAATTCTATCTCATTCAAATATCTTCTAAGGGCGTCCTGCCAGGTCGGAAGCGGTGTAAATCCGTTCCTGACGAGCTTGCTTCTGTCAAGACGGCTGTTAAACGGCCTTACCGCCTTCGATATACCGTACTCCTTCGTGGTGACCGGCACAACCTTAAGACGCTCCTCCAAATACTCCGAATGTCCAAGCTCTGCCGCCTGCCGGAAGATTTCCTTAGTAAAATCATACCAACTGATATACCCGCCTTCATTCGTAACGTGATAGTAACCGTATTTCTCCGTCTCGATCATATCTACCAGAAGCCGCGCCAGATCATAGGTATAGGTAGGCGTTCCGATCTGATCGTTGACGACTGTCAGACGGTCGTGAGTCTTGCCCACATTCAGCATGGTCTTGATAAAGTTCTTACCGTTCTTGCCGAATACCCAGGCGATCCGCACGGTAAAATACTTCGACAGACACTCCTCCACCGCAAGCTCCCCTTCTAACTTCGTCTTCCCATAGACATTCAGCGGTTCATATTCCCTGCAGTCCGGATCCCAGGGTGTTGTCCCCTGACCGTCAAATACATAATCCGTACTGAGATATACCATCTTGCAATCCAGCTTCTTACACATCTGAGCGATATATCTGGTGCCGTCCGCATTGATCGCCCGCACCTTGTCCACCTTATCTTCATCCTCAGCCAGATCTACAGCCGTCCACGCCGCACAGTGGACCACAACATCCGGGTTCACATCCGCGATCTTCTCCTCCACCGCCCGGGCGTCTGTAATATCCATCTGGATATAAGGCATGGAAGTAACTGCCGTACCGTCCTCTATTCCGCTGTATTCAGGCGCAATATCACTGCCGATCCCTTCATATCCCCGGCCGGCCAGCTCGTTCATCACATCATGGCCCAGCTGCCCTGCCACACCGGTCACTAATACCTTCATGTTGTCTCCTCCTATATCCGTATTATCATATTCTCAGCAAATTAACCGTCTCACTCCGAAGATCAGCGGTTCGCATACATCTTCTCATAATAATTCTGGTACTCACCGGAGATGATCGTCTCCCACCACTCCTTATTATCCAGATACCACCGGATCGTCTTCTTGATCCCGTCTGCGAACTTCGTCTCCGGAAGCCATCCAAGCTCGCTGTGGATCTTCGTCGGATCGATGGCGTAACGCATATCATGGCCTTTGCGGTCCGTTACATAAGTGATCAGGCTCTCTGGTTTCCCCAGCTCCCTGCAGATGATCTTAACGATATCAATATTCTTCATCTCATTGTGGCCGCCGATATTGTAGACCTCTCCTACACGGCCTTTATGGATGATCAGATCGATGGCCTTGCAGTGATCCTCCACATAGAGCCAGTCGCGGACATTCTCACCCTTACCGTACACCGGCAGAGGCTTGTCGTTCAGCGCATTGGCGATCATCAGCGGGATCAGCTTCTCCGGGAAATGGTACGGTCCGTAGTTGTTAGAACATCTGCTGATCGTCACCGGAAGGCCATAGGTTCTGAAGTACGCCAAAACCAGAAGGTCTGCCGCCGCTTTGGATGAACTGTAAGGGCTGCTGGTATGGATCGGCGTCTCCTCCGTGAAGAACAGATCCGGCCTGTCAAGAGGCAGATCTCCGTACACCTCGTCGGTAGATACCTGGTGATAACGGGTAATGCCGTACTTCCTGCATGCATCCATCAGGACTGCGGTTCCTTTGATATTGGTATCCAGGAACACCTCGGGATTCTCGATAGAACGGTCCACATGGCTCTCTGCCGCAAAATTAACCACTATATCCGGGTGCTCTTCCTCAAACAATCTGTATACCGCTTCGCGGTTCGTTATACTTTCCTTCACGAACCTGAAATTCGGATTGTCCATCACCGGTTCCAGCGTGGACATATTGCCCGCGTAAGTCAGGCAGTCCAGACAGATGATCCGGTAATCAGGATACTTGTCAAGCATGTGAAATACAAAGTTGCTTCCGATAAATCCGGCTCCGCCGGTCACTATAATATTCATACTGATACCTCTCTTATAAATTTATTCTAATACAATCCGTCCTGATATTTCCCGTCCAGGACATCCTTAAGATACTGACCGTACTGATTCTTCTTCAATACCTCGTACACTTCCAGAACATCTTCCCTTAAGATCCATCCGTTCAGATACGCGATCTCCTCTAAGCATCCGATCTTACGGTGCTGATGGGATTCCATGGTCTTGACAAAATTCGTCGCGTCCACAAGGCTCTCATGGGTTCCTGTATCCAGCCATGTGAAGCCCTGTCCCAGAAGTTCCACATTCAGCTTATCCGACTCCAGATACACCCTGTTCAGATCCGTGATCTCCAGCTCGCCGCGGGCGCTCGGCTTCAGATCCCTGGCATATTCCACCACCCTGTTATCGTAGAAGTACAGACCAGTCACACAATAATTGCTCTTTGGATGCTCCGGCTTCTCCTCGATAGAGACCGCCTTCCCTTCATGGTTGAACTCCACGATACCGAAACGCTCCGGGTCGTCGACATAGTACCCGAACACGGTAGCGCCTTTGCCCGACTCAGCATTCGAAACCGCCGCCTTAAGCCGCTTCTTCAAACCGTGGCCCGCGAAGATATTATCTCCCAGAACCATCGCCACCGTATCGTCTCCGATAAAATCAGCCCCAATGATAAATGCCTGCGCAAGTCCGTCCGGGCTTGGCTGAACCTCATAGGACAGCTGGACGCCGAACTGATGCCCGTCCCCCAGAAGCTCCTTGAACCTCGGCGTATCCTGGGGAGTGGAGATGATCAAGATCTCCCGGATCCCGGCATTCATCAGCACTGACATCGGATAATAGATCATCGGCTTGTCATAGATCGGCAACAACTGCTTGGATGTCACCATAGTAAGGGGATACAACCGAGTGCCGGATCCTCCTGCTAATATAATTCCTTTCATTTGAAACCTCCTGTAAAGATCCGCAGCTTATGCTGCTTGGCAGACCGCCTGCCTGTTTACTTATAGTGTTCATATATTTATGCGTTTTCATTCTGTCTTTTCACATTATAAAGGGTGACCTTAGGTCACCTTCAAGCTTTTTTTCACAATATTTTAAAATTTTGTAAACAAATCCGAGTGTGTACCTGTCCTGGAAGCTGTCAATATCAATTGCTCTTTATCTACAGCATATATTAGAAGCCAATCAGACAAAATATGACACTCTCGGAATCCTTCATAATTTCCTATCAAACCATGGTCTCTATAGCGTTCATCAAGCGGTTGATTATTCAGAAGAAGATCAATCACTTCTTCCAAGAGACTTATATCATAACCTCTCTTTTTTACTCGCTTATAGTCCTTACGAAATTGTCCGGTAGTTACTAATTCCAACATCATTCACCATCCAATTCTTCGAACAAAGCTCGTGCATTAGGGTAACTCTTTGCATGCATTTTTCCTTCCATAATCGCTCTTGCTTCTCTTAGAGCCGCTTCTGTTTCCAGATTATACCGTGGTTGTTTCATTTCAAAGGGCAGCCCGCCCTCCATAATTGATTTATTCAGGAAAATATTAATTGCATCTGTAATGGTTATTCCAAAACTAGAAAATAATTTCTCAGCAGATGACTTTATCTCAGGATCAACTCTGACATTTATATTAGCAGTCTTTGCCATGCAATCCACCTCCTTTATTATTTGTAGTATACTTCTTTTGTGTTAATATTGTCAACACATTGTGAAACATTTTGCACATATCACTCATACTTATCCCCGCACACGAACACCCCCGCCTCCTTCGTGATCCGAAATCCCTTATCCGTCTTCCGTTTCACATAAGCACGGAATTCCTTATACCGCTCCGTAATGTACTGTCCCTGATTCCCATGGCAGGAAAGTACATAAGAAATCAGCGGTTCCGGCTCCGGTACCATCAGACAGTCCTCATACATCCTCCACTCGCAGGCCTTAAAATGCTCCTTTAAGATCACCGCCCCGTTCTCCATTCCGAACCGGTCATACAGCTTATCCGCCGACAATACTATCCGGTCGTCGAAGCCCTGCACCAACAGACTGACCTCTTTCATGTGATCCTGCCCGTAAGCGCTGCACAGAAATCTTCCGTCAGGCTTCAGCACCCGCCGGACCTCCTCGCATACCCGCCGGATGTCCTCGCAATAGAACAGAACATGATTGGCGATCACCAGGTCAAAGCTTCCGCTCTCAAACGGGATATGCCCACAGTCGAATACCTCATAGGAAAACCGCCCGTCCCGCGCGCCGATCGCTCTCCTTGCATCCCTTAGCATTCCCTCAGAGATGTCCGACAGCGTGATATCCGCCTGCCCGGGAATACTCTTGAGATTCTCCGTCCAAAGCGTTCCGTCCCCGCATCCTAACTCCAATACCCGGATCCACGGACGCATCTCCAACTGTTCATAGATCCACGGGAACCATCCCTGCCGATTTTGGGAATACAGATTATGCAGATGAATCCTTGCAGAGATATTAGAAGCATTCTGGTATTGATTCTTAAGGCTCTTCTCCATCCCTGTAAGATGGATCAGATTCAACATCTGGTTCCAGTCGATAGTGTGTTCCTTCTGTATTGCTTCTGAGGTATCCATGATCGCCGTCTCTACAAGCTGCATCTGCTCGATCCTGTCCTGCACAAGCTTAAGCTGGATCTTCAGGGAATTCAGCATAAAATGATAATCCGTATCATCAATCGTCATCTCGCGGATATCATCCAGTGAAAATCCCAGATATTTAAGCAGCAAGATCTGCTGAAGCCTTGCAAAATCCTTATCCGTATAGAACCTGGCCCCTGATTCGCTCACCAGGGACGGCTTTAGGATGTCCTGCTTATCATAGTATCGAATCGTCCGCAAAGTAACATTCGCCATCCGGGCAAACTTGCCGGAAGAATAATACCCCTGCTTCTTCATCACACATTCTCCTCGCTTTCCGCTCCGCCGATCAACGCCCGCGCCGCCTGCAACCGGAACAACGCGGACAAAAATACATCACTGCATCTATATCAAAACGATGCAGTGATGTACCTGTTCCTTCGTGTCGTCTGACATCTTTATGAAAATTTCGTCATATAACCCGGATACTCCGCATGCCCTGTCTCCAGGATTCCTCCCTCTACTGTGATCTTGATCTGCTCACATTCATATGCATCCAGGAATGTGTTGCACACACCGCCCATAATATAGTATTCTCCTGAAGTGCCCATACTTGAAATGTAGGAACCAAATGCATTGTTAAAATCAACTTCAAGCGTATCCTTCCCGTCTACCTCCTTAACCTCAAGAGACAGGATCTTGACATCCGCAGTCACTACCCCCTTATCGACCAGAGCGTTCAGTATATTCTCTGATGAGAAGGAGCCCATCTGAATCTCCTCAGAATCAAGCGCCGTGGCATCCTCGTTGCTGAAATAGACGGTGATATCCGGTGAATACTGCTCCTGTGAATCATCTTCCTCTGGCTGCCCTGACTCCTGACCGTCTTCTCCGTCCCTGGCGTCTCCGTCCTGTCCGCTTTCATCCTGGTCGCCCTGATCGTCCCGGCCGTCCGCATCATCCTGCTCATCCTCGTCCTTCTCCTGCGGCTCCTTACTGTCTTCCTGGCCGGACGCGCTCACCTCTTTGCTCTGAGCCTCCTCGCAGCCTGTCAGACAGAGAACCCCTGTTAACAGCAACATTGATAATAATAGTCTCTTTTTCATAATACATATACTCCCTTCTTTTACATCACGGCACAAGCCGCCGTTATCGTTTTGTGCGTATACTCTTTACTGCCCGCCCCGCGTCTCTGAGCGGCCTTGTAATCTTCCATGAACGCGACGTACTGATCTCAGACAGTCTCTTGTTGGCTTTTGCTTCCCTTTTGCGGGCCGCGGCCGCCTCCTTATGCATCTGCCATATGATCCTTCCCGCATCCGAATGCAGATCAGTACTCTCAAACTCAATACGGACCTTGCGACAGGCCTTATCTCCCAGAGCAATCACGATCTGCGGATCCTTCTCATAGAAGAAGACGGCGTCATCCGCCTTAAACCCATGAACGATCTCATACTCCGCCGGCACGCCGTCAAGCAGTACCGTCAGGTTCTTAAGCCCGTATCTTCCGTCGTCGTCCGGGTCAAAACGGACCGCCTTGCAGCCGTCTGGAATATCTGACACAAATGCATTCTGCTGTTCCCCGCCTTCGGTCCTATATTCCACAACCGTCTTCGATTCCTCGCAGAATCCGCCGCCTGTATCAAAGAAGATCTCCGCCCTGGTCTTGTCCACATACTGATGCAGCGGCGACGACGGGTCTATGAACGAATATCCTATGTCCTTCCCGGAATCCGCGATCCCTTGTTCATCCGCCTTCATCATCTCTTCAAACAACCGCCTGGAAGAATCCGCATCCTTATACCGATGGAAGAACGGCATCTTCTCTTCCCGCACCGGCTTGAATTCATCACGTCCTGCCAGAACATCAGCCAATGTATCAAGAAGCTTATCCTGCGTATCGATCACCGGCCCCGGCATAAACAGCTTCGGATCATCCGCGATAAATCCTCTGTCCGCCTGATACCTTGCCAGATCAGGACAGGAAAACACGATCGGCTTATCCAGCAGCAGAAAATCAACATACACCGATGAATAATCCGTGATCAGCGCGTCAAATCCGTTCATAATATGATAGATCGTCAGAAAATTCTTATTCAGTATGTCCGTATCCAGGAAAATCATACGCTTCGGAAGCCTCACATTCTCTCCTGTGAAGAATTCATTATCCGCAAAATGCACCTTGGCAAAGATATATGCATGATTCGCCTCCAAAAACTGATCGATCTTATCCGCGTCATAATCTGGGTAATTGAAAATATTATTCCCGAACTGCTCACCTTCATCCTTCAGGCCCTTGCGCATAGTCGGAAGATAGAAGATCAGCCTGCTCGCCTCAACGTCTATGTCCGTGATCTTCTTAAGTTCTTCCTTCCCGTCAGACCAGAACATCATATCGTTTCTCGGATAGCCTGTCTCCCTTACCTTACGGGGATCCGCCGCAAACATCCCGCTGAGCGTAAGCTGCGACAGCCTGGACGGAGCTGTAATGAGATCCGTCTGCGTCGTGATGATCTTCAGCATCCGAAAATCATCCGAATCCGCAGCCGCGCTGTCAAAAAATCCGATCAGCTTAAGCGGGAACCCGTGCCACGCCGTCACATGGATCTGATCCGGCCTCTTCCTGTCAGCGAATTGAAAAGAGGACGTAATCAGAAAGCGTGCTCTGGAAATCATCAGCTCCGCCGTCTCTCCGCCCTCCAAACCGCAGGCCACCCCCTTCTCTCTTAACGCCTCCAGCATCTTCTTATCCTGTATAACCCAAAACGTCTCATAATCGGTATTCTTCGTCACATATTCCCATAATGCTCTCGAATTATCCGCGAAATCCGGCGACGACCCAAATACCATTAATTTCTTATCAACAAATTGCCCCATTCGTCTTACTTCCTCTCAAAATGTAACAGTTCAGTCTGAACCGTTACCTCAAAATATCCTAAGCTCGCTCTTAATCTTTGTTGTCGAAACCTCCGGTGTCCTATTCAGATAGACTACTTCGCATAAGCTTTTTAACTCGTCAAACTTCCCTTCCCAGTCGTCTCCTATTACAAACGTATCGATCTGGTATAACTTGATATCGCTGGCCTTCTGCTCCCACGCTTCCTCCGGTATGACCAGATCAACATACCGGATCGCTTCCAGAAGGCGCTTCCTCTCCTCGTAAGAGAAATAACATTTCTTATTCTTGATGGCATTAAACTCATTCGTAGAGAGCCCGACGATCAGGTAATCACCCAACCGCCTGGCTCTTTCCAGCAGATTAATATGTCCGTAATGAATCAAGTCAAACGTGCCATATGTAATCACTCTCTTCATATATTACCTCATCCGGCTCTTAATGATACACTACAACCGTCGTTCCGGCCGGGATCGTATCATAGATCCATTTCGCATTCTCGATCAGCAGTCTGACACAGCCGTGAGACAATGCCATGCCGACTCTTCCGTCCTGCAAAGTGCCGTTCTTATTATACAGTACAGAATGGAACAGATAATTTCCTCTGAACTGCGTATACCAGTAACATCTTGCCGCACCGGAATCAAAGTAATATCCCTTGCTTCCCACAGAGAAGACTCCCTCTACCGTAGGCGTTCCCGGCGCGCCGTCACCGCAGTCCCAGTAATGAACGAAGTCCCAGCCGTTCGCTCCCTTCTGGAATACACCCACCTTGTGTGTGCTTCTGTTCACCATCAGCAGATACGGCGTCGGACTGCTGTACATATTAGCTCTCGTCAGCATCTGGCCCTGCTGGGTAGGTACTTTGTACAGAGAGTAAGAAGTCTTGCCGAATCCGTTCATAGAATTCCCGGAATACACATATGCATGAGTCGTATATGCGCCGCCGCTCTTGTGTCTTGCGCTGTCTACAACCGCATTCCACTTGCCGCCGCCTCTGTTCACACCCTCATACCATACGACGTCGTCCTGACCGTTCGCGTTGCTCCATGTCGGGAACTGAACCCTGTTACCCGATGCACCCATAATCCCGACTTCATACTGTGTAGAATTGATCGGCATATTATAGACATAATTAAGCGGTGATACATTGGCTGCCGTTCCGCCTACACATGTCTGCGCCCCGTTATTCGCCGTCACATATACGTGAGCTTTATAGGCTCCGAAATGATGGGCATGATCTGCAACTCTGACATTCACAGCATATACGCCTTCCGAAATCCTTCCTGCCGTATACCATGCGATATCGCTCTGGTTATTCGCACACCATACCGGAATCTGTACCTTGCCGACTCCTGAAACTGCCGTTACACCGCTGACCGTTACCTGGAATGTTCCCGCCGTCCTGTTGATGTTGCCGATCTGTACCTGAGCCGCCATCGGCCTCTTTGTCACATCAAATCCGGTTGCCCCTGTAAAATGAAGGCTGCCGTCCGCCGTCTCATAATATCCGTGAACAATATATTTGCCGAATTCTCCGTGATTCGCAACCTGTACGTCGCAAGTATATGTACCGTTCTTACCGGAAGCGTTATACCATCTGATATCATTCTGCCCGTTTGCCGCGCCCCATACAGCGAATCTGACACCTTTCTCGCCGCCCGGAACAACCAGGCCTGACAGAGTGATCCGGTATGTAGATTCCGTACCGCTGATATCCGCTGCGCCAAGAGACTGATATCCCGGCTTCAATTCACAGCTTGTAGCTCCTATGAACTGCAGTGCGCCTGTAACATCCGTCATATAGGCATGAACTGTGTATTTTCCGCAGTTATACCTGTGGTTCGCAATGTTAGCATTCACGATATAGTCGCCGTTAGAGTCCCTATTGGCCGTATACCACACAATATCCTTCTGGCCGGCTTCCGACCAGATCGGAACCTGGACCTGTCTGATCAATCCAACATTCTTGATTCCCGATACCTTCACCTGGAACTGTCCGCCGGAACTGCTGCCTACGGATGCCTCAACGCTTCCGCCTGACGGCGCCTCTGTCTCAAACCCTGAAGAACCAAGGAAGATCATAGAGCCATCCGGCATCTGTGCATATGCATGCACATTATACTTACCAAGTCCTGTGTGATCCATAACAGAGATCTTGCATCTGTATGTACTGCTCCCGTTATTAGGCAGAGTATACCACTTGATATCATCCTGGCCGTTCACCACGCTCCATGTCGGGAACTGGATATTCTTCGCTCCCGGTATCTCTGCTCCCGTAAGCTCAACGGTAAAGTCTCTCTCATTATTCTTTGTTATGGCAAGCTTTCCTGTATTAAGCTTGACCTCCTGGGTTGCCGAACCCAGATAATACTGCTTGTCAGCCTTATCCGTAACATACACATGGATATCGTAAATTCCCATAGAATACTTGTGATTCCTGAGATCTACATCAGTGTACCAGACGCCGTTGCTGCTTCTTACCGCCGCATACCATACGATATCGTCCTGACCGTTCACCCTGCTCCAGACCGGCACAAGAATCTCTTTTACCTGGCTGGTATCCATCCCGGAGATCACGACCCGGAATGTGCCCTTCCCGCCGTTATAATCCGTCACTCTAATCTGGCTGCTATCCCTAAGCCGCGCCTCATCCGCCGGCATGATCCCTGCATTGGGATCCTCGGCCGCCGCATCTTCCTCATCTGCCGCGGCAGGAACCTCAGCATTATCCGCTGTATCATCCGCTATATCATCCGCAGCGTTATCTTCCGGGATCACCTGGTCTTCTGGTGTTTCCTGGGGAGGCTGTGTGACAGGCTCCGAAGCTTCGCCCGAACCAAAGGATATTCCGTTCTCCGTCAACTGAACCGTAGCGTTTCCCGGCGCCTCTTCGACCGCCAGTACGTTCGTACCAAGCAGTGCGAGTAATATTGCATACACGCCTGCTCCTTTTAATAATTTCTTCATTCTTCCCCGCATAACTCAATCTCCTTTCTCATCTTCCCCTTCTTATCCCCTGGTAAAAGCTCCTCCTTTCACTTATCTTATACTAATCTGATTCAGCAATATCTCATACAACTGTCTGTGCTTCTTCACTGTAACATGAAGGATCAAACCGCAGATCCATAACAGAATCCCAATGATCGCAAGCACGCCCGATACGATCAGCGTCGGGAACCTGAGCACCAGCCCCGTCGCAAAATACTCCAGCAGCACCGGAATAAACAGTATCAGCGCCCCGATCACGCAGATCACAGACACGGCAGAAAAGAACAGCAGCGGCTTATAATCCCTGAAGAGATTCATGATCGTCTTCAGCACCTTAACCCCGTCGCTCACCGTATTAAGCTTAGATTCACTTCCGACAGGCCTGTCCCTGTAGGAGACCGGAATCTCTTCCAACAGAAAATTCTTATCGAGCGCATGGATCGTCATCTCCGTCTCTATCTCAAATCCCTTGGACAGAACCGGAAAGCTCTTGACAAACAGCCGGCTGAACGCCCGGTATCCCGTCATAATATCCTTGACGTTACTTCCAAATAATCTATTGATCAGCCCCCTGACAACAAGATTGCCTGAATTGTGAAAAGGCCTCTTATTCTCCATAAAATAAGTAGACGACAGCCGATCTCCGATCACCATATCCACGCCTTTATTCAAGACCAGGTCGATCATCGCAGGCGCATCCTCCGCCGGATAAGTATCGTCCCCGTCGATCATCAGATAACACTCTGCATCAATATCCCGAAACATGCTTCTGATCACGTTCCCCTTACCCTGCCGGTATTCATATCTGACGACCGCTCCGGCATCCCTTGCGATCTGGTCCGTCCCATCGGAAGAATTATTGTCATACACATAGATGACTGCATCCGGCAGAACACGTTTATAATCCCTGACGACTTTTTCAATCGTGATACTTTCATTATAGCAGGGAATCAATACTGCAACTTTATCCATTCTATACTCTCCTTACTCTATCTCCAAGGCTTACTCCTAAAACACCTCCGCGTTCGGCCAGCAGACGCAGGCTTTGATAGATCGTCAGATATTTCGCGATCTGAAGCAGAGGATAAGTACCTGCCAGATACATATATACGCTCGACTCCATCTTTGAATCAAACCAACTGCAGAACAAGACGACCGCCGCGGCAAGCAGCGCTGCCGACAACACCATCCCGCATATACACAGCCACATCTCTATATGCCTTCTGTCCCTGAACAGCGCCGCTGTCAAAAAGATCAGCCCCGCTGCCGCCGCAATATTCGTCAGATAACTTAACAGATGAAACAGTGTATCAATTACCTTCACAATAATGCCGACGATATGATCTATGATACCAAAAGACCCCTGCCTATCGGAGGGATAAGTCGTACGGCTGCGAAAAAAATCCTCCCACCGGCCGATATCCCTGACCTTGCCGTGACTGATGCCCATCTTGCAGACGATAGCCGTATCTCCCTTATAGCAGGCAGCACCCGTAAAATATCTCAAAAAATCCTTCCAATACTTCCCGTTCTGAATGTATTCCTTCTGTATCTGTACGCTGCTTAAATGAAGCAGCCCGTCCTTCTTAAGCGTTCCCTTCTCAAAGGCCTCCTCCAGTTCTTGCACCGCCCTGCCGCAGAATTGCTTCATCTTCCGTGCGCTCTTATAATATCCTGCATCATCAAGCGCACACCGCATGACCCACATCGGCATATCGCCCTTCATATCCTTGTTCGACCCTCCGCTCCAATTGAGTTCCTGACCTAATATCTCTTCCTCAATAGATTCAAGAGCCGGACTTACAGCAATGGCCTTGGCTATGGCATCGTTAGAACACCATACGTCGGGAGAAGCTCCCTTATCTTCTATCTTATACAGGCAGTCCATCAGATCCGCGAATTCCGAGCCGGTACGTTCGCTTGTCACGAATTCGTCATAATGAATATAGTTCATGGTACAGATGCCTAGCGTTACTGCTCCGAGAGCAATCACCGGCAGGGCTGCCCAGATCGATTTCCTGACAAACGTCCCCGTAATATGTCGCTTCTTCCAAAACAGACACCCTATCGTAACCAGCGTGACCGTCAGAACAAACGGCATGATCCAGATGGAATCGTCGCGGATATAGTAGAAGAACGGAAGGCAGACAGCGCCGCCTGCCGCCCATCTGCGCATGCTCTTCTCATCCTCTCTTCTCAGAAAAACAGCGATCATGCAGGAAAAAACCAGTATCACAGCATATGGGATAAGCGCCGCCTGATAGGTTCTCTGTACGATCAGATACTTAAATCCAACCGGCGAATACAGGATCAGCAGGTAAATCGCCGCCCTCCAGACAAACGCCGGAATCAGCCTCTCTGCCGCCTTCACAAATACTGCGGCCGATGCAACGCACAATAATCCAACAGCGAGAGAATACGGCAGTCTGATCAAGTGGCATACTGCGACGAAAAGCGGATATGATGCGCTCTTCACCAGCGTAACATGGGAGTAGCTCCCAAGCCACTGAAAATCAGCCAGACTCTCGGCATACCGAAACATAAGCTGATCGTCATATACCTGTTCCGTCCAATAAGACAACGGAATCTTCCAGAATAAAAACAGCCGCAAAATCGTCGCAAAAAATAATATCCTTAGTATGATCTGTCTCTGCCTTCTCTGCTTCTTTCTATCTGATAATCTCAAAGTCCATCTTCCCTTACTGTTATTCTATCCTATATATAGAATAATTGCCAACATTTTTTATTTTAATAAACTTTATTTTCTCACTCTCATACTCTCTAAGGCTCTCCCTGCCCGACATAAGGTACGTTACGCCCAACTGCTTCAAACTGCCGCCCGTCAGCGAGACGGTGAATACATCCGGCTGGTTTAACAGGAATTCCGGGCTCCCGCTCTCCTTTAAAACGATTGAGATGTGCGCATATCTGTTGTATACCTTCTCATTAGTTCCTTTTTGATCCAGAATCTTCCATCTGTCAAGATTCGGGTACACATTGGTAGAGTTGACCGTCGGCGCTCCCGCCATGATCCCCATATTGATACAGGGAAATCCTACTCCTTCCACAGCCCACAATGCTTCCGGATCCTGCCCGTGTACCTCCTCTATGGCCTGAATCGTCTCTGTCTCATATATATTATCCACGCCGCGTCTTACCGGATTGACAAGCGCTCCCGCAAATATCATCACGGCAATGCACAGCACGCTGAATCTCTTCCTGTTCCCGGCTTCATGATACCGAAGCAGCAGGTAGAAGAGCAGTATCCACAGAACGACCGTGAATATATAGTAACTCATTCTAGGGTAATAATCTTCATTTATAAAGCTTGCACAACTTACAACCGCATATCCGGCAATTACTGCCGCAGCTCCTCCGATGACAGCTTTACACCTGTATTCTGCCAGAGCCAGCCCCCGGATCAGAAGCAGGATATTCACGAACCCCAGAAGCACAAAAGCCCTTGAAGCAGTCGAAAAGCTCATAAGCGTCGCTTTCGCGATCACAGCCGGGAACCCGGCCACACACCAGATCACAAAGAACACATCCACACAGAGAAGCAGGGCGATCAGCTTATCTCTCTTTTGAATCAGCGCATACAGCGGAATCACATAACACAGGGGAAAGAAATCAATAAACTGTGCGCTCTCGCACACATTAGCCCCTGTCCCTTCTCCCAGAAGCGCATACCATATATTCGACACATAGTTAAAGAACTCAAGGCCGATCCCGCCGCCTGTCTCCATACGCTTCCCCGGATATGCCGTATTAAGGACCAGCTCAACGGTCTCCTTAGAATTGCCCCAGACATGGAGCATGATCCCGGCAAACGCCGCAAGAACGATCACAATACAGAGTATATCCCTTGCACTGATCCGAAAACCGCGGTAATTCTCTATTATGACCCAGATTCCCAGAGCCAGGATCACATACGCCATAGGAATCTGCCACGCCGGATAAAGAATCAGAATAAAACCGCCCGCACATACTGCGATCACCGATACACAGGCCATTCTCACAGAAGTCCGCGTATCCGTCATATATTTTCTCAGGAGCAATACCGCCAACTGTCCGAAGACAAGCATCTCCACCAGACCGTTGATCGCAAACCACCACTGAACCACAGGCGCCAGCGCCACAAGGAAGGACCCTGCCGCAGACAGGCGCTTATCTCCTCCCGTAAGAAGCATGCACATCTCAAAGGATACCAGAAACAGCGCGATCCATCTGCCATACCAGAAGAAAGCCAGCCCCATCCCGGCCGGCAGAAAAAGATATCCCCAATAAAAGGGCTTGAAGATCATAGCAATATCCTTCACCGGCTGTCCGTAGACCATGAACATATCTGTAACAGCGCCGCGGACCGTATCACTGTAATAAGGAAATGCACCGCCCGCGTTACGATACTGGGACAGCATCATAGGAGTCGAGACCGCCCATTCGTCCGAACGGATCGGCCTTGCCGCTCCAAGAAGCGTTCCTGTATCCGTTCCTCCAAGATATGCCTGCCACGCGCCGATAGAAGAACCGTTCAGCTCACAGGCCACACACAGCACGAACATCCCGGCCGCTATGGCAAACCTCCATGTATACAGGAATTCCGTAAGCCTTGTGCCGTAATGTTCATACATAATGAACATTACGAACAGAAGAACGGCAAGGAGCCAGACCTTTTTTGATACGCCTGCCCTTCTAAGATAAAACAGCATATCTCCTGATTTGGACGCGTCCGCGCATCCCTCCAGCCAGAAGGCATATATCCCTGATACCAGTGCAAGCAGAACTGCCCCGGCTGCATATATCCCCCATCTATAAGCCATCGTCCTTCTTTTAAGCATTATTCCCTATCCCCCATCTTCATTTATTTTAAGCTAAAATCACATCTTTCCAGAGACAGGTTCGGATTGTAATATGGATCTCCATTTTTCAGAATCTCAGGCCATTTCTGAGCAAACGTAGCAATCTCCCCGTTAAATCTCTCTACTTTCTCCTTCGTATTCTCCAGGCCTCTTGATTTCGATTCGTAATGATATAATTCCGCATACGGGTTATATACGATCAGATACCCCTTCTCGCGGATCTTCATACACAGATCAATGTCGTTGAAGGCTATCTTCAATTCTGTACTTAAGCCGCCCACTTCCTCAAAGACACTCTTCTTCACCATCATACACGCCGCCGTGACAGCGCTCATATCCTGCGCGCAGATGATCCTTGAAAAATATCCGTTAGCGCTCCTTGGAAGGCCGATAAACGCATGGCCGGCAATTCCTCCGAAGCCAACGACGACTCCTGCATGCTGTATGGTATCGTCGCTGTAGTAAAGCCTTGCTCCTACCGCGCCCACATCGTCATGCATACAGTAGCCGAGCAGTTCTTCTAAGCATGCTCCGTTGATGAATTCAGTGTCATTGTTCAGAAGCAGCAGGTATTCTCCCTTTGCGAATTTGGCTCCGTAATTATTGATCGCGGAATAATTGAACTCTCCTTCCCAGCTTATTACATGAACCCTTGGATTCTCCTTCTCCAGATCCTTGTAATACCGGAAGGTCTCTTCCTCCTCGCTGTTATTCTCTACGATAATATACTCGTAATTGTCATATGTGCTCTTCTCCTCGATAGAGCTGATGCATTTGTCCAGATCCTCGATATGATCCTTGTTCGGTATGATCAATGAGATCAGCGGATGCTCCTCAATGATATGTTCAGTCTTATACAGTCCCAGATATTCCCCCTGGTGAACCTTAGCCGCAATACCGATCCTGTCATAATGCGCCTGAATTGCCCTTGCTCCTGCCTCGAAAGCATACATCTTGCTCTGCGGATTCTCTGAGGTAGAATCCTTGTGCGCTCTCCAGTGATACAGCACCTTAGGAATATGATGGACGCACTCTGCGGCCTCTACGCTTCGCAGAACAAAATCATAATCCTGCGCGCCGTCGAATTCACTTCTTAACATTCCCACCTGATCCATGATCTTCCTTCTTACCACGAACAGATGGCAGATATAATTCATGGAACGCAGCAGATCAATATTAAAATCCGTCTTAAAATGAGGTTCAAAGTATTCCTTCCCATTCATAGAGATCTTGTCCTCATCCGAATACAGCGCATCGATCCCCGGGTCGGCATTTACCGCCTTCACACACTCGAACAACGCGTCCGGCGCCAGCAGATCATCATGATCGGCAAACGCAATGAACTCCCCTGTCGCCGCATGGAGCGCCTTATTGGTATTCTCCGAGATCTTAAGCGGAGTCTCGCTGATCACTGCTTTGATCCTCTTGTCAGACTTCTGGTATCTGTCTAATGCTTCCGTCAGCGCAGACACAGTCTCGCCGCTCCCGTCCGACAGGCACAGTTCCCAGTTGCCGTAGGTCTGCTGCTTCACAGATTCTATCAATTCTTCCAGATAATTCAGCGGAGTCTTGTATAGCGGGACGACAATGCTGATCTTAGGCATATAGTCAAAGCTTGTCTCTCTTTGAGCCTCCAGCTCCTTGAAAGATGCTTCGTTTGCCTTGCGCCAGGCCATATAATTGTTCTCATTCAGCCGGAAGAGCTTAACAACAGCGCGTCTTGCGGTTCTTTTTACCCCTTCTGTCTTAAGATAACTTACGGTCTTCGCCTTGATCTTCCTTGCCTCCGTAACTCCCTTCTTCACGACAGACGGATAGATCTCCTGACGGTATTCCGAACGGTTCTCTCCGTCGCTTAAGACGATCTTAAGCTTCTTACTGCCAGTGTCGTTAAGGATCAGCTTGAACCCATGGGCGTCTTCTGCCGACGCTTCCGGGAACTCCGCCACAACATCCTGCCTGTACATCTCCTCCGTCTCGAATTCGGCCGGCCTCCCGCTCTCGTCCGCGACATGGATCCGAACCGGACGGTCCTTCTTCGAAATATACCATCCCTTGATCTCTACCTTGCCGTCCTCCGCCTTAGATTCCTCGATAAAACTCTCTACCCGTCCCTTAAGCTTCGCAATCTTGCGGCAGGGAATCGCATACGCCAGACGCTTCCTGCCTTGTGCCTCTTCAAATATACGGATATACTGCCTGTCGTTCATATCCGCCGGCAGCGGGATCCAGAAATAATACTCCCTGTCGATCCCGTAGGAATCCGTCAGATGTCTCTTCCTGATCTCTATCCCTTCCCGCACAGATATCTTCGGCACCAGCCTCTTATCATTCAGCAGGAACAGAAGCTTATTATCTCCCATCTCATTGTTGGAGAACCAGCATTGTACCAGCAATATATCGGGATTACCGGTCTTCAGCCGATATTTGATAATTCTAAATTCATTCTTCTCAGTATTCATAATCTCACCTATTCAAATAATTTATACAGAATTTTCATAAATGCAGCGATAAATCCGATAAATATGATCACTACACAAAAAGTCTCCATATCAAAACGGTCCGTTACCGTCCGCATGATCATAGTGCCCTTAATCTCACTGCCGCCTATAGTCAGCGCCGTCCCCTCTTCTGTCTCCGGCTGATAATAGAAGGAAACGCCCTTCCGCGGAGAAACCGGGTCAGACCAGACAGCAAGGATGTATTCCCTGTCTTTGCATCCTTCGATCGTGTCAAAGCTAAGCTTATTGAACTTAGATGGCTTAAGTTCAACTGCCGGACAGCTTCCTTCCGCAACAACCTTCCTGGACGATGCTTCCGCAATGCTGTATCTGACCTTCACATCTGTCACATCACCCACGACCTGACACTTGGCATAGATTCCGTCCATCTTCTCCTCGATGCAGACGAACTTCTGTTCTACCCGCTGATCTTCTAAGATCCCCATACTTATATATTCACTGTTATCCACACTCTTATCATATATCATGTTCATCTTTGCAATATGGGCATACCAGTATGCAAACACCAACACAATGATGATACCTAATATCCGCCTTACTTTTTTCATGCCAAACCTCGTCATTATCTACGTTTTCTCCGGCCGCACGGCTAGGACTGTTCATATTCCTTACAGATCTCTTCTGCCGAACCGAAGCGTTTCAGTTGTCCGCTCTCAAGCCATGCAATCTTGTCACAGATCTTCTTCACCTGAGCAATACTGTGCGAGACAAACAGTATAGTCGTCCCCTGGTCGGCCATAGCCTGAATGCGTCTCTCACACTTCTCCTGAAAACGGAAGTCACCTACCGAGAGCACCTCGTCCACGATCAGGATATCAGGAACGCCGATAGTAGCAATAGAAAACGCAAGCCTTGAGACCATTCCTGACGAAAAATTCTTGACCGGTACGTTCATAAAATTCTCAAGTTCCGAAAAACTCACAATATCATCATAAAAAGACTCCATCTCTTTGCGGGAATGCCCCAGAAGCGCGCCGTTCAGAAATACATTCTCCCGCGCTGTCAGATCCATATCAAAACCCGCCCCAAGCTCGATCAGCGGGGCCACGCTGCCGTTCACACGCACAGAGCCTTCCGTCGGCTTTAATACTCCTGCGATCGTCTTAAGCATGGTACTCTTGCCGCTGCCGTTCAATCCGATCAATCCCAGGGCATCCCCCTTCATCACCTCAAAGGACACATCCCTAAGCGCCCAGAATTCCTCAAAAGACACCTGGTTCTTCAGGCTCTTGATCACGTATTCCTTAAAACTGTCGAACTTCTCAGAGGACAGATTAAACTTCATGGATACGTGCTCCACCTCGACCATTACCTTGTCACTCATATATTCTCTCCTAAATATTCTCCTACAGATTCAATATAAAATTATCCTGGTTCTTATAGAATACCCAGAATCCGATTGCAAGCATGATTCCCGTCTCTATCACAGCCACCAGCAAAGACTTCCACCCAAAAAAGGTGTTATAAAGCATCACATTGCGGAACATCAGCACAATATTGGTAATAGGATTGAGCATAACGAACCCCGTCAGCCATTCCGGCAGCATCGCCATCGGATAGATCACCGGCGTCAGATACATGAGAGCCGTGATAAATACCGAATACAGATGCATGATATCCCGAAACTTCACCGTCACAGCCGCAAGTACCAAGCCGGCTCCCAACGAGAAGAACACCAGCAAAAGCAGCGGAACCGGCGCAAGCAGCGTCATCCAATGAAGTTCTGTCCTGGTGGCCATCATTACCAGTAAAAGCGCCGTAAAAGATGCCATCAGATTGATAAAACTTGAAAAAATGTGTGAAAGTACGAACAGATACTTGGGAACGTATACTTTCTTGATCAATGACGCGCTTGATACAATAGATGACATGGAGCTGGTTGTCGCATCAGAGAAAAAGTTGAAGATCAACTGTCCGCTTAAGATATAGAGCGGAAAATTCTCAATGTCGAATTTGAAGATATTCGAAAACACAACCGACAGCACTATCATCATACAGAGGGGATTCAGCAATGTCCACAAAACCCCCAGAACCGAACGACGATACTTGATCTTAATATCCCTTGCTATAAGTTCTCCTAATAATGGCTGAAACTTTATAAAATTCTGTATATATGCGGACAAAACTCTTCCTCCTAATTCCAATGTGTTGCCTCCCCGCCAGCGGTTCGGCGGCATAACGTCAATCATTGCATTCATCCGGGAGCAAGCCTGCATCCCGGCATGATTGCTCCCAGGTGAATATAATGATAGATTGATGCTTGTCAAAACGCAAACTAGCAGTATCAGTAGATACTGCCGGTTTACGTTTTATGATTCTGTTCAATAATCTGTACTTACAGATGTGTATATATTCCTATTCATTGTTCTACACCTATGTTTCTAAGCATACATTCTCTGCAATTCCCGATTATTATATCACTTCTTCCTATTGATTGCAACTTTTACATGGTGATTAATTTCCTGATCATACCAGCAAGCGAGCTGCCGTAGGTCGGATCCGTTGCCCAGCCGTAGCCGTTCGGATTCTCCTTCTGTCCGAGCCACTCTACATACGGCGCGCATCCTCTCTTCACCTTGTCAAACCTTGGATCCACACATGTATTCTTAAGCGGATCGGTGGAAGCGTACGCTTTCAAATGCTGAATCTGCGCTCTTATTCCTTCCCTTACATTCTTAAAGCTTGCACAGTTACCCGTTGCATTGCCGTCTAATGCGCCAAGTCCTGCGAAGTTAAACTGGTCGATCTTCACAATGCTGCCGTTAAACTGCAGCCATCCCGTCTCCTTCATGGACTGCGCGAAAGCAACCTCAGCGCGCACGCCTTCTGCATTTGCTTCTTCCAGGAAAATCTTACAGAATTCTTCAAGCGTACCTGCGCCGCCTTTGCCCAATGCCAGATTCGGATAGGTAAATTTACTCTGCTTATAATATGCCACCATCTGGCTTACCGTAGTCGAAGATGCCCCCATAATCGGTGTTTTAACAGCATCTACCATCTGTGAGGTATTACCCACAAAAGATAACGTACCGCTGCCTGATGTAATATATACATGGATCTTATAGAGACCCGAACTGTTCTTATGGTTCGTTGGGCTTACATTCGCAACATAGGTTCCGTCACTCTGCTTCTTCGCATCATACCATTTAATATCACTCTGATTCGACGCACACCATACCGGCACCTGAACATTGGAAACTCCTCCCGGAGCCTTAGCGCCGGATACTACGACCTTGAACGCCCCTGACGCCGTATCATAACCTTCTACCTTGATTCCTGATACAGATGCCTTCGGCACGTCGAAGAACGTAGCGCCCAAAAAGCTCAGCCGTCCGTCCGCAAGTGTTGCATAGACATGCACGTTATATCTTCCGGCAGATCCATGATTCTTCACTTCAGCCGTTGCCGCCCACTGACCGGACGTATTCTTAACTCCGCTGTACCATCTGAGATCGTCCTGACCATTCTCCACACTCCAGGTCGCAAACTGCACTCCCCTGATCGCACCGAAGATATCGGTATTGGATGCCCTCAGCGCATACTTTGTTCCGCTGCCATCCAGATCAGAAGCCGTAATATCTACCTCAGGCAGCGTCACATCAACAGATGCGGCAGCGCCGCCGAACGACATAACCCCGTTGCCTGCTGTAATATAGGTATGAACCTGATACTTTCCTACGGAATAGCCGTGATTCGACATTCTCACCGTTGCCTTATAGCTTCCGTTACTCTGCTTCTGAGCGTCGTACCACTTGATATCACTCTGGTTCTTCGCACACCATACCGGTATCTGGATCTTCTCCACTCCCGATACGGAAGCTACATTCGTGATCGTAACGTCGAATGTTCCTTTGCCCTTGTCATATCCGCCTGAGACAACAGAAAGCGTCGGCTTGGACACCGTGAATGACGTTGATCCCAGGAACTTCATAGATCCGTTTGACAGGGTCACATATACATGTACGTTATATTTTCCGGCAGTCTTATGATTCTTAATATCTGCCGTTGCAGTCCATTTGCCGGATGCTCCCTTGCTTCCGTTATACCAGCGGATATCATCCTGTCCGCCTTCCTCGCTCCAGGTCGCGAACTGTACTGCCTTCACGGAACCAAGACTGCTTGCGTTCGCTGCGGTAAGCTGATACTTCGTCTCCTTGCCGTTGGTGTCTTCTGCGGTGATCTTCATATCACGCTCCACTGCCTTCACATTCACACCCGGAGCCGTTCCTGCAAAGGTCATGACACCGTTTCTGCTTGTAACATAGATATGGATCGAATAATTACCGGCCGCATAACCATGGTTCGCCGCATCTACCGTCACCTTATAGTCGCCGTTGCTCTGCTTCTTCGCCTCATACCAGTGGATATCGCTCTGATCAGCGGCACACCATACCGGCACCTGAACCTTGCTGACGCCTGCTGATGAGTTGACATTCTTGATGATGACATCGAAGGTTCCCGCCTTCTCATCATAATTATCCGTCGCAGCAGTAAGCGTCGGCTCCACTGAAGGCGCAGACACATTGAAGGATGTCGATCCAAGGAAATTCTGCGTCTTTCCATCTGACATCAGCGCGTATGTATGTACGATATAATTACCGGCAGACCTGTGATTGCTGACGTCGACCGTCACCTGCCATTTTCCGTCTGACACTTCCTTTGCCGTATACCATACGATATCGTCCTGTCCGTTCTCCTCGCTCCATACCGGTATCTGAACCGCCGATATCCCGGAAGGAGTCTTCCCGTTGAACTTGGCTACAATCTTATATTCTCTGTCGTTGCCGACCGGATCCACATATACATTACAGCTTGTATCTGCCATGTTGAAGGAAGTCGTATGAAGCACCCTTCCTGACGAATTCTGTCCCTCTACCAGATAGGATCCGCGCCCATTGCCAAAATCACTGACCTTGAACTGAATCGTACCGGTTCCGCTGGAAAGGGAATATTTCTTAGTCGTACCGGTCGACTGGTGCGTCACCTTGACCTTCCCGTTGCTTCCAAGGCCGTTCGCCTTGATATCAGCCGTTCCGGCGAAATCGTTCTGGTTCGTGACCCTGACGCTGGTACCCTTGGATAATCCTAAGAAATTAGCAATACCTGTTGCATCGGCAATACCCATCTGCTTAAGCTTGCTGTCCTGTGCGAGAAGCTGAGCGTCTTGTGTATTCGTTATAAACGCATGTTCCACGATGATACCCGGGAAACCTGCTCTCTTACTGTCTCTGATCACAGAATAATGATCTGCCAATGATCCGTCCGGATACTTGACCGGATCGCTTCCGTCACTGCTCTGGTAATCCTTGTCCTTGACTCCGCGATTATTTAATCCCAGATCTGTCAGTTCGTTCAAGATATACTCTGCCAGTTCTTTACCTTTTTTGTTTATATCCGGTCTGTAATTCTTATTCGGATACCATACCTCAACGCCCTTTGCCGATGCTGTAGCCGAATTAATATGCAAGCTGACGAATACATCCGCTCCCCAGCTCTTCGCCATATTGACACGTTCTGTCAGGCCAACGGCCTTATCACCGGTTCTCGTCATATAGACGGTCACACCGCCGTAGCCTTCCAGCTCCGCCTTACAATACTGAGCGATCTTAAGCGTCAGATTCTTCTCTGTCAGTCCGTTAGCGCTTGCTCCGCCGTCCGATCCGCCGTGGCCCGGATCGAGCACTACCACTTTATTCTCCGCGGCCTTAGCCGTCGATGCCGGCAGAACGATATCTGCCACTGATGAAAGTACAGCGGCCGCCGTATCAGCAAAACCAACGCCGGAATTCTTCGACACCTTCTGATCAGTGTCAACCTCCTCGGCGACCGTCTCGAGAGTCTTCTCAACATCCGTCTCGGCGCTTCCCACATCATTCACATCAACACTGACTACCGATACCTCAACCTCTTCCGGCGTAACCCCGGCTTCCTCCATCGCAGCCAATGCCGCCGGCTCTGCCGCCGCTTCCTCTGCTGGCGCCGCCACTCCGGCCTCTTCTGCGATATCGACCGCCTCCGAATTCTCATATCCCGGATAATATTCATTAACACCGAACATCGCATCGATTCCGATATCCGGCAGATTGATCACCTGCTCTGCGCCGTCCTGTACATACACGAACCGTAACAGCTTGTACACTCCGGCTTCGCTCTCCTCGAATGTGCGTCCGAACAGATAGAGACTCTCTTCCCTGTTCGTCAGGCCAAACTCCATCTCGCTGCCGTCAGGCCTTGCGCAGACAAGCTTCGCATCCGTCACATTCTCCGTACCGTCTCCGTAGGATACCGCAAGCTTCTGCTCTGCCGGCGCCTGAACATACGGAAGATCGATTCCTATGTAATTGATCAGTCCCGGAGCCTCTGCTTCCGGCTCTCCCTCAGTCCCGTCTTCCAGGCTCTGTGCCGCCGGCTCACCGGACTCCTCTGGATTCTGCACTTCCTGTGCATCCGGATTCTGTGTATCCGGCTCTCCTTCCGGCTGCTGTACATCCGGCTCTGCCGTCTCATCGACCGGCTCTGTGCCTTCATCCGTACCCGCCGGATCTGCAGGAAGATTCTCTGTACCGTTCTCGGCAACCGTCTCCCCGGGAATATCCCCCGTCGCCGACACTGTGTTAGGAAATATCGCCATACCTAACAACACAGCAGTCAGAACTCCTGCAATCTTTCCCCTTATTCGTTTCATCATGTCACTTCCTCCTTGTTATGCCTGCCGTCAGGAAATATCCCACGACCCTTACGTTAACCTCTATATTATATATCATAATCACCGACATTTCAAGTTGTTAGCAAAAATTCGTAATAACTTTGTAACAATTCGTCATTATTCATGATTCTTTCTTCTCTAAGATCAGTTTCCTCGTGATAAAATTGTAAACCATCACCACTCCTGTTACGCCGATCTTAGATATCATATAATAAATATGAAGCTTCTCCACGCAAATCCACATCAGCACCTGATTGATCCCCAATCCGATAACGCTCAGAACCACGAAGATCACAAACTCCGCAATCTTATTCTGTCCCTTGCCTGTGTCAAACACGAACGTCAGGCTCAATATATAGTTGACGATCACCGATACAGAGAAAGAGATCCCCGAGGAGATCAGATATTCCACCCCGAATTTCTCCGTCAGCAGTATCATCAGACCATAATCGATCAGGAAGCAGACAACACCCACTACTCCAAACTTCATAATCTGTTCTATTAGTTTCTTCATCTTAATAATCACTCCCTATCATTTCTAACTGCACAGTTATGTAACCGTAACAGGCCGGCTTGTCTGAACCGTTACACATAATCCTTCAGCAGACGGCAATTCGGGTCACCCCATCCCGCGCAGACCGGGCAGTACTCCCGAATATCTGCTAAGAGAAAAAGGTGACCCGAAATCCTCTCATTTACCGCACAAACGCCTGGACAGCTCCCAATAAGTATTGTGCTCCCGTTCTGTCAACTACATACACATGCACACGATATTCACCTGATTTGTACCCAAAGCTCGGAACATTGATCTGCGAGATATAGCTGCCATCCTCCTGCATCCCCATCTGGATCCACTGCATGTCACTCTGGTCGCCCGCCGTCCACACTGCCATCTGAACGCTCTCGATTCCTTCCGGTATATTGGCGATATTCCGTACCTCTATGGGTATAAGCCCCGTCACAATATCATAATCTCCAACCGTTATGTCGGCGAATTCTCCTTCACGCACCAGCAATTCCCGCTTATTCTCATCCAGATCCGCTAATCTCTCCATCAATTCAGACTTTCTTCCGATCTGACGTTTCTGGTAATCAAGCCCGAACCGTTCTGTAAGAGTCTGCTTACTGGAGAACAGATTCGTTCCAAGCCCAAGCCTCTCTCCTTCGATCTCAACCCCCAGGGACGCCAACGTAGTCGGGAAATAATCAAAAGTAGTATAATTCCTCTTCGTATCTGTCGCAACCCCTGCTGCCGGATTGATATAGGAAGTATATACCCTGCGTATATATTCCCCGTCGATATCTTCGCAAAAATCCGAATCCATAGTCGGATGATCTCCAACCAGTACAATGGTCGTATTCTCATAGAAATCCTGCTGCTGGATCCATTTGATAAATCGGTCTACCTGGCGGCTGGAGCATGCCATTACGTTGGAGTATAGATCGTCGCCATAGGTATTCCTGCAGATCTGGCATGGATATCCGTCCTCAAAATGCGTGTCGACCGTCAGCATCGTCAGGTTGAAGGGCTGCGCATCGGCGGCAAGCTCCGTCACCCGCTCTTTTGCGAACTCGAACAACTTCTGATCCTCGTAACCCCACCATACCCGGTAATCCTCCGGGATCCTCTGAGTATCCCTGGCATACATATAATCTATGATATCAAAATTCCCATGCTCTGTGAAATACAGCCTTCTCCCGCCGAACGTAGCGTCCGAACCCACCAGCAAAGACTGCGAATACCCTGCCTGCTGCAAGATATCTCCCAGCGTGATCGCGCTGGCAAAAAAGGAATCCTGGGTATCCATACTGTTATCTTCAATAGAAATGCTAAGAGGAATCCCCGAGGTCTGGGAAAACATCGCCGCGATTGTCCAGGTCGCTCCAGGCATAGCGTAACCGCCGTTAATGGCAGTATCCGTGCCTGAGAAGTCTTCATTCTCCTGCGCAAGCCTTGTAAGCTCCGGTATAACATTCTGATCGAATGCCCCTCCGGATTCCTTGTCCGTATAGGTCGTCTCCATAGATTCAAGGAAAATATAGATCAGATTCCTCTTCTGCTCCGGGAACTTAAGCGCCACATCCGCCGGATCCACATAGTTATCATCAATAAACGTAGAATATGTACCCTGATCCGCCACATAGTTCCCCACGTCCAGCTTATCCCACGCCCCGTGGACGGATACTGCCGATACAGTCAGCGATACAGCCACCCCGCCGCCCATCAGCACAAAATATCTTCTTCTCTTATTATGCCATGCGACAAACAGGATAACCGCCAACAGCATGATCAAAATAGCCGGTGCAACGCACACGCTTAAATATTCCGCGATCATCTCCCCGTTAGTTCCCTCCAAGGGCGCTGTCAGATGGTACACCAACTCATCCATCGTCAGATTACTCCAGGTATCAAACATCCACCGGATACTGGTACAGATCACAACTGCCGCTACCATAAGGATTACAGATAACACCGTTCCTATTACAAACAATATTTTTTTCAGAAAATATACAAATCTTCCCATGATTCAACGTATTCTCCTAATCTTCTGCATTTTTCGACATTTTTTATTATATAAGAAGGTTTCACAGTTTGCAATTATAAAATATATGATTTTCTTAAAAGTTTATGAAGTATTTATGAAGATAAAAAAAGCGGAGAAAAATACTCCGCCTGTCAACTCATTCTATTAAGAAAACAATCTCTCCGGGTACACTCCCTTCGCGATCAACTCTCTGACCGCCTGCACCACCGTGTCTTTATCTTCCTTATAAGTAACGCCAAACCACTGATCCCGGGACTCTAACACCTTCACCCGCACCTTATTCTCCGTAAGGAGCTGCCCGATGATCTTGGGAAGAAGGTATTCTGCTTTGACATCATCTTTCCCGATCTTATCCAGGAAATCGGCAAAGCCCGTCTCCAATATCCCGAAGAATTCCGGCAGCAGCCCCCACATATTCATGGAGACCGGAGAATCGAGATCAAGCCTTATCTCTTCTCCGTTCGTCTGCGCCGCCGCATATCCGTCCCGTTCCTGAATCTCATAGGTCTCTTCGATCTCCTCAAGCATGGAATTCTCATCTATCCTGCACACTCCTCTGGTCACGGTTCCATTCTTGCTAAGCGTATTCTTCAATCGGAATCCGACCATGCTGATCTCCGTGCCCGTATGCGCCTTGATAAGCTCCTGATACGCTTCCCGATATGCTTCTTTTCCATAATAATCATCCGCATTGATCACCAGGAACGGCCCGTCCACGATCTCCTTGCAGCAGAGAATCGCCTGGCCTGTCCCCCACGGTTTCGTCCTGCCTTCTAACTTACCGCGATATCGCTCAGGGATATCTTCCAATTCCTGAAATGCATAGTCCACGTCTACGACCTTCTCGATCCGGTTACCGATCACCTCTTTGAAATCCTTCTCAAGATCCTTGCGGATTACAAATACCACCTTGTTAAATCCTGCTTCCATGGCGTCATAGATGGAATAATCCATGATGATCTCACCGCTTGGCCCTACCGGCTCTAACTGCTTGATCCCGCCTCCGAATCTGCTCCCGATCCCAGCCGCCATGATCACTAATGTAACTTTACTCATACTGATAATCTCCATTTCTATCGTCGCCCGCCGGATACTGCCGGCAGGCTCTATCACTATTTTCAATAGTATCACGATTCATGTGCATTTTCAAGACGGTCTTCTATCGTATCAGCAATTGTAAACGCAATATTAACGGTTACCTAAGAAGCATCCGCTGTCTTCTGCAGCGAAGCCACACTCCCGCAGTTATAAGCACGAACGCCCCTGCAGCCAGCCACACCTTCTCACCGTAATTCCCTCTTGCCATAGAAAACGGATAGAACATCTTCATATATTTCTCCCCGCCCCCCATCGCCGCTATATAATATACGACAGGCGCCATGTATCCGATCACCAGATTGTCGCACAGCCCATAGAAGAACAGCCCCAGGCCTCCCAAAAACAGCATCTCCGTCAACGTTCCGCAGAAATATTTTCCCGCCGGGAATTCACATTTGTTATATACAAGCAACCCTACATACAGCCCGAGCATCGCCGCAAGAAGCAGTATATTTCCAAGGATCCGCACCAGATACACCGCCGAACCGTTCACGTACTTGGTATAAACCAGGTCTCGGATATCGCGGTCCTGCTCCGGCAAAAAAACCGGAGTCAGAAGGATGATTCCTATCAAAGCCGCGTACATCTCCAGGACTTTTGCCGTATCCTGCGCCTGAAGATTCTCCACTCCCATCAATAAAGGCGATACCAGAAGCATAAGGACGCAGATCAGAACATGCAGGGGGATGTGATGTTTAAGATTTACTTTTTCGATTTGCCAGTATTTTTCCACGAATCTGAAGCCTCCCTTTTCTTTTCTGTGAATATATATAAGCCGTCAGCAGGGTCAGCAGAAGAGCCGCCGCCGCATAGAGCGTCCTGTTCAGAGCAAGCTGCGCAAAACCATCATGATATCCCTGCCAGTTAAATTCTGTATTATGCCTTGGCACCAGATTCCAGCCGTACATACCACCTCTTAGAGTCTGCACGCCGCCAAATATCGCGACAAACCACCATGCCCCCTGTACCAGCACTGCCGCAGCAGTATCGGTAAGCTCTGTAAGGAACATTCCAAGCGCCGCCGCAATCATGATCATCGGCATCAGCCATCCAAAGGTATATTTGACAAATGCCAGCATATCCACGGTAATTCCGGCTGTCCTGGCATAATTCATGCATTTTGCCAGAGGAAACACAGACAGCGCAAGCACCGGAAGCACAAGCATCACGATCATCGCAAGATAACGACTTGCCACAACCGTAAGAGACGGACATCTCCGGGTATAGATCAATTCCTGCATCACAGCGCGCCGGTCTCGCATTCCCCGTGTCACCGCAAGAAATACAGGCAGTATGCCCAAGAAGATCCCCATGTAATCACAGAACAGCCTGGCATAGCCGCCGGTCAGCCCGTCCTTCTCTATCAGGGTATTATACTCCTTTTTTGCATCCTCATAAGTCTTAGGAACTTCGGCATTCATCTCACGGTCATCCTTACCGTACTCCGAACCCCCGCCCAGGATCTTATCCGCTTCATCCATCAGCTCGGCAAAACGTTCATAGGTCAGGCCGGCCGCCGGCTCTATCTTCAAAGGCTCCCGATACATCATATCCCCGGCATTCACATCATTCGGTCCCATATCTTCCGCTTCTGTCCCGCCTGACTCTGCCTCTTTTAACTCTGTCTGGGCCGTATACCAATCTTCCATCACGCGGCCCGCCTCTTCTTTCCCGGTGATTCCCGCCGCTTCCTTTAGGATCTCTCCGATCCTATGGTCATCTTCCTTATCCAGTGTTACATTCTTATAGAAGCCAATGGGATAAGTCGTATAGTTCCCGCGGAAATATTCTTCCGTCAGCTTCCCCAATGTATGGCTCATAATAATCTCAGGGTCATGGCTTGCCTGATACCCATAGCTCGCCCGTCCTGGCTTTGGCTCTTTTGCAATCTCCATATTATTGCCAAGCTGAGTCGTAAAACCAAATATCAGGATCAGCACGATCAGCCAGTATATAAGGCTTTTTGCCGTCTGCTTACATTCCTTTGCAAATAACTGCCCTAGCATCCGAGCTCCCCCCTTTCTGCGTGCATCAGGTACATATATGCATCTTCCACACCCGCTTCACAGAGCTTTGCCGAGGCAAACGGCCTCTCTTCCGCCAGAAAACGCGCCATCACATTATTACCCAGAGTGAGCATACTGGTCACGATATAATCCTTCTTCAGAGCTTCAAGCTCCCTCTTGCTGATCTCTGCGGTATACACCTTCCCTTCCGTCATAGCGATCAGATCCGTCACCGTCCCCTGATAGATCACACTTCCCTCGTCTAAGACGGCGATATCCTCGCAGGTCGCCTCGATATCCCCCACTATATGAGTTGACAGTATCACGATCCTCTCCTCCGCGATCTCGCACAGAAGATTGCGGAAACGCACCCTCTCCTCCGGGTCAAGCCCTGCCGTCGGCTCATCCACGATCAAGACCTTGGGATTATGAAGGATCGCCTGTGCGATACCGAGCCTTCTCTTCATTCCGCCGGACAAGGCCTTCACCTTCTTGCGCTTATCGTCCTGGAGATTGACCCGCTGGAGAAGCCTGGGGATTCGCTGGCGGCGCTTCGCCCTGCTTAATCCTGACAGCACGCCCAGATAATCCATAGCCTCATACACTGTCATATTGGGGTACATGGAGAAGTCCTGGGGAAGATATCCTACGATCTTCCGAACCTCCTGCGGCCTTAACGTGCTTCTCCCGCACACGGACACTTCCCCCTCTGACCGGGGCAGAAGCGTCGCGATCACCTTCATAAGCGTAGTCTTTCCCGCTCCGTTTCTCCCTAAGAGACCGAACATGCCGGTCTCGATCGTAAGGTTGATATCCCTTAGCGCCTGCTTCCTGCCGTAATATTGATTCAGATTCCTGATTTCGATTGTAGTAGACATACGTCCTCATCCTTTCTATAAAAAATAATATCTTTCTCCTCTTTCGGTATACAGATATAATAAGACGTAAATCCCTATATTCTCTCTACAAATAATTAAGAATCACTAAGGATAAGTTGAATTTTTACACCAAAAAGTCTGTAGGCAAATATTGTGTTTGGGATATAACATCAATAAGCTGCATGCCAAAATACAGAATGAGCGGACAGGAAATTATCTATTTAAAATAAAAACAGCGTAAAAAAAAACAAAATATATAGAAGCTGTGTTAAAGTGCGTCAAAAAAAGAGAAGATATCCATAAATGTGGAAAATCTTCTCTTTTTTATCAAAAGCGAGGGAGTCTCGCGTTTATAACTGCCTAATCAGTTATTTTGCAACACTCCCAAAAATAATGGCGGAAAACTAACGTATAACGTTATCTATCTGTCACACCATAATTCCACTATGCCGCCAGTGGGAACAGACAGCGTTTCAAAACCTTCTTTTTTCCAGACTCCTTTTTCTTGGAGGTCTCCCACACAATCCAACATTTGGTAATGAAGCGATGCGCCTTTAGGCATCCGGAAAATAACCTCCTCTGCTTTTGTTCCATGGATATAGGTCATCTGCTTTGGCATCTGCCGCAAATCAACCGCTCTTTTGCCGCTATAGTGTACCAGAAGCCGTTCACCTTCGTTATCAGCAGCAACCTCCGGATACAGATTTTCCGGCTCTGCCGGCTGAAGCTGCGACTCCTGCAAAAGCTTTGCTTTTTCTTTCATAAATGTTATCCAGTAAATCAAAAGCTTGCGCATCCGTTCTGTTAATGTACTTAAATCTACCGAAATCTGTACTGTAGAAAATAAAGAGCTTTCAATCTGCAAAGCTGCTTCCTCCGCCCTCTCTTCTTTGTGCCACATCAGCATATCCGAATGAACCGCCGTTTCCCCTGACAGCAAGCGAAGATCCACCGTACCGATCCGATTACTGATTCCAGCTCCCGGACAATCGCTGACCCTCAGAAGATTACCATACTTCCGAATCTGAGGGCCTATGTATCTTTGCCGAAACTCAATCATACAATCAGGACGAATTGCTGTAAGCTCAGTCATTGTCTCAGTCAGTAAGCGATTGAGCGCCTCTTGTATATCGGCGCAATCCATGCCTTCCTCAAAAAACGGGCTGTCTTTGCGCAGGTAAAATTCATCAATAAAATCCAGCTTTAAACCGTCTATCTTCCACTCATTGACCGCTCTTTTATAAATCCTTTTTAGATATTCCCGTACCTCCGGATACCGAAGATCCAGAACTCCTGCTTGTTGAAATCCATCATAGCACAGCAGCTTGTCCTGAAAGCTTTCCCAGATACGAGACTTCTTTCCGATATACGGAACCGAAAACCACACGATATACTTAAGTCCCATTTCCTGCACTCGCTTTACATGACCCGGGAAATCTGGGAATTTTACCTTAGAGGGTTCCCAATCTCCGCAAAAGGCATAACCTCTTTGGTTATCCTCTGTCTGCCAACCGTCGTCCACGATTACGCTGGAAAATCCCAGGCTTGCCGCTCGCTTGCTCTCTGCCTCCACACTCTCTGCCGTTACATTCTGATGCTGGGAATACCAAAAGGAATACATAGGAAGTCTTGCCACATCCGGAACACTCATCGGCTCAATGGTTAGTTCTTTCTCCCACCACGCACGCACCTCATTCAATGTGCACCAATAAGGCTCCTCCTTCTCAGACTCCCAAATCAGCAGTTCATAGCCTTCAGGAAACATACCCTTGGGAAGCGTCATCTCAACTTGGCACATCATAGTCCCATCTTCTTCATGTATTCCATACTGCATGATAAGCTCCTGCTTTATCTCGGATAAAGCGATTGTATGCCGATTTTGAGACGCCGCATTATAGAAACACATGACCGGTGCTGAGATTGCAGTCATAGAATGAACGCCCTCAGACCAATCCGCTTTTATCGACCGGTCAAAACCGCAGGTAGGATACCACCGTCCGCTGATATCCAACATCGGAAAATTCCTCACAAGCCGGAGCTTTCGTTCTTCCTTCTGGGTACTGACATCATACCTAAGACAAAGCTTATGGCACTGTTTCCTCCCGTCTGTCCAAATGGTATGAACCTGGTATTCCATTGGAAAACTACCGGTTACTTTCCATTCCTGTTTTACATTTACCATTATCTCTCCTCCACTATTTTATCGCACTATCTACCATTCCTTTGATGAAGTACTTCTGCAGGAAAATAAACAGCAGCAATACCGGGAGTACTCCAAGCAAAGCAGAAGCCGCCGCCGCATTCATGTTATTTGCCGTTTGGGAAAAATAACTGGCTACCGCAAGAGGGATGGTCCTATATTGGGGTGATTGCAGGAAATACAGCGAAAACTGATAATCATTCCAGCAGCCCACTCCAGTTAAAATCACTACACTAGCTACAACCGGCTTTAACTGCGGCAATATAATCTTAAAAAATGTCTGAATCGGATTACATCCATCAATAAACGCCGCTTCTTCCAGAGCTACCGGAATCCCTGCAATAAAGTTCGAAAACAAAAAGATACTCATGGGCAGGTTGAAGGTTACCAAAACTACAATGATACCCCAATAGGTAGAAATTCCGTGAATCTTTACCATCGTACTGTACAAAGGAACCAGAACGCTCAACCCTGGTATCATCATAATACCTAGAATAAAGCTCTTCACCACCGTATTTAAACGGGAACGGTTCCGCGCCAAAGGATAGGCAGAAAACGCCCCGATCACCGTAACAAAAAAAACGGAAAATACCGTAATAATTGCCGTATTTTTTAGAGCCAGCAGCATATTACCGCCATTTAACGCCTCTTTAAAATTATTCCATTCCACATAGCCGGGCAATATCCACTTAGAAGTGATATCCATAGACGATTTTGCCGCAACCCCTAACAAGATATAGATGGGAATAAAATGTACCACGATAATCACAAGGCCAAGCAAATAAAGCCACCAATTTTTCTTTTTCATTACATGTATACCTCCTTCTTATTGAAATATGTGGTAACAATGTTACTCAAAATCATAATCAACACAAAGGAGAAAAGTCCAATGGTTGCAGAGTAGCCCGCATTGGTCGCCTGGAAATACTGGTTTGCTACCAAGGTAGACAAAGAATGGGACGCATAGCCCGGGCCGCCTTTGGTCAACGCCTGAATAACATCGAACAATTTCAATCCGCCGATCAGGTTCAACGTCACGGAAGAAGAGATAGCCGGAATCAACAGGGGTACCGTAATATAACGGAACTGCTGCCAACCGCTTACGCCGTCTATTGCAGCCGCCTCATAATACTGAGAAGAAATATTTTGAAGCCCTGCCAGATATATAACCATGGATATACCAACATACTGAATACTATTGATTAAGGTCATAATAATCACGGCCCTATTTCCGTCACTTAACCAGTCTATCGGCGCGACTCCCAAAGCAGTCAGAATGTCATTCAATGCACCCCCGTCATACTGTACCAAAAAATACATGATATAACCCATAACAAGACCGGAAATCATAACCGGTGCATACACAACGGTACGAATCAGTGTTCTGCCTTTCATCTTCGTATTCAACAAGATTGCATAAGACAATCCCAAAACATTCTGTATAATCGTACTTCCCACACCATAGATCAGCGTATTTTTCAAAGCAGTCAAAATATTTTCATCCTGAAACATCTTCAGATAGTTTGCCATTCCTATGTATTTATACTGCTGGGAATATCCGTTCCAGTTGGTAAACGAAATCCGAATCCCTTCAATAAATGGATAAATGACAAAAAATAAAAACAAAAGAATTGCCGGAATATAAAAAATATTAGTAATCCATTTTCGACGAATCATGTCTATCCTCCTCTTTTCTAAAAAAAGGAGCGCTGCGTAACTCAGCACTCCCTTGTCTCTATCAATGTTGCGCTAACTTTTCTTCATATGCCTGTTTCATATCAGCAATGGAATCCTTTACAGCATTCTTTTCACCTGCCAGAATACTGGTTCCAGTCGTACACATAACATCGTACAGGCCGCTTGGCAGATATACACGGTCAAAATATGGAATGGTGTATACACCCTCGCTCATATACTTCTCATAGTATGGCTTCAGGATACCCGTCTCGCTTTCTACATCCGTAAGACCAGCCGGCATACCACAGGCAGTAGCCAATTTGGAACATACCTCCGGCCTTGCCAAATAATTCAAAAGCTGCATTGCCTCATCCTTGTGAGGACTGTCTTTCCATACGCCTACAGCCAGATCTTCCCCGCCAATCAGACAAGGCTCACTGTTTTCGTCGGCCGCCGGAATCGGCATGATTCCCAAATCCGCTTCCGGATTGGTCTGCTGTGCCTCGGCTACCGCCTTCCCTGTGTAAAACGTAAACGCCGCCTCGTCCTGCGCCAGTGCTTTACAGCTTGTAATATAATCTGCAGTCAGGCAGTCCACATTGAAATAACCACTCTCATACCAATCTTTTACCATCTCACTGATTGGCTCCCATTTATTCCAGTCAAAACTTCCATCCAAAAGCGCTTCCGCTTCGCTTGTCTCTTCATTGTTAGTCAAAAACGTTGGCGCAATGAGATCCAGCATAGTTCCAATCGTCCAAGAATCTTTTCCGCCTACATGAATCGGCGTCTTACCGCTGTCTTTTACTTTCTTACATGCCTCTGTAAAATCATCCCAGGTTTTGAGTTCTTCTACCTTTACGCCTGCATCCTCTAGGACAGTTTTGTTAAAGGTCATACCGCTCAGGTCTGCGTCAGCCGGAAGAACATACATATTTCCATCTGCATCCGTAAGCATATCTCGGATAGAATCTACAATCTTATCTGCAAACGGCTGATCATTGATCGGTTCCAAATATTCTACGTAAAGAGAGGTAGACCAACCATGTGTAGAGAACACGTCCGGCATATCGTTGGACGCCATACGCGCTTTTATCATTTCTCCATAAGTACCAGGCGCCGATACCTCCACCCCAATTCCGGTTTCCTTTGTAAAGTCTTTACATGCATCTTCAATAGCGTCGGTAATCACACCAGTCATATTATGCTGAAACTCAAGTGTCACGCCGGTGCTCTCGGCTGCTTCGGAATCGTCCTTTGTCTCCCCTGACTCTTCCGTCTTTGAGTCTGTCGTGTTACTTCCTTCCGGCCTTTTTGAACATCCGTTCAATATTCCCACTGTCATCGCTGCGGCGAGCAGCAACGCTAAAACTTTTTTCTGTTTCATACTTAATTTCTCCTTTTTTTATTGGGCCCTTTCAATACATTAATTATAGCAAGAAATTTCCCTATACAAAATGTTGATTTTCTATACTAAAAGTACTTTATTCTACACAGTGTTTGTAGATTTTATAGAATTACCCTCCCCACTTTTAGTTGCTTTTCACAAAATTGTATTTTCTATTGTTCCAAACTTGTAATTATATTAAAACCTGATATGATAAGAAATATCTATTAGGAGGAAGATACTACTATGAAAATACAACATACGCGAATGACCTTCCAAGCCAATGTTTTGCTTCTATTTTTAATCTGTGCGGTTGTGCCTCTCATTTTGAATACCAGCTTAAATATCGTTCTCTATTCGGTACGTCTTTCAGATGACAATAGACAAAAATACGACAATGTACTTTCTTCCTTAGGCAACAACATCGAATCTCATCTCAGCGAGCTGGAACGTCTGACTTTAAGCCCATATCAATATGACGACATGACCGATCTATATACTTACGCACAGAAAAAAGGGAATCCAGATTATTCATTGAGTACCTGGAATCAGATCGTCACTCAATATGAAGCTGTTTCCACACGCTTGACTGCGCTAACCTCTCCTTCCATCCTGGGTTTTGTTTATATTCCGCTTTCCGAAGATTCGGATACCTGCTATGTTTATCAGCGAAAGCTCTGCCGCATCAATGAATGTGTTTCCAGTGACGTTTCCATAGATAGATGGCTGCCCACTCTTCCTTATTCCTATAAGTATACGACCTACTGTCCGCCCCATACGGTCTCGTATTATCAAAAACAGGAAGAGCTTTCTGTCATTTCCCTGATAAAGCCTATACACGATTTTGACTCCCGTCAAACCACCGGCATACTGAAAGTGGATTCCTCTATCGATTTTTTCGAAGAATTGTTTGCCGAGCTTACCCTATCCGATGCAACCAGCATCACGCTTGCAGCAAAGGATGGAGAATTTATCTATTCTACCAATCCCTCAGAAGGGAAGAAAGTTCTTGATGCCTATCAAAAAAATCGTTCCCAAGCCGGTATCGTATGCAATTATACGTTGGCAAAATCTGGATGGCAGTTATTGTACTCGGTCTCTTATTGGGAATTTTACAAACCGATTATTAATGCTTTAGGAGTATCTCTTCTGCTGTCTCTTGGGCTTTTTTTAATCTCTGTATGGAATTATCGAAGAATCTCTGCACAATTTACCAAACCACTGCAGAATATTCTTTCTACCATGCACAAAGCAAAACAAGGCAACCTACTGGCACGCGCAGACACATCACTCCCTATGAATCATGAGTTTGAACAGATTACAATACAACTTAACCACATGATTGAAAGCCTGGATGAGCATATCAAAAAAGAGTATATGGCGGTCATCAGCCAAAAAAACGCTCAATTTCAGGCGCTGCAGGCCCAGATTAATCCACATTTTCTTTACAATACGCTGAATAATTTTGTGGCTCTTAACCGAATCGGGGAAAAGAAACTCCTGGAAGATTCTATCATCCAGTTGACCCGTATTTTCCACTATACCTGCTCTAATTCAGCAGAGACGACACTGGAAGACGAATTTACCTTCCTGAAGCATTATCTTTTCTTGCAGAAAATACGTTTTGAAGACCGGCTGTCCTTCTCTCTTTCCTTAGATGAGCGAACCCGCAGTTTCAAAATTCCCCGACTGCTCATCCAACCACTGGTAGAAAATTCTATCATCCACGGACTAGAGGGAAGTGAATGTCTTGCAAAAGTAGAAGTCAACGCCTCCCTTATTCATCTGCCAGGCATTGGTGACTGTATCTTCCTGGCCGTGATGGATAATGGATGCGGCTTTGACAAAAAGAAATTGAAACTTAATAATAGCGTAGGTCTTTTGAATATTACCGAACGCCTACAGCTTTTTGAATCGGAAAGTTTTTTTGAGATCCATAGTGCGATTGGCGGATATACCGGAAATTATATCGTCATCCGTCTCTTAGATTCCAACACACTGCCGAAAGAAGGAGAATACTGATATGAAAATCTTAATTGCCGATGATGAACGAATGGTTCGCTTAAGCTTCCTCAGTATGTGTGAAGAACTCTACCCTGATATCCATCAATATTTGGAAGCGCGCAATGGCAAAGAGTTGATCCGGCTGGTAACAGAAGAGCGGCCAGATGTGGTCTTTGTGGATATCCGCATGCCTCTATTGGACGGCCTGAATGCTGTGGAGCAATTGACTGCCAGCCAACCAGATATCTATTTTATCATCCTCAGCGGATACTCCGATTTTTCCTATGCTCAGAAAGCAATTCAGCTGGGAGTACGTAATTATCTGCTGAAACCCCCTTCTCTGGAGGACATTCAGAATGTACTTCTTCAGGCCAACGCGGAAAAAGAACGCAAACTTCTGGATGCCAACCAGAGCTTTTTCTATGAAATCATGGCACAGTTCAATACCTATTATTTACTTTCTGAATTAGAAACGGAGACCTATGGCCATCTGTCCGCCTATCTTTTTTATGCAGACTATAACGAGGAAAAGGGGCAGCGCCAGTTTTATAAAGAACTCTATAAAAAGATACAGAAGGAAGTATCACCTTTGATATTGCAGGGACACCATTATTCCCTGTTTTCACTTCCTGAAGGCGGTCTGTGTCTGATTCTTAAAAGCCCTTTTAAAACCAACCTCATCAAACGGTCTTTTGAAAGAATCTCTTTGGATTTTGGCATCACAGTAACCATCTTTTACGCACAATCCTCTTCCATGGAGCAGCTCTTTCAACACATTATCATGTTTACAGAGCAGTTTTCTCTTCGGATCTTTCTGGGATATGGCGGGATAATCGATGAAAAAGCTCTTGCGATACAGGATTCTTTTCAACACTTGCTTGGGCTGGCCAAAACAATTGAAGTCCTGCAGCTTGCTTATCAGGAAAAAGAAAGGACTGTCTATCAAAAAACACTTGAGAATTTGGTTCCGGAAACTACTTTGCGCCCACTCATTTCCATTGTCGACTGGGAAGGTGTAGAAAAATATCTCCGCCATTACTTTTACATTACTACAACAATACGTGATTTTTCCGGTCTGTTTCAAATATTATCTCAAAGTAAGATAATTCTGCACAATCCAAAGCTTCCGGATAACGGCACCCATATTGCGGAGAAAGTCAAACTTTATCTGGCAGAGCACTATATGGAGGATATCGGAATCAATACACTGGCGTCTGTTTATGGAATTACTCCCAATTACCTTAGTAAGCTTTTCCATCAAAAAGCAGGAATCCGTTTTATTGATTATCTTACAAAACTCCGCATCTATCACGGGAAAGAGCTTCTGCTTACCCGTCCCGGACTTTCGGTAAACGAGGTGGCTGAATTGGTAGGATATAACAGTCCCCGCCATTTTTCAAAGGTCTTTCAGAAGGCAACAGGCGCAACGCCTTCGGAATATCGCCGGAAAGCAATAACCGGGGAATAATACATGGGAGTGTTGCAAAATAACTGAATAGGCAGTTATAAACGCGAGACTCCCTCGCTTTTTTGACGCACTTTAACACAGCTTCTATTATTTTGTCTTTTTTTACACTGTTTTTACTTCGAATAGATAATTTCCTGTCCGCTCATTCTGTATTTTAGCATGCAGCTTATTGATGTTATATCCCAAACACAATATTTGCCTACAGACTTTTTCCAAACAAAAGTATATTTATTGGCACAGGATTCCGGCTTCGTACCATCAATAAAAACAGTTTCTTTGGAAATCTCATTCATTTCAGACAAACGGCGTACCATTTGATTAAACAAATCTTCACATGCTTCCGCCAAAAATCCAGTACGAAACCTTGCAATTGTACTGTGATCCGGTGCCTTCTGACCAGTCAGCAGCCACATGAAGTTAATATCTCTGCGGCAGGCTGTTTCAATTTTTCTTGAAGAGTAGATGTTTTGTGAATAAGCGTAGGTCAGGATCTTGAACATGGTCTTTGGGTCTACTGCCGGATTTCTGCCTTTGGCAGAGTAAGCCTGATACAGCAAGCTGTAGTTTAAATCCTCCAATTCATGGCTCAGCAGTCAGACAGAAGCATCATCAGGAACCAACCCTTCCAAAACTTAATGGTAAAACCCGTTGATAAGTTTCGCCAAGTTCGGTATAATTTTTATGGTATATTAATTTATTGGTCATATCTTATTATACCACGGATAGCAGGTTCCTTGGAGCCTGCTTTTCTGTTTTTAGGCAAAAAATGGAGCGCTGCTCCATAGATGATTACTCATCTATTTTGCAACACTCCCAAAAAAAGTCTTACACCCTACAGGTAAATGATGCCGTCACCACTGCCCCTCCCCGTATACTGTTCGCAACATTCAATGTCCCGCCGTGTTTCCGGCAGAATTCCCGGCAGATATGAAGCCCGATCCCAAAATGCTCGTCCGCCTCCCCGCCCTCATATTCCTTATGATACGGCTGCAGCGCCATCTTTAGCTGCTCATCTGAAAATCCCGCCCCGTCGTCACGGACAGTCAATAAGAATTCCCTTTTCCCCTCATCGTAATCCGATGCAACCTCGATCTCTCCCTGGGCATAACGAATGGCATTCGAGAGCAGATTCTCCAGGACTTCCATGATGATATTATCGTCTGCCTCCACCTTAACTGCATCTTCTGCGCCGTATCTTTGATAACATATCCTAATATCGCCTGCATGATTCAGCGCAAAGACCACTTCATCGATCCTCTTATGGATACTCCCAAGCTCCGTCTGTCTTGGTGAAAACGGAACTTCCTCGATACTTCGGATTCCCTTCATGGTACGGCTGTAATTCTCCAGACGTTTCAGATGGCCGGACATCAGCGCCAGTGTATCTTGCATCTTCTCCTCACTGATCTTTCCCTCGGGGATATAACGCGCAAGGAAGTCCGTATACCCCCGAAGCACCGTGAGCGGAGTACGGAGATCATGGGCAAATGCGGCATTCAGCTCCTTCTGCCGTTCCACAAGCCTCCACATCTCTTCCTTCCCCTGTACCAGCTCTAACCGCATAGCCTCCACCGAGTCGCAAAGACTGCCCAACTCATCCTCACTCTCATAGCTTACCCGAAAGTCAAGATCATTGCCCCGAATCCTCTCCACACTGTCCGCCAGAAGCAAGAGCGGCCTTGCCAGCCGTTTTTTATAGAAGATGCAGATCGTCACGATCATTCCCGCAAATGCATAGATATATGGACACCACACCCGCAAGGTATCCAGTAACACCAGCTTTTGCTGATCCGTCCCATCCGCAAAATGATATTCAAATCTCCACAGAGGGCCTTTCTGATAGATTATATGCACCAAATCTTCCTGCTCATAGCGCATCCATTCCATAATCTCCCACTGCCAGCAGACGATTATCGTCAGATAAGACAGCCCGAACACGACTGCCGCCAGTACCAGAATATATGCGATCATTGCCTTTCGGAAAGAAAGGTTGCGGATATATCTCTGCAATTTTTCGAGCTTCTCCTCTAACCAATCCATCGGTAACCCACTCCCCACACGGTCTCTATAAATGTATGATCCGTGTATTTCCCTATCTTGCTCCGTATTCTCCGTATATGCTCCATGACAATACTGCTGTCAGCGCACCCGTCAAATCCCCGGACCTTCTCATATAACTGGTCCTTGCTGAATACCTGACCGGAATTCAAGGACAGCGTCTCCACAATTCCGTATTCTGTCTTCGTCAGATTAATCGCCTGTTCTTCGTAGTATACACAGCGGTCACTGTAATGGATCGCCAGCCGGTCAAAGATCTTCACCGCGCGGTCGGTCTTCTTACGTTCCTCCCTTCGCAGATGCGCCTCCACCCTCACTCCCAGTTCTTCTATACTGAACGGCTTCAAGATATAGTCGTCCCCGCCCAGCATCAACCCCTTGATCCTGTCTGCCTCCTCGATCTTCGCAGACAGGAACAAGATCGGACACGACACATGGGCGCGGATCCGCTCACATACCTCAAAACCGTCGAGCATCGGCATATTGACATCCAAAAGTATGATGTCCGGTTCCCGGTTAAGCTGTCCTAATACCTCCAGTCCGTTTCTCGCTTCTATTACCTGATAATCCTGTATCTCAAAATAATCCTTTAATAGCTGGATGATCCCCGGCTCGTCATCCGCTATTAGTATCCGCTTCTTTAGACACATGTTCTTCTGCCCTGCTTCCTTAATATTTATTTATATCCTAATTTATTATAATCACATCTGTACTTTGATTCAATACCGTCAATTACTTGACAAGGTTTTCTTCTTCACATATAATAATTCAAATTACATCGGACCCATTTGCCGAAAATACCGTCAGGAGATTCTTATGTACCGCTATTACATGTTCAACAAACCCTTCGGCTGCGTTACCGCCCGCCGAGACACCCGTTTTCCTGCAGTAATGGATTATTTTCAGGAGCTTAAGAATAACCGCCTCTCCCCCGTCGGACGCTTAGACCGCGAGACAGAAGGGCTTCTCGTCATCACAGACGACGGAAAATGGAATCAGATGATGACCCATCCTGATTATCAGAAGAAAAAGACTTATGAATTCACCGTATTAGGTGATTTGAACAGCGAGAAGCTTCAAAAGCTTCAAAATGGTATTCTGCTGCGCGGCTCTGACACCCCGACGCTGCCCTGTACGATCACGGTCTCAGGCCGCTCGGTGTTATCTGAGACACTGCCGTCGCTTCACCCAGAGATTCGTTCATCCTTCGGCAGGAATCTACCCGGCCATCCGGTCACCAGCGGAACCATCATCATCACCGAAGGACGGAAGCGGCAGATCCGCCGGATGATGAAGGCTGTCCATTGCTGCGTGATCGCCCTGAAGCGCATTGCTATCGATGATATTGTATTAGATGAGAATCTGAAGCCGGGAGAATGGAAAGAAATGCAGATATCAACTAGCTTTACACCACTGCCTCTATCAGACGTTTCCCATTAACCACAATTTCCCGGATGCCGATCTGTTTTCTCTGATTAAAATTAAAGCTGAGCATATAACCTGTGTGCAGCCCATAATCCGCCAAATACTCTGCCAACTGGCTTTCTCCACGCAGGTTATACTCATTACCTCTCCAGATTTTAGTCTCGATCACAAATTGCTCTCCCAAATAATCAACAATAATATCTGTCCTTCCCAGACTCCGGGTCCGGGCTTCTATATAGTAATTCCCTGTTCCATTAATGATCGGGCGCAGATAAAGAAGGAAGTACCGCCGTCCCTCTTCCTCCAGAAACTCTTCCTTCTTATTTCCATACAGATCATGAAAATGCATCACAAACTTCTCCAGAATTCTCCTCATATCCAAATGTCCGTCTCGGACAAACAGATTCTTATCCAGCAAAGATGCTTTATACATCTCCAACGACCCAAGCTCATCCAGGGAGAGGAAATGATTATACAGCAATGTATCAAAAATGCGATTCGCCGGTATTACTTTCCCATCTGCATTTTTCACAAATCCAAACATTACTGCAAGGCCGATTACCTGATTCGTCGGATTATATGTGATAGGCTTCCCAAAGAAAAGCAATTCTTTCAACATCTGTTCCAATTCCGGATAATCGGTCAGCTTGCCGATCAACGATTCAAATAACATATTGTTTTCCGTCAATAATACACGTACAGCTGTAAGAAGTCCTTCTTTTGTCCAGGTGCCTTTTTCATCTATCATCTTGCACAACCGGGACACAAGATACGGATATCCGGATGTATAATCATACAGATGCTCCGCCATTCCTGAAATATTCATACCAGTATGATGGTCTGTCTCATACTCATCAAGCATCCCTTTGATTCCATCCTTGGATAAACTCATATCTACCGCAAAATCTGCCGCAATATCATAGAATGCAAGCATTCTATGATCACGCGGGCAGTCGTCAAATGAATGCAAGCATTCGTTTGACTCGTTGCCTTCGCGTATATTCCACGGACTGTTTGTCTGATGGCCTGTTTCTGTGCGGATCTTTCTTTTTAAGTTCTTGATATCATATACCCCTGCAAGAATAACGGACTGAAAAGTATTCACTCCTTTCGTATCCCTCTTCAAATAATAACTGCGCAGTTGTGCCAGAAAATCAATAAACACCTGATTGTTCGATGCACTGTCCACTTCATCGATCATCAGAACCACTGGTTTAAGACTGCAGTCACAGATGTTACTCAGATATCTGAATAACGTCATAAGATTAAAATCCTGACCTGCCGCTGTGTCCTGCATCTTTTCAATAAGTACAGCCATACCCGGCATTCTCTTTGCCTGATGCCGTTCTATTTCCTGGACAAATAATTCAAGAAACGCCAAGGAAAATGTATTCTCATCCTGGAAGGAAGCACTCCCCAGATCTTGAAAATCAAGACTTATCACAAGGTATTCTTCGACCAGTTCCTTTTCCAACGCCGTCAGGGTAGTTGTCTTCCCATATTGACGCGCACGGTTTATGGTAAAATACGCCCCGGCATCCACCATTGCATGTATCTGCCCGACACATCCTGTAAGATCTGCCATATAATGTTTTCTAGGTATACATGGTCCTGTTACACTCAACTACCACCGTCTGAAGACGGTGGGTTGTTGTGGTCTAAAGACCACTTTTTGCGCCTGAAAGTCGCTTGCAGGCTAAAGCCTGTTTCATTTGCGACTAAAGTCGCCTAAAAGCTCTACTCTAAGTAGCTATTGTTCCTCGATTTTGAAATTATCTTCTTCTTTTCCCTGATTTTCGATATAGTTTCTTATCGTCTCTTCATCTACTTCTCCTACTGTCCCGCAGAAATATCCTCTTCCCCACATATGCTGTCCCCAATATCTCTTTCTCAACTCCGGGAACTCATCCTGTAACAACTTTGACGACCTTCCTTTCAGATATTGCATGATCTGACTTGGCGCCAGATTGGTTGGACACGAAAGCAGCATATGCACATGATCCACTCCTATACTGCCTTTCAGTATCTTTATGTTCCGTGCATCACATCCTTGCTGCAGCAGTTCCCGTAGCCTAAAGGCTACATTTTTTCTTAGTATCTTATATCTATACTTCGTTATCCACACAAAATGATACTTAATATCATATATGGTATGACTACTGCTCCTATATTCTGCCATTTCTACAGCACCTCCTATTGCTGTATTTTATCACAATTGCTACTGAAAGGAAATGCCGCTAAAGCTTGACCGCCTAAAAGGCGGTGGATTTAACCTTGCGCTTGGAAATTAAAACTGATAAGATACCCTTGTTTTGCATGGTATGATTCCAGATAATCTGCAAGCTGATTTTCTCCGCTTTTATTGTATTCATTCCCCCGCCAAATCTTCAACTCTATAATATACTGACGCCCGCAGTAATCAACCACGACATCTGTCCGCCGGTTTGTCCGGGTTCTGGACTCGACATAATAATTACCTTTTCCATTAATAATTGGTTTCAAGTATAATAGAAAAAGACTCCGTCCATGATCTTCCAAAAATCTCTCATTATGTGTTCCAAAAATGTCACTGTAATACTCAACAAATTTGCGGATTACTAACTCCATATCCAACTGACCGCTGACAATAAATTGATTCTTCTCCATCACGGCATTCTGCGCAAGCTTATTATGACGGGACCGTTCGGCCAGAAATCCATTATAAAGCCTCGTCTCAAAGATCCGGTTAGCCACACGCACTGTCTGATTCTCTATTGTCACAAAACCAAACATTGATGCCACGCGTACTCCCATATCTCCCGGTACATATTCTACACTCCGGCCGTCTAGCAGCAATTCTTCCAATAACTGCTTCAGCTCAGGATAATCGATCAGCTTATTATCCAGCGACTCAAACAAAGTATTTTCCTCTGTTAACAGAAGCCTGACAGCCGCAAGAAACCCTCCTTTTGTCCATGCCGCTTTTCTGTCAGGGAATTCTATGCTCCCTGCAATCTTTTCGTCTATCAGCTTACAAATTCTGGACACAAGAAACGGATAACCGCCAGTATATGCATGCAGCAATCCTGCGAGTTCCTCTATCCTCATTCCGGTATGATGATCCCGCTCATAATCTTCTAACATTCCGGCGATCCCTGCTTCTGAAAGACTCATATCAATATCAAAATCAGCGGCAATATTCCACGGGCTGTTCATCCTATGTTCATCTACAAACTTATTCTTCAGATTTTTGATATCATACACACCTGCAAGAATGACCGAATGAAACGTAGACTTCTGATCTCGTGCAATATAATACCCCCTAAGCTGTGCTAGAAAATCAAGAAATATCGGATAATTCGATGCGCTGTCTACCTCATCGATGATCAGTACCGCTTTTTTGGGAGAGAGGCGGCACCACTTGCTCAGACAGCGGAACAAAGCAGACAGCTTGTCATAATGACGGCTTCCGTCCGCTATTCCTTCAAGTTCTGTCAATATTTCTTCCGGGATATCCGTAATATCGGCAGTTCTGTCCAGAATCTCCGCTGAGAACCCTTCGATAAAATCTCTCTCTGTTTTAAATGTCTCCGCGCTCAGCATTTGAAAATCCAGGCTGATCACCATATATTCGCTTTTCAAAAGGCCTTCTAACGCATGTAAAGTCGTTGTCTTTCCATACTGGCGGGCCCGGTTTATTGTAAAATACAGCCCGCACTCCACCATATCTTTTATCTGCGCAAGCCTCTCATCAATATTCACCATATAGTGCTGCTTTGGCTTGCAATCAGCACTGACATTAAATACCTTCCCCATATACCCGCACTCTAGCACACTACATGAATCCACCCTTCCGGCGCCTCGATCTGTCCCATCTGGATCCCGGTCAGCGTATCATACAGCTTCTTCGTCACCGGCCCCATAGCATCCATTCCGCTTGGGAAACAGATCTCCTTCCCATGGTCGACCACCTTGCCCACCGGGGAGATGACCGCCGCCGTTCCGCAGAGTCCGCATTCTGCGAATTCCTGTACCTCCTCGAACGGCACTTCTCTTTCTTCCACTTCAAGCCCCAGATACTTCTCCGCCACATACATCAGGGAACGCCTTGTGATAGACGGCAGGATTGTAGGAGACTTCGGCGTTACGATCTTATTATCCTTCGTAACAAAGATAAAGTTCGCGCCGCCCGTCTCTTCTACCTTGCTTCTGGTAGCCGCGTCCAGATACATATTCTCGTCATATCCCTGGTTATGCGCATCTACAATGGCATGAAGGCTCATGGCATAGTTAAGGCCGGCCTTCACATGTCCGGTTCCGTGAGGAGCCGCACGGTCAAAATCACACACGCGGATGGTGATCGGCTTCGCACCGCCCTTAAAATACGGTCCCACCGGTGTGGTAAATACGCGGAACTGGTACTCGTCCGCCGGCTTTACCCCTATTACAGCATTGGAACCGAACAGATACGGACGGACATACAATGTCGCACCACAGCCGTAGGGCGGAACATAGGCTGCATTGGCCTCAACCGTCTTATGAACGGCATCGACGAATCTCTCCGTGGGAAATACCGCCATCTCCAGTCTCTTAGCCGTATCCGCCATTCTCTCCGCATTCAGGTCCGGCCGGAACATAACGATACGCCCGTCCTCCGTCGTATATGCCTTCAATCCCTCAAAACAGGTCTGTGCATACTGAAGCACGCACGCACACTCATTGATCACCACATTCGCATCGGAGGTCATCTCGCCTTCATCCCACGCTCCGTCCTTATAGTTGGAAACGTATCTCTTATCTGTCTGTATGTAACCAAACCCAAGGTTAGACCAATCAATATTCTTCTTCTCCATCTTTTTAGTCCTCCGTTCTTTTCTCTAATTCTTGTCTGAACCTATTATAATCCTACCCATTTCAAAATTCAAGAGTGCGCTCTGTTTTTCTACCGTTCCATCATACTTATAGACTCGATCCCAACACTTCCGCCCCTCACGACCTCGATGCTCTTGAACTCTTCCTTCATCAGCTTAATGACGGCGTCGTTCTTCGTCGCAGTCTGCACGAATTCAAGCAGCAGGCTGTCCTTGCCGTAATCGATCACCTTCGCCTTGAAGGTCTCCGCGATCTGGAACAGCTCCACCTTATCTTCCGGCGTACACTTGCGCACCTTCACATACAAGATCTCCTTCATACGCACGAATACATCTGTGAAGTCAATGACCTTGATGACCTCGACCAGGCGGTTCAGCTGCTTCTTGATCTGCTCAAAGGTCTCGTCGTCACTGACGGTAGCAATCGTCATCCTGGAAATCGTCGGATCCTCTGTAGTTCCCACCGTAAGGCTGTCCAGATTGTAAGACTTCCCGGAGAAAAGCCCGGAGATCTTCGACAGGACACCCACCTGATTTTCCACATACAGGGAGATCCAGCGCTTCTTCATACCATTCCCGTTCATATATCTTCTATCTCCTTTTCTTTCATTCTTAGCAAACGTTAACAATCCAGTATCATATCTTCCAGAGTCCCGCCCGGTTGGATCATCGGATAGACCAGGTCCTCAGGATCGATCTCGAATTCTATAACTGTAGGTATCTTCGTACTCTTCATTGCCTCGCAAAATGCCAGTTCGATCTCTTCTGTCTTCGTCACCCGTATCCCCTGCGCCCCATAGCTCTCTGCCAGCTTAATGAAATCAGGCGTGTACGTCGGACATTCTACTTCTCCGCATTTCCCCCTGCATGCCGCCCCTGAACGTAAGCAGGTCATGGAATAACGCTTGCCGTAGAACAACTTCTGCCACTGACGAACCATCCCCAGATTATTATTATTGAAAATGCAGCAGATAATGGGAAGCTCTTCCAAAACAGCCGTTGCCAATTCCTGGCTGTTCATCTGCATTCCTCCGTCGCCGGATATGGAGATGACCGGCACATCCGGATTCCCGATCTTCGCACCTATGGCTCCCGGCAGCCCGTATCCCATAGTTCCAAGCCCTCCCGACATCAGAAGACGCTTCTTCTCATTCAGTTCGATAAACTGTGCGGTAAACATCTGATGCTGTCCCACATCCGAGATGATAAATGCTTCCTCAAAGACACGATTGATGGTATCAATGATATCCTGAGGGGTCATGATCGGTTTCTTCTTCATCTGCATCGGATGCTCACATTGCCACTCTCTCACCTCGTCAAGCCATTTCTTCGTGTCACACTCCATCACATACTCTAACATCCTGGTGATGGCTTCCTTCGCATCTGCCACGATCGGCACATCCACCTGTACATTCTTGGAGATCGTCGCCGTATCAATATCAATATGAACGATCCTGGCATGCGGTGCGAAGGAGTGGAGCTTCCCTGTGATACGGTCGTTGAACCTGGTTCCGATGGAGAACAGAAGGTCACATTCTCCTACAGCCATATTGCACGCATAGGCTCCGTGCATTCCCAGATTCCCCACATACAGCGGATGGTCTGTCGCGATCGCTCCCCGCCCCATGACCGTTGTAACAACCGGAATATTCGTCCGCTCCGCCAGTTGGGTAAACTCTGCGTTCGCACGGGCGATATTCACCCCGCCTCCCGCAAGGAACAGCGGCCTCTTCGCCTTATTAAGCATCTTGATCGCCTTCTTAAGCTGTCCGACGTGTACCTGTGTATTCGGCCGGTATCCGCGGATATTGACCTCTGCCGGGTACTCCGCGCTTCCAAGCTCTCCCATCACATCCTTGGGAAGATCGATCAGTACCGGACCCGGCCGGCCGGATCTTGCAATATAAAACGCTTCCTTCACGATACGCCCCAGATCCTCCCTGTTGCGGACCGTCACCCCATACTTGGTAATGCTCCTGGTGATACCGACGATATCTACCTCCTGGAACGCGTCATTCCCGATCAGATGTCTTGCCACCTGTCCTGTAAAACACACCAGGGGAACACTGTCATAATACGCCGTCGCAAGTCCTGTGACCAGATTCGTCGCCCCCGGCCCGCTGGTAACCAGACAGACTCCTACCCTTCCTGTCGACCTGGCATAAGCATCTGCTTCATGCACCAGGGCTACTTCCTGCCTTGGCAGGATCACCTTCGTATAATCCTGCTTATACAGCTCGTCGCTGATGTCGATGGTGCAGGCGCCCGGATAGCCGAATATCGTGTCTACCCCTTCCTCCTTTAGTGCCTTCACCAATAACTTGTTGCCGCTGATCTTCTTCATATACATACCTCCCGCTTTTGATAGAACAAAGCGGACAAGTCCGCTTCAGCTCCTTAACTCCCTAACTCCCTCATTCATGAAGGACTTGGACGATTTGCTGCGCCGAGTGCGGTCACGCAGTGACACCTTCTATTCGCACGAGTGCGCATCAAGATTTTTATCTTATAGGAAAGCCATAGGCTTTAACACTTTATAGCAGCACGGTCCTTGGTAAGTAGGTAAGTCCCTTACGGGGCTTACCCCTCTCAGAACCGGACGTGCAGCTTTCCCGCATCCGGCTCCCTGCAAAGCTAATACATCTACAACT
>CAJTGB010000035.1 GCA_910575835.1 Lachnospiraceae bacterium | reverse complement strand
ACGGCCGCGCAGCGGTGCGAAGCACCATTGATAAAAGCTGACAGCCCCGATAGATTCCAGGCAACAATCCAATAAATTTTTAGCCACAAATGTTACAAAAATGCTTGACCACTACACATGTACATATGCTTGTGGAAATTCCACCAAGTATAAGTGTATCAAGTTTTGTAGGATATCTAAAGGGAAAAAGTACTCTTATGATATTTGAAAGACATGCAAATTTGAAATATAAATTTGGGAACAGACATTTCTGGTGCAGGGGATATTATGTAGACACTGTAGGTAAAAATGCAAAGAAAATCCAAGAGTATATTCAAAATCAGTTAAAAGAGGATTATGAATATGATCAGATATCATTAAAAGAGTATATTGACCCGTTTACGGGTGAGCCGGTAAAAAAGAACAAATAAGATAAGCCCATAGGGCTTAGTACAGAATGATGTTGCGGCTGGTAAACCCATTCGATGAGTCTTTAGACTCCAGAGCCGGTAATGAGCCCTTATAGGGCGTGAGCAAACCACCGGCTAAGCCGGTGGTTCTGATTTTAGACCAACTATGAAATGGAGTGCAAGTTTTAAGACATTGCGGGTATCCTTTCATGGAAAGCCTTGTTTTACTGCGTCAATTTGAGACATATGGATTCGTGGTTTCAGTCTGTTTATGATAGGCAGAAACCACGTTTTTTTTGTGTCTTGAACGAAATTATATTTTATTTGGAGGTTTTAAACATGAAGATGATACGGACAGAAAATATAACGAAAAAGTATAAACGGTATAAGAAGCAGGAGGGAGTGATAGGAAGTATTAAGGGGCTGTTCCATAGAGAATATGAAGAAAAAATTGCTGTAGATGCCTTTAATATGGATGTGGATGAGGGTGAGTTTATAGGATTGATCGGACCGAATGGAGCGGGTAAAACTACCTTAGTGAAGATGCTGACTGGTATTATTGCGCCAACAGGCGGCGAAATTCAGGTCATGGGATTTTATCCTAATAAGCTGGAGAAGGCATTTAAGCGTCAATATGCGGTAGTTATGGGGCAGAAAAGTCAGTTGTTTTTTGAACTGACAGCGGAGGATACGTTAAGACTGTTTAAAGAAATATATCGTATTCCAGAAGACGAGTACAGGAAAAATAAGAACTTTTTTGTGGAGCTGTTTCAGGTGCAGGAGATTATGGATGTACAGGTAAGGACATTATCATTAGGAGAAAGGATGAAAATGGAATTGATCGTTGCATTGCTTCATAATCCCAAAATACTGTTTTTAGACGAGCCGACAATCGGACTGGATGCTGTGGCAAGTAAACAGATTCGGACTTTCCTGAAAAATATAAATGAATCGAGAGGGACGACCATCCTGCTGACTTCACATTATATGGAGGATATTAAGGCATTATGCAAACGTTCTATTGTGGTAAATTACGGCAGAAAAATATATGACGGCGATACGGATATGTTATTTGAACAATACCAGAAGAGCAAGAAAATGACTATATACTTTGAGCATAGTGTAGAGCCTGATGTCCCGGAATATTGCAGGATATTAGAAAAAACAAATGACAAACTGGTGCTTGAAATACCAAAACAAAATACAGAAAAAGTCCTGGAATCGTATATCGGTCATTATCCGATCCGGGATATTGGAATTGAGGAAGAAGAAATAGGCTCTGTAGTAGAGCGTATCTATAAGGGGGTGTAAAACGTGAAGAAATATTTGGAAATTGCCAGGGCATATATGAAAGCGCAGTTGATCTGGAGAGCAGATGTATTTGTTGATGTGATTCTGTCAGTGGCTAAGATATTGTTTGCATGGATCTTATGGAGTATTTTGTTTGAAGGAAAAGAGCAGATAGCAGGATTGGAATTTCACACCATGATTTCCTACTATATCATAAGTTCCTATCTATTCCAGATGGAAAAGTCTGCTGAGATCAGCCAACAGATGACGGGGATGTTAAGAAACGGCACTTTTTCAAAATATATGGTGATACCGGTACAGACACAGGGCTATTTTGTGGCGATGGAGGCCGGGAAGCTTGCGTTTTCTTCAGGCATTGGCTTTTTAGCAACTGTTCTGTGGTTTTGTTTGTTCAGGATTTCTATTGTACATACAGTCAATTTGAAGATATTGCTATGCGGAATTATCATGGTTATTTTAGGTCTGCTGTTTATGGCTTTGCTCAATTATTTCCTTGGGATTTTAACTTTAAAATTTGAGGAGATCAGTACCTTTCTCATGATAAAGGATAATTTATCAGCAGTTGTGACAGGAGCGGTGATTCCCCTTGCACTTTTGCCGGAATGGATGATAGCCGGCATGAGATTTCTGCCGTTCTATTATGTTACATATCTCCCAAGTATGCTGTTTATAGGAAAATGTGAGGATGAAGCAGTGACGGGCTTATTTGTTTTAAGTATATGGTGCATTTTCTTTATTGTTTTAAATCAAGTAACTTATGAACATTATCGAATGAAATATGACGGAGCAGGAATATGAAAGATAATTTTAAATTTTTAATAGAATTAATGAAATTAAGGCTATCCCATATCATGACATTCCGGTTGGGATTCTTTGGACCGTTTTTTATTGACACCAGTTATTTTCTGGTCCAGCTTTTTGCCTTTGAGGCAATTTACGGGCATGTGGATAAAATACGTGGATGGGGGCATGGAGAAATCCTTGTTTTTGTAGGAACATTTTCCCTGATCAATGCCCTTAACATGATAATTTACTTTTTTGGAGTGATCTCCATACCTGAAAAAATACAAACAGGTGAACTGGATTTGTATCTGACCAAACCGGTAAATCCGTTGTTAAGGATTACTTTTGAAAAAATAAATCCAGGTTCCATACCGCTATTGGCTTTCAGTGCATGTATTATTGCGTATGGGGTGAAAGAAATAGACATGGGTTTTTCATGGTCTAATATTATTAAATATCTGTTTCTGGTTTTTATGATGACGATACTGTACTACGATATGGAACTCTTGATACGATGCTGTGCTTTTTTTGTTTTCTCTGTAAACAATTTAACGAAAATTGAGGAGACAGCGATTGGCTTGTGTTTGAAAGTACCAGGGATTGCTTTTTATGGAATTTATAAGTTTATTTTTTATTGTGTATTGCCATATGGAATCATTGCAACGTTGCCGACACAGGCACTTATAGGGGCACTGTCAGTAAAGGGTCTGTTTTTTGGAATGGCAATTGTGTGTATTTTTACTTTTTTTGCATTATCATTTTGGTCATATGGAGTACACAGATATGAAAGTGCAAGCAGTTAATTATTTTTTGTAATAGGAGGGTTAAAATAGTTCAAACAGATAAAGTATTGGAATTTGATAAGATGAAAGAGAAGTGGATGGAACTGGCATTTACAGAGTGGGCAAAAGAAAAGATTAAGGAGAATTCTTTCCAATAGTATTGATGGAAAAGAAATGTATAAATTATATTAGGAAGGTGGAATAAATGACGGTTATCACATACGATGGCCTGTTAAGAAATATATTCCCGCGGGGTCTTTGACTGGCAAATGTGGAATGTCACAAGGGAATAGAAACTCTGGTAACTGACGAGGAATACTCTTTTTGATTGTGAATAATAGACAAAAAAATATGGAATAATTTGTAAAAAATATGCATGGATTATAATTGGGATTATCTATATAATTAAGTTAATTGAAGAATGAGTTTGCAAATATGTATATACTGGGAATTGGCCCAGAGTTTCTACCGACTGCCGTAAGAGTTGACTACATAGCCGCTGGTTTTGTAGGCAGCTCTTTTTTGCTGCCGCAAAACGAGTACGGAATATTGCTGCAATTCTAAGAAGCGCCGCTTGCCGTCTATATCAAAGTGGTTCTTAATTGCAAGGGTGTCCGTCTGAAGGGAGGGTCGGTAGAAGCTGTTTTTTTCCGGGCAGCAAAAGATTGGCACTGAATTAGAGAGCCTGTTTACCGTAATTATGCTGGTGATCAGTTTTTCATTGGTAAATATGTTCGATTCTATCGGAACCTTGCTTGGTGCGACGAAGCAGTCGGGAATGATCGATGAAAACGGAGAAGTGATCCGTATGAAGCTTCTTGTGGGCAGAAGGCAGGAGGTAAAGGTCCTGACATTTACGATTGCATTTGTATTCATAATACGGTATGCTTTTATGACACTGGGATAACATATCAGAATACTGGAAGAAGAGAGGAAGAGTTATGAGAGAGGACTCATTAAGAAGAGAGGAAGAGTTATGAGAGAGGATTCATTTGTTTTAAAGGGAAATATTTGTTATGCCAAGACAAAGGATCAGTTATCCGTGACAGATCAGGGATATCTGGTCTGCTGTCAGGGACTTTCCAAGGGGGTGTACCCGGTGCTGCCCAAAGAATATCGGAATCTGCCGGTTACAGATTATCAGGATATGCTGATAGTCCCCGGGATGACAGATCTGCATATCCATGCGCCCCAGTATCCCTTCCGGGGGCTGGGAATGGATCTGGAGCTTTTGGAGTGGCTTGATACCCATACATTCCCCGAAGAGAGCAGGTACAAGGATCTGGATTATGCCGAAAAGGCTTATGGGATCTTTGCAGAAGACCTTAAGCAGAGTGCGACTACGAGGGCGGTGGTGTTCGGAACGGTGCATGTTCCGGCTACCGATCTTCTGATGGAGAAGCTGGAAGATACAGGGCTGGTTACTTATGTGGGCAAGGTCAATATGGATCAGAACAGTACGGATGATCTGAGGGAGACGGATGCGGTGACTGCTCTGGATGCAACAGCTGCATGGATCGAGGAGACAAAAGGAAAGTATCAGAATACCCGGCCGATCCTTACACCGCGGTTTGCACCGACCTGCAGCGGTCCTTTGATGGAGGGCTTAGGGAAGCTTCAGCGGGAATACGGGCTTCCGGTCCAGTCCCATCTGTCGGAGAATCTGTCGGAGATCGAATGGGTGAAGGAGTTATTCCCCTGGTCCTCATGCTACGGAGATGTCTATGAGCATTACGGTCTGTTCGGAGGACAGGCGAAGACGGTCATGGCCCACTGTGTGCATTCTTCGGATACGGAGGTGGAGCTTATGAAGAAAAAGGGGGTGTATGTGGCGCATTGTCCGCAGTCGAACATCAACCTGTCTTCAGGAATCGCACCGATCCGCAGATACCTGGAAGAAGGGATTCCGGTAGGGCTTGGAACCGATATGGCAGGCGGCGCGAATATATCCATGTTCCGCTGTATGGCTGATGCTGTAGGTGTCTCCAAGCTGTATTGGAGGCTTGCAGATCAGGGGAAGAGACCTCTTGCGATGGAAGAAGTATTCTATCTGGCTACGAAGGGAGGAGGTTCTTTCTTTGGGAAAGCCGGAAGCTTTGAAGAGGGATATGAACTGGATGCACTGGTGCTTGACGATAAGGGGATCCGCAGTACAAGGACGCTTGGAACGAAAGAGAGGCTGGAGCGCTGTATTTATCTGGCAGAGGAAGGCAAGAGACTGGCGGGCAAATATGCGGCAGGAAAGAAAGTGATATAGTAAAATCGCTGTATCCCTCATGTTATGGGGGATACAGCGATCTTATGCCCGCGGGCAACGAGCCAAACGGACATGCTTGCATGCACATTCGGCGACTGCCGCGAGGTATTTGACTTACTGTATACGGAACTGGCTGATCAGGCGGTTCAGAGTCTTTGCCTGGTCAGATAATTCGTTGGATATTGCAGCGCTCTCCTCAGCTGCGTCAGAGTTAGCCTCTGTTACTCTGGAAACTTCCTTGATCCGGTTCTCTACAGAGACGATCATCTCTGATTGCTGGACGCTGGCGAGCGCGATATCATCCATCAATGTCTTGATAGACTGGATGCAGTCGCCGATTACCTGCATTGCAGAGATAGCAAGGTTGGTCGATTCCGTACCTGTCTTCACATCATGGAGCGAGCGGCCGATCAGCGTGCTTGTATTACCGGCAGCTTCGGCGGATTTGGCGGCTAAGTTCCTGACTTCGTCAGCTACGACGGAGAAGCCCTTTCCTGCCGTGCCGGCGCGGGCAGCTTCAACGGCTGCGTTTAACGCAAGAATATTTGTCTGGAAGGCGATATCTTCAATCGTCTTGATGATACTGCCGATTTGAGAAGAAGACCGGTCAATATTCTTGGTAGCGGCGATCAACTGCTCCATCTTCATATCAGCTTCGGCTGCATAACCGGTAGCGCGGGATACCAGATCGGTAGCGTCGTTACAGCGGACATTGCTGCTTTGGAGCTGTGAGGTGATATCCGCGACATTGGATACAAGCCCGTTAATAGACTCCTTCTGCTGCATGGTTCCCTGAGACAGCGCTTGTGCTCCTGCAGATACCTGGTTAGCATCATTATTCACCTGGTTGGCAATATGAGTGATATCGCGCATTACATCTGTAAGATGGGTACGGATACTCTTAAGGCTCTCGGCAAGAACCCTGAAATCACCGATGTAATAGGATTCATTCTTTACAACATCCACCGCAATATTGCCGTCCGCCATCTCTCCTAAGATACGGCCGATATCTTCGATCGTTTTTCGCAGACAGTCACAGAGATGATGGATCGTCTGAGCGATCATACCGATCTCGTCCGTTCTGCCGTAGAACGGTTCTAACTCCTGGTCGGCGGAAAGCTCCAGATTACCCAGGTGCCGGATAGCTCTTTCCATAGACATAAGTTCTCTGCCTACCCGGTAAAGGATCAGCACTGTGACAAGTATAATGACCGCAGCCACAACTGCGCACAGGATACCTACCGTAATGCGGACCGTTACGACTTCTCCGTAGACTTCGGACGCATTGTCCCGGACCATGAATACCCAGTCGCGGTCCTTCAGATATTTGTATACGACCAGCTGCTTTACTCCGTTCTCATCCTTGTAGGAATAGGTGCCGGCTTCAGTGCTGCCGTTTGATTTGATCTTATCGAGGATCTTCAGATATCCTTCATCGGAAGTCTCGGTATTTAGCAGTGCATCGTCTTCATGGTACAGGTATGTACCGGTCTGGGCGTTCAGGAATACATATTCACTGTTAGGCAGACCTTCGATATCAAGATTCAGCAGTGCATCCATTAACTGGCTGGCAAAAACGCCGGCTCCCACATAGCCGATGCACGTGTTATCCTCAAAGAGCGGATAATACATGGAGATGATCATACTGCCGGTTCCCGGAGATTCCATGATCCCCAGGTTGGTTAATTGCGGTTCAGACAGGATCGTATCACGGAATACATCCAGTGAGTCTCCTTCACGGGTAGTCATGCCGATCGCGCCCTGTGAGGTATGCGTCAGGATATATGTATCGGGAGTGCCGATGTACAGACCTTCGAATACACCCTTAACTGCCGCGTATTCTTCGGTATATTTCTGGCCTTTCTTACGTAGCGCGGGATTATCAGGATTATTGAGAAGTTCGCGAACCTCGCCGCTTAAGGAGAAGGCTGTGAGATATTCTTCGGCGGAAGCTACATAGTCGTTTATGATGGCGGCTCTGGATTCTACGGCATCAGTCATCTGATTTGTAATATTGCCTTTTACCATGGAAGCAACGCGGCTGGATACAACGAACCATAGAAGAATCATGCCTACAAAAATAATTGCCGTTGTGATAATGCTGATTCTTGTTGCAAGCTTTTGATTAACAAGAAATTTCATAAGAATCCCCCTAATGTAAAAGATTTTAGAATAGGTAATACTCAATTTCCTATTTGGATTCATGGAGTATAACTGTTTTTGCAAAATTATTTTAGCACTCTTTTTCGTGATTTTCAAGTCTATACAAGAGAAGTCAGCGAAGTTTGCGGATAACAGTTCAGACAGGTCTGTGCACTTGCTGTGCAGGCCGTGAGAACATGATCCGGAAATTTATACTTGATTTTTTTGTTCGTTAAGTTTAGTATATATAAATTATGAGATTGGAGGGAAAGGCAGGAAGAGCGGTAGAATGGAGAAAAAGCAGAGGGAGTATCTTTTTGATAATTATAAGGTCCTGTTGATCGTATTGGTCGTGATCGGTCATTTTATTGAGCCGTGTTATGACCAGAATCCGTTTTTATATGAATTGAAATGGGGAATCGTGGCGTTCCATATGCCGGCGTTCATCTTTGTATCGGGATATTTTTCGAAGAAGGTTCCGTCGGTCAGGAAGCTGATCAGCGGGCTGGTGATCCCGTATTTTGTATATGAAGTGATCTATTATCTTCTGTATACGCTGATCCTTGACAAAGAGACGGAACTGTACTTTACCAGGCCCAAATTTACCTTGTGGTATCTGATGGCGCTGTGTGTATGGAGGCTCGCGGCGCCGGCGGTTAAAAAGCTTCCTTATCATATGCCGATCCTTCTTGCGGCAGGGCTTGCGGTCGGACTGGTCGGAATCGGGAACTTTCTCTCGGTTCCGAGGATCGTATTTTTCTTCCCGTTTTTTATGGCTGGCATGGAATTTGACAGCGCATGCCTTGCAAGATTCCGTAACTGGAAGGGGTATCTGGGGGCGCTGACGATCATGGGGAGCATGGCGGTGCTTCTGTTTACAGACAATTATCATCATCGGTTATCGGTCAAGGTATTCTACGGCCGTTATTCTTATGAAGAACTCGGGCTGGCTTGGGCGGAAGGAATACTGGTGCGTGTGATTTGTTATGTGATATCGTTCATACTGATCTATCTGTTCATGCTGGTGCTTCCGTCAGAGAAGAAGCCGTATTCTTATCTGGGAGAGAGGACGATGGCCGTATATATTTTCCACGGACTGATCTATAGCTGTCTGAAATACAGTTCGCCGATCCTGGGTTCCGTGCGCAGCAACGGGGAGAGCATACTGCTGATCTTGTTTTGCTTGGCTTTGGTGTGGGGCGTCTCCCGCAAGCCGTTCGTACGGCTTACGGATAAGATCGCCCACCTTGTCTAGTACACCGAAAAATAAGTTCCTAGCCATATAACGCAGAATGATTTTTTATATGCAAGGCGGAGGAATGAGGCGTAGTGGGCGCTACGCCGATTGACGACAACGACGCAGATGGAAAATCAGGCAAGTTATATGGCTGGTTACTTATTATTCGGTGTACTAGCATTATATTCAGTATTATGCATTCCGGTATCTGCGGTATCCTAAGAGGATGCCGCAGGTTCCGGCTGTCAGGGCAATGTATAGATGAAGCACGATCTGTTCTTTGGAGAACGCGAACCCTGTGCTTACAGGAAGGTATACCGGCATGGAGACCATAAAGTGAGAGACCATTCTGGTCAGGGTGGCTCCAAGGATCTGCATAGGGGCTAATATCTTTACCCACAATACGGGGGCCAAAAAGCCTGCAAGAGATATGACCAGCGCGGGGAAGGGGCTCTTGCACAGCGCAGAGATACAGGATACGAGCGCGGCCAGGAGAACAGAGCTTATAAGCCCAAGGAGAGCGATCATTATGAAGGTCATAAGGATCGTTTCCGGACAGTATCCATAATAGGACGTGAGATTAGTCAGCAGGATCGCCGACGCGTCTAACCCCTGGGTTCCGTAGGCAGTCAGATAGATCCCTGCCAGATAGGCGCTCACCCCGCAGGTCAGTATGGCGGAGAAGGATATGGCTGCAAGTATCTTCATCCAGATTCCGCTCTTTTTCCCCCGGCGCGTAGTTCTTAGGATATCCGCTGTCTTCAGTTGATATTCCTCGGCGAAGATAGGGGCAAGCCCTATGATCAGAAGGATGAATACTACGATAAGGCATGTTATGTACATTTCTGAGAAGTCATCCCATCCGTAGATATAGTCGAAGCGGGGAGGGGAGTCCTTAAGACGGGCCGCATGGCCTTCCCATTCCCGGCCTTCGAGGAAATGTATATCCTCTGGAGCATTTCCGTCTGTCTGCATATAATTGGTGAAGCGCATGGTGATAAATTGATTGCAGAAGTTTCCCATGCGGGTTTTGTCATCCATATCATAATAGAAGAAGCCATATTCTTCATAGATCTGACTGATCTTATCTAAAGTCAGGTCTCCGGCATAGAGCCTGGTCAATTCCTGATCCTTTCTTATTGCTTCCCAGCCTCTTAAGACTTTGCCGCCGATGACTGCCGTGTAGGTATTGCACTCCGAATACAGACGGAAGGATACGAATGCCAGCAGAAGGAACAGGCCCAGCCAGACAGTCCTGCGGGATGCGATCTTATAGAATTCTTCTTTCCAGATTTTCCACATGTTCTGATACCTCCTTAAAATGATATAGATATACGTCCTCCAGGCTGGGAGAGACGGGGACTGCGTCTTCGCAGGGACAGACGTCCGAGACGAGACGGAGACGCACGCCTGCGCCCTCGTTCTTTAGGTTGCTTACGGCAAAGGAATCATTCATGCGGACGGCCTCGTCCTGATCGGCCAGATATTCCCATACTTTGCCCTCTGCGTTCTTGGTGATCCTGGCCACGGCCCCTTGTTCCACGATACGTCCCTGCTTCATGAGAAGTATCTCGTCTGCGATGAATTCTACGTCGGAGACGATATGCGTGGACAGGATGATGATCCTGCCTTTGGACAATGAGCTGATGATATTGCGGAAACGGATCCGTTCTTTTGGATCGAGTCCTGAGGTGGGTTCATCAAGGATCAGGATCTCAGGATCATTGAGGAGAGCCTGTGCGATTCCGAGCCTTCTGAGCATTCCGCCGGAAAATGTTCGGATCTTCGCACGCTGGTCTGCTTCCAGTCCGGTCAGGCGCAGCATCTCCTGTACTCTTTCCCGGGCGATCGGTTTTGGTACTGCTTTGCAGGCTGCCAGATATTCCAGATATCTCCTTGCGGTAAAATCAGGATAATATCCGAAATCCTGGGGCAGATATCCAAGCATCTGGCGGTAATCTCCGTCCAATCGGCCGATCTCGGCGCCGTTGCATTGTATTTCCCCGGAGGTTGGCTTAAGGACACCGCAGATCATGCGCAGCAGGGTCGTTTTTCCGGCGCCGTTTGCGCCGAGGAAGCCGTATACGCCTTCTGTCAGGCAGAGGGATACGTTGTCTACGGCGATTTTATTTTTGAAGTGTTTTGTTATACGGTCCAGCTTCAGTTCGGGCATATGTTATGTCTCCTTTCATTCATTCCCGCGAGCAACGAGCCAAGCGGGCATGCTTGCATGCGCATTTGGCGACTGCAGCGGGGTCTTTGACTTAGTCCAGACAGATGCTATCGCCCTGGTCTATCTTCCCCAGAAGAACGCTGATCTGTGCAGCCAGCAGAAGTCCTCCGGCTATCCCAAGCACCTGCCAGACGGGAAGATACTCTGGCTGATACGCGGATTCCCATAGTATCGGAAACAGCGCGAAGATGCCGCAGAGGATTCCAAGGGCGAGAGAGCGGAAGCCGCAGGAGGCGCTTCTTAGGCAGAACAGCATATGCAGGTACAGTGTGTCCGACCATAAAAACGGTACCAGCATATAGGTCAGAGCGGCGCCAAGTCCCAGGGCGTCCCCGCTTCCGGTGAGACCAAGGAACAGTACGAGTATGATCAGGTCGGCGATTCCGGTTTCCAGCATCTTAATGCAGATCATCTGTTTCAGGTTCAGGTATAACGTCTGTTCAAGCTCTGCCATGTGCCAGGAAAACAGGCGTGCTATATGGCTTAAGAATATATTTCCGGCAAATACAAAGAAGACGGAACATACCGCAGTTATTTCGCGGGCATCGGAGTATTCCCGGCGAAGCCAGAGTGACAGCATTATTGCAATAAGCAGAGTACAGCCCTGGGCGAGCCAGTGCTCTAAGGGTTGAAAGCAAAGCTGGCTCCATATGAGCTCTGGCAGCGCCGGATAATGCCGGATCCGTTTTTTTGATGCTGCCTGCCGGATGAGCGCAAGGCTTTGGGATCTTCTTGTCTCATCTAACGGGAATCTCCATTCGGATTCATTTCCGGTGTCGGCATGCCTGCCGGATACGGTGTGAAATGTCATTATAACGATCTCTCCTTTCTGTAAATCATTTATCCCTCAGACAGAAATCATTCGGGTCAAGCATCCTGCCAAGCTTATCGAGTCCCTGGCGTATGCGGGATTTGACGGCGTCATAGGATGCGCCGGTCATATGTGAGATCTCTCTGTTCTTATATCCATAGAAGTGATGGAGGAGGACGGCTTCCCGCTGCGTCTCCGGAAGCTTCTGGAGCGCGTCTGCAAGCAGTATTGCATTTTCCGAGGCTTCCTCGTGGCTTGCGGGATCTGCCGGCCCTTTATCCGGCAGGCTTGTATTCTGATCTATGGAGTCAAGATGCGTTTCTCTTAGGCGTGTCTGTGCTGATGTCCGCATATATTCTCTGCACAGGTTCATGGCAATTGTCAGCAGATAGCCTTTCAGATTGCGGTACCGGTAATGCTCCACATATCTTATGAATCGGAAGAAGGTTTCCTGTGTGAGATCGTAGGCATCTTCCCGGCTGCCGGTCTGATAGCAGCAGAAATAATAGATGTCGTCGTAGTATCTGCCGGCGATCTCATTCAGATATTCTGTTTGCCCGTTTTGAACCCGGCGGATCAGTTCTCTGTCTTCCAAAACAAGTCTCCTTTCGCTTCTGTAAAACGTCTTACAATAAATATAACCATTTTTCACAGGAAAAGGGGTTTTTTATTTTAAATTTTTGAGGGATGTGTTCATAGTAACATTGACATAGAATTCTACAATTGTTAAAATATATACGCGAGAGAATGTTTTTAGAGAGTGTGCAGCTTATTGATGAGCGCCATGGTTAATGAATGCTGTAATATGAGGAGAGATCAGAGATGTACCATTGCCATATTCGTTTTTATTTAACAGGTCATACGTGCGGTACTTTTGATATTTTAAAAGAGATAAGCCCCCTGGAGAGATTTACCCATGAATTTATAGAGAGCGTACAGCCGGTAGAAGAGCAGGTTTCCAGAGCAGATATGATTCTAGCCAATCTTCAGGGTGAGGAATGCAGGAGTGTATTACAGACATTGGTCTCCGGGATGCGATCGGAGGCGGGTCTTATTGTGCTTGCAGATAAGGAGCAGATCCCGCTGCTGGAAGAATATATGGAAGAGCTCCAGGATATATGGACGTTGCCGATGACGGATACCGAGAGCAGATTCCGTATCCTCAGATGGCAGCAGGAGTGCAGGATCAAGAAGGATTACTGGCAGACCAGCCATTTTTTTGAGGCGACCATCAACAATATTCCGAACCTGATCTGGTATAAGGATAAGAACGGGATACATGAGAAGGTGAATGATAGCTTCTGTAAGACGGTCAATAAGACGAAGAAGCAGGTGGAAGGACGCGGCCATGCATATATCTGGGACGTGGAATTTGACGACCCCGCATGCATCGAGTCGGAGCGGGAGGTTATGAGTAAGCGGCAGACGTGCGTCTCGGAAGAGACGGTGAAGTCCGGCGACGGTATCAAGCTTCTTACGACCTATAAGTCGCCTCTGTATGACCTGGACGGAAGTGTTATGGGTACAGTGGGAGTGGCGATCGACGTGACGCAGGAGCGTGCCTACGAACAGGAGATCATCAGGAAGAACCATACTCTGGAGACGGTGTTTACCAGTATGGACTGCGGAATATTATGCCATTCGCTGGATGGTTCCCGTATATTAAGCGTTAACAGGGCGGCATTGAAGATTCTGGGATACGAGTCGCAGGAGGAATTGGTGGCGGAAGGGTTTAACATGGTTGCCGATTCTGTTATAGACGAAGATAAGAGTAAGCTTCGGAAATGCATGGCCAGGCTTAAGAAGGCGGGAGACAGCGTCAGCGTTGAGTACAGTGTGAAGCACAGAGGAGGGGAGATCCTGCATGTAATGGGTAATATCAAGCTTCTCGAGGAAGATGGGGAGCTGTTTTATCAGCGGTTCCTTCTGGACTGTACGCGTCAGAAGATCCAGGAGAGGGAGAAGGAGAGACATAATCAGGAACTGGTACAGGCACTAAGCGTCGACTATAATCTGGTCTGCTTCTTTGAACTTGAATTGGGGAAGGGAATTACCCTCCAGGTTTCAGACGATCATATGCATATGTTTGAACCGATCCTTCAGGGCGAGCTGCTGTTAGAAGAGCGGATGGAGGATTACATACAGAAGTTTGTGTATGAGGAAGACCGCGGGATGCTTAGGAAAGCGGCGTCCAGAAGCAGCTTAAAAGAGGAGCTGCTGAATAAGAGGGTATACAGTGTGAATTACCGGACTCTGTGGAACGGCGAGATGAGATATTTCCAGATGAAGGCTGTCCGTACCGGAGCGTGGGAGGACGGCCAGGGAGTTGTCGTGGGCTTCCGCAGTGTGGATGCCGAGATACGGGAGGAGATGGAGAAGAAGAATCTTCTGGAAGATGCGCTTATGCAGGCGAACAGGGCAAGCAAGGCGAAGAGTGTATTTCTCTCCAATATGTCCCACGATATCCGTACTCCGATGAATGCGATCGTCGGGTTTACCGCTCTGGCAATCACGCATATCGAACATAAGGAACGGGTGGAAGAGTATCTGAAGAAGATCATGACGTCAGGCAATCATCTGCTGAGCCTGATCAACGATGTTCTGGATATGAGCCGGATCGAGAGCGGCAGGATGCATCTGGATGAGAAGGAATGCAGTCTGCCGGAGATCCTGCATGGACTGCGCAATATCCTGCAGGCGGATGTTCATGCCAAACAGTTAGAGCTGTATATTGACACGGTGGATGTCTTCGACGAAGAGATCTATTGTGATAAGCTGCGCCTGAATCAAGTACTTCTGAATCTGCTCAGCAATGCGGTAAAATATACGGGCGCGGGAGGGATCGTCAGCCTGCGGATCACGGAGAAGCCGGGGGCGCCTGCAGGCAGCGCGCACTATGAATTTAATATCAAGGATACCGGGATCGGTATGAGCCAGGAATTTGTGGAGCATATCTTTGAGCCGTTTGAGAGAGAGAGGAATTCGACGATCAGCGGTATTCAGGGGACCGGCCTTGGTATGGCCATTACGAAAAATATCGTGGATATGATGAACGGCTCCATTGAAGTGAAGAGTGAACAGAACGTGGGGACTGAGGTTACAGTTTCCTTCACCTTCCGTCTGCACTCCGGGGAGAAGATACCGCAGGATATCCCGGAACTTAAGGGATGCAGGGCATTGGTCGTGGATGATGATTTTAACAGCTGCGACAGCGTGTCTTATATGCTGGGTCAGATCGGAATGCGTGCGGAATGGACCTTGTCGGGAAAAGAGGCGGTATTGCGCACGCGTCAGGCGGTTATGCGCGAAGATAATTACAGCGTCTATATCATCGACTGGCTGCTGCCGGATATGAACGGGATCGAGGTTACCCGCCGGATCCGCAAGGAGATGGGAGAGGATGTTCCGGTGATCCTTCTGACAGCGTACGATTGGGCTGATATTGAGGATGAAGCGAGAGAAGCCGGTGTGACAGCATTCTGCAGTAAGCCGATGTTCTTGTCAGAGCTTAGGAGCTGCCTGCATTCCATCGTTAATGCAGAGGAAGAATGCATAAGAAACAGTCTCATAGAGAAGAAGAATTTCCGCGCGGGGCGTATTCTTCTGGCGGAGGATAATGAACTGAACCAGGAGATTGCGGAAGCGATTCTGGAAGAGGCCGGATTTACACTGGAGATTGCCGGTGACGGCCAGACCGCGGTAGATATGCTTAAGGAATCAGAACCGGGATATTATCAGTTAGTGCTTATGGATGTCCAGATGCCGGTCATGGACGGTTATGAGGCGACTAAGATCATCCGTAAGCTGGAGGATCAGAAGCTTGCGGCCATACCGATCATAGCGATGACGGCCAATGCCTTCGAAGAGGACCGTCAGGAGGCGTTAAAGAGCGGTATGAACGGCCATATTGCGAAACCGATCAATGTGGATACTTTGTTCGACATTCTGGAAGAGGTTCTGGGATAGGAAGGGTTCTTATATGATCGCAGAGATTACCGGAGGACGGATGCATATCCTGCCGTCACTGACAGAGGCGCTAAAGCTCAGCGGACAGACTAGGCCAAGGATCGCGGCGGTAGGAGCAGGCGGGAAGACAACATTGCTGAAGAGGCTTGCATCAGAATATCAGATGTCAGGACAGAAGCCGGCCGTTATTACGACAACGCATATGAAGGCAGAAGATTCCCCGCAGTTTTTGACGGATCCTTCTATTGAAGAGATCATGGAGGTTCGGGAGCGCGAGGGCTGTGTATTTGCCGGAGCCGGGGCAGACGAAGGGAAGATAAGGATTCTTCCGCCGGATGTTCTGGCGGCGGTGCTTGAACTTGACGGTCCGGTACTGATAGAAGCGGACGGGGCCAGACGGCTCCCGGTCAAGATACCGGCGGAGCATGAACCGGTGCTTTTGCCCCAGGTGACCTGTGTGCTGTCGGTGTATGGGCTGGATGCGGTAGGGAGAAGGATCGAAGAGGTCTGTTTCCGGGCGGAGAGGGTCTCGGATTTTCTTCATAAAGACATGGGAGAGATACTGGAACCGGAAGATATCGCAATGCTTGCCATGAGCCGCAGGGCGGGGAGAAAAGGAACTTCCGGGCATATGCAGTATGTGATCGTCCTTAATAAGGCGGATACAGATAAGCGTCAGGAGTCGGCGCTTGATATATGGAGGCAGATCGAGAAGAGAAAGAGCGGGCAGGAGCTTGGAGAAGTGAAGGTGCTTGTGAGCGCGCGGTAATGCCGATGCTATAGGAGACAGTTATGTGTGAGGCGATAGAATTGACCCGTCAGCTGGTTCGGATCAATAGTACGAATCCGGGAGCGGGAGAGAGCGAAATGGCGGCATTTGTACAGGAATACCTGTCGGATCTGGATATCAGTCTTAAGACTGACGAGGTGCTGCCGGTGCACGACGAGCTGGGACCTTCGACGGTAACTTTCGGACAGATCGCGGGAGGGTATCAGCCTTATGTGGTTCCTGATGAGTGCGCGGTCTGGATGGATTTCCGATTATCGCCGCCGACAGACGATAGGAAAGTGCTGGAGATCGTGGAAGAAGCGATTGCCGATACCAAGAGTACGGTTCCCGGGATTACAGTTGATTATCAGGTGACGGGCAACCGTCCTTATGTCGAGAAGAATGAAGCCTCTCTATTGCTTGCAAGGCTTAAGGCGGCGGCAGAAAGGGTGACGGAAGAGGAGTGCAGGGTAAGTACATTCCCGGGATATACGGATACTGCTGTGATCGCCGGGAAGCTTGGTAACCGGGAGTGCATGTCTTATGGTCCGGGGAGCCTAAAACATGCACATAAGCCGGATGAATATGTAGAGACCTCGGATATACGGCGCTGCGAAGCGGTATTGGAGGCCTTGGCAGAAGAGATGCTTTGCTGCCGGCAGTGATTATCTTGCCGGCATCTGGAAGCCTGCAAGCGCCTTGTTCAGATAGTCGTTAAAAGGTTTCATGATTCGGAAGATCTCGGCTGCTTTTTGCAGGAATGCTTCTGCATCGTTCAATTCTTCATCTTTTATCGGATATTCCAGATACCAGCTCTTTAATTTCAGGTATTCTGCCTGGGGATGTCCCTTGTCATATCCTGCCGGGACATTCTTTAATGCTGTTCCTTGTACGGTGAAATATTTCTCAAATTCTGGCTCATGGATAAGCTGTTCCCACTCTTCGCCGTGTTGGGAAATATGATCCCGTATCATGGCGGTTGCGTCTTTGAACATATCTGCAAATAAACCGCCGCCTAAAAAGGACTGGCCGCCCGGTTTTATCATAAGATAATACCCGACAGGGACGGGCAGCTTGCCCTTGGAGGCAATGTGGGCGCGGAACGTAGGGTTATAAGGTGATTTGTCATGGCTGAAACGGGTATCCCTTACGATCTTGAAGGTAAGATCTTTGGGATTGTTGTGCAGGATGCTGCTGTCAAATTTGCCGATTTCGGCTATCAAGGCCTGCAATAACTCTTCAAACTCAGCGTTTGCTTTCTTGTAATCGTCCTTGTTCGCATGATACCATTCACGGTTGTTGTTCAAACTCAGCGCTGATAAATAGTCTATGATCGTCTGTGTATTCATAATATGTCCTTTCTTTTACGAATTTTGAATAATGGAAAATTGTGTGGAATCTAATAATTCCTGTATCAGATGCTTCGTGCGCTCGGGAGACTGGTAGGATCTGCAGAAGGAGAAGTTCTGTGATAATCCGTCAATATCTTCCATAGCATTTTTTACATCGAATATAGTCTGGATAGGGATCTCGGCGGCTTCTGTATAATCCAGATGCAGAGGGTCTATGCGATGGCTTTGGATCGCATAATTCACTCTGTCTTTGCATCTGCATCTTCCGCTGCCGTATTCTCCGCAGTACTGTCCGAGAAAATCAGCCATTTTCCTGCGTATTCGGGAAAGCCGCTGACGATACGCTTCCGGGGTCATTTCCAGAATATCTCCGGCAATACGGCTGTCAACCTTGAACATCGTGCCCAGTATGAAGATGCATCTGCTCTCCGTATCAAGACATTGCAGCATCACATTGGTACAGGACAGCTTCAGTTCCTCCGCTAAAATATCCTTTTCAACATTCTGCGTCAGGTCCGGCACATCCTGTATTTTCCCGTTTTCGATGTCGTCGCCGTAATACTCGAAGCTCAGCGGGTAGCGGGCAAACATATGCTTTTTGTAATTTTTCAGATGATTGGCGGCGATGCTGAATACCCATGTTGTAAATGAACTGTCGCCTCGAAAGGATGATAGATGGGTGATCATTTTCAGCAGAATGTCCTGTGTGGCGTCCTCCGCATCTGCAAATGTGCCGAGCATCCGCAGGGATAGATTGAATACGATATCCTGTACGCCTGTGATAAGGGTTTCGAGGGCTTTTTTATCCCCGGCAGTAGCCTTATTGACTAGGATCTGTAATTCTTCATTCGTTTTGTTGTTCATAGATTTTTACCTCCTACTTAATTAGACAATGTTCCTTCGCCTGTGTGACAATAAAAAATTAATTTTAAGATGAGTTGTTTTTTATATTGTAATTGGCGGTCTTATACATGTAAATACTTTTGATAGACTTTATGTCCCGGGTATGATATGATATGTGATATTAATGTGCTGACCGCATTATATTCAGCCAAACCTCCTTGTCTATCCGCCCATCTGCTGCGTTGGATTTTCTAGCCGTAGCCACCGCTACGCCGTCAAAAATCCGCCTTGCAGATGAACGAATATTCTGCGGAGTTTCGCCAGATATAATGCGGTCAGCACACAGGGACAACATTGTATCTGCAAAAAGGAGTGATAGAATGGCATTGACAAATGAGGATTTGCTGGCAATTTCACAATTACTGGACACAAAGCTGGACGCAAGATTAAAGCCGATGGAGAGCGATATCAGATCCATTCGGGACGAACAGATACTAATGAGAGACGAGCAGAGACGGTTTCGGGATGAGCTGAATGCACTTAGGGATGAACAAAAGAGGATCAGATTAATCATTGAGAATGATGTGTTACGTGCAATTAGTATTTTGGCTGAGAATTATCTGCCGGCGGCAAAGCGGTATGAGAGTGCTGCCGAACAGATTCATGCAATGCAGACTGATATTGATATCATGAAAAAGGTCATTGCCGATCACAGCGAGAAGCTTAAGAGGATCTCATAAGATACATACAGAGGTAAGATACAAGAGAAAAAGATAAGGGACTCACCATAAGGTGAGTCCTAAATTTATGACTTAGAAGATACAGTTCTTAGAATATATAGTTCTTAAAAAATACAGTTCTTAGAATAAGTAGTTCCTTAGGCGTGGAACATGGTTCCGGTCTTACCCTGGACAGCGTCTCTTGATTTCTCAAGAAGTGTGATCAGGGCAGTCCTGCCTTCCTTGGAGGAGGCGAAGTCAACTGCGGCCTGTACCTTCGGAAGCATGGAGCCGGGAGCGAAGTGCCCCTCGCTGATATACTGGTTCGCCTCTGCCACGGAGATATCGCCAAGCCATTTTTCATCCGGTTTTCCGAAGTTTAACGCGACCTTTTCAACTGCGGTAAGGATGATGAGGTAATCGGCATCCAATTCCTTGGCAAGCAGGCAGCTTGCGAAGTCCTTGTCGATCACGGCGCTTGCGCCTTTTAAGTGGTTCCCCTGTCTGGTAACAGGGATTCCGCCGCCGCCTCCGGCAATTACCAGGTTGCCGGCATTGACCATGGTGCGGATGGTTTCGATTTCAATGATCTCCACCGGTTTCGGGGAAGCTACCACACGGCGGTAACCTCTGCCGGAATCTTCTTTCATAATATAGCTGAAGCTTTCTTCCATCTTCTTCGCCTGTTCGGCGTCTACGAACTTGCCGATCGGCTTGGAAGGATTCTGGAAAGCGGGATCATTCTCGTCAACGCGTACCTGAGTGATCATGGTTGCAACCGGTACGTTTGTGATATTCCGGTTCAGCAGCTCTTCGCGAAGCGCATTCTGCAGGTCATACCCGATATAAGCCTGACTCATGGCAACGCAGACGGAGAGCGGCGTATTAGGCTGTGCCTCATCCTCATGGGTGAGGGCGATCATAGCGTTATTCACCATGCCGACCTGAGGGCCGTTTCCATGGGAAACGACAACCTCACAGCCGTCTTCGATCAGATCTACGATCGCTTTGGCGGTAATCTTCACGGCTGCCATCTGTTCAGGCAGAGTGTTGCCAAGGGCATTGCCGCCAAGAGCGATCACGACTCTCTTTTTCTTTTCCATAATATACGATTCCTCCTGCTTTCTCCCTATTTGAATACTCTTGGAGTGCTCTTTTCTTCCAGCTTCTTAAGGATATCGGCCGGGTCGGCGAATTTTGCAAGGAAGATCATAGCGGCGATGATGTATGGCTTGAAGCTTGCTTCCTTGTATAACGGATCTCTGTAGCGGTCGAATACGGATGCGTCAACCTCGCCTGTCTCGCAGCTTACGCCAGTGATATCAGCCGGCAGGCAGTGCATATAGAGAGCCTTGCCGTCCTTAGTTGTAGCCATCAGTTCCTCAGTACATGCCCAATCCTTGTGCTCCGCGTTCTGTGCAAGCAGTTCTTTCTCTAATGCTTTGATTCCTTCTGTATCTCCGTTTCCGTAGAGCTCTGTACGCTTCTCCATAGCGGCGAACGGAGCCCAGCTCTTAGGATATACGATATCGGCATCCTTGAATGCGTCTGCCATATTGTTCGTCTTGGTAAATGTACCGCCGGATTTAGCGGCGTTCTTCGCAGCAACTTCCTCTACCTCCGGGAATACTTCGTATCCTTCCGGATGAGCAAGCACAACGTCCATACCGAAACGTGTCATCAGGCCGATGATTCCCTGAGGAACAGACAGCGGTTTTCCGTAAGAAGGAGAGTAAGCCCAGGTCATAGCAAGCTTCTTGCCTTTTAAGTTCTCAACACCGCCGAATTCGTGGATGATGTGGAGCATATCAGCCATTGCCTGTGTCGGATGATCGATATCGCACTGCAGGTTTACAAGCGTAGGCTTCTGTTCAAGGATTCCGTCCTTATTGCCCTGTGTTACAGCATCAACGACTTCATGCATGTAAGCATTACCTTTGCCGATGTACATATCATCGCGGATACCGATAACGTCAGCCATGAAGGAGATCATGTTAGCAGTCTCGCGTACAGTCTCGCCGTGAGCTACCTGAGACTTGCCTTCGTCAAGATCCTGAACCTCCAGACCGAGCAGGTTACATGCGGAAGCGAAGGAGAAGCGTGTACGGGTAGAGTTGTCGCGGAATAAAGAGATTCCAAGACCGCTCTCGAATACTTTAGTGGAAATATTATTCTCTCTCATAAAACGAAGTGCGTCAGCAATAGTAAATACCGCTTCGATCTCATCATCAGACTTTTCCCATGTTAAGAAGAAATCCCCATTGTACATCTCCTTAAAATTTAACGCATTCAATTTATCGATATAATCCTGTAATGTTTTCATACTAATTTCCTCCAAAATTTATTATAATTTTTATGTATTAATTATGCTATCTCAGATATCTCTTATTTGCAGTATTCCGTCGGAAGAACCGCATAAACAGCCGCGCATGTTACAAGATCCTGTTTCCAGGTCTTCTCGTTCGGAGCGTGAGCCTGAGCCTCTGCGCCGGGTCCGAAACCGATACATGGGATTCCGTTTCTTCCCATAATAGATACTCCGTTAGTGGAGAAGGTCCACTTGTCAACCAGCGGACGAGCCTTTCTCATCTCAAGTGTCTCAGCAGCGCCGATGCGGTCGTCACCGTAGAGACTCTTATAAGAAGCTTCCAGGGCCTTGGTCACCTTGTGATCCTTCGGGATCGCCCATGTCGGGAAGTAGCACTCGATCTCGTATACGCATCCTGTGTAAGACGGACGGTCATAATTGTACATGGATACGGTTACATCATCGCCGTATTTTTGAACGCTTGGCAGAGCGCGGATCTCGTCAAGACAGCTCTCCCAGGTCTCGCCGAACGTCATACGGCGGTCAAGAGAGATCGCGCAGGAGTCGGCAACCGCACAGCGGCTTGGTGAAGTATAGAAGATCTGGGAAACGGTTACGGTACCGCGTCCAAGGAAACGTGCCTCTTCCCAATCCGGGTTGTATTTGGCATCCAGCATCTTAACAAGACCTTTGATCTCGGTGCTGTCTTCGGCATCGTTCTCATTCAATGCGCGGACATCCTGGAGAATGTCTGCCATCTTGTAGATCGCGTTGTCTCCGCGCTCTGGAGCGGATCCGTGGCAGGATACACCCTTGACATCCACGCGGATCTCCATACGTCCTCTCTGGCCGCGGTAGATTCCGCCGTCAGTCGGCTCTGTAGAAACTACGAATTCCGGGCGGACCTTATCTTCGTTGATAATGTACTGCCAGCACAGACCGTCACAGTCTTCTTCCTGGACTGTTCCTACAACCATGATCTTGCAGCCTTCCGGGATCAGGTCAAGATCCTTCATGATCTTAGCTCCGTATACAGAAGATACGATACCGCCGCACTGATCGGACACGCCGCGTCCGCCGATCTCAGTCTCGTTCTCGTAACCCTCGTACGGGTCGAAGTTCCAGTTCTCGATATTGCCGATACCAACCGTGTCAATGTGTGCATCGTATGCAATGATCTTGTCTCCGGTTCCCATGTAGCCGATCACGTTACCCTGAGGATCGATCTGAACTTCGTCGAATCCTACCTTTCTCATCTCGTCAGCGATAGTAGTGATGTGAGCCTTCTCATCACAGCTTTCTCCCGGATTCTTGACGATCGCGCGTAAGAAAGCGGTCATATCCTTCTCGTAACCCTGTGCAGCTTCTTTTACTTTGTTAAAGTCTAACATTTTTCTTCTCTCCTTTATTAAAATTGTATAATGAACCTTATAGTGAAACTTCTTATAATCCTGCAAACGGTTCCTTGTCGGATCCGCATAATCCTTCCCATGTGATCTCGCGGTAACGGTCCGGGTCGGTATCTCCTTCTGAGGAAACCAGAAGGACTTCGGAATTCTCATCTAACTTCAGGGCTTCCTTGAGGTCTTGGTATTCCGGCTTCGTCATCAGCGCGTGCACCAGTCCCATCGTGACAGAACCGGATTCGCCGGAGATGACCTGCTTGTCGCCTTTGACCGGAGCGCTGTAGATACGCGAGCCGTTGGCACTTACCCAGTCGGGACAGGATACGAACGCGTCGGCATGATTTCTTAAGATGTCCCAGGAGACGGTATTTGCTTCACCGCAGGCAAGGCCGGCCATAATTGTCAGCATATCGCCGGTCACATCTACGCGGCTTCCGTCGCCCTGCATAGCGGAACGGTAGAGACAGTCCGCAGCGTTGGCTTCCACAACGACCATGACCGGAGGATTCTCTTTGAAACGGTTGGCAAAGAATCCGACAACTGCGCCGGCAAGTGATCCTACGCCCGCCTGGATAAATACATGTGTTGGGCGGCATCCGTCTTCTGCTAACTGCTGGTCAGCTTCCATAGCGAGTGTTCCGTATCCCTGCATGATCCAGGTAGGGATCTCCTCGTAGCCTTCCCAGGCCGTATCCTGAACCATGATGCCGTGCTCTGTATTCTCGGCTTCTTTTGCAGCCATGCGCACACAGTCGTCATAATTCAGATCCTCGATGGTAACGGTCGCATTTTCCTTGGCGATATTCTCTAACCTGGTCTGCGTGGTGCCTTTCGGCATTCTTACGACACATTTCTGGCCCAGCTTATTAGCGGCCCATGCGATCCCGCGTCCGTGATTCCCGTCGGTAGCGGTGAAGAAGGTTGCCTGGCCGAATTCTTCTCTTAACTTCTCGGAAGTAAGTACGTTATAAGGAATCTCGCTTACATCCTTTCCGGTCTGCTGTGCTATGTATCTTGCGATCGCATAAGATCCTCCAAGTACCTTGAATGCATTCAGGCCAAAGCGGTAAGACTCGTCTTTTACATAGAGACGCTTAAGTCCCAGGTAATTGGCTAGGCCGGATAAACGGGTCAGAGGTGTGATCTCATACTGCGGAAAGCTCTTATGGAAAGTGCTTGCCTTCTCCATCTCTTCCATAGACATATTCTGAACCTGCTTATCATCGCTTTTGGCAATGTTGTTGAGCGTCCATTTGATTGTTCCTGTGCTGCTCATGTTTCTTAAAACCTCCTCATAATATGAAATGATTATTTGTTGATATCTACATAGCTGTAGAGAGTGTACTTGGAGATGCCGAAATACTTCGCTACTTTATCTCCTGATTTCGTGATTAGGAACGCGCCTGCGTCATTAAGGAAATTGATTGCTTTGATCTTATCCTCTTTTGTCATAAGAGGTACAGGCACTCCTACCAGGGCAACGGACTGTTCGATGAGTTCTGATAACAGCTTGTTGACGTCGTGTGTGATGACGTTGGGCGAATGCTTCTCTGTGGGTTCATCCGGCTCCGCACAGCTTGTGAGGGAGTGGATGCTGCTTTCTATTGCAAGAAGATTCGTGATGTCGTAATTAATAGAAAGGATATAGTGCAGTTCTCCGTTGTCATCATTAATATAGATGGTGCTGGATTTGAAGATGCGGCCGCTCTCTGTGCGTGTCAGATAAGCAAGTCTGTCTTTGATCGGTCCGTTCTGATGCTTAAGAGCGCTTAAGACTGCGCCGGACGGACCGTCGCCGATCTGCCGGCCGGTGAGGTTCCCGTTCTCAATGTGTACGATAGAACTGTTAGCAGAACCGCGTGTCAGGTCATGAACGACAATTTCACAGTTTTCTCCAAATTGTGCAGCGAGTCCTGCAGCGATTTGCTTTAACATATCTAATCTGGATATTGCCATAATGGATACCTCCTTTACTTCGTTTCATTCGGTCTCTCTATGTCCATCATAGCACAAAAAAATAAAAAAGCAATAGAAAAATAAAAAAATTTTTAGATACACAAAAATATTTTTGTATTTGAAAATGTACAATTCCAGCAGCCGCAAGGGTTTGCGGAGAAAAATAATAAAAAATTTTTATTGAACAAAAAAAATATTGAGATATAGATTGAATTTTGAACAATTTGATGTTATTATAGAATCAACAGGAACGGAAATTGTTAAAAATTAATGAAAGAATATGGAAGGCTGCTGGATTGGTCTCTCTGATATTATTAATTTGAGCAGATGCTTCTATAAGAGAAGTGAGAGCGCATTGTATTTGAAAAGGAGAAAATATAGAGATGGGCAGAGAATCAATGAGTGGAGCTTCGGGCGAATTATTCAGAATTGACGGAAAGCCGTCGGCTTCGCAGGCAATTCCGTTGGCGCTGCAGCATGTGGTGGCCATGATCGTAGGATGTGTGACACCGGCGATCATTGTGGCCGGGGTGGCAGGACTGTCATCGGCAGATTCTATTATACTGATACAGGCGGCGCTGGTAATGTCCGCACTGACCACCTTCATCCAGTTGTTTCCGCTGCGCAGAGGAGCGCTTGCGATCGGCTCCGGGCTTCCGATCATTATGGGGATCAGTTTTGCCTATGTGCCGACGATGCAGGCGATCGCAGGGGACTATGATGTGGCGACTATCTTAGGGGCACAGATCGTAGGCGGTATCATCGCGATCATTGTGGGGATCTTCATTAAGCAGATTCGTAAGTTCTTCCCGCCGCTGATCACAGGTACGGTCGTGTTCGCCATCGGATTATCACTGTACCCGACTGCGATCAACTATATGGCAGGCGGAGCGGGCAGTGAGAATTACGGCTCCTGGCAGAACTGGACGGTGGCGTTTATCACGCTGATCATCGTGACGGCATTGAATCACTATGGAAAAGGGATCTGGAAATTATCTTCTATATTAATAGGTATCGCCGTGGGTTATGTGATCACGCTGTTTTTCGGAATGGTGGATTTTACGTCCGTTGCATCGGCATCATACTTCCAGCTTCCAAGGGCGATGCATTTTGGAATCACATTTGAACCTTCTTCCTGCGTGGCGATCGGCGTGCTATTTGCGATCAATTCCATCCAGGCGATCGGCGATTTCTCGGCAACAACGACAGGAGGACTGGATCGTATGCCGACGGACGGAGAACTGAACGGGGGAATTGTTGCATATGGGATCAGCAATATCTTCTGTGCATTCTTTGGAGGGCTTCCGACCGCTACATACAGCCAGAATGTAGGAATCGTGGGAGCTACGAAGGTAGTGGCGAAGAGAGTGTTCGCGATGGCGGCAGGGATTCTTCTGATCGCAGGATTGATCCCGAAGTTCTCATCCGTACTTACGACGATCCCGTCATGCGTGCTTGGAGGGGCTACCGTATCCGTATTCGCGTCTATCGCGATGACGGGTGTGAAGCTGATTACGGCGTCGCCGATGAATTACCGCAATACGACGATCGTGGGGCTTGCCATCGCGCTTGGAATGGGTATCACGCAGGCGAATACGGCGCTGGCGGCGTTTCCGGCCTGGGTGACGACTATATTCGGCAAATCTCCGGTCGTACTGGCGACGATCACGGCAATTGTCCTGAACTTAGTGCTTCCAAAGGAAATGGAGTATGAGGAAGTGCTTGATCAGGTGAAGTAACGATACAGGTGAAGCAGCGATATAAGAATTAAGGAGGAGAAGACATGTTAATAATAGGAAACGGCAAATTGATCACAAGAGACGCAGATCTTCCGTTTGTTGCAAATGGGGCGGTAGCGGTCGACGGAACGAAGATCGCCGCGACAGGCACTCTGGAAGAGATCAGAGGCAGATATAAAGATGCGGAATATATTGACGCCAAAGGCGGCATCATCATGCCGGCGTTCATCAATACTCACGAACACATTTACAGCGCCATGGCAAGAGGGCTTAGTATCAAGGGTTATAATCCGCAGGGGTTCCTGGATATCTTAGACGGACAGTGGTGGACCATAGACCGGAAGCTGACGCTTGAACAGACGAAATACAGCGCAATGGATACTATGATCTCCTGTATCCGCAACGGTGTGACGACCATCTTCGATCATCATGCAAGCTTCGGGCACATCGAAGACAGTTTGTTTACCATAGCAGATGCGGCGAAGGAATTGGGGGTAAGATCCTGTCTGTGCTATGAGATCTCGGACAGAGACGGGATGGATAAGGCGCGTGAGGCCGTGATGGAGAATGCGAAGTTCATCCGCTACGCTTTGAAGGACGATTCTGATATGATTGCCGGAATGATGGGAATGCATGCGCAGTTTACCATCTCTGACGAGACGATGGAACTTGCGGCGGCCAATAAGCCTGACGGGTCAGGATATCACATTCATGTGGCGGAAGGCATCGAGGATCTCCACGACTGCCTGAAGAAGTACGGCAAGAGGATCGTTGACAGGCTGATGGATTGGAATATATTGGGAGAGAAGACGCTGCTTGGGCATTGTATCTACATCAATTCTCATGAGATGGATCTGATCAGGGAGACGGATACCATGGTAGTTCACAATCCAGAGTCTAACATGGGTAATGCATGCGGCTGTCCGCCGACGATGGAGCTGGTTCGCCGCGGGATTCTGGCAGGACTTGGGACAGACGGATATACTCATGACATGACGGAATCCTACAAGGTGGCTAACGTACTTCACAAGCATCATCTGTGCGACGCAAACGCGGCCTGGGGAGAGGTTCCGAAGATGCTGTTTGAGAACAATGCGGCAATCGCAAACCGTTACTTTAAGGCGCCGCTTGGAGTCCTGAAGGAGGGGGCAGCAGGCGATGTGATCGTGGTAGATTATGATCCGCCGACATATTTGGATGAGAATAATATCAACGGCCATATCCTGTTCGGCATGACCGGACGGGATGTTGTAACCACTGTCGGCAACGGCAGGGTACTTATGAAGGACAGGGAAGTACAGGTCGTAGATGTAGAAGAGACTATGGCAAAATGCAGAGAAGAGTCTGCGAAGCTTTGGAAGAGCATTAACGGATAAAGGAGGAATCGATATGAGCGATATTATGACATGTATGCCTTTTGAGCAGTTGTTGAACTGGATCAGGACGGAGCACGACGAGAAGAATACGGTATTTGGAGTACACAGGCCTTATACGGCGGATCCCGGGAAGGCGCAGACCATCTTCGGGCGCAGATTAGAGACGCCGATCGGGCCGGCGGCAGGCCCGAACAGCCAGCTGGCACAGAATATTGCGGCGTCTTATTATGCGGGAAGCCGTTTCTTCGAACTTAAGACGGTTCAGATCATGGACGGCGCCGAGCTTGCCGCATGTGTGAATAAGCCTTGCATTAAGGCGGACGACGAGTGTTATAACTGTGAGTGGTCCACAGAGCTGTATGTACCCCAGGCACAGGAAGAGTACATAAAAGCATGGTTCCTGCTTGCGTTCATGGCGAAGGAATACGGTCTTGGAAGCATGGACGGCTACCAATTCAACATCAGTGTCGGATATGACCTGGCAGGTATCAAGTCAGAGAAGGTGAATACATTCATTGAGAGCATGAAGGATGCAAGCCAGACCGAGACATTTAAGAAATGCAAAGAAGTGCTGCTTGCTCACGCGGGAGAGTACCGGAAGATGACGAGAGAGGATATCGAGGGGATCACGCCGTATATCTGCAATTCGGCTACGATATCTACTCTTCACGGATGTCCGCCGCAGGAGATCGAGAGCATTGCGAATTATCTGCTGACAGTAAAGAAGATGCACACATTCATTAAGTGCAATCCAACATTGCTTGGGTATGAATTCGCCCGTGAGACATTAGATCAGATGGGATATGATTACATTGCGTTCGGAAGGTTCCATTTTGAGGATGACCTGCAGTATGAGGACGCGGTGCCGATGCTTACCCGCCTGATGAAGCTGTCCGGTGATATGGACTTAGAATTCGGAGTGAAGATCACCAACACCTTCCCGGTGGATGTGAAGGCTAACGAACTTCCAAGTGAAGAGATGTATATGTCAGGCAAGTCCCTGTATCCTCTGTCTATCTCTCTGGCAGCGAAGCTTTCCAGAGAATTTGACGGGAAGCTTCGGATCGCCTACTCCGGCGGCGCCGATGCATTTAATATAGAAAGAATCGTGGGAAGCGGCGTGTGGCCGGTGACGGTTGCTACTACGATCTTAAAACCAGGCGGATACCAGAGACTTTCCCAGATGGCAGAGTCTTTAGACGCTATGGGTGTGAAGCCGTTTGACGGAATCGATGTGGAAGCGCTGAATAAGACGGCAGAGGACGCCGTACAGGATCCTCATCATGTGAAGCCTGCGAAGCTGCCGGTTTCCAGAAAATCAAACGAGAGAGTACCGCTTCTTGACTGTTATACGGCTCCGTGCGAGGACGCCTGCCCGATCCATCAGGAGATCACTGCTTATGTGCAGTTAGCAGGAGAAGGCAGATACAAAGAAGCGCTGGAAGTTATCCTGAACAAGAACGCGCTTCCGTTCATCACAGGAACCATCTGTGCTCACGGATGTCAAAGTCACTGCAACCGTAATTTCTATGAGACTCCGGTGCAGATCCGCGATACGAAGCTCACCTGTGCTAAGAATGCGTATGACGAGGTGATCGGCAGCGTGAAGCCTCTCGGAAACTGTGACAAGAAGGTGGCGGTCGTAGGCGGCGGGCCTTCCGGTATGGCGGCAGCATATTATCTTGCGAGAATGGGTGCAAAGGTTACGATCTATGAGAAACGGGACAGACTGGGCGGTATCGTAAGCGCTGTGATTCCTGATTTCCGTATTGATGACAGCGTGATCGACAAAGATGTGTCGTTGTTAAGACAGCTGGGTGTAAAGATACTTACAAATACATGGGCGCCGAATGTTGAGGAGCTTAAGAAGGACTATGATGATGTGATTCTGGCTGTGGGCGCTTATGAGAGAGGGCAGCTTAAGCTTGAAGGAAGAGAAGCGGTCAATGCGCTTGCATTCCTGGAGGAATTCAATCAGAAGAAGGGGAAAGTTGATCTCGGCAAGAATGTAGTGGTGATCGGCGGCGGCAATACGGCGATGGATACTGCAAGAGCGGCTAAGAGATGCGAAGGCGTAGAGCATGTGTACCTGGTATATCGAAGGACCAAGCGCTACATGCCGGCTGACGAGCATGAACTTCTGCTTGCCATTGAGGACGGCGTGGAATTCAAAGAACTGCTGGCGCCGGTGAAAGCAGAAGACGGCAGGCTGATCTGTAAAGTAACGAAGTTAGGCGATAGGGATGCATCCGGCCGTGCAGGCGTGGTAGAGACAGACGAGACTGTCTCCATACCGGCGGATACGGTGATCGCCGCGGTAGGCGAGAGGGTGCCGACAAGCTATTATCAGGCAAACGGTCTGAATGTGGATGACCGCGGGCGTGTGAAGACAGATCAGACATTAGAGAGCAGCGTGTCAGGCGTGTATGTGATCGGCGACGGCCTGTTCGGCCCGTCCCTGGTGGTGAAGGGAATGGCGAATGCCATGACAGCGGCCGAGGCGATCGTGGGCGCACCTGTGTCCGATGATATGAGCAGGCCGGCTGAGACGGAAGCTATCTACAGGAAGAAAGGTATTCTTGCAGAGCCGGAAGACGGCAAGGAGTCCAACAGATGTCTGGGGTGCTCTACAGTATGTGAGAACTGCGTGGATGTGTGCCCGAACCGTGCAAATATCTCCGTTAAGGTTCCGGGTATGGCGAAGGCGCAGGTGATCCATGTGGATTATATGTGCAATGAGTGCGGAAACTGTAAGGTATTCTGTCCGTATGCAAGCGCACCGTATCTGGATAAATTCACCTTATTTGCCAATGTGGTAGATATGGCGGACAGCAAGAACGACGGATTTACCGTATTGAACAGGGATGTACTGGAATGTAAGGTAAGATTCGTAGGCAAGGAAATGATCTGGAAGAAGGGTGAAGCAACAGAGGTGCCGGAAGGACTGCAGAAATTGATCGAGGCGGTCTGCGGCAGTTACGATTATTTGTTAGGTTAAAGACAGGATATTAAGCGAGTAGGCTGGGAGTAAACGGTATGAAAACGATCATAAAGAACGGACATATTTTTACAGAATCGGAGGATTATCAGGCGGATATCCTGATCCGGGACGGGAAAATCACCTGCATCGGGCAGAAGCTTTCAGAGGAGGGCGCTAAGATCATAGATGCCGAAGGCTGTTATGTCCTGCCGGGAGCCGTGGATGTGCATACTCATATGGATCTGGACGTGGGAATCTCCCGTGCGGTGGATGATTTCTATGACGGGACGGTGGCGGCTGCCTGCGGCGGCACCACCGCCATCGTGGATCACATGGCGTTCGGCCCGGCGGGAGTGCCGCTCCATCATCAGTTTGAGGTCTATAAGAAGCTGGCAGAAGGAAAGGCAGTGGTTGACTACGGATTCCATGGTACGGCTCAGTACGTGGATGAAGGGATCCTGAATGAATTAGAAGAGATGGCTTCGGACGGGATACCGAGTGTGAAGGCGTATCTTACCTACGGGTTTAAGCTGAATGACGCGGATGTGCTGCGTATCCTTGAGAAGATGAAGGAGATCGGAGGCGTCACGGCGTTCCACTGTGAGAATCATGATGTAGTTGAGTACCTGAGGAAAAAGTATAAGGACGAGGGCAGGACGGCGCCCCTTTATCATGCTAAGAGCCGTCCCAATCTTGCGGAGGCGGAGGCCGTAGAGCGTGTGCTTAAGCTTGCGAGGATGGCGGGGGATGCGCCGGTCTATATCGTCCACCTGTCCTGTAAGGAGAGCTTAGAGGCGGTCCGGGATGCCAGAAGGCATGGCCAGAAGAATATATTCGCGGAGACCTGCCCGCAATATTTGATTTTGACAGAAGAATGCTACCGAAGAGAAGACGGACTGAAATATGTGATGTCTCCTCCCTTAAGGACCAGGCAGGATTGCGAGGCGCTGTGGGAAGGACTTGCCGACGGGAGTATTCAGGTGGTTGCGACGGACCACTGTCCGTTTAACTACGGAAAAGAAAAGCAGATGGGTATAGATGATTTTACGGCCTGTCCCAACGGGGCGCCGGGCGTGGAGGAGCGTCTGATGCTGTTGTTTTCTGAGGGCGTGGCAAAGGGCAGGATTACCATGAACCGGTTGGTTGGGGCGCTTTGTACCGAGCCTTCCAGGATCTATGGGCTGTATCCCGAAAAAGGCTTGATCAGGCCGGGAGCAGATGCGGATCTTGTCATCATGGATCCTAAGGGAAGCAGCAGGCTTACGCATGAACGGATGCACAGTGCGGTCGATTATACCGCATATGAAGGGATGCGGATCTTAGGAGAGATCCGGCATGTATTGTTAAGAGGCAGTGAGATCGTGAGGGATAACAGATTCCTTGGAGAGAAGGGAAGCGGAAGGTTTATCCGCAGGAATACATTGTATTGATTACAGAGGTGGACGGGTGAATGAAGGTATTGATAAAGGGAGCCGGTGATCTGGCTACAGGAATTGCGTATGAGTGTTGGCTTGCAGGGTATGAAGTCCTCATGACCGAGATCGGGGTTCCGCTCGCGGTCAGAAGGGAGGTATCCTTCTCCCGGGCGGTCTATGAAGGAAAGGCGCGGGTTGAAGACGCGGAAGGAATCCTTGTTAAGAGCCTTGAAGAAGCAAAAAGAGTTATTGAGGACGGCAAGATCGCTGTTATCGTGGATGAGCATGCGGATATCAGGAAGGAATACCGGCCGGATGTTCTGGTAGACGGGATCATGGCGAAGAAAAATATCGGTACCGGTATGGAAGACGCACCGGTGGTGATCGCTATAGGCCCCGGGTTTGAGGCCGGAGTTGACTGCCATTATGTAATCGAGACTCAGAGAGGAGCAGATCTCGGGCATGTGATCAGTAGAGGATGTGCCCTTCCCAATACGGGAGTACCGGGAGAGGTCGGCGGATATACGAGGGAACGACTGATCCAGGCATCGGCCGACGGCCGGATGGAGCCGGTTGCAAAGATCGCGGATGTGGTGAAGAAAGGGCAGCTTGTAGCACGGACCGGAGGCGTTCCGGTCTATGCGAAGATGTCCGGGATCGTACGCGGTATGCTTCAGGAAGGCGTGGAGGTGACAGAGGGGCTTAAGATCGGGGATATCGACGCCAGAGAGATCGAAAGCTACTGTTATGAGATATCGGATAAGGCCAGACGTATCGGCCAGGGAGTGTTAGAAGCGATTTCGTCAGCATATAGTCAAAGTCTGCGGGCAGACGATCCGGTCAATGGGACGCCGGGGGATCCGCAGCAGTAAATCACAGAAAAAGAAGGTGAGAAACAGATGTATACATTTACAGTAAACGGTCAGGCCGCTGCGACTGATAAGAAGCAATCGCTTCTTCGGTTCCTGCGGGATGAGATGCACCTGACATCGGTAAAAGACGGGTGCAGCCAGGGAGCCTGCGGCGCATGTACCGTTATCATAGACGGGAAGACCTGCAAGGCATGCGTTCCTACCACAGACAAGCTTGAAGGTAAGGAGATCTTGACTGTTGAAGGCTTAAGCGACTGGGAGTCCAAGGTATTCACCTATGCTTACGGCGAAGCAGGCGCGGTTCAGTGCGGGTTCTGTATTCCGGGCATGGTGATGTGCACGAAGGCGCTGCTGGATGTGAATCCAGAGCCTACCGAGGAAGAGATCAGATATGCGCTTCGGAATAATTACTGCCGCTGCACAGGATATGTGAAGATCATTGCCGCGGTAAAGCTGTCGGCGAAGATTCTGCGGGAAGGTGTGATACCCGAAAAGAGCGAGGATGACTGGAAGATCGGCTCCCGGGTACATCGCCTTGACGTGGAGGAGAAGGTTCTTGGATATGGGAAATATCCAGATGACTTCTATATGGAAGGAATGTGTTACGGTTCGGCGCTTCGAAGCAGATATCCAAGAGCCAGGGTCCTGTCCATTGACACGGCGGCCGCAAAAGCGCTGCCCGGCGTGATAGCCGTCCTGACGGCAAAGGATATCCCGGGAGAGAATAAGATCGGGCATCTGAAGCACGATCAGTATACACTGATCCCGGTGGGCGGATTGACTCATTACCTGGGAGACGCCGTTGCACTGGTGGCTGCCGAAGATATGGATACGGTTTTGAAGGCGAAGAAGCTGATCAAGGTGGAGTACGAGGAGCTTTTAGCAGTACATAGTATAGAAGAGGCGGCAAGACAGGATGCTCCGCGTGTATTTGACGAGGAAGAATCCAATGTCCAGGCGTATAAGCATGTAAGCCGCGGAGATGCCCGGAAGGCGATAGAGAGCGCAGAGCACGTGATCACGCAGCATTTTGAGACGCCGTGGACCGAGCATGCATTCTTAGAGCCGGAATGTGCCGTGGCGTATATTGATGAGGATGAAGATGTGAGGATTATTTCCACGGATCAGGATGCTTACTGTACCTACCATGAGTGCAGCCTGATGCTTGGAACGGATAAGGTGAAGGCCGAGAATGCGCTGGTAGGCGGAGGATTCGGCGGCAAGGAGGATATGACGGTGCAGCATCATGCGGCGCTGATCGCATATCATACCAGGCGTCCGGTGAAGGTAAGGCTTACGCGGGCGGAGTCTCTGCTGATCCATCCGAAACGCCATCATTTCGTGATGGATTTTACGATGGGATGCGACGGGAACGGGAAGATACTCGGAGTCAAGGCAAAGGTAGCTTCCGATACAGGAGCGTTTGCTTCGCTTGGCGGTCCGGTTCTGGAGCGGGCGTGTACCCATGCGGCGGGACCGTATGCGTATGAGAACTTCGAGATCGAAGGGACGGCGTACTATACCAATAATCCTCCGGCAGGAGCCTTCCGCGGGTTCGGTGTGACACAGACCTGTTTTGCGGTCGAGACGCTGCTGAACATGATGGCGGATGAGATCGGGATCACGCCGTGGGAGATCCGCTGCCGCAATGCCATCCGTCCGGGCGGCGTGCTGCCTAACGGACAGATCGTGGATGAATCCACCGGGCTTGTGGAGACCCTGGAGGCGGTTAAGGAAGAATATGACGCGGCAATGAAAGCCGGAAAACCAGTAGGTCTGGCCTGTGCCCTTAAGAATGCCGGCGTTGGTGTCGGGCTTGCGGATTGGGGCAGGGCGAAGCTTATCGTGGAGGAAGACCACAAGCTTCATATCTATGCCGGCGCGTCCTGTATCGGGCAGGGGCTTGGAACGGTGCTTGTCCAGATGGTAGTCAGCAATACGGATCTTAAGCGGGAGGATATCGTCTATGAGCGCAGCAATACCTGGATCGCACCGGATTCCGGCACGACTTCCGGTTCCAGGCAGACGATGATCACAGGAGAAGCGGTAAGGCGCGCATGCGGGAAGCTGATGGAAGCGAAAAAGGATGGAAGGACCCTTGCCGATCTTACCGGGCAGGAGTTCTATGGAGAATATCTGGCCAAGACAGACCCGTTGGGAGCGGACGTACCGAATCCGGTATCACACGTGGCTTACGGATATGCGACTCAGGTATGTATCTTGGATCCTAAGAGCAGGAAGATCGATACTGTGATAGCGGCGCATGATGTGGGCAAGGCGGTGAACCCGCTGTCCTGCGAGGGACAGATCGAGGGCGGCGTGGTGATGTCCCTGGGATATGCGCTGACCGAGAGATATCCTATCGACGAGAACTGCAGACCGACGGAGAAGTTCGGCGCCCTGGGGCTGTTCCGCGCCCATGAGATTCCGAAGATCAAGGCGGTCGTCATCGATAAGCCGGGACTTAATGTTGCCTGCGGTGCGATCGGTATCGGGGAGATCACATCGATCCCGACGGCTCCGGCAGTGACGGACGCATATTACCGGCTGGATGGGGAGCGCAGGTTTTGCCTGCCTATCTCCGGCACACCATACGAAAGGAAGGGATCATGATGGCAGTGAAGAAGAGATTTCCTTACCGTGCGGCGGCGGTGGCATGTAACGGCGACTGTCCGGCCAGCGCGGGCTTCAAGTGCAGGTACGGCTGCGTAGGCTGCGGCAACTGTACCGCGGTCTGCAAGTTCGGCGCTGTCTCCCTGAATGAGAAAGGTGTCGCCGAGGTTGACGAGGAGCGCTGCACCGCCTGCGGTATGTGCGTGAAGGCCTGTCCGCAGCAGGTGATACATATTCACGAATGTGCAAACTATATCGTGGTCAGGTGCTCGAATCAGGATAAAGGGAAGGAAGCAAGAGAGGTCTGCGCGGCAAGCTGTATCGGCTGCGGGATCTGTGAGAAGACTTGTACGGCAGAGGCGATAAAAGTTATAGAGAATTGTGCCAGGATCGATGAAGACGTCTGCTTAAGCTGCGGGATGTGTGCGGTGAAGTGTCCGCGGGGAGCGATTATAGATCTGAGAGGGATTCTGACATAGGGATATAATAACTATCAAATAACCATCAGTCCGGAGATGCCAGGCTGGTGGTTATTGCTGCATTAGGTATCTAGTCGCTGACTTCGCTCAGATAGCGGTATATCGTTGCAGTGGAACAGGAGAATTTCTTTGCGACGAAAGAAATCGCGCCCTTAAGCTGGAATAATCCCTGCTCCTGAAGCTGTTCGATGATATCCTTGCGTTCATGCTGGTTCAGCCGGTCGATCGGCGTTGTCAGCGATGCGGTGGCGTCATCGAAGATCTTCTGCATGAGTGACGAGATATCCATAGAGAAGTTCTCTGTGATCGCATCCATAGAAGCGGGCATGTTAGCGGGTGGCTCCTGGACGGCGTCATGTTCGACCGGACGGCGTGTCAGGAAGGAACCGGGATGTACAGTAGTGAGCAGCTTCCCGTTCAATTCCTGGAAACGGCTGTCATCGAAATTGATGCACAGGAATCCTATCGGTTTCCCTTCGTCGTCCTTGATAAACATCGTAGAAGAACGAAGGACATGTCCATTAATGGCAACCCCCTTGTAGTTGCATAAAAAATCGTTTGACTCGTAGGCCTTGGATGAAAGCATTTGAAGTGAGGCATCAGTTAGGGGGCTTCCAACCTGACGTCCGCTGATGTGACCGTTGGCGATTGCGACAATAGCTTGATGCTCCGGGTTTAGGTCCTGAAGGACAACCTCATAATCCGGGCCGAGAGTCTTCCCAAGAAATTCAACAACAGTGATATATTGTTGAAGGCTGTTAGATCTCATAGCATTACTCCATTTCAATTATAGCTATATTTGAAAGTTTCTTTAGTCAATTTTATTATCTCACGGTATCTGATAAAATTCAATACAAAATTTTATATATAATGTACTATAACTTGACATATTATCTAAAAAGTGATAAATTATTATTATAATAATAAAATAACATATCATATCATTAAGAAAGAAGGATTACAATGAAAACAATTTTAAACACAGACAAGGCGCCGGCAGCGATCGGACCATATTCACAGGGGATCAACACAGGGAATCTGATGTTTTTGTCAGGCCAGCTTCCGATCTGTCCGGCAGAGGGTAAGATCGTAGCAACAGATATCGAGGGACAGACGAAGCAGTCTTTGGAGAATGTGAAGTCTATCCTGGAGTCGGCAGGATGCACCATGGACAATGTGGTGAAGACAACGGTACTGCTGAGCGATATTGCGAATTTCGGGAAGATGAATGAGGTGTATAAGGGATTCTTCAGCGAAGGCAATTATCCGGCGAGATCTGCGTTCCAGGCAGCGGCGCTTCCGCAGGGAGCATTGGTCGAGATCGAAGTTATCGCGCTTAAGGCAGAGTAGTATCAGCGGGAATCAACCAGACGGTTTTCTATTAAAAGATGTGCATGCAATGAAAAATGACGGTTATAAGGCAGACGGACAGTCTGTTTTATAACCGTCATTTGTACGTCGTCATTTGTACGTTAGACTTTGTATTGTTAAAAATAAGGAATTATGGCATAATAGTTGTATTCATAATTTATTGAGGAGTTTGCACGGCAATGGGCGGACAGTAAGTTAATGTTGTCTTATCAAATATGGAGTTAAACGGCGATGAAAGAGCATAATATTGAGTGTAGTGCCGAGATGACGGCAAAACAGAAGCAGGCAGTCGAATATCTGGAAAAAGCGCTGCAGGAATCGGAGAGGGATGTATCTGCGGATCTGCTGTGGGATACGATCGTGGAGTTACAGGGCCATCTGTTCTATACGGCGAAGAATCTGGAATTTTTTTATATTATCAAGGGAAATGAGATGTTTGTGACAAGGAAGGATAAGTCCATAACGAGGGCGAGCGTCATGGCGGCATTTGGTAAAGCTCTGGAGCTTGGGCGGGTGGTGACCGGCCCTAAGAAATTAGGGACATTCGGCGCCAGCTATCTGTACCCGGTCTTTCAGAAGATCGGTGTGATTAAGAATTAGGTAAAGGAAAAGACAGCATGAGCAGAGGAACAGAATATTTGGAATATGTGACAGAGCAGTTAAGGAAGAGGATACGGGAAGTTGATGAGGTGATTCGGAATGTCCAGAAGGACATATCAGAGATGAATGAGTATTACTGGGAGAATTATGCGGAGATGGACCAGTACGGATATGAGGATTATGACAATCAGCAGGCGCTTTTGACCCAGGTCAATGCAAGCCAGGAGCACCAAAAGCAGCGTCATAGATGGAAGAGGATGCTTAAGTCTCCCTTTTTCGGCAGTGTGGACTTCGTCTATGAGGGGGAGGACGGGCCGGAGATCTTCTATATCGGGATCGGTAATTTCGCGAAGGAGAGGGGAGGGGTGCCGCTGATCTATGACTGGCGGGCGCCGGTTAGCGGCCTGTTCTATGATTATGATAAGGGCGCCGCTCCCTATGAGGCGCCGGGCGGCCTGATGGAGGGAGAGATCCTGTCAAAACGGCAATATAAGATCCGTAACGGGAAGATGATCTATGAATTTGAGAGTGATATTAAGATCGATGATGAGATCTTAAAACAGGAATTAGGTACGAATGCGGATGTCCGGCTTAAGAATATCGTGCGGACGATCCAGAAGGAGCAGAATTCCATCATCCGCAACACAAAGGATAAGGTATTGATCATCCAGGGAGCGGCCGGCAGCGGCAAGACGTCCATAGCGCTGCACCGGATCGCGTATCTTCTGTACCGCGACAGAGGGCGTCTGAAATCATCGAATATCCTGATCCTGTCGCCGAACAGTGTATTCTCTGATTATATTTCCCACATCCTTCCAGAACTTGGAGAGGAGAATATACAGGAGATGAGCTTTGATCTCTTCGCATACAGGGAGCTTAAGGAGGTTGTCACAGATTGCGAGGACAGGTGGGATCAGATCGAGAGGCAGATGGCCGCGTCTTCGGCAGGATCGCCGGACTTTGCGGATGCAGATAAGGAACAGGAGTATCAAGAGGACAGATACAGGTGGAAGCAGTCTGAGGAATATGTATCAGCGGTGGAAGGATTCCTGATTGAACTGGAAGACCGCCTGGTGGATTTTAAGGACGTCCAATACAGAGGAACGGTAAAAAAGGCGGAAGAGATCCTTCGGATGTTTTACTTCCAGTATCAGAATATTCCGATCCTCTCACGTATGGATGCGGTTCTGGAGTATTTTGTAGACGAGTATGAGACGCTGCACGGCTGCGACCTGTCCAAAGAAGAGATGGAGAGTGTTCGGGAAAAGTTCGGCAGTATGTATGTAACCAGGGATCTGTACGAGATCTATAACTGGATTCTGGAAGAATACGGATGGCCGAGGCTGCCAGATCTGCCGTACGAAGAGAGGATTCTGGCGTATGAGGATGTTTACCCGGTTCTGTATCTGAAATACCGCCTGTTTGCCATGACGGGCCGCGGGAATATCCGTCATCTGGTGATCGATGAGATGCAGGATTATTCATATCTGCAGTATGTGATCCTGGAGAAAATGTTTTCCTGCAATATGACTATACTTGGAGACCGGGCGCAGACGGTAGATGTAAGGGCGCAGGATGTTCTGGCGTTTTTGCCGAAGCTCCTGGGGAGGAAGACGCGGAAGATCGAACTGAACCGAAGCTACCGCAATACCTGTGAGATCACGGAATATGCCAATCAGATCGCCGGTATCACCGGAATTGAGTATATGGAGAGACACGGCAGGGACGTAGAAGAGGTAGGGTGTACGTCATATAAGGACGCGGCAAAGCGTGTACTTGAAAGGCTGAGGCTTGGCGACGGCGGATATGAGACTGCTGCGATACTGGCGATGACAGAGAAGGAGGCACAGAGGATCTGGGATGCCGTTAAGGAGGTCAGAACAGACGCGGCGTATATTGACAGGAACAGTGCAAATTTTCAGAAGGGGGTCACGGTCACAACGTTTTATATGGCAAAAGGGCTGGAATTTGACCAGGTATTTGTGATGGGCGGTGAAAAGGGGAATCCGCTTTTTGCCCAGTTCAGGTATATCTGTGCGACGCGGGCGCTGCATGAACTGTATATTATGGAGTATGAATCATGTATTAGGAATAGTAATGATGGGTATTTTAAAATATAAGGACCGGCAGGAAAACAGGATGTCATTTGCACTTGTATATTGAAAAAAATTGTGATAAAGTAATACCGTTTGTTAAGTGGATTTATTCTTAGGAGGGTGTTGCGGATATGGATTACAAGAAGATCGTGCAGTCGATTCTGGATGTTGGAGAGGCGATGCTGCAAAGCGGAGCCGAGAATTTCAGATTGGAAGACAGCCTGTACAGGATGTGCAGAAGCTACGGATTTGTAAGGTATGATGTGTATGCGATTCCGAGTAATCTCCAGATAACGGTGGAGACGCCGGAAGGAGAGATTATCACGCAGATTCGGCATATAGAGTCGACGGATATAGATTTCGACAGACTGGACTATCTGAATAATCTGTCCAGATATGTGTGTGCAAATACGCCGGATGAGAAGGTATTCCGGGAGAAATATCAGGAAGTAATGGATAGGGACAGCCAGCATCCGGCAGTAAAATATTTCGCGGGAGTTATGGGCGGAGCCGGGTTCGCAGTATTTTTCGGCTGTAATTTTGCAGACGCGGTTATCGCGGTGCTCGTGTCTCTGATGATCGTCGTTGTGGGAGAGTGGCTTGGGAAAAGAGAAGGGAATCTCCTTGTCTATAATATGATACTGTCCTTCCTCTCGGAGATAATCATCTTGGCGGCGGTGCGTCTGGGAATCGGCAGTCATCCTGACAGGGTGATGATCGGGATCGTTATGCTGCTGATCAGCGGTCTTGGAGTCACGAACGGGATCAGGGATGTGCTGCAGAGAGACTTCATATCCGGCGCGCTGCATATTATGAATTCTATGCTTGGCGCTGCGGGAATCGCATTTGGGATCGCGCTTGCCATTATGATACTTGACGGAGCGGCGTCCGATGGATTCATTCTGAACCATAATATACCGATCCAGCTGATATCCTGTACGGTTGCCTGTATCGGATTTGCCCTGTGGTTTAAGATCCGGGGGCGTCAGGTGATCTATTCAGGGATCGGCGCGTTCTTTACCTGGGGGATCTATATCGCGGTCTATGCGGTAAGGCCGAGCAACTTCCTGGCAACGCTGGTTGCGGCGGTATTTGTTGCATTTTATGCATTTATTATGTCCAGGATCAACAGGGCGCCGTCCACGATCTTCCTCACGGCTTCGGTATTCCCGTTGATTCCGGGACCGAATCTGTATTATATGATGTACGGATGTGTGAGCAAGGATATTGATCTTGCTTTTGGAGAGATGATCGTTCTGTTCGCGACCTGTCTTGCGATCGCGTTTGGATTTATTATTGTGGATGTGGCGTCCAGAAGTATTATGCATATGCTTAAGACGGACTACCATATCGGCAAGAGTTCAGGTAAGAGTTCTCAGGCGGCAAAGGTCTGAAGCTGATTATCAAAGAAGGAGGTATTTTTAATGTTACATGAGGTGAATTTTCAGTCATTTAACGAGCGGGATGAGGTACATGCATGGATCTATGTTCCGGCCGCGAAGCCAAAGGGAATCGTGCAGGTCGTACATGGATTCGGCGAGCATTCCAGAAGGTATCTGCATATGATCGTTAAGTTCATGGATGCAGGCTACATCGTAGCGGCAGACGATCATGTGGGCCATGGGAAGACGGCTATGGAGAACGATACCTGGGGAGACTGGGGAGACAAGGGGTTCGGCACTATGGTGGAGGACGAGCACAGGCTGAAAACGCTGGTGTGTGAGAAGTACCCGGAACTTCCGTACTTTTTCTTCGGACATAGTATGGGTTCCTTCATTGTAAGGGATTATGCGGCCAAATACGGCGAAGAGCTGGCAGGTATCACCATTTGCGGAACGGCGGGAATATTCCGCGGCGCTAAAGAAACTGCCGCGGCATTGGAAAAGGCTGTAGAAGAAGGCAGGGGAAAGGAATCCGACGCCGAGTTCGCGGGCAGTCTTATGGGATGGATGTGTGAACGGTGCGGTGACATCACCATCGGAAACGAATGGATCTGTGCCGATCCATATGTGCAGAAGGACCATGCGGCGGATCCGTTTGATGCGTTTACCAAGCCGGTTACGAATCAGTCCATGCTCTATTTTACGCAGATGATGAATGCGATTAATGGTGAAGAATGGGCGAAGAAGGTTCCGGCGGGGCTTCCGGTTTACAATATCGGGGGAGACCAGGATCCTGTAGGAGAGTATGGCAAGGGAATCTACGAGGTTACAAACTGGCTGTGCCAGACAGGACATACTGTAAAGACGAAGGTATATTCAGGATATCGTCATGAGATTCATAATTATGCTGCGATCAAGGATGAAGTAGAGGCGGGGATCGTTGAATTCATGGATGGAATATCGGCGGGAACCGGGGCATAGTTGATTACTTACATATTGGATGGAGGAATGCCGAATGGATGAAACCAGCCAGAAAATCATAGACGCAGCTATGTCTCTTGTTAAAGACAAAGGATATGTTGCCACTACGACAAGGGATATCGCCCAATTAGCGGGAGTAAATGAATGTACGCTGTTTCGTAAGTTTAAGAATAAGAAGGATATTGTGCTGAACGGCATTGAACAAGAGAAATGGCGAGGGAATCTAACGCCCGATGTTTTTAAAAATGTCAAGTGGGAGCTAGCGTCCGACTTGGAGATGTTTATGACAGAATACATGAACCGGATAACTCCTGATTTTGTGAAATTATCTATTGGATTGAGGGCGCCCCAATTATATGGAGAATCGGCTCCGTTGGTGATGAAGGTTCCGCAGGTTTTTTTATCTTCATTAACGGACTATTTCAAAGAAATGGTCAGCCGGGGGAAAATGCCGGAGGCAGATCTGGAGTGTCTGGCTATGACTATATTTTCGAGTACATTCGGCTATACGTTTTTAAGCGCTTCATTCGAGAATCATCTTTCACCGGTGGGAAGGGAAGAGTTTATTAAACAATCTGTTCAAACATTTATATATGGCATCACTCAGAAGCAGTAATATATACGGTACTATCTTTTGATAGTGCCGTATAAAAAAACAATATATGCAAGCAAGTACTTGCAATCAAAAAGGAGGACTGATCTATGAAAATTACCGGGGCGGAATTATTTGTAAAAGCATTGCTGGCCGAAAAGGTTAAAACGCTGTTTGCTTATCCCGGAGGCCAGGCAATCGATTTATTTAATGCTCTTTATGGTGCGGAGGCAATCGATCTTATCCTGCCAAGACATGAGCAGGCACTTGTCCATGCGGCAGACGGGTATGCACGCTCTACGGGGCAGGTGGGTGTCTGCCTTGTTACCAGTGGTCCCGGAGCAACCAATTTGGTGACTGGAATTGCTACGGCAAATTATGATAGTGTTCCGTTAGTTTGCTTTACCGGGCAAGTGGCAACACACCTGATTGGGAACGACGCTTTTCAAGAAGTTGATATTGTAGGAATTACAAGTAGTATCAGCAAATATGCTGTGACCGTCCGTAAACGGGAGGATCTGGGAGCGGTTATAAAAAAGGCGTTTTATATTGCGTGTTCAGGAAAGCCGGGTGTCGCTGTAGTTGATCTGCCCAAGGACGTTCAACAAGCGTTAGGAAACGATTTCTACCCAGAGCAAATCGAACTTCGAAGTTACAGACCGAATTCAAGCGTTCATTCAGGACAGATCAAGAAATCGCTTGAATGTCTGAAAAATGCGGAACGTCCAGTATTTCTTTTGGGGGGAGGTGTCAATATTGCTCATGCAAATAAGGAAATGACTTCACTTGCCGAAAAAACAGGAATACCTGTGGTAACAACTATTATGGGAAAAGGTGCGATACCGACCGAACATCCTTTATATGTCGGCAACCTGGGGGTCCATGGAAGTTATGCCGCCAATACTGCGATCAGCGAATGTGATGTACTTTTTGCAATCGGCGTACGCTTCAGTGACCGAATTACTGGAAGGGTGAGTGAATTTGCAAAAAAGGCAGCGGTCATTCATGCAGATATAGACCCGGCCTCCATTTCAAAAAATATTGCGGTCGATATTCCTATTGTTGCCGATGCAAAAAATGTGATTAAGGTATTATTGGAAATGGATTACGATTATAATATTGAGGATTGGCAGAAACAAGTGGATTTTTGGAAAAAAGAACATCCGGTTACTGATCTGCAAGATACCGACAGACAAATGACGCCTTTACATATTATTCAGGAAATAAACAGAACATTTGAAAATGCGGTAATTACAACGGATGTGGGGCAAAATCAATTATGGACAACTCAATTTCTCGAATTAACAGACAAAAAGCGACTGCTTACTTCGGGAGGTATGGGAACGATGGGATATGGTTTTCCGGCAGCGATCGGCGCAAAGTTGGGAAACCCCGATAAAGATGTAATTTCGATCTGCGGTGACGGGGGTTTTCAGATGAATCTTCAGGAAATGGCTACGGCTGTCGTATATGAGCTGCCGATTATTATTTGCATTATGAATAATGGATATTTGGGAAATGTGCGGCAATGGCAGGAGATGTTTTATCAAAAACGCTATTCCGGTACCTGTATGAGGCGCAGAAAAAGCTGCCCGGCAATTTGCAGCACACCTTCGGCATGCTGCCCGGAATATGTGCCTGATTTTGTCCGTCTGGCTGAAAGTTATGGAGCAAAGGCAATTCGTGTCAAACGATATGAAGATATTCACATAGCCCTGATCGAAGCAAAAAAATCATTAAAAACGCCGACTATAGTTGAATTCTTAATTGAGCCGAAAGAGAATGTTCTTCCGATCGTGCCTCCGGGTAAACCGCTGAACGATATGATTCTGAGAGATGACTGAGCTCTTGTACTGACGTTATAAAAAGTTAAAAAGGGGCAGTCGGCTAATACCGATTTCTTCCGAATAATATATAAAATTAAAACACTTATATTAATACACTGCAAAGCGTAATAATATAAGTGTTTTTATGTCGTGTTAACTACTGTGTTAACTTTTCAGCAGGCCTTCGTAAAGTCCTTTCTTTTCCAACAGGGGATGAGGGAATCGAACCCCCGCCAAAGGTTTTGGAGACCCCTATCATACCACTTGACCAATCCCCTATGTGTCTTAATCACACTAGATATTTATACCATATATTGTCTATAATTGTCAAGTACCAAATTGTGTTATTTTTGCTTTGTTTGGCACTTAGTTTGGTACTTGACACATTTTACTGGAATGACCGGCTTACTTTGCTGCCTGGGTCATGCTTACCATTCCTATATTTGACTTCTTGAATACACTGATCAGAACTTTCCCGAGCGCAAGCACCAGTATGGCTGCGGCAATGGCCTCCGGGATGCCGGACGCTGTGACGGTGCCCATGATCAAGCCCCATACTGCAGTTACGGCAACTTCCTTCGCTTCGGCATACTGCCGGGCAAAGAGAAGGTAGATGCTGCCCATGACGGTAACGGTGTTGACCATAGAGCCGATAAATCCAACGATTGGAAGTGCGGCGATCTGATTCACCCTTAATCTGGTGAAAAGGATCCACAGCCAGCCTGCTGCAACCCCGATTAAGATCCTGCATCCAATTGAGATCCAGATGGCTTTCAGCGCTCCCGGAATCCCCGTTGTACTCATAAAAGGGGAGAAAGCGAAGGATAAGAGGGTCGGTGCCATGGTATTACTGATCAGAGAACAGATACCGAATACTGCGCCGAGAACCGCTCCTGCCGAAGGCCCTAACAGGATCGCACCGATGATTACGGGAATGTGTACAGTTGTCGCCTTAATGATCGGAAGCTGGATCATACCGAGCGGCGTGTTCGCCAGCACGATGATGATTGCTGCCATAAGTGCAACACTGACCATCCAACGAGTGTCGTGTCTTTGTTTTTTCATTATTCAATTCCTCCTTGTTATCATTCTCACAGCTGTGAGATACAATACAATTACCGGAATATTATAGCATTTAATCAGCGGAAGGACAAGAGAATAATTTTCACACATTTAACATATTTTTCTGCTATACTGATAAGCAGAAGAGAATCGATACACAGTCAGATACAAGGAGGTTGGATTATATGGATAGTATTAAGATATTGGTCGTAGATGATGAGGGCAGGATGCGGAAGCTGGTCAAGGATTTCCTGGAGAGGCAGGGATACCGGGTCATTGAGGCGAAGGACGGTCTGGAGGCCATGGAGAGGTTCTATGAGGATAAGGAGATCGCGCTGCTGATCCTGGATGTGATGATGCCCAATATGGACGGATGGCAGGTGTGCCGGGAAGTGCGGCAGTCGTCGAAGGTTCCGATCATCATGCTGACGGCGCGGTCTGAGGAGCGGGACGAGCTGCAGGGCTTCGAGCTGGGAGTGGACGAGTATATATCCAAGCCCTTCAGCCCTAAGATCCTTGTCGCCAGAGTGGAGGCGATCTTAAGAAGGGCACACGCGCTGGATGAGGAGCACACCCTGGATGCAGGCGGGATCAGCATTGATAAGTCGGCGCATCAGGTGAGGATAGACGGCAGCGAGATCGAGCTTAGTTATAAGGAATTTGAACTTCTGACATACTTTATAGAGAACCAGGGAATCGCCTTATCGAGAGAGAAGATTCTGAATAATGTATGGAATTATGATTATTTCGGAGATGCGAGGACCATTGATACCCATGTGAAGAAGCTTAGGAACAAGCTTGGAGACAAGGGGAATTATATCAAGACGATCTGGGGTATGGGATATAAGTTTGAGGTGGAATAGGTATGAAGCATTCAATCAAGCGTCAGATGATGACTGTTTTTCTCGGATTGATGATCTGTCTTGTGACGGCGCTTTTCGTTATCAATATCCGTTTTCTTGAGCCGTATTATATCGGGAATAAGAAGACGCAGTTTATTGAGATGTATGACGCATTGAGCTTTGCCGCGTCGAACGGGACGCTGCAGAACGGCGGGGCGTCGGCAGAGCTGATCTATCTGGCGGAGAAGAACAATATATCTTTTCTTGTGGAGGATGGTTCGGGCAGATTCTTCACGAATGTGCATGACCAGGAGCAGCTTAAGAACCAGCTTCTTGGATATCTGCTGAATCAGGCGCAGAAGGACAGCAGGATCCTTGAAAGTGCGGATAATTATCAGATCACCCAGTCCTGGAGTCCGTGGAATCAGACGGATTATATTGAGATGTGGGGGAAGTTCACAGACGGGAGCCAATTCCTGATCAGGAGCCCATTAGAGAGTATTAAGGAGAGCGCGGCGATATCCAACCGTTTTCTGCTGTTTATCGGAAGCGTGCTTCTGCTGATGGGTGCGGTCTCTGTATGGTATTTCTCAAAGCGGCTGACAGATCCGATCCTGGAACTTGCGCTGCTGTCGGAGAAGATGGCGGATCTCGATTTTGAGGCTAAGTATACCAGCGGCGGCAGTGATGAGATCGGCGAATTGGGAGCGAATTTTAACCGGATGTCGGAGAAGCTGGAAAGCACCATATCAGAGCTTAAGGGCGCCAATAACAGGCTGCTTAAGGATATCGAGCAGAAGGAGAAGTTAGAAGAGATGAGGAACGAGTTCCTGGGAAATGTATCCCATGAGCTTAAGACTCCGATCGCACTGATCCAGGGATATGCGGAAGGGCTTAAGGAGGGGGTCAGCGAGGACGCCCAGAGCCGGGAATTCTACTGTGACGTCATTATGGATGAGGCGGCGAAGATGAACCAGATGGTGAGGAATCTGCTTGCATTGAATCAGCTCGAGTTCGGTAATGAGGAGATTGTGTTTGAACGGTTTGATTTGACAGGGCTTGTGAAGGGCGTCCTGCAGAGTATGGAGATCTTAGCGCAGCAGGAAGGGATCTCTGTGATCTTCCGGCAGAAGGAGCCTGTCTATGTGTGGGCGGATGAGTTCAAGACCGAGCAGGTCGTGCAGAATTATGTGAGCAACGCATTCCACCATGCGAAGCAGGAGAAGGTGGTGGAGGTGAAGATAGGGATAGAAGAGGGCAGGGCAAGAGTGACTGTTTTCAACACAGGAACGCCTATCCCGGACGCGGATATCGGGCATATCTGGGAGAAGTTCTATAAGGTGGACAAGGCTCATACACGGGAGTACGGAGGCAACGGGATCGGGCTGTCGATCGTGAAGGCGGTCATGGAATCTTTCCATCAGAAGTACGGGGTAAATAATTACGACAATGGTGTTGAATTCTGGTTTGAACTTGATGTACAATAGGTTCATGGGAACAGGCTTATGGAAATAGGTTCATGGGAACAGGCTTATGGGAAGGTTCATGGACGAAAGAGAGACGAAGGAAGGACGGGGGTACGAAGGGTGATAGCAATACTTGACTATGATGCCGGCAATATCAAGAGTGTGGAGAAGGCCATGCAGTTATTGGGGCAGGAAGTGATCATAACAAGAGACAGGGATAAGATCTTAAGCGCCGGGAAGGTCATACTGCCCGGGGTAGGGGCATTCGGAGACGCAATGAAGAAGCTGCGGCAGTATGGTCTATGTGAGGTGATCCGGGAGGTGGCGGACCGGGGAACTCCGTTTCTCGGCATCTGCCTGGGATTGCAGCTTTTGTTTGAGAGAAGCGATGAGTCGCCGGGTGTGGAAGGGCTTGGAATCTTAAAGGGAGAGATCCTTCGTATACCGGAGTCGCCGGGGCTTAAGATCCCGCATATGGGATGGAATTCACTGGAATTTAAGAGCAGCGGAAGATTATTTCAAGATCTGCCCGAAGATCCCTATGTGTACTTTGTCCATTCCTATTATCTGAAGGCGGAACAGGAAGAGATCGTGACGGCGGTCACGGAGTACGGCACGCAGATACATGCTTCTGTGGAGCAGGGCAATGTATTCGCCTGTCAGTTCCATCCTGAGAAGAGCAGTGATGTAGGGATTCAGATACTTAAGAATTTTGTGGCAGTATAGTTGTTATTATTATGCAAGGAAGCTTGTGGCAGTATAGTTGTCATTAGTATATAAAGGAAGCAGATGGGGGTTAGTATGCACACAAAGAGAATTATTCCATGCCTGGACGTGAACCGCGGAAGGGTAGTGAAGGGAGTGAATTTCGTAGACCTTAGGGATGCGGGCGATCCGGTGGAGATCGGACGGGCATATGATAAGGCAGGCGCAGATGAACTGGTATTTCTGGATATTACGGCGTCGTCCGATGCGAGAGGGACGGTCGTCGATATGGTCCGTAAGGTAGCGGAGACGGTGTTTATTCCGTTTACGGTAGGCGGAGGCATTCGGACGGTCGAGGATTTTAAGGCGCTGTTAAGAGAAGGCGCGGATAAGATATCGATCAATTCATCAGCGATCAATACGCCGAGGCTGATCAGCGATGCCGCGGATAAGTTCGGCAGTCAGTGCGTGGTGGTCGCGATTGACGCCAAGAGAAGGACGGATGGAAGCGGATTCAATATTTACAAGAACGGAGGCCGTATTGACGTCGGCATAGATGCGGTCGAGTGGGCGGTGAAGGTCGAGAAGCTTGGCGCCGGGGAGATTCTCCTTACCAGTATGGACTGCGACGGCACGAAGGAGGGATATGACCTTGCGCTGACAAGAGCGGTTGCCGACGCGGTGTCGATACCGGTTATTGCGTCGGGAGGCGCGGGAGAGCTTCGGCATTTTCATGAAGCCCTCACAGAAGGCAGAGCCGATGCCGCGCTGGCGGCGTCTTTGTTCCACTATAAGGAGCTTGAGATCAGGGAAGTGAAGGAGTATCTGCGTACAGAAGGAATACCGGTACGCCTGTAACAGGGAGATGACGGAACCAAAGAGAAGAACAAGGAGATAAGCGATGGCAGCGATCAACAACGACTGGCTGGAAGCACTGAAGGATGAATTCCGTAAGCCATATTATAAGAAATTATTTGAAACAGTGAACGAGGAGTACAAGACGAGACTGATCTTCCCTCCGGCAGATGATATCTTCAATGCGTTTCATCTGACGCCTCTTAGTAATGTCAAGGTCGTGATACTGGGTCAGGATCCGTATCACAATCACGGGCAGGCGCATGGGCTGTGCTTTTCCGTGAAAAAGGGAGTAGAGGTTCCTCCGTCTCTGGTTAACATATACCAGGAACTTCATGATGACTTGGGATGCCGGATACCGGAGCACGGATGTCTCACAAAATGGGCCGAGCAAGGGGTTCTGATGCTGAATACGGTGCTTACGGTGCGGGCGCATCAGGCGAATTCTCACAGGGGGATCGGATGGGAGGAATTCACCGATGCGGCGATCACGGCGCTGAACGGGCAGGACCGGCCGATCGTATTCATTCTGTGGGGGGCGCCGGCGCAGCGCAAGGAGAAGATGCTGTCGAATCCGAATCATCTGATCCTGAAGGCGCCTCATCCAAGTCCATTGTCGGCATACAGGGGATTCTTCGGCAGCAGGCCGTTTAGCCAGACCAATGCATTTCTTAAGGAGCATGGGGCCGAGCCGGTAGACTGGCAGATCGATTAGTCCGTTCAAATCAGGAGGAAGAAATATGATGGGGAAACAATATGACCTGGTCATTATCGGGGCCGGGCCGGGCGGTTATGTGGCGGCGAAAAAGGCAGCAAAACTGGGAATGTCTGTCGCGATCATTGATAAAGGAGATATGGGAGGAACCTGTGTTAACCGGGGGTGTATCCCTACGAAGGCGCTGATACATTCGGCAACGCTGTACAGAGATATGGCAGGCTGTGAGAAGTTTGGGCTGTTTGCAGAGAAGGTGGGATTCGACCTGCAGAAGATCTACGAATATAAGAGTCTGTCTGCGGCAACCATGAGAAAGGAACTTGAACGGGAATTCGCGGAGCTTGGGATCGTATCTGTCCGCGGTACGGCGGTGATTCAGAATGACAGAAGAGTGAGAGTTGCGATGGAGGATGGAAGGACGGAGTATTACACAGGGAAATATATCCTGATCGCAACGGGGGCGAAAGCGAGGATGATCGACATCCCTGGCATGGATCTGTCGGGAGTGATGACCAGTGAGGAACTGCTTCTGTCTAATGAGAGCAGGTATCCAAGGCTTCTGATCCTTGGCGGAGGCGTGATCGGAATAGAACTTGCCACGGTATTTAACGCGCTTGGGGGGAAGGTGACGATCGTGGAGGTATCGGACCGCCTTCTGCCGAATATGGATAAGGAGTTCTCGGATACGCTGGAAGAGATTCTGGCGAGCCGTGGGATACAGATATACAAGGAGAGTATCCTGGAAGAGGTCGTGAAGATTGAGGAAGGCCTGAAATGCTGCTACGTGCATCAGGGCAGGAACCGGGAGGCAGAGGTGGACGCGGTGCTGGTATCTGTGGGCAGGACGGCGAATACGGAAGGACTGTTCGACCCGGATGTCCCGATTCGTATGGAGAACGGGCGGATCGTGGTGGACGATTTCTTTGCGACGAACATACCCGGTATCTTCGCGGTAGGCGACGTCATAGGCGGGATCCAGCTGGCGCATGTGGCGTCCGCGCAGGCGACTTATGTGGTAGAACGTATGAATGACGTGCCGCCGTCCGTGATCGTTGAGATGGTGCCGAGCTGCCTGTTCGTGCCGATCTCGATCGTACCGAGCTGTCTGTATACGGACCCGGAGATCGCATCTGTCGGGATAACGGAAGAGGAGGCCAGAAGGAAGGGCGTGCCGATCCGGTGCGGCAGATATGTGATGGACGTCAATGGACAGTCGATCATATCGAAGGAAGAGCAGGGATTCATTAAGATCTTATTCGCGGCGGACAGCGACGTGATCTTAGGGGCGCAGTTGATGTGTCCCCGTGCGACGGATATGATCGGAGAGCTGGCGACAGCGATCGCCAACGGGCTGACGTCGTCGCAGCTTATGTATGCAATGCGGGCGCATCCTACTTACAATGAGGCGATCTCCTGTGCGGTGGAGAACAGTAGGGAGAGTGGAAGACGATGATCGGTAAGCCCGGGTATCTGGAAGAAGCAGAAGAGATATTTGACGGATGGCAGGAAACACTGATCTGGTCCTGCCTTCAGGGCGTGATGGGAGAGGTCTATACGGAACAGGCGCATGGCTTCAAGTCCGGGATGGCTCTTCTTGGGGATTTCTGCTTTTTGGCGGGGAAGCCGAATGAGGAGCTGGTACGTTACCGGCCGAAGGAGTGCCGTCAGGAATTCGTCATCATGGTGCCCCGGGATGAGGCGTGGGGGGAGATGATAGAGCGCTGCTACGAAGAACGGGCTAAGAAGGTTACCAGATATGCCTTCCGAAAAGAGCCGGAGGTATTCTGCGAAGAGAAGCTTAAGCAGATAACAGCGGCTTTGCCGACGGAGTATTCCATTCGGCTGATAGATGAAGAGCTCTATCATTGGTGTCGGGAAGGCCGGCAGAACAGAGAGCGGGAGTGGTGTGCGGACTGGGTATCGCAGTATGCGGATTATGAGATGTACCGGGAATATGGATTGGGAGTGGCTGTATTAAAGGACAATGAGCCGGTATCAGGCGCTTCGTCTTATTCATCTTATCGGGGCGGCATAGAGATAGAGATCGATACCAGACCGGATTACCGCCGAAGAGGGCTTGCCCGTATCTGCGGGGCCGGGCTGATTCTGGAGTGTTTGAAGAGAGGCCTGTATCCGAGCTGGGATGCACAAAACCTGTGGTCGAAGGAGCTTGCCGGGAAGCTAGGGTATCATTTTGACCATTCCTATACGGCGTATGAGATATGGGGGTGGAATCAGGCATGAGGATACTTAACAGGGATGTGATCAAATATGCCGCCATGCTTGCCATGCTTCTGAACCATATCGCGAACATATTCCTTGCGCCCGGAACGCCGCTGTATAAGCTTTTTTTGAATATCGGCTACTTTACGGCAGTTACCATGTGTTATTTTCTTGTAGAGGGATATGAGTATACGCGGTCTAAGGAGAAGTACGGGCGCAGGCTGCTGGTATTTGCTGTTTTGTCGCAGATTCCGTATAGTATGGCGTTCGCAGACGGAAAATGGATCGAACTTAACGGATTCAATATGCTGTTTACCCTGTATCTGTGCTTTCGGCTTATCCAGGTCATGGACCAGGTGAAGGTCAGGGAAGAGAGGTTCGCAAGGATCGCTGTGATATTCCTGCTGGCGGTATTCTGCGACTGGTTTGTACTCGCGCCGGCATTTACGATGCTGTTTGTGCGGGCGAAGGACTCAGGGAAGAAGAATAGCGCCGCGTTTCTTGCGTCTATGGGGATGTTTTTTGCGGTAAAATTCCTGGGAGGGATAGGAATGGTCCCACTGGGAGAGAACCTGGCTGATTCAATATATGCCGTACTTGGGATCGGTTTGTCAGGGATCGTGATCCTGTATCTCTACAACGGCAGGCGGATGGAGGCGGGAAGGACATTCTCAAAATGGTTCTTCTATCTGTTCTATCCGGTGCATCTGCTGGTGCTGGGAATCATTCGGATCTGGTGGAAGTGTTGAGGTAACGTGTTATGACGTATGTTTATCATTATGATTCGCCGCTGGGAGGGATTACCGTCTCAAGCAGCGGCAGAGAGATCACAGGGCTGTGGTTTGACGGGCAGAAGTATTTCGGTTCTGTGCTGTCCGGCGATCGTGAAGAGATGAGTCTGCCTGTCTTTGAGGAGACGAAGAGGTGGCTTGATATTTATTTTGGCGGCAAAGCGCCGGATTTTACACCGCCGTTATCAACGGCTTCGACTTCTTTTCAGCAGGCTGTGTGGGAGATCCTGCTTGCGATTCCGTTCGGGCAGACGACGACATACGGCCGGATCGCGGCAAGAATCGCAGAACAAAAGGGACTTAAGAGCATGTCTGCGCAGGCTGTGGGCGGCGCGGTAGGACATAATCCCATATCCCTGATCATTCCCTGTCACAGAGTCGTCGGAGCAGACGGCAGTCTGACGGGCTATGCGGGCGGGACCGATAAGAAGAAGCAATTACTTGCCATGGAAAAAAGCGGCCGTCCTTTATCTAGTATAACGAATATTAAATTGTTGATAGTTTAAATAGTTGTTGCTTCATCTAGATCAATTTCATCCATTTTATATGTCCAATGATAGACGATCGGATC
>CAJTGB010000034.1 GCA_910575835.1 Lachnospiraceae bacterium | reverse complement strand
CGAAAATAGCGTCGAAAAATAACGGTAATTGTAAAAAAATCGGCACTGGGAATTGATTTTAGAAATGTCGAAAAAACAAGATTTTACATACCAATTTACGACAATACACAGTTTATTTTACAGTCTCGACAACTTTAGTCTGCTTCAGCAGCCAGCCCAAACCCACCGGCTTCAGCCGGTGGTGGTTTAGTTCAGAAAGAAAGATTTATGATTGAAAAGACATCTCCGAGAAAAACTTTGATAGACTATAACGACATATTTGCAGATATTGTCAATGTACTCCTTTTTCAAGGAAAATCTTCACTTACCACTGTATCTTGTTCTTCTGTCGTTATATATGGATGAATCGGTAACGCCAATATTCTGCATCATATTCGTTCCGCCTCGGACAAATCTCCTTTCACAAAATCCATTCCTTGAAACGCAGTCTGTCGACTCATCAACTCCAAGTTTTTACTGTGGATACGATAGTATCAAAACACTACTGTCTACTCATCACTATCAGTAATTATTGCTCCACCATCCCCATATTATACTAACGGTTTTGCCGGAAAAAGATGGATAAAAATACTAAAACTACTGTCGATTAATTGCTATAACAGTAAATGCTGTTTTAGCAATTATATTTAATTCATACAAAACACTTATTTTTTTAATAGAATTCAAATTTATTTTCATTTTCACTGGTAATATTTCTCTCACATATATTTCATCCACATTTCCAGCATTTTTTAATAACTTGTCTTCATCGCGGTATAAAATACTTGCCTCCGAAGTTACACCTGCTGGCAGAAGCAATGTTGCTTTCATTTCGTCCGTATACGCCATAACATATTGGGGAACCTCAGGTCTTGTACCTACAAAACTCATATCTCCAATCATAATATTAAATAGTTGCGGTATTTCATCAACTCTTAATTTTCTTATCTTCTCTCCTGCTTTTGTTATTCTTGAATCATAAGCTGTTGTAATAAGAGTTCCCATCTGATCAGCATTTACTACCATTGTCCTAAATTTAAAAATATAAAACTTCCGTCCGTACTGTGTAACTCTTTCCTGTTTATAAAAAATAGGTCCTTCACTATCCAATTTAATCCAAAAAGATACCACAAGAAGTACCGGTGAGAGCAATATAATTAAAATCAAAGAGCCCAAAATATCAAATAAACGTTTTACTTTCAACTGAAAACGTTTCTTACTTAATATCTCATAATACAATTTGACTTCTTCATTTTGCATGAATTCTGGGATCTCTTCCCATTGTTTGAATTGCATCTCCATTCCCCTTTCTATTTTGTATACATTAAACCCATCATAACCTCTTAATTCTCAACATCATCAATGATCTTAAAATCATCAGGGATTTTCTGTTAATTTTTAGAGATTATTCTTGCCGGTATTCCTACCACTGTACAATTATCTGGAATATCTTTTATTACTACTGCATTAGCACCTATCTTAACATTATTTCCAATATTTACTCCACCTAATATCTTTACGCCTGCTCCAATAAGAACATTATCTCCAATTATTGCCGATTTACCATTTTTTTCCGCAATAGTAACTTGCTGGTTTATTACACAAGCCGAACCAATTTTAGCGTGATATGAAATAATAATTCCATTCAGTAGATGAGGTAATTCTGGCGGTGTCTTAAACTCAGCTCCCCAACCGAATCCTGTTCCCATTGAAGATAAGTTATAAGCATCCATCTTCTTTATCCTGTATAAAAAATAGAAGCGAATTAATTTTGGAACAGTCGAATTGGGGTCAACGACTTCCTTACGCATTTTCCAATATTTTTTATGATTATAATGTTTAACTCTATTCATTATTAACATTATAAAGCTATTACTTTCGTCTATTATCATTCTGTCACCTCAACCCAAGCAATTTAAAAAATCTTTCATAAGTGTAATAAATTTTTGATATAAACTGATACTTTCTGAACTAAACAGGCAAGCAATATACTTGTTAATATAATAAATAGAATATTCCCCCAAAGAAATGGACTTAATTCCATCAATGAAAATGGACCTAGAATCAAAAATTGATGTACCAAATATATATCATAAGAATACTTATCTGAAAAGAAAAGTAAAACAGTAATCGAATTTGTAAATTTGAATCGTGAAAAATTTTTATATAAAATAACAAAAATAGCACACCCTAAAATCATATGAGCATAATCACAAAACATCAACCAATAACTACCCATAATAGACAAAAAAGAAAACGACACGATATAGTTATTCATAATTTTTAAAAAATTCATAATAAATGCAAATAATAAAATACTTGCATCTAAAATTCTTCTATCATATCTATGAATACGTCGCAAGAAAAATCCCATTATATAACAGCTTATAATAGCAGGATTAAAATAGGGAAAAAATCTAGTACATATTAAAAAAAACATAATCAACAAGAGTAATGTCCAAGATGCTAATTTCCATATTCCTCCCCCCCTTCATTTCTAAATATGTATAAAAGTCTATCAAAAATGGGGTTATAAAATAGCAAAATAAAATATAAGCAATAAACCAAAGATGTCCTCCACCATTAAGTGTATTACTTGTCAAAAAAACATCAACTGCTATTTTATAATTTATATTATCCCTGGCAAAAATAAAATAAATAAAAATAGTAGGTAGAATAACCACATAATAATCAATCAGTATTTTAGAGAATTGCTTTTTATAAAATACTATTGTATTTTCTCTTTTTTTGTCAGATCCGTACAAATAGCCAGAAATGCATAAAAATATTTGTACACCAACATTAAACCACCAAGCTAATTCCATTTGAAGATATTGCATCATATGACAACAGATGATTAAACACATACTAAAACAACGAATCATACTAATTGAATAGTCTCTATTTTCTAATTTTTCCACCTTATCCACAAATAGATCCACCTTACTTTATCAATTTTAAAACCTGAGATATAGCCGTTCCAGACTCATAATTCCCAGCTTTTTCCAAATATTTACTAATATGAGCATTGTATTCTTTTTCTCTGTATTCATATATTGCTTGATACATTTTATCTTCACTTTTACACAAGATCCCCGGCCAGAATTCTGGCCTTGTATAAAACCCTCTTTCCAAATCATACATATCTAAATCCGGAGTATATAAAATACAAGGTTTATTTGTTAAAGCAAAATCCCACATACTGGACGAATAATCTGTAATCAACATATTCACTGCTACTAAAAGCTCTTGCATATCTGGATATTTCGAAGCAGATATTACTTCCTTGCTATTTATATTTTTAGAATTAAAATAATGCATACGAACCATTATAATTGCTTTACGACAAAACTTCTCTTCGATTACTTTCTTCAATTTAGATATATCAAAACATATATCAACAGTTTCATCTTTACCTACTATTCCACGATATGTAGGTGCATATAAAACAAGATATTCTTGTCCTGTAAATCCAAAATATGATAACACTTTTCTTTTCAGCGAATCCATCCTTTTTGAATCAAAAAAGACATCATTTCTAGGCATTCCAATAGATAAAAAATTCTTTTCAGGGATTTTGCAAGAATCTTTCATTACTTCAGTAAATATTTTGCTCGATGACAAAAAATATGTAGTTTGCTTAGATACAATCGAGAGTTCATACAAATCTTCACTTACATTAGACTTCACACCATAACCTACCCTTTTATAAGCGCCTCCACCATGCCATGTATTAATATTAATCTGCTGTCTGCGTAAAGGTAAATAACAAGTAATTCCCGAATTAGTAATCAAATATTTGCTTGTAAGAATTGAAAAAATGTACTTTAATGAGTTATGTGTAACAAAAATAACTCGTGGATCCGTAATTATTTTATGTTCTTCTATATTGTTTAACTCCCATATAAAACAATATTCTTCATAATCATTAAGCATACTAATTTGTTCATAAACAGAACGTGGATTACAAGTATAGTGTTTACCCTCGTACGCAGAAAAAAAAATCTTTTTATTATTTACAGGAAATATCCAGAAAGCTTTCATTATTAATCTTACAATCTTTACTCGAAATTTCCGTACAAAGAAGCCGTTTATCATTATCATATTCTCCTTTTATAATAATTCTCAATTAATAACGTTGAAATTGTAAGATCATTCTCCATTCATTTTTACATACAAATATACTTGCAATAATCAAGCAACATAATTCCATAATTGTAACTTGAACTGTATAGAATATCCAATCTGAAATACTTGTTACATTCATTTTACAAATCATTTTAACTAAAAATATACATCCTATTGATGCCAATCCAAACGCTAGTCCTTTTTTCATAAATTTTATTATCGAACGATATAAAATATTTTTCTTCAAATAGTATACTTGCATAGATGTACGATAAGTTACAGATATCAGCAACCCAAAAGCCACGCCATTAATTCCCCAGAGTTTTGTGAATAATATAGATAATACAATATTAATAATCGCTTCTCCATAAGCATACCGGCTAACTTGCCTAAAATGCCCAGCTGAATAAGCCATATTAACATAAGGATCACGAATACAAAAAATACATTCTGCAATCATAAGCACTCCACCCAACATTGGTTGATTATAATTAGCATCCATAACATTTGATGTATACAACATAACAAATGTTGTAATTGTAATACCTCCTACAGTAAAACATAAAAACGAAACTAAAAACATTATGAAATCATATATATCAAATAGACGATTACAATTAAACATATCTTCTTTTGCTAAAAAATTTCCAATAGTTGGAACAAGACCAGATGAAATGGCTGTTATCAAGCTTTTTAATCCGTAGACTACCAAAAAATATACTGAAAAGACAGATACACTCTCCAATCCAATCATTAATGTAAGGATTATTGTTGAAGTACTAGAATGAATCATAGATGCAACATTAATACCAAAGCCATCCCAACGTTGTTTTAAAAGATCTTGATCCGATACAGAATCCATATCTATCGAATAACATCTACTAATATATCGATTTAGTATAAGAGGCTGAGAAAAAAAAGCAATACCAGAAATAAACTTAATAATATGAATATTAGGTAAAATCTTAATCATTATTATAGTTATTAATAAATTTAGTACTACCGCTATCCCTTGCACAAAAGCAGAAATAAACATTTTTTTATCTGCTTGCAATAATAAACGCCATGATAAAGCAAAATAATACTGTATAAAAGTACTAAATCCTAATATAATTATTAGTGTTGAAATATATGTCCATCCTAAATCAGTTTTCACAAAAAAAGGATAAATTAGTGCCAAAAGAAATTGGTAGATTATGAAAAAAATTGCTAACTTTTTAAAGAAATTACTAGCTGTAATTATAACCGCACTAACTTTTTGATTATCTTTATTCGAAAGCGGTTTATACAGATTAGCAAGAATTACTGAACCAATACCGCCTTCAAGCAAGCTAATATAACTCAAAAATTGTGTAATAGATGTAACAAGACCATTGATTTCAGAACCAAATGTTTCCAGAATCAACCTAGGAATGACAAATCCACTTAAAAGTGTGATAATTTGTAAAATCACTGTAAAAATAACATTTAATATTGTATAATCTCTATTTTTACTATAAACCATTCTAAACAACTCCTAAGTATTGTAATAATCGATGATAACCTTGCTTAACACTATATTCTGGTTTCCATCCAAGAGTTTTTAATTTACTATTTGATAATTTTGAATGATTTTGTGATGCATACTTTGTTTTTTCCTTAAAATCAAAACGAATCGCTTGTTCCCTTTTTCCATAAGTCTCTACCATCCATTTTGCTATTTCATATATTGTAATTTTATCATCATCATTTACAACAGAATATGTTTCACCAGATTTACCCACTTGTATAATTCTACATATTCCTAATATTGCATCCGTCGTATAACAATAATTTATAATTGACTCTCCTGTGGTATGTAAAATAATATCATTCTTATTTTTAATAGCTTTGCAAAATTGAATAAATACTCTATCATCATTTAAAGACACACCCGGACCAAATGTTTGAGCGAGACGTGCTATTTTAACAGGAATGTCATATTCTTTACAATATGAATAGCACATTAATTCGGTCATACGTTTTGCTTCAGGATAACAACTTCTAAGAGAAGTAAGCGATAATTGTCCAAGATCTGATTCATGTAATATTTCTTGAAATTGTTGACCAAAAACTTCCATACTGGAAAGATAAACAATATTTTTGCACATTCTCTTTCTCGCATATTCCATTACAGATTCTGTTCCTTGAACAATTGCACGAATTGTTTCAACTGGGTACTTCACAAAATAAGCAGATTGCGTAGGTGCAGCGCAGTGTATTATAATATCAACATTTTCTTTTATTGAATGGATTTTTGTAAGTTCAATTTCTACCACATCCACTTGATCAAATACTCTTTTACTATATATTGTCATAGCTTTTTTTATATCTCTTACAGGAAGTAATACTCCTATATTACAATTATAAATTTCATTGCACATTACTAAAGATTCTGTTAAAATCTTTCCAATCAATCCCGTCCCACCAGTAATCATTACTAATTTATTAGAAAATAATCTCCAATCTATTAATGTAGATTCAACAATATGCAAAATGTCTTCTTCCAATATATTCATAATATTATTCAACTCCCATTATCTGTGCATTTTCTTTTGCCATTAATAAAGCCTTAAATAGATAATAATCTTCAGGTGTAGTAATTTTAATATTTTGATATGATGTATTGACCATATGTAAATTTTTACCATAGTATGACATCAGTGTACAAGAATCTATGAATTCCAGTTTTTCTTGCTTTGCTCGTTCATAATGATATAAAATATCATCTAACCAAAAACTCTGGGGAGCTCTAACTAAATAAGTTTGTTCACGCTTAGTAGTTTGTTCTACAAACTCATTATTTTCTGATAAAACTATTGTTTCTTTTGCAGATACGGAACTGATTCCACTTCCGTAGCGCATTACAGATTCAATATTTCTATATAATAAATTTTCATCGATTAATGGCCTTACCCCATCATGGATTAATACTATATGCTTTCCATCTAGTGCAATGTCCTTCGCTGTTTTTAATCCATTATATATCGATTCCTGCCCTGTTTCTCCACCTTCTACGATGCTACAAATCTTTTTTATATTATATTCTTCGGCTAGCGAATACATATAATCTATATATTCTTTTACACAAGCAATTACTATTCCTTCAATATCTCTACATTTTTGAAATATTTTTAATGTATGAATTATTATAGGAACACCATTTACTTCTAAAAATTGTTTTGGAATTCCTTTAGAATTCATTCTTTTTCCTACACCACCGGCAAAAATAATAGCAATATTCATTATTATCCTCTTCTTCCTAACCACTCTATCAGTATTTTTACAATCTGGTCACATGATGTTCCGTCTCCATAAGGATTCACCGCTTGTGCCATCATACTGTATGTATCTTTATCATCCAACAAACTTTTCACATTCTGATATATGAATTCTTCATCAGTTCCTACCAACCTTAACGTACCGGCACTTACTCCCTCAGGACGTTCTGTTGTATCACGTAATACTAAAACCGGTTTCCCTAAAGAAGGAGCTTCTTCCTGAATTCCACCACTATCTGTCATAATAATGTACGCTTGATTAATAAAATTATGAAAATCTATTACATCCAAGGGTTCGATGATATGTATTCGGAGATTCTGATCAAATACTTCATATGCTATATCCCGTACTATAGGGTTCATATGAATAGGATAAATAACTTTTATATCTTGATATTCCTCAGTAATTCTCCTAATTGCTTTAAATATATTGCGCAAAGGATTTCCCCAATTTTCTCTTCTATGCGCCGTAAGCAAAATAAGTCTTGAATCTTTAGCCCATATAAGTTCTTCATGTTCATAATCCCTTTGTACAGTAGTCTGTAATGCATCAATTACAGTATTTCCTGTTATAAAAATACTATCAGGATTTTTCCCTTCTCTTAATAAATTGTCTGCGCTTATCTTTGTTGGTGTAAAATTAAGTTCAGCAATAATGCCTACACTTTGACGATTAAATTCTTCTGGAAACGGAGAATAAATATTATATGTTCTTAATCCTGCCTCAACATGTCCCACAGGTATTTTCATATAATAACAAGCCAATGCAGTGTTAAATGTTGTTGATGTATCTCCATGTACTAAAACTAAATCCGGTTTTTCTTTTTTTAAAACATCTCGCATCTTCTTCAAAATGTTAATAGATACATCAAATAAATCTTGGTTTTCTTTCATAATGTGCAAATTATAATCTGGTTCAACATTAAACGTAGATAAAACCTGAGATAACATCTGCTCATGTTGTCCGGTAACACAAACACATACATATATATTTTTTTCAAGTTTAAGACGATTAATCAAAGGGCACATCTTAATAGCTTCTGGTCTAGTTCCAAACGTTAACATTATTTTTTTCATTTTTCTCTTCCTCTATGCGAAATAAAATCATTAACGCAATAATAAAAAGAATTATCTCATAAGAATAATATATAGAATTATCAATTACTCCATTTCCCAACATAAACAAAAAAATATATAACGCAAATAGATAATTTTTTAAATATTCTACTGATTTACAATTTCTTATTTTTTTCATTATTAAAACAAATATTATTAAAAAAAAGCTTCCAATTAATAAAAATCCTATTAGCCCTGTTTCACATAGTAGCTGTAAATAAACACAATGCGCGTTTGTCGCTCTTACATTTCCGGATTTTGGGGCAATTTTAGAAAAAGATCCCCACCCCTTCCCAAACCATGGGTTTTCTAAAAAAGCCTGCCACGCTAACTCCCATAAAATTAGTCTCCCATTTCCTAATTCTTCAACTTTTTTCATGAAATATTCATTTTCATCATCATTCTCTTCAAGATCAGTTACTAATGCCTTCTCATCAGACGATTCCATATTAATAGTTTCTTTGCTTTTATCACCAACTGCTATAGAATTTTTATCTAAATCATTTTTGTCACTTATTTCTGGAGGTATTTCATTTATACTCTTCGTCATAGAGTCTACTGTTGCATTATATCGATTATTTTCAGTTACTATTGAAAAAAAAATAAATGTAAAAAGAATACAAATAATTTGCGGAACAATATACGATGTTTTAGAAATTACTGAAGAATAACTTCTTTTTTTCATTTTTCTTTCTTTAATATTTCCGATAAACGTTACTAACACTAAATCTATTATACATACTAATACTTCTCCTCTACGCTGAATAAGGAGTAATCCCCAAAAAAGAATAAATAATACTAATATTTTCTTAAACCAATTATCTTTTATCGTATTGATAGAAATGATACCAATTCCTATCGAAATAACCACTGCAGTATATCCGATGTCTTCTCCAAAAGGAAATCCATATCCTTCATTATACATTCTGATACAATATTCCTTACTTGTTTCAGATAAAATAAGAAATATTATTTTTCTAACAGAAGAACTTGAAAAGAAATAAATTATATTTACTATAGAAAATATTCCTGCAATACCTACTAAAATTTTTTTTGAAATATCAATGGATTTACTACTCACTTTTTTGCATGTCCAAAATATTATGCTTCCGCTTATTAATATCAAAAAATAATATATTAATGTTCTATTAATCTCAAAAACACGTATAAAGTTAAAAAGTGTTATTATCACAAAAAATAATAATAACAAATCTATTATTTCCCATTTCCTACCATATCCTTTCCAATTATATACACATTGTACAAAACAGATACTGGAGCAGATACATAAAAAAGCTGCTCCCCACACAGCCGAAATCGAAAAATCAGAAAATATAAAAAGTATTCCAAAATACAAGGAAAGGATAATAATATAATCTGTCTTAAACACTTCTTTGATCTTTTTTATCACTTTATTTAACCCCCAATGTATCCATTACTTTTACAATGATATCACATAGAGATGGTCCTAATATCTTTTTTATTATTCTTCGTTTTGTAGTTTTTTTATCAACCCATGTTCCAGCAAAATGGTGAATTGTGTAAGTGTTTTCTGTTAATTCTATTCTTAAAGTTCTACAGTTTTTAGGACAAAAATAATCCTTTGGATACATAGTAAACCCCGTAATTGTCTGCTTTGTATTATTCATTCGCATGCCATTTCCAACAAAATAATTTGTTATTGCTTCAACATTTGTCGACATATCCAATTGCCCTCTCCCATTGATAAAATGTCTATCATTATATTCATTTAACATATCACCTATTGCGCGCTGTCCTTTTATACTGCCCATAATACCTGTTGGAACACTTTTTATATTTTCAAATCCAGAAAATGCTTCCTCTTTTAAGAATCTATCCAAAGATTGAATTACTTCCACATCTGTATCCATATAAATACCGCCAAAATTATATAATACATAAAGGCGCACATAATCTGTTATAAATGCCCACTTTTTACATTCATAAGCTTCTTTAACATAGGAAACTTTGTTTATATCAAAATTTTTCTCGTTCCATTCTATAATTTGATAGTCTGGACAATATTTTTTCCAACTTTCAATACATCTTATTGCATCTTCCGGCAATGGATTATTTCCAAACCAACAATAATGTATAGTTTTGGGAATCAATGTATATACCTCCTTCTAGATACTAAATAACATATATTATCTTTTTCTCAAGAAATGCTCATAAATATAAGACCTAATTCCTCTTGGCATGATAACTAATATCAAATAATTAGTAGCTTTTTGGAAAACACTTTCTAAAACATTGATTAATCCAGCTTTCTTCTTATATTTAATTGCCTCTTTCACAAAATAGTATGATTTTTTCCCTCCTCTACGGCTATACATTTCTTTTCCAGCATGTACATATACTAAATTATCCTGAATATTTGCAAAAGATAATCCAAGCTCATAGAATGCAACCCAAAGATATGTATCCTCATTAGATTTCATTTTTTCAGAATAGTTACCTGCTTTTAACACACTATTTCGACGATACATTGCCGTCATATGGTTGATCGGATCTCTATACTTCAACATTCTTTTACATTCATTATCCGTTGAAGGCACATTTCTGTATGCTATGATATTATTGATAGAACGATCAAATTCTGCAATGTTACTTCCAACAACATCTATTTCTTCAAATCTGTCTAAAAATAATATTTGTTTTTCTAGTCTCATGGGTACAGCAACATCATCAACATCCATGCGTGCTATATATTCACAAGTACATTGTTCAATTCCCTTCTTTAAAACTGCACCTAATCCACTATTTTTTTTACAGTAACATAATATAATATTAATTTTACTATTTTCTTTTATTGTTCCTAATAATTCTTCAATCTCCGGCGAAGATGGATCATCCAATATACATACTATTTCTTTGGGTTTAACGGTTTGCTTAAATAAACTATTAAAGCATTGTTTAATTGTGTCAACTGATTCTTTATAATATATCGGAATACATACACTAACATCTGTCATCTTCGTTTCCCTTTCTTTTTAATTTTATAATATCGTTAGTGACAGCATTTCAATTCTGAAAGTATGTACATCATCATATGATTCAAAATCAAATGAATATCCTCAACAATCTGCATATTATCAATCTTCACATGAATGTTATACTTTGCAATCTTTTTAAGTTTTCCTCCATCATATCCTGTAAATGCAATGGTATTCACATCTAATGAATTTGCATAGTTAATAGCCCTTAATATGTTCTCCGAATTTCCACTTCCTGAAATTCCAATCACGAGATCTCCTCTTTTCAATTTGTTTTTTAAAGGTACTACAAATATATCGTCATATCCGATATCATTTGCAATCGCCATTAGCATAGGTACATTATCACTTAAACACTCTATATCATATTTAATTTCCTGATCATAGCTGATACCTTTATTAAAATCGCATTCCAAATGTGAAGCTGTAGATGCACTTCCTCCATTTCCACATATAAAAATCCTTTTTCCAGATATTCGAGCATCTTCTAATACATTCATTACTTCATTAATTTCTTCTTTTATCAGAGAATCTAAAATCTGTTTTTCAAGTTCAATATATTCCTCAATTCTTTTTTTATAATCTTTCATACAAACACCTCACATACCTATTATTCTATGTACAGCATCTAGCAAATCTTCTGCTTCGATATCTGCTTCGATGTCATATTTTTTATCTGTTCCGGCTTCTCCTGTAAGGACCAATATTGTTTTCATTCCCGCGTTAAATCCAGTCTGTATATCCACTGTTGTATCTCCTATCATATACGAATTTGATAAATCTATATTATATTTTGAAACCATTTTTTTTACCATTCCAATAGCAGGTTTTCTACATTCACATGAAATTTTATATTGTTTATTTTCTTCCGGATATCCTCTGTCTGGATGATGCGGGCAAAACATTATATCATCTATATATGCACCTTTTTCTCCTAACAAAACTTGCATCTTCCTATGAATTCTATCTACATCTTCAATGCTGCATAGCCCTCTTGCAACTACCGGTTGATTAGTAATTACTATTGTCAAATAACCTTTTTTATTTAGAATTTTAATTGACTCTTCCACATTATTTTCTAATTCAAACTGTTCTTCCTTATAAATCAATCCCTTATATCTATTCAACGTTCCATCTCGATCTAGAAATACACATTTTTGTTTTTGATTTAAACATTTTTGCTCCCATAAACCTATCTTTTGCTCTTCTATAGCATCGCAAAATCTTTTTGGATTACCTACATCTTTTACATATTCTGGTGTTTGATATCCATAGACTAATCTTTTCTTCATCAATTGTGCCAATATATTCTTTTCCAAATCTAATCTTTCTACTTTTTTAATTTTTTGTATAACTTCATTTACTAATATATGCACTCCTGCATTTACACAATTGTTATACCAATAATTTCGATCGTTAGTTTTAAAATCGATTCCTGTTATACAATTATTTTTATCCATTTTCAGTAAATCCGAATCAAATGGATGAGCATTAGGATGCACTAATAATGTAGCTTTTCCATGACAAGATTCATGAAACTCTAATATTCTGTACCAATCAATACAAATCATTACATCTCCATATATAAATATAATATCTTCTTCATGTATTATATTTTTTAAATAATATAATGCACCTGCAGATCCCAGTGGTTTCGATTCCTCTACATACTGGATATGTACCCCAAACTCACTACCATCCTTAAAATATTCTCTTATCTTATTACCTAAATGACCAATAATAAAAACAAATTCCTTTATACCATATTTAGATATATTTTCCATTTGCCATTGAATCAACGGTTTTCCATTTAGAAGAAGCATTGGTTTCGGTATCAGATCATCTGTTAAGCTTTTCATACGGGTTCCTTTTCCTCCCGCCTGAATCACAGCAATATACTCTTTTTGCATTCTAACATCCTCTTATGTAATATTTAAGAAACGATATCTCGAACAGTTTTCTTTACAGCTTCATCAGAAGAATAAGAAGCCATCCATCCTGCTTTGTGAATTTTTTCTATGCAATATTGGAATCTTGGCACATCACCTTTCCAACCACTCTCACCACCCGTATACACATATTCAACATCTGACAATTCCATTTCTCTACATATAATATCCGCAATCTGCGTAACACTTGTTTCTCCTTCTACTCCTACATTATAAATGGTAATTCCTTTCTTCTGCTTTTCTTTAAACATCATAATAGCATCGATTAAATCTGTTACATAAATATAAGGTTTTGTCTGTTTTCCATCTCCTAAAATCTGTAACTGTTTTTGATCTTTTTGTAACTTTTGATAAAAATCATAGATCACACCATGAGTTAATTTCGGTCCTATTACATTAGGGAATCTAAATATTAATGCATCTATATCATTCATATAAGAAAATGCACTGATCAAAGCTTCACTTCCTAATTTAGCAGCCCCATAATACGAAATTGGAGATAGTTCAGGTGTTGCTTCATCTAACAAAATACCACGTTTATCGCCATATACAGCAGATGTAGATGCAAAAAATAATTTCTTCACGTTGTATTCCCGCATACACGATAAAGTCTGAAAAGTTGTAGCATATGTATTCTTATATTCTATATCTGGATTAGATGCACTGGCTTGTATATCTGAATTAGCGGCCAAATGAAACACATACTCTGGTCTTTCCTTCTCAAATATATCATCTAACGATTTCTTTATAGAAGCATCCGCCTCATATAGCATAAACTTATTATTTTGCCTTATTTCTTGGATATTACTTTTAGTGCCAATTGAAAAATTATCAATACAAATCACCTGATTTCCGGCTTTTAATAATGCTTTACATAAATGACTGCCTATAAATCCACCGCCTCCAATTACCAAAGATTTCATATTCAACCTCCATATTCATTCTCTTACCAGTATTTATTCCCTATATGTACAACCGAAGATCCATCTTGTTCAAATTCAAAATCAAATCGTTTTAATCTTAAAGCCTCTACTAATTTTTTTTGTCTGTTTTTTTCACAATAAAACAACAAAAAACCTCCGCCACCAGCACCAAGTAATTTTCCTCCAATAGCACCATTATTTATAGCAGATTCATATAATTCATCTATTCGAGAATTAGAAACTTCTCTTGCTAATTCTCGCTTTTTTACCCAACCTTCATTCATTATTTTTCCAAAATCAGATATTTCATTTTCTTCCAACGAGCTTTTCATACTCCTTGCTAAATTACACATATCCAATAAATTTTTCGTTTTATCTTTATGTATTATGTTTTTTTTCTGTTCTGCCAAAATTTTATTTGCGTCATGGGTAATGCCTGTATAAAACATTATTAAATTTTCTTTTAATACTTTCTTTGTCTCATTCTTCATAATAATAGGTGAAACAGTTACCGTATCATCCTTGTTAAATTCAATAAAATTTAATCCGCCATATGCTGCCGCATATTGGTCTTGTTTACCAATAGGATTACCCAATTTCTCAATTTCTACCTGACATGCTTCATTTGCCAATCTTTCTTTCGATACATATTTTCCTTGATAACAATATAAAGCATGTAACAGACCCACTGTAAACGAACTGGAAGACCCTAATCCGGTTCCACTAGGTACATCGGCTGTACTGCTAATCTCAACGCCATGTATATTCATATCTTCTAAAACTTGATGAAAAATAGAGTGATTAATTTCACTTATATCTTTTATTATTTCAATTCTTGAATATCGCAAAGCACTCTTGGATTCATCAAAATAAGGATGGATTGTTAAATACATATATCGATTGATAGATGTACTTAATACACAGCCACCATACTTTTTATAGAAATCATCAATATCACTTCCACCACCACAGAAACTAATACGAAATGGAGTTTTTGTTATAATCATTTGTTCTTCCTTACTTATTTTATCTTAAAATTTTACTTTCTTTGTAATCATCAATATTATTCTTCTAATATACCGTTGGCAACTTCTCTCAAACCTGCGATCACATATTCCACATCCTTATCTTCAAGCTTCGTATGCAGCGGCAGTGTCACCTCATTCTGATAATACGCATATGCATTCGGGAATTCCTCGATCCGCCACCCCATCGCCTTATAAGCGCTCATCATCGCCAACGGTTTATAATGTACATTACACGCAATCCCCCTCTTAGCCATCCGAAGAATCACATCATTTCTCCCAGCTTCATCCATTCCCGGAATCCGCGCCAGATACAGATGCCCCGAACTAACATGATCGCTGCCATAATGCTCTGCATGGAGCACTCCCAACTCATCACAGGCTCGGTCATATCTTTCAATGATCTCCCGCCGTCTCGCCAATATCCCCGGATACCGTTCCAACTGCTTCAAGCCAATCGCTGCCATAATATCCGTCATGTTACACTTATAAGCCGGCGACACGATATCATACTCCCATGCTCCAAGCTGAGTCTTTGCCAGCGCATCCTTCGATTGCCCGTGCAGGGAATACAGCATGAACTGACGATAGATCCAGCCATCATCGAATCCTTCGATTGGATTCCAAGTCAGCGCCCCGCCTTCCGCAGTCGTAAGGTTCTTCACCGCGTGAAAAGAGAAACTGGTTAAATCTGCAGCCGTACCACACTTTTTCCAGTTCCCCTCGATCTTCCTCTTCGCACCAAATGCATGGGCGCTGTCCGCCACCACTGCCACTCTCCCGATAGCCTCCTGAATCTCATTCTCCGGGTGGAATAACGCCCGCTTCCTCTCCAAGATCTCAAAGATCCTGGAATAATCGCACATCATCCCTCCTAAGTCCACCGTGATGATCACCTTCGTCTTCTCCGTGACCGCCTGTTCCAGCGCATCATAATCCATCTCGAAGCTGTCCTTGGCTCCGTCGACAAGTACCAGCTTAGCGCCCACATGGCAAACCGGGCTTGCTGACGCCGTATATGTATATACAGAAGTGATCACTTCATCCCCTTTGCCCACGCCCAGGAATCTTAGACTCGCTTCCAGACAAGCCGTCGCAGAGTTCAACGCAACTGCCTTTTTCGTCCCACAATATTCTGCAATCTTCTGTTCAAATAATTTCGTTCTTGGCCCCGTTGTGATCCATCCGCTCTTCAGCGCCCGGATCACTTCTGCAATCTCCAGATCCGTAATATCCGGAGGGGAGAATGCGATCTGTCTCTTCTCCATCTGTGAACCACTCCTTTACTCTTTCTTATCCACCATCTCAATCCCGAGATGGATCACCGTCTTCCGATTCATAAAATCAACCTCAACCTCGGCAATCCGCCTGTGCAGGTTAATTTTCTTAATCTGCCCTTCCATACTTTTAAGCGGGCCGGACAGAATCGTCACTACATCATTTTCTGACACCGATATCTGAGAAAGCGGAACTTCCGAGCCGCCATCCACCGAATCCATAATCTGCTCAAGCCATTCTGTTTCCTGCACAGAAAGTGCGGCAAAATATTTTCCATCCTTTCCAAGCAATTTCGTCACTGCCGGTACATGCCGAAGTTTAAGATACAATTCACTTACCTGATTGCTTGTGATAAATACATATCCTGGAAGCAGTTTTTCATGGACTTCTGTCCACTTGCCTCGGAATTTCTTCCTCATATGGCGCATCGGATGGAAACATCTGCCATACATCTCCTTACCAACCATGACCTGAATTTGCTCCTCAACCTTGTCTTCCGTTCCTGACGCAACCTGTATCACATAGTACATATTCGACCTCCCGTTATTCCTGCGGGTAATAAGCTAGGCGGGAATGGTATATTTTCGCCTGCCGAACTGAAAATAACTCTCTATTGTTCTTATCGCTTGCGGCATGCTTCGCCATCCATACCGATGAAAATCACCGCCACAGTATGTTTTGTCACTCATACCAACAAGAAATATATCTTGCGGTTATGGAAACTCATCCATATTTCATATAATGCATATACCTATATGTATTAATGAAATTCCAGATATCCTCTATGTCATACTTATAAAAATCCAAGTGCCCCTGCTGCAAGGATTTTTACAAAACATTCTTACTAACTCTTCGGTACGGCCTCAAGCCCTACCTGGATACTCATCGTCTCACCGCACACCCGATCCTCATCTCACGCAATACACTTTCGAGCTCCCTTTTGACTCCCCCAGTCCATCCCAATCTCATTCAACCTCCGCACCTGATCTTCCCGCAGCGTCTTCCCGCCCCGGTTTCCTGCGTATATGTGTTTCTGCTCATTGACCCATTTTGCCAGCCACACCCCATCCGCTCGGTACTTAAGCGGAATCTTCAGATTCCCATGCTCCTCATAATAGGCTTTCGCAAGCTGATAACGAACCTCCCAGGGATCCGGCTTCACCCAGACCATTCCAATTGCGTCAAGCATCTCCCGCCGCTTTGGCAAATGCTTCTCTTTGCCCTTCTCTCTTTGATCTGCGATCCATCCTCCAAGCTTATACCCAGTTGGAGTGACATAAGACGCCGGAACATTCAGATTCCCGTTTGCCTCATAGTAGAGCTTCGCCTCCGCATAACCCTTATCCCACTTCTGCTCCGGCTTCGTTTTCCAGACCATTCCAATAGAATCAAGCCTTGTGATCTGTTCCTGGCTAAGCTTCGCCCCGTTGGTCTTTCCATTCCTCAGAAGCCTCTGCCGCCTGATCCACCCGCCGATCTTAAGTCCCTTCGGCGAACAATAGGCATTGGGGATATCAAGATTCCCATGCTCCCTGTAATACTCCATACACTCTGTGAAATTCTCTTCCCACAGATAGTCCGGTACATCCCAGATCATCCCGATCTCATCAAGCAGCCGGATTCTCTCCTGTGACAAATATGCTTTCTGGATCCCGCTTTTGCGGTAAGTCCGAAGCTGACAGATCCACGCGCCCAGACGGACTCCCGAATCTGTTACCGTGTCGGCACTGGTATTCAAGTTTCCATGCCCGGCATAATATTTCCTCGCCTCGTTATAATATCTCTCCCACGCAAGATCCCGGCTGCTTTCCCAGACCATACCGATCTGATTCAGCTTACGGATACGTTCCTCTCCAAGCACGCCGTATTTTTCACCGGCATAGACCCTTCGCTGTGTACAAATCCACCGGCCGAGCCCATAGCCCTCTTCCGTCTGATATTTCACCGGAACTTCAAGATTCCCGTGCTTCTGATAATACTGCTTCGCACACTCATACATCAGATCCCAGGAAGCCGTAAGAGTCTCCTCCAAACGCCCGAACAGCGAGATACAATCCCGCACCTCATCCATCACTTCAAAACGCTCATTTACAATCTCCTCATCCTGATGCAGGAAATGATAGTAAGACACAGCGATCTTCATCTCTTCCTCAACAGTTCCGATACTGTAGAGATTCTCTATATTCAGCACAATATCGAAGATAACCGCATCCTTCTTCTTGCTCGCTGACAACGCCCTCCCGATCTGCTGCTTGTATATGATCGGCGACACAGTAGGCCGAAGCAGGATCACTCCGTCAATATCCTCCACATGCACTCCCTCGTTGAGCATATCGATGCAGTACAATAATTTTAAATGCCTGCTCTCATCTGCTTTGAAGTCTGCAAATGCCTGACTCGCCCTTGGATCCTCGGAATATGCAGAATAGATCCGCGGCGACGCATCCACCTTCGCAAACCATTTTTTTGCCTCCCCGATCATTTCCTTCATATGCTCGTGATCGGCACAGAATACAATATATTTCCCTTCGGATTCCTTCATATGCTTATGGAAGATCTCCTCCGGCCCGTCCGCCCGTGCCAATGCCCGGCGCAAAGCCTCCAGAATCTTCTCTCCCTCGTCGCGGACAACCTTGTTTCTTGCCGTCCGTACCCGCTTTTCATACCTTTCAAGCTCCTTCTGATAAGAAAAAACAGACAGCACATATTTCGGAGGATTCAGAATTCCCCGTACAATAGCCTCTCCAAGAGACATTTCCGAGGCGACATTTCCGTCAAATAACTCATCCGACATATCCCGCTGATTATCCAGATAGCGGATCGCCGTTGCAGACAGCCCCAATACCGGGGCATCAGAATACATTGCCAGAAGGTTACTCACCCCCTGCCCCCAGGAATTTGCTCCGCATCGGTGGAATTCATCCAATACGATGTAGTCCGGGCAGATATCCCGAAGCTCTGACTCCGGCATAGACATCAGCTTCGCATACGTGAAGAACCGTATATTTCCCGGTTTCATCGCGCCGCTCGCCGTCAGATTCTCAATCTGCGTTCTGAAAATATTCTCCGACGGCGACAGCCAGCAGACCGTCTTTTCCGGGAAATCTTCACACAGCTTGAAGCCAATGAAGGACTTCCCCGTTCCGGTCGGATGGATGACTGCGGCTTTTCCTGCAGTTCTCATCATACCAAGAGCCGCATGGTATGCTGTCTGATTATGTTCGAATAATTCAATTTTCATACCCACGGCCCCCTTCCTGTCGAAGAACCGCCGACGGCAGATTCTCCATATATTCCGGTAAAATGTAATGAAGCATCATACTTCATTACATAATACTGTTTTTTCCGTAATTTCCGCCTTTCTTATTTTCTTTGACCAGAAATTTGACGGCAGTGAAACAGGAATCTACAGACCAAAAACATATTTTTATGGTTTATTTCATTTGTTTTTATGGAAATATACATTGCACTAGAATTTGACTAGAATTTTGACGGCGATAAAATGAAAATCTCTTGATTTTCTTGATTTGACGCCAAATTTAGAAGCGAAAGGGCACAGACTTTCTGGAATCTGTGCCCCTTTTTAGGAATTATTTGCAAAAATACCATTAGAAACCGGCGCGCAATCGGCCAAAATGTTGACAAAACGATTTTCACGTGGTAATATAACGTAGATAAATGAAGATTTTAAGAAAATTTGCAATAAAAAAATGTAATGAAGTATGATGATTCATTACATTTTTTTCACCATATTTTTAGTCATTCCTTTCGCTTCGCTCAAGGCACAAACAAGTCATGAAAAAGCAAGTTGTGCTGATATCCACAAAAATTCTATCGTTGCTACCATTGTAACTACCGACAAGTGCGGCATTTCCCAATACCAACAGAAAACTTTTTCCACCATTAATTCTGATATCCTCCGTTTTCATGACTGGCTAATTGAACACCACTGTTATCATGTTTGTATGGAATCCACAGGAAAGTAATGGATTCCTATTTTTAATTACCTCGAACATGACATCCATGTATGCCTTACCCATCTCAAGTATGTTAAGGCCATCAAAGGCAAAAAGACTGTTTCCAATGCAGGTATTGCCAATGTTCTGTCCGACCCCTTTGGCAAAACAGCAACCAAAATCATGACCTATCTACTGGCTCATACCTCCGATTCCATGGATGAAAAAGCTGTCCGCAAGCTGATTAAAAAAGGGGCGAAGGCCAAATCAGATGAAATCATTGAAGCCATTAAAGGGTACAACATTGAAACAGACCAGGCAAAGAAGCTGGAGCTTGCCCGCGGGCATCTTGATTACCCTGATGTTATGATCACCCAGACGGAAGTGGAACTCTATGTCCGCATTAAACCCTACTATGAGTTTGTGGAATATGTTTCTACCTTGCTTGGCATGACCTACGAAAATGGGACCAGAAAAATCCCTCTTGATATCCTAGCTGAATATTATGGTTGCTCTACAGATTCTTTAATCCCTTTACTCAAATTACACATCAAGAATACCTCATCCTCAAAATCATTTTTGAAGTGAAATCTCATCTAAGAGCTTACTTCTATAAGCCTTGTCTTCGGTTGCTCTTCTGGCATCCTCCATCCGGCCATTTGACAACAAATATTTCATCAAAGATAAAATTGTATCCTCGCCTTTTTCTATCCCTTTTTCTATCCCCTTCTGGATTCCTCTGTTCTCTACGCGATCTAATACTTCACACATATTCGTTGGTCTCCTTTCCATATCCAGACTATACACGTCCTCAAAACGGTTATCACGTGTCATAACTGACATCAACTGCAATAGTTCATGCACATGATTAATCGTAGTCTCCGGCGCTATATAATTTCTATTCTTCCGCATCTGCACAAAATAATCCGCCACGATCCTGAAATCACTTGTAAACATCTGCACCTGTTCATCAGATAGATATGCGATCTCATACAAATTCATGCGGTAATCATTTACATACGGCTTTATTTCTTCCGGAATATTAAGACAGTCATACAGTGTCCTTGGCGTTTTCCAATGTTTCTGATATCCAAAATACAAAACCAGTGTCACTACAGGATACCTCGGCGCGGCCTTTCCTGTATTTTCTTTCGTCTCCTTATCTGCAAGAAGCTGTCCCCTGTAAGCCGCCCCATCATAAGAAAATAACCGCAGCGGCATATCGCTGTCTATATCCGTCTGGTTTTCCAAGCCATATAATGCAATCCGTACAAGTCCTTTGCGCCAATATTTAGCAACATCCCTTTCCTGTGCATGTAATTTCCCATCTGCTTTATAACTGGAATTGGGACTCTCTTCTTCCAATTCATCCTCTTTAACCTGTTGCTCGCCATTAAACAGCAATACATTGATAATATCGGCAAACACATCATTGTAGGCTTCTAACGTCTTTTCCGCAATGTCTTTCTCTGCCATAGCATCATTCCTTCCTGCTATTATCACTCCTGCATTTCTTAAATTAATTATACTCAAAACGTCTGCCCTTTACAAGTTGGAACGTAATCATTTTTTTCATCTAAATTTCTCTTTGCATTCATTACTATCCAAAATGTGCCATTGGATAGGATATATCACTTTTGCTCCTTAACCGGGTTACTAAGCCAACAGACACAACAGCCTTTTAGAGGCTGCTGTATCCCATGAAATCCATTCCATCATATGTCCTCACCACGCACCGCAAACGACGGATTTCCCTCTGACAAAAAATTAAATTATTACTCATATTTTTAGTCATTCCTTTCGCTTCGCTCAAGGCACCAACAAGTCATGAAAAAGCAAGTTATGCCTCTCCTCGATTTCGTTTATAATCTTCTTAAGGATAGCAATGCACTACAGAGCACGGAAGGAGAAGTGGCGAAAAAGGGTTGTGGCTCTTATGATGAAAATTGCCTACCCCATCTGCTGTGGTGCTGATATCCACAAAAATTCTATCGTTGCTACCATTGTAACTACCGACAAGTGCGGCATTTCCCAATACCAGCAGAAAACTTTTTCCACCAATGCATCCAAAACTGTATGACTGTTTCCAATGTAGGTATTGCCAATGTTCTGTCCGACCCCTTTTGGCAAAACAGCAACCAGTTATTTCTGGATAATCGGAAGCATGTGGAATTTTTCTTCATCTTCAAGTTCTCCTAATATCCAGAACTAGTACACCGAAAAATAAGTTCCTAGCCATATAACGCAGAATGATTTTTTATATGCAAGGCGGAGGAATGAGGCGTAGTGGGCGCTACGCCGATTGACGGCGTTGTGTGCCAGTGGCACACGTTTAGCGCGGACCGAAACGGAGTGTAGACCAACGACGCAGATGGAAAATCAGGCAAGTTATATGGCTGGTTACTTATTATTCGGTGTACTAACTGCGTCAATTCCCATTTCAATAGCCTGTTCCAACGTTCATTTCATTTTACAACACTCCGAACAACCCCACTGCCGAATCATCCATCATCCGGCTGCTTACATTCCCTGCGTTCGCAAGCATTGCCTCCACCTTATTCGCCAAAGTCACATCAATGAAATGATCCACATCAATCCCCCTAAGTTCAAAAAACAAAAGCGGATTCTCATCAAGGCATGCTCCTACACCATAAAGAGAAGCAGCCACATGTTTACACATCAGCGCCCAGTCGGGACAGCTGCAGCTAAAACTGATTTCTTTCGGAGCCGGAAAAAGGCCGTCTTTACTTTGGAACAATTCACTCATCTGCTCCGGAAAATCGCCGGTCAAAAGTCTTTCCAAATTGTCAAGCTTTCTTCCGCATTTTTTTATAATCGCCTGGCACTTTTCCTCCGACAATGGGCTAATCCTAATCTCTACCTTATAAGGCGTCTTACGTGTCCCCTGCACCCTCGCCAGTATCCTCCCTTTCTTAATCTTAAGATCTACAACAGAACCATTACGGACATAGCGTTTCCCCCGCCCTAACCTACTTTCATAATCTGCGTATCTCTCCAGATTTTCGCACCATGCATTCCCCCACCAGTTATTTGTTATCGCCCTTCCCTTTATGACAACCGGCTCTAATACCTTGCCCTTTTCTCTTTCCTTTTTCTTTGTCGCTTCTGATTTTTTCCGCAGCTCTGACGCATCCGGTTGGCTATACTGCGGGAAGTCTCTCCAGTATTTCCGGCTCATGTCGATTTTCTCCTTTCACTCCCGTATCACGAAAGACACTATCCCAGACGGAGTAGATTCATCAGTGCATTGTTGTCAAGCTCTGTAATCCATTTCTCTCCTCCGGAGCCGATGACATTTTCCGCAAGCTCCTTCTTGGATTCGATAATAGCGTCTATCTTTTCTTCAATTGTCTTTTGGCAAACCAACTTATGCACCATGACATTCTTTGTCTGACCGATACGGAATGCCCGGTCTGTAGCCTGATTTTCCACCGCCGGATTCCACCAGCGGTCAAAATGAATGACATGATTGGCTTTCGTGAGGTTCAGCCCCGTTCCTCCTGCTTTCACAGACAGTACAATAAAAGGAACGTACGCATTCCCTTGAAATGCTTCCACAATCTTTGACCTTCTGCTGACTGGAGTCCCGCCATGCAGCACATAACCGTCAGTGTGGAATATCTCCTTTAAAAACTGTGCTAAATATTCCGTAATCTCACGAAATTGTGTAAATACCAGTACACGCTCTCGTTTTTCATAGATTGTCTCACAGATACTTTTAAGTAAAGCAAATTTTCCGCTGTCATCCCCTGAAAATGTCTCCTGCCCCAGATACTGGTCGGGATGGTTACAAATTTGTTTGAGCTTGATAATCGTAGCCAATACCACACCGCGCCGCTCAATTCCTTCTGAATTCAGAATTCTTTCCTCCATCTCCTCTACCGTCTTCCGGTACAGCACAACCTGTTTTTTAGAAAGGGCGGCATAATCAATGGTTTCCAGTTTCTCCGGCAAATCTGCGATAATACTTTTATCCGTCTTGACGCGCCGCAGCATGAAAGGTGCTACCATGGATTTTAGCTGAGCATATTTTTCCGGATGCTCTTTGAGCCGCTTCGTAAACTGTCCAAACTCCGCCGATGTTCCCATAAGCCCTTTATTAAGGAAATCGAACAAAGACCAGAGATTCGTCAAATCATTTTCAATAGGCGTTCCAGTCATAGCGATCCGCATTCTTCCGGAAAGTTTTTTAATCTCCTTCGTCTGCTTTGTCGCCGGATTTTTAATCGCCTGTGCCTCATCCAGTATAATACATGTCCAGTTTATATCTTTAAGCTCCTTAATTCTTGGTATCATACCATAAGTCGTAATATTTAAAAAAGCAGGTTCTTCTGACACTAATTTCCCTAAAACCGGTGCGCTGCTGCCGTGAAGTATCAGTAAATCCAGCTTTGGTGCAAATTTTTCCGCCTCTCTCTGCCAATTCCCAAGCAAAGATGCCGGGACTATAAGAAGCACTCGGGCATTTTTCTCCCGCTTCCTGAGCTTTTCAAGGTAAGTCAATACCTGCAAAGTTTTTCCAAGTCCCATATCATCAGCAAGACATGCGCCAAATCCCAACTTGTCCATATAGTTTAGCCATGCATACCCATTTTTCTGATAAGGACGAAGCTCTGCATGAATCGTACTTGGAACCGCTGCTTTCCGTATCTTCTCCGGCCGCCGCAAATCACGAAGCAGCTCAGACAGCCATTTCCCATTGCTCACCATCGCCCCCACATCTACAGGCTCCGTTCCTATCTCCATTCGGAGAGCCTCCATCAACGTAATCTCTCCACTCTTTTCGTCCATTTCTTCCAAAAGTTTTCTAAGTCTTGCATGGTCTACTTCTATCCATTTCCCTTTTAAGAAAGCAAGTCCCTCTGTCTGCGCTAAGAGCTTCCTGATATCCGTCTGTGTTAATTCTACACCATCCACTTCAAGCTTGGGCTTCATGGATATAAGAGCATCGAACCCCAACATAGATGGTCTTTCATCTCCAAGGCTTACAGACATAGAAACTGAAGCAGCCTTTTTTCTCCACCAATTAGGAATCCGGCATAGAATCCCAGTGTTTTCAATCTCCTCTATCTGCTTTAAAAATGTATACGCCTCCTCTGACGTCAATCTCAATGGATGGAACAATTCTCCGCTTTCCATAAACCCACTGACTAGCTCTGACACTTCCGCCGCACGATTTAGACAAGCCAAAAGAGACAGGAGTTTTTCTCTTTCGTTCTCATATTCTGTCAGGGCATATTTTAACGGCACATGCTTTACCCTTCCTTCCTCGCCCTTCGTAGCGTAAGTAGCCAGAAAGGCGAAAGGGAATTCTGCATCCTTATTTTCTACCAAATGAAAAAAAACTCGTTCCGGCACATGAAGCTTCTGATTTTTCTCCGTAAGATACATCTCAACCGTACCGTCATAGCCGACAATCTCCTCCGCAAAAATATCATTAAGCTTTGAAAATACACTCTTGATCCATCCCTCTGTCACATATTCCGCACCAATCACGAAAGGAACTGCTGCCAAAAGCTCCTCTAATGCTCCACTACTTAAGGACACCTTAGCATTCTCTCTCACGAGCTCCAACTCCGGCAAATCTGTAAGCCGTGCGAAAAAGGCTGCGGCTACCTGATATAAAAATCCTGCCGACGGGGTCGCATCCTCCGGCTTTCCCTCCATTCCGAATTGATAAAGTGAACGATATGCCGTTTCCCCTGTCCATATTTTAATTTCGTCCTCATTCTGAAATATATCTGGTCGAAAACCTTCCGACGTAAAGAGGAAACTTAAATGCATCTTTTTATTATCTTTTACTGACATTTCCTATCCTTTCAGTCAAATCATTTTTTCTGGTAATCCGGCACATTTCCTGCCAATAGTATATTTAAATACATTATTGCTCGAATACTATATCTTCTTCTGCCTTCACATATACATCCAACTGATCGGATTACCTTGCGGACCATCAAAAAAGTAGTCGTGCCGCCGCCCTTCAAGAGTGAATAACATGCTCAAAGATAGCACCTATATCACTTATCACAATTCCCCTTCTTCAATGACAATATCATCTCCCGGTGCAAGACGCTGTTGGAACATTCCCGGTTCACCATTCACCATCAGATTGATCTTCCCCTTGGGATTACGGACATTGATCCCGGAATACTGGATCATATCCATCAGATAATACGGATTCCCGCCCTCCTTTTTCGGAAGGCGAAGCGCAGAACCATTAAGCCGGAAGCTCACCATCTCAGGCGCGCGAACCGGCGGCTCTTCCCTGGTCTGTACAGGAACCGGCGGCCTGTCCCTGACCGGCACAGCAGAAACCGGCGGCCGGTTCCCGACCGGCACAGAAACCGACGGTTCTTTCCTGACCGTCTGCGTCTTGCGCACTTCTGCAGATCCGTCCCCATCTCCACTGGTAAAATCCAGAACAAGCTGACCTTCCCCTGCTCTCACAGAATTTCCGCCCCGGGAACCCAGAATCCCAGACTCACGGATCACCGCTTCCACTTCATCGAACCTTTGATTACCGTACTCCTCCTGCAGCTCAGATCTGCCCGCCGCAACTGCTTTCTCAACTTCCGCAACTATCCTTTCCGCATCCGTTCCTGCCGCATCTGCTCCTACTGCCCCCGCTTTTTCAACTTCTGCAACTATCCTTCCCGCATCTGCGCCTGCTACACCTGCCTCCACAGCATCTTCCGCTATATCACCTTCACCCGCGCCTGCTGTACCTATACCTGCACCTGCAGCATCCGCATCCAGCCCATCTACACTATCTACGCGATCTGCCCTATCCAATCTATCTGCTCTACCTGCTCCGCCCGCTGTAACCGCATCCGCGGCAGCTACTTCTACATCTCCAGTATCTACGATCCCTCTGCCAGGATCCGCCTGTCCATCCCGCACCAGATCCGGCTCTTCCTTCGATACAGTCTCTCCCGTCTCAGACCCGTATTCTGCAAGCTCATCTTCTGCAAGTTCTTCTCCTGCAAGCTCATCCTCTGCGGAATCTCTCTTAACAGACTCTCTTACAACAGGTTCTTCCTTCTCCGGCTTCGGCATACGGACCCGGATCACATCCCCGATCTTAAGAGGCGTATCAAGAGGCATAACCTTTCCGTTCAACGTAATCTCAACACACTCGTCTGCACCCTCGATATCCCCCAGGCAGGCCTTCGCCGGAATACCGGGAACAGCAGGTTCAAAATCTATACAATCCCCCGCATTGATGACCGTAGAGAGCTTCCCTTCCTTCTTGTTAATGAAGAGAGAGGACGGCATCGCCGCCGTACCATAGAACACCTTGCGCTTACCGTTCACCATAACGGTAAGGCTCGTGCCAGGACGTCCCAGGATATCCTGGAAATTATAACCGTTCATCATCAGAAGATTCAGCGCAGTAAAGCTCCCGCTTCGAAAAAGCTTCGCCGCCCTTCCGTTAAGAGTCACCCGGAAGCTGTCGTTAATGAGATTCAAACCGGAAGAAACCGTAATCCCAAGAGGCGTGGTATATTCTGGATTATTCAGGTCGTACTCGTCCGAGAACGCACTGATCTTAAAATTATTCCCCGCAATCGCCACACGGTTCGCATCCATGGAAAGAGCCGCCGTGATACCTTCCTTAAGGCCCGCCAGCTTGCTGCCGCCTCCCGCCAGGAATAACGCGGACGGCGCGCCGCCGTTCACCTCCAGGACCTTCTGAGCGATCTCCTTGCTCAAGAGCTCGGAAGTGCTCTGGATACACTGGAGCACCTCTTCCCTGGAGGCCTTCCTCTCGAATCCCAGGATATCGGTGAATGTAACCACCTCCTCCTGTTCGATCTGAGCCTTCATCCCCTCCGCAGTTCCAAAATCCACCAGGTATTCCCGCATGATAGTCTCCGTCACCTCATCACCGGCAACGGTAGCCATGGTATATCCCGTCACGCTTCCGCCCGTACATGCCGCAATATCCGAAGTACCGGCTCCGATATCCACCATGACCAGATTAAGAAGGCGCAGATTCTCAGGGATCGCCGCATTGATCGCCGCAATCGGCTCCAGAGTAATGCTGACCACCTCAAGGCCAATCTTATTCATCGTAGTATACAGGCTCTCCACTACCTCGCTCGGAAGAAATGTCGCTATAAGGTCCACCTTCACATTCTGTCCCCGGTGGTCCTTAAGGCTTGAGATCCTGTAATCGTCCAGATAATACTGGCAGACGGTATAGCCGACCAGATAGAAGCGGCGCATATCGTCCTCAGCGCTGTTCTCCGCGTCGAACGCCTCCTCTACCCTGTTGATGGCTCCGGCCTCAAGACGGCTGATGATCTCATCATCGATCACCTGCTTATTCTTAAGATTGATCTCATACTCCGCGCGCCTCGTTCTTAGGGCGCGCCCCGCAGCAGCCACACAGACCCGGGTCAGTTTAAAATGAACCTTCTCCTCCAGCCGCTTCTTCACCTTATTAGCCAGCGCGGTCACCTTATCTATATTCTCGATCTGACCGTCGACCATCGCACGTTCCGTATGCTCTTCCTTATCAATGGCAACGATCCTTACCTTACCGTCTTCAACGACTCCAACCATTCCTATAATGCTGCGTGTCCCGATATCCAGAGCAAATACCGCGTTCTCCGCCTGAACCTGTGCCTTCTTAATCTGTGCCTTCGCCATTCCCATCCTCCTAGTACACCATTACATTTATTCCCGCGAAGCAACGGGCCGAACAGCCATGCTCGCATGGATATTCGGCGATCGCCGCAGGGTCTTTGACTTTAAGTAATATTTTCTATCGTATACATTATCTATTATTATAGTAAACTTCTTTTTCAATGTAAATATTTTTCTTACTTTCCTTCTGAATTAACCGGCGTAATCACAATATTCTGTGCCGCTACGCCCGTTTTCCTTGCCACGATGTCTTCGATCTGCGCTCGGTTAGCGTCGCTTAAGTCCGCCGCATTCACCACGACGTCCGCCGTATCCGCGGTAAGGCTTATGACTACCTCGTTAAATCCTTTAGATGCAAGAAGAGTCTCCGCCGCCGCTTCCTTTTCCGCGAGATCCGTCATTGCGACCATCTGGTTTACCGCATTCTGCTTCTGCTCGTCGCTTAAGCCCTCGTTATCAATGATCTCTAGCAGAGATTCCTTGTTCTTCGCCCGTACCTGCTCTCTCGTCACCTTTGCCTCCGCAACCACGGCGCTGGTCTCGCCGCTTGTAAGCACCGCCTCGCCCGGCGTCCCGTCCACGCTGCCGTCAGAACCTTCTCCGCCGTCCTGGCTCTCGATATCCTCCGATGCACTTGCAAGATCTTCCTCCGAGATATCCAATAGCTCCTGGTTCGCCAGGTCAGCGCTGGCGGTCTCCGCCTCCTTGTCGCCGCCGAAGATCTTCCCCGAATAATTCAGGTATCCCGCCGCCGCGATCATGACAGCCAATGCCGCAATAATAATCTGATTTTTCTTCACTATTTGTTTCACTGTTCTTCCTCCTGTTTTGCCACATTATTATGAACTCTTCTTCATTATTCTAATCTTATGCGTGTCTATCCCAAATAATGCCTGAACTGCCTCAGTTATATTCTGTTTGACTACAGAATCCTCTCCGCCGCCGGCGATCACCACCACCCCCTCGATCTGCGGGCATAGCTCCTTGCTGACATACGGCTCTCCCTGCGCGCCGCCGTCCGCGTACACGGTCGTCTCCGCGCGGCTGTCGTTCTGGGTCGACCTTGCGCCGCCCTGGCTGTCGGATTCCGTGACAGCCTCCTTCGCCGCCTCCAGATCCTTCTCCACCACCTTCTCCGCCGAAGATTTCAGCGTGATCATAACCGTCACATCCCCCACGCCCGCCATCTGAGACAACGTTTGCTCCAATCGCTGCTCTAAGCTGTACAGATACGCGTCCTGGTCATAGCCCGTATCCTCCGCGCTTCTTTTTATTCCCGTCCGCTCCTCCCTTACGGTCTCCTTTTTGTCAACCGGAAGGGATATGACGAGCAGTAAGATGCCTGCAAGCAGGAGAATCAAGATCTGGTCCTTTTTTAACTTTTTCAGCGAGAAATTCTTTGGAAAATTCTTTGGAATTGTGAATAGCTGTTTTTTCCTTCCTTCCATGTTCGGCCTCCTTAGTCCCTCCCCACCTCAATTTCCTCTATGGAAATGCTCATCTCCCCCGAATCCTCCTGCCAGATATTATCTAATTCCTCTTTCGACTCCTGTTTTGCCTCCGTGCCTTGCAGGTATTTTGCCGCTTCCTCCATCTTCCTGACCTGCTCCTGGTATTTTTCATTTTCATAGAGATTCTGCCAGACGTCTCCCATGCCAAGCAGCTTAAGAAGCGGAGACGCCAGCATCACGGCCAGCACAAGACCGGTAAAAAACCGGATGTATCTCTTGTAATCCGAATTAGGTATCACATGCATGACAGCCGTCACCATGATCATGTAAAATGCAATATTTTGCATCCACTCATACAAATAGTCAAACATCCTCACTCCCCCGCACATTTTCCGTAATAAGCCTCATATCCCCGCCGTGTTCCGTCATACATTACCGGTAACGGCAGAGACGATCGCGATCGTCAGAAGGAACAGGATCCCTGTAGTGAAGATGACGCTCAGAAGCAGCCTGCAGCCCTCCCCTACGGTCTCGATACATCCGACGATCCTCTTATCGGAGACCGGCTGTATCACCGCGGCCGCCAATCTGTACATCAGTACGATACAGGCGGCCTGCACCAGCGGTACGATACACAAGGCCACACAGATCACGGCTCCCGCCATCCCGATCCCGTTTTTCACCAGGACAGCCGTTCCGACCGCCACCTCCGCCATTCCTCCGATCACGTCCCCGATCCCCGGTATCGCCTCCGCGCTTCTGGTGAGCGCGCTTCGTTTTACCGAATCAATAGCGGGGCTTATGAGCCCCTGTATGACATTCAGACCGATAATACAGGCGACCAGCGTCTTTAAGACCCAGGATACCGCCATCTCGATCAGCTCGGCGAATTTGCTCAGATATTCCTCCTCCGACAGATGATCTAAGACCTTCACCATCATGTAGATGTGTATCATCGGCAGCAGGAAGTTTAAGATCAGCATTTCCGTCAGGAAGATCAGGAACAGCACCAGGTTGTAGAACGCCGCCGCCGTCACGCTTCCCCTGGCAACTGAAACTGCCAGGAAGTACAGAGGACAGAACACTCCCATAAAAGACGTCAGAGCCGATATCCCATCCGCAACCCAGTTGACCACCGTCTCGAAGGAATTCAGAGCCAGCGCGATCAGCAGCAGATACAGCGCGTAGAAGCTGATATCTGATATCTGACGGCTTCTAAACACCAGAGAGAAATTGCTGAACACAGCCGCGATCACCGCAAGCAGCAGCATATGTATCAGATTATCCCTGCTGCTTTCGAACGCATACCCGGCCTGCTCCATCGCAAGCCTTCCCAAAAGTCCTGCCGAGAGCTTAAGATCGCCGGAGAGGATTTTTGCAAGCGTCTCCTTGAACTGCGGCCGTTCATTGGGAAATAATTCCTGGAGCGAGGCGTCGATCTCATCAAAATCAAACTGCTCGATCAGGCGCTCTTCAAGCTCAGAATCAGACTGGCTGTTTCCCGCCGATGACTCCCGCATATCCTCTGCAGGCTCCGAGGCCTCTGCCCCGATCTGCGGCAGCAGGAACGCCGCAAGCACCCATGATACCGCCGCAAGCGCCCATGATACCGCTAACCGCCCTCTTCGCTTCCTCATGACAGAAAATCCCTGATCGTATTTAACAGAGTCAGGAGAATCGGCATACTGAGCACCATCACCGCCAGCTTCCCGAATATCTCTATCTGGGATGCGATGGTCTGATAGCCCGCATCCTTACAGATCCCTGACGCAAATTCCGCGACATATGCAATGCCGATCATCTTGATCAGGGTTCCGATGTACGCCTGATCCATCTGAATGTATTTTCCGATCCCTTTCATGGCGTCGATAATGACCGTCAGCCGCCCTATGATACTGAAAAATATGATCAGGCTTAACACCACGCCGATATAGATACCATATTCCGTCTTCCCGCTCTTAAACTGTACTGCAAGGAGCGCTCCCGCCACCCCCATGATACCGATCCGAAGCATTTCCAAGACAATCCCCTTCTTTCTACAGTGAAAACAACCGCTTGATAGATTCAAACAGCTCATATATATACGGCACAATCCAGAATAATACCAGCAAAAGACCGGCAAGACTTGTCAGGAATGCCTGTTCCTCTCTTCCGCTGTGCTTGAGGACCTGGCTTAACACAGAGACCAGGATTCCCACTGCGGCAATCTTGAATATTAGATTTACATTCATCTGCCTTCCTCCTAAACCAACAATATAATAATAAAGATCCCGCTCATAACGCCCAGGCAATGGCAGAGCCTTATTTTCATCCTCATTTCCTCCTGCACCTCATTCATTGTCTGTTCGATCTCCTCCCGGAAGAGGTCCAGAAGCTTTATCTGCATCTCGGCGTCCGCCATTCCCAACTGGCTTCCGAAGGCGGCAAGGCGGCCAAGCGTATTCTTCGGAAGCCCTGCATCCTTAAGGCGCTCTAAGACGCCCGCCTCCCAGATCTCCTCGAACACAGTACCGTTCCTGTCCTCCATCCGGCCGCACATCTCCAAAAGCCACTCCTTATAAGGGCTCTCAGCCTTCCTGCCGATCTGGCTGAACGCCTCGCCCAGATATGATCTCGCGTAGCGTATCTCACTTCTTAGCAGGCAGATGATCTTCTGCAGGTACTTAAGTTGCTCATACTGGTTTTGAAACATTTGCGCCGCCGTGATTCCCCATGCGGAGGTGGCAATGATGACAAGCACAGCTCCCGCCGGTTTCATCAGCATAGATCCGCCGCGGCCGCCCGGTAGATAAGACTGCCCCGGCAATCGAAGATACCGCCGACTTGTCCGACCTGTTCCCCATTCTCCAGTATCACATATCTCTCAAACCGTTTTTCTGCAACCATCCGGTCAAACAGCGGCTTCCTCCGCAATTCTTCCATAGAATCCGCATGCGCCGTGGCGATCAGCCTGCACCCGCAGTGCATTGCATACTCGACGGCATGTACATCTTCTGCCGTTCCGATCTCATCCACCGCCAGCACCTTGGGACTCATGGAGCGGAGCATCATCGTCATCCCCTCGGCCTTGGGACATCCGTCCAGGATATCCGTCCTCATGCCGAGCTGATTCTGAGGAATCCCTCTGTAACAGCCGCCGATCTCCGACCGTTCATCCACCACTCCCACCGCCATGCCGTCAATCCATCTGTTCCCGTCTGAGATCTGACGCACCAGATCCCTGAGAAGCGTCGTCTTCCCGCATCCCGGAGGCGATATGATCAACGTGTGATACAGCCTGCCCTCACGGGTAATATATGGAAATACCAGATCCGCGCATCCCAGTACCTCATGGGACATCCGGAGATTGATCGACGAGACGTACCTTAAGTTCTTCACCCTTCCGTTCTCTATGACCGCCTGTCCTGTAAGCCCCACCCTGTGCCCTCCTTCAACCGTAATGAATCCCTGTTTCATTTCCTGCTCGTACGCATATAATGAATAATTACTGATATATTGAAGCATCTCCCTTACCTCTTCTTCTGTGACCATATACGGCTCATCCCGCTGATCCCTAACGATCCTCTCCCGGCCGTCACAGATAAGGATCAGCGGCTTCTCTGCGCGCAGCCGAAGCTCCTGCAGCCGCGAGATATCAAGCTGCTCACGGCCGACCGCCGTTCGGATACTGCGGGGTAAGACATTCATAACTCTGTCTTTTTGCATCTCTCTTTCCACCTCTCTATCCCAATATATGTACGAGCCCGTCAAATATGCCTGATACCGCCGACAAAACAAAAAAAACCTGAGCCGCCTTATATTAAGGTAAACTCAGGTTTTTAATATTATTATTCTGCAACGTCCTTCATGCTGAATGAAATCCGTCCCATCTTATCCTTGCCAAGGCACACGACCTTCACCATATCTCCAAGGGTCAGCACGTCTTCCACCTGCTTGATCCTCTCCTTAGAGATCTTGGAAATGTGTACCATACCTTCCTTGCCCGGTGCAAATTCGATAAATGCACCGAACTCTTTGATACTGACGACCTTGCCTTCCAATACCTGTCCGGCCTCAAAATCTGTAACGATGATATAGATCATCTTCTGCGCTTCTTCCATGCTCTTCGCATCCGTACCGCAGATAGATACAGAACCGTCATCCGTGATATCGATCTTCACGCCGGTCTGGTCAATGATGGCGTTGATCGTCTTGCCCCGCTGTCCGACCACGTCGCCGATCTTCTGCGGATCGATCTGCATCTGAATGATCTTCGGCGCATACGGTCCGACCTCCGGTCTGGGCTCGTCGATCGCCTTCGACATTACCTCGTCCAGAATATAGGTTCTGGCCTTCTTTGTCGCGGCAATGGCCTCCTCGATAATCGGCCTTGTCAGACCATGAATCTTGATATCCATCTGGATCGCCGTAATACCCTTGTGCGTTCCGGCCACCTTAAAATCCATATCCCCGAAGAAGTCTTCAAGTCCCTGGATATCTGTGAGCACCAGGTAATCCTCATCGGTATCCCCTGTCACAAGCCCTGCCGAGATTCCCGCAACAGCCGCCTTGATCGGCACGCCCGCCGTCATAAGGGACATAGAGGATGCACAGATACTTGCCTGTGAAGTCGAACCGTTGGACTCGAATGTCTCCGATACGGTACGGATCGCATACGGGAATTCTGCCTCACTTGGAAGTACCGGGATGAGCGCGCGCTCTGCCAGCGCACCATGGCCGATCTCACGGCGTCCAGGCCCTCTTGACGGTCTTGTCTCACCCACAGAATAAGACGGGAAATTATAATGATGCATATATCTCTTAGAAGTCTCCGCCTCATCCAGCCCGTCCAATCTCTGAGCTTCCGCAAGCGGCGCAAGCGTAGTCACCGTACAGATCTGTGTCTGTCCGCGGGTGAACATTGCCGAACCGTGCACTCTCGGGATCAGATCGATCTCCGCCGCAAGCGGCCTGATCTCATCGACCGCCCTTCCATCCGGGCGCTTATGATCCTTCAGGATCATCTTGCGTACAGTCTTCTTCTGGTACTGGTACACAGCCTCGCCAAGAACCGCAAGCCACTCTTCCTTCTCTGCAAACGCCTCTTCAAGCTTCGCTGTGATCCCGCGGATATTCTCTTCTCTTACCTGCTTCTCATCCGTGAATACAGCCTCTTCCATAGCCTCAGGCGGAACGATCTTCCTGATCTCCTCGAATAACTCCTCAGGAACCGCACAGCTCTCATATTCGTGCTTCTGCTTGCCGCACTCTTCCACGATAGTATCGATAAACGCGATGACCTTCTGATTCATCTCATGCGCCGCAAAGATCGCCTCTATCATCCTCTGTTCCGGAACCTCATTCGCCCCGGCTTCTATCATGATAACCTTCTCTCTGGTAGACGCCACCGTAAGCGTCAGGTCAGACACTTCCTTCTGCGCCGCCGTCGGGTTATATACGAATTCACCCTCAACTAAGCCCACCTGTGTAGTTGAGATCGGCCCGTCAAACGGGATATCCGAGATACTGGTCGCGATCGCAGCTCCAAGCATCGCCGTAAGCTCCGGGGAACAATCCTGATCCACAGACATAACCAGATTCTCCAGCGTCACATCATTGCGGTAATCCTTCGGGAATAACGGACGCATCGGGCGGTCGATCACACGGCAGGTAAGGATGGCGTTCTCGGAAGCCTTGCCCTCTCTCTTGTTGAATCCTCCGGGAATCTTGCCCACCGAATAAAGTCTCTCATTATACTCCACGCTGAGCGGGAAGAAGTCGATCCCTTCTCTCGGCTTCTCGGAAGCCGTAGCCGTACATAATACGGTCGTCTCTCCATAATGCATCAATACGGCGCCATTGGCCTGTTTTGCCACTCTGCCCACGTCCACGCTGAGCTTTCTTCCGGCTAACTCCATCTCAAAATTTTTATACATTGTCTTCTCCTTGTCTATTCCTTTTTATACATTTGCTATCTGTTCTGTGCAGGCTAAATTTGCCGAAACTACTGAAAAACACATTTCCCAATCTATTATTACAGATAAATGTGCTTTTCAGTGGTCTCGGGAATCCATCCGCCCACAATGCTTACTATTATAACACACAGCGCTTGTTTATGCTACTATTAATTTCCGATTTTACCGACGATATATGCCGGTTTGTATCAGCTAATGAACAACAGCGGGCGCGGCAAAATAAATTCACCGCGCCCTTCTGATTCTTATTTTCTCAATCCCAATCTCTCGATCAGAGTACGATATCTCTCGATATCCGTCTTCTTCAGATATGCCAGAAGTCCTCTTCTCTGTCCGACCATCTTAAGAAGTCCTCTTCTTGAATGATGATCCTTCGGGTTGCTCTTGAAATGCTCTGTCAGATCGTTGATCCTTGCTGTCAGAATCGCAATCTGTACCTCCGGTGATCCGGTATCTCCGGCTGTCCTTCCGTAATCTGCTACGATCTGCTCTTTCTGTTCCTTTGTAATCATGATTTCGTCCTCCTTCAATCTTAAGACCCGCCGCAAGACATCCGTCTTCCCCATCATCCGGGGTACAAAGCTCCCCTGCCGGTCTCTTTCAATATGCCTAATATTAAGTAATGGTTGGAGCATCCATTTACCGAACATCGGCTCTCACAGTTAACAAGTATAACACATTACCTGTCACATGTAAAGAATAATTTAGTCCTCTTCATCGTCATCCATGGAGGATGCAGGCTCCAGGATCGCGAAGGCAATATTCGTCGCATGATCGCCGACGCGCTCCAGACCGGATATCGTATCTGAAAACATCATTCCCGCTTCCGGGGTACATTTATTCTTCGTCAGACGCTTAACATGAGAATTCTGCAGTTTTTTCTCCATGGCGTCGATCTCGTCCTCAAGCTGAAGGATCTCCTCCATATGCTTATAGTTCCGATTCTTGAACATCTCCAGGGAATATTCCAGGATCTTCACCGTCTTCTCATTCAGCTCCTTAAGCTGTCTCTTTGCCTTGTCGCTGAATAACACCTGATGCTCCAGCCTGGACTTGGCAGAATCGGCAAAATTCTCCGCATGATCCCCGATGCGTTCGATATCATTGACCACATGGAACAGACCGCCGATCAGCCGCTCGTCCGCGATCGGCAGCATCAGCTCGTTGGCGCGGACCAGATAATCCGTGATCCTGCGGTTCATATAGTCTATATATGCTTCTCTGCGGTAGACCTCATCGATCTTCTCCTCATTCGGATCGCACAGCACGTCCATGGAAACCTTAAGGTTCTGCATGGCGACCTTTCCCATATGCTCGATCTCAGCGATTCCATTTACCACAGCCGTCGTCGAAGACAGGATCTTGCCGCCGCCGATGAACGGCAGTTCATATTCATCCTCCGCCGATACATCTTCTCCCGGCACGATCCGGTAAGTCGCCTTCACGATCCATCCCATGAACGGGAACAGCATCGCGACCTCGAACACCTTCATCAGCGTATGTACATTCGCCACAGCCCTGGCAAGGCTGCCGCCGGAGATATAGAGCATCATATCCGTAAACGGCCCGATGGCAAGCAGCAGGATCACGAACATGATCGCAGATCCTATGACGTTGAACAGGAAATGGATCATTGCAGCACGTTTTGCATCCTTCTTGCCGCTTAAGCTTGCAACCAGGGCGGATACACAAGAACCGATATTACATCCTAAGATCATGAACGGACAGATGGCGAATTCCAGAAGATTCTGAGACACCATCAGCAGAATGATACCCACCGTTGCCGATGAACTCTGCAGAATCGCCGTGATCGCGAACCCGGTCAGGATCGCCGCAAAGGGATTCGTGAGAGATGAAAGGAAATCAATGATCTTCGGCGATTCCTTCACGGCCGCCATACTGTCTCCCATTATACTAAGCCCCATAAACAAGATACCGAATCCCAGGATGACCTCGCCGATCTTCTTGATACTCTGTTTCTTGCAGAACATCACCATTACAACGCCGATGATCACTACCAGCGGCGCAATATCCGACAGATTGAACGCAATCAGCTGCCCCGTGACCGTCGTACCGATATTAGCGCCTAAGATCACTCCCGACGCCTGCATCAGATTCATAAGTCCCGAATTTACAAAACTAACGACCATTACTGTCGTAGCATTAGAAGACTGGATGATCGCGGTAAATATGATACCGACTACCATGCCGATGAACCTGTTCTTGGTAAAAAATTCCAGTATGCTGCGCATCTTGGCTCCTGCCGCCTTCTCCAGCCCTTCACTCATCAGCTTCATTCCATACAGGAAAAAACCCAATCCCCCCAACAGCGAAAAAATTGTCGTGATCCTCATTCGTATTCTCCTTTACTCCTCACTCGCAAAAAAATGCCTTCCGTACTCAACATCCCTGTCGATGCATGCCCGAAGCTCTTCAACGCCTGCAAATACCTTCTCAGCACGCCTGAATTCCAGAAGCCTGACCGTCACCTCTTTGCCGTATGCATCATCATCATAATCAAACAGAAAACTCTCCGCCAGAACCCTCTCGCTCCTGCTCACCGTAGGCTTCACACCCACATTCGTGATCCCGTGGAACCATCGTCCGTCAACCAGTATATCGCTCAGATATACTCCCCACGGCGGTACAAGCTTCCCTTCCGGCCATTCCACATTGAAGGTCGGGAACCCGAGAGTCCTTCCAAGCTTTTTACCGTGCTCCACCTTCCCGGTGATCCCGTAATGGTAACCCAGAAGCCGGGAACTTAAGCAGATATTCCCCTGACCCAGAAGCTCCTTGATATAGGTACTGCTGATAACACGGTCTTCGTATCTCTCCTTCTCTATCACAGCCAGCTCATACCCGTATCTGCCGGCATACTGCTTAAGCATCCCGATATCGCCCCGCTTCTGATAGCCGAACTTAAAATCCGTTCCGACGACCACATATCTGGCGTGAAACAAACCGCATATAATGTCCCTGATAAAATCCTCCGCTTCGATCCGGCCAAATTCCCGGGTAAAGGGACAGTGTACCAGCGCTGTGATCTTCCCGTCAAGATATCTGCGTCTCTCCTCGGCCGTCATAAGTATCTGCGGGATGGTTCCCATCCGCTCCCATAACGGCTGCATGTCAAATGCGCATACGATACTTGCAAGGTCTTCCTGCCTGCCGAATTCCTGTACCTTTTCTATTAACTTCTGATGTCCCTTATGCAGACCGTCGAATTTGCCGAAGGTCACCGCTGATTCTTTACTGTCCCTGTAATCAGACAATCTGTTGATGTACTGCATAGCTGCCCCTCTTCATTTTCCTGTCCGTATCTTATTCAGACACATAAAACATCTTCAGGATATGATATTCCTCTTTTTCCTCCTGCCATTGGCAGACCGAGATAAACTGCCCGTCCCCGGTATAGATCCGCACCTTCTTCTGAGGGCAGCCCTCTTCCTCGCTTAGTCCGTCAAATGCCCTTCGCGGCAGCGGATTCCCGTTCTTTGCCGTCGTCTCCCAGTTCTTCTTCACCGTAAACGCCGGACAATCGCCGAACACGGCGTCCATCGGGATGAGAGCATCCGTCAGGTTTCCCTGACCGCTCATCCTGGCGATCTGTGCAAGAGTCAGGCTCGTTTCTGCCGAAAACCGCCCTGACCTGGTACGGGTCAATTCCTCCATACAGCCGCCGCACTGAAGCTTCTCTCCGATATCATGGCACAGGGTCCGTATATAGGTCCCCTTAGAACACTGAACCCGCATCCTCACCCTTGGAAGGTCCGCCTCAAGGATGTCGATTCCGTAGATCCACACGGTCCTGGCCTTGCGTTCGACCTCTTTTCCTTCCCTCGCAAGCTCATACAGCTTCCGGCCGTTTACCTTCAAGGCCGAATACATGGGCGGTATCTGGTCGTATCTGCCGACGAAGCCTTCGATCGCACGCTCTACGGACTCCCGGCTCAGCCCAGACGTATCCCGGGTCTCTAACACCTCGCCGCTGATATCCTGCGTATCGGTCACCCTTCCAAGCAGCAGTACGGCTTCATAGGTCTTATCCCTGTCCGTCAGCATATCACACAGCTTCGTCGCTCTTCCAAGACATACCGGCAGAACGCCTTCGGCATCCGGGTCTAACGTCCCCGTATGGCCGATCTTCCTCTGGCCTGTGATGCCCCGAAGCTTCGCCACCACATCATGAGATGTGAACCCCTTCTCCTTATACACGTTCAAAATGCCATGTATCATATCTTCCACTCCGTCCTATCTTCTGACATCCATCTTCTGATATCCAATCCTCTGACATTCTGTCTTTCGACATCCATCTTCTGATATCCAATCCTCTGACATTCTGTCTTTCGACATCCTGTTCTTCTGACATTCTACCCTTCTGCCGTATTCTCCATCTGAAGCTCAATCTGTTCTGACAGATTGTTGAGCACATCATAATAGGTTCCCCTCATGGTCAGGCCTGCCGCCTTCTTATGGCCGCCGCCGCCAAAATATCCGGCGATCCTGCTTACGTCCACCCGGTCCTTGGATCTTAAGCTTACCTTATAGACATTGGTCTCCAGTTCATACATGAAGATCGCAACCTCCACATCCTTCGTAACCCGAAGCTGGCTTACAATGCCGTCCAAATCCTTCACATCGACACCGTAAAAATCCATCGTCCTCTTCGTAACATAAGAAGCGATACAGCGTCTATCCATGAACAGAATACTTTCAAGCAGCGTCCTTCCCAAGATCTGATTCTGGGCATAGGTCTTCTCGTAATATGTATCCTGGATAAGCTTCGGTGCGTCCACGCCCTTCTCCAGAAGCTTCGCCGCCGCACGGAAAGTAGAAGGGACCGCGCAGGAATACTGGAAAACGCCCGTATCGTGTACGATGCCCAGATAGAGCGCAGTCGCCGTATCAAGGGATATGCGCTCTTCCTCCATCAGGTTGTAGACCAGCTCAGAAGTAGAGCTGGCATCCGGTACGATATAACTGTCCTTGGTAAATCCTTCATTGCTGATGTGATGATCTATACAAAATGTCCGCTTAGCCCGTTCAAACAGCGGAACGGAAAAGCCAAGCCGTTCCTTATCCCCGCAATCCAGGCAGATAAAAAGGTCATATTCCACATCCTTCAAAATCTCATGGCGGATCTCTTCTGTACCTTTCAGGCATCCGTATGCATCCGGAATCTCCTCCAGATATACGTCAGCCTGCTTATCCTTATAATTATCCTTGATATACTGGTATAATCCCATGCACGAACCCACACAATCCCCATCCGGGCGGATATGCCCGCCAATGGCGATCGTCACAGCATCTTTAAGAATCTTATTCAGCATCTACATCTCCTTCTGTCTTAATCACTTCATCGATCTTCTTCGACATGTTGACCCCATATTCGATCGACTGATCCAATATAAATCGTATCTCCGGCGTATTACGCATGTTCAGCGTATGCGCCAGCTCGCGGCGGATATACCCCTCCGCGCTCTGCAGGCCCTTGATGGTATCCTCCTGTGCCTTCTCGTCTCCGAGCACACTGATATAGGCCTTGCAGGTCTTAAGATCCGGCGCAACCTCTGCTGCGACCACAGAAGTCCATGGCGCAACACGAGGGTCCTTCATATTCCTTACAATATTGCTTAACTCCCGCTGTACTTCCGTATTAACTCTGGTATTCTTAATGCTTCTCTTTCTCATTGCTTACTCCTTCTTACTCTGACCGCGGGATGAGTCATATACTATCTTGGTATCTCAACCATCTTATATGCCTCGACCAGATCGCCTTCCTTAATATCGTTAAAGTTAGCGAACACAAATCCGCACTCATATCCCGCTCTTACTTCCTTCACATCATCCTTGAATCGTCTCAGTGACGCAAGCGGTCCTTCGAAGATCACGATTCCGTCTCTTGTCAGGCGCACGGAGCAGTCTCTCTCGAAGATACCGTCCAGTACATAGGACCCGGCGATCGTGCCGACACCGGAAGCCTTGAATGTCTGGCGCACTTCCGCATGGCCCAGTACCTTCTCCTCGAATACCGGATCCAGCATTCCCTTCATGGCGGCCTCCACGTCCTCGATCGCATTGTAGATGACGCGGTACAGACGGATATCCACGCCTTCGCGGTCTGCCGTCTCCTTGGCTGTTGCGTCCGGGCGCACATTGAATCCGATAATGATCGCATTGGACGCTGACGCAAGGCTTACGTCGGACTCGTTGATAGCGCCGACGCCGCCGTGGATGATCTTCACGACAACCTCCTCGTTCGTAAGCTTCAGAAGACTCTGCTTCATTGCCTCCACAGAACCCTGTACATCCGCCTTCACGACGATTCCAAGTTCTTTTAAGTTACCTTCCTGAATCTGGTTGAACAGATCATCCAGAGACAGTTTTGATTTTGTATCTTCAAGAAGCTTCACCTTGCTCTGAGAGATAAATGTCTCTGCAAAGTTTCTTGCTTCTTTGTCATTGGCACATCCGACAAACACCTCGCCTGCGTTCGGCACGTCGTTTAACCCAAGTATCTCCACCGGCATAGAAGGTCCTGCCTCCTTCACACGGCGTCCCTTGTCGTCCATCATTGCCCTTACCTTACCGTAAGCAGATCCCGCAGCAATGGAATCTCCTACTCTGAGCGTACCCTTCTGTACAAGAACGGTGGCAACGGAACCTCTTCCCTTGTCTAACTGAGCCTCCAGCACCAGGCCTCTTGCGCGCCGGTTGGAGTTAGCCTTAAGCTCTAACACCTCCGCCGTCAGGACGATCATCTCCATCAGGTCTTCAAGACCTTCCCCTGTCTTGGCAGATACCGGTACAAATACCGTGCTTCCGCCCCAATCCTCAGGGATCAGCTCATATTCGGTAAGCTCCTGTTTCACACGCTCGATGTTCGCGCTTGGCTTATCGATCTTATTGACCGCAACGACGATCTCTACTCCCGCCGCTTTCGCGTGGTTGATCGCTTCAACCGTCTGCGGCATCACGCCGTCGTCCGCCGCAACCACCAGGATCGCGATATCCGTGGAGCTTGCCCCGCGCATACGCATGGCGGTAAATGCCTCATGGCCCGGAGTATCAAGGAAAGTGATCTTCTCTCCGTTGATATCTACAACATATGCCCCGATATGCTGGGTGATACCGCCCGCCTCTTTGTCGATCACGTTCGTATGGCGGATCGCATCCAGAAGAGACGTCTTACCATGGTCAACGTGACCCATGACGCAGACTACCGGCGGACGCTTCTTCATCTTGCTCTCGTCCTCCTCGTCCTCCTTAAGCAGCTCTTCTATTACGTCTACGACTTCTTCCTTCTCGCAGAGAACATCGAATTCCAGCGCGATACCTTCTGCGGTCTCGTAATCGATCTCCTGATTGACCGTCACGATCTTGCCCTGCATGAACAGCTTCTTCACAATGACGGAAGGTACGATCTTCATCTTATCAGCCAGTTCCTTGATGGTCAGAACCTCAGGGAGCACGATTGACTTGATCTCTTCCTCCACCTTCTGCTCACGCTGCTGCGGCTTCTGGAACTGCTGCTTCGGCTCGTTCTTCTTCTTGCCCTTCGCTGATCTTCCTTCCTCTTCCTCGCGGCGGTAATCCTTCTTCTTGTGATCTTCCTTGCCCTTTCCTTTGCTGCGCTGCGGCTTCTGAGCCTCCACTGCAGGCGCCGGAATACCGGAATTGCCGCCCCTCTTATCGCCGCCTCTTCGGTCAGCTCTCTCTCCCGGCTTACGGCCCTGGCCGCGGTCTCTTCCGTCACGGTCCCTGTTATCTCCTCTTCCGTCGCGGTCTCCAAAACGGCCGCGCTCTCTGTTATCTCTGTCTCCCTGGAACCTGTCTCTATTGTCGCGGTCTCCAAAACGGCCGCGCTCCCTGTTATCGCGGTCTCCCTGGAACCTGTCTCTGTTATCTCTGTCTCCGAAACGGCCGCGCTCCCTGTTATCTCTGTCTCCAAAACGGCCGCGCTCTCTGTTATCACGGTCTCTTCCGTCTCTGTCGCCCTGGAATCTGTCAGAACGGCCTCCCTGCGGACGGTCCGTGCGCGGCTGCCCGCCTCCTCTGGAATCCGAACGCCTCTCTGTACCTCTGTCCGAACGATCCGAGCGATCTGAACGCCTCTGCAAAGGTTTCCTCTCTGACGCTGCTGCTCTCTCTGACGGACGGTCTGATGGACGCTCCGCACCGGACGTTCCCTGCGGCCTCTCGGATGACGCTGCGGGCCGCCGTATCTGTTCCGCGGCTGCCGGGGTTCCCGCTGCGGGACGCTTCACCGTCTCTGCTGACACGGCTGCCGGGGATACCGGACGCTTCGCCGGTTCTGCCGGTTTCGCTGCCGGGGATACCGGACGCTTTGCCGGCTGCGGCTTCTCGGACGCTGACGCGGCTGCAGGACGCACGGGCGCTGCCTTCGCCGGACGGCCGTTATTCACCTGCATCGGCTTGCCCTGCGGCTGAGCGGTTCTTGCTCCTTGCGGCTGCCCTGCTCTTCCTCCCGTCCTTCTTCCCTGCTTTGAACCGTTCTGCGTGTTCTGCGGACGGAACACATGCACGATATTCTTTTTCTTAGGCGCCTCCTGCTCCGGCTTCGCCTCTGCGGACTCTCCCTTTGAGAAGGATCTCCTTACCACATTGGCGTCTGCTTCCTCCAGCGCGCTCATATGATTCTTCACTTCTATATTCTTCCCGTTCAGGAACTCAAGCACTTCCCTGCTCGGGACATTCAGTTCCTTCGCTAATTCGTATATCTTAATCTTTGACATATTAACTACCTCCTACTTTGTAACCAATACTTTACGTTACCATGCAATTGTGTCATCTTCTGTATCCATATGCTTTCTGATTCCCTTTGCAAATCCCTCATCCAGTATTGCAAGGGATGCTCTGAACTGTTTTCCCATTGCATGCCCCAAGGTATCTTTATCTCTATAAAAACAGATTGGCACGTGATAATAATCACACATATTCTTAAACTTCTTCTTTGTATTGTCAGACGCATCTCCTGCCACGATAACCAGCGCGGCGCCGCCGGATTTCACTTCCCTCTCCGTGCAGAACTCTCCGCTGGCTGTTTTTCCGGCCTTTGTAGCCATACTGATCATTGACAGCACCTTACTCTGTCCCAAGTATTCCCATCTCCTTTTCCAATGCTTCGTACACCTCTTCCGGGATAGGCTGCTTGAACGAACGTTCCAGTCCCTTGCTCTTCACGGCCTTCCTCAGACACTCTTTGGACGGACAGATGTAAGCGCCGCGCCCGTTCTTCTTGCCGGTCGCATCCAGCGAGAATTCACCTTCCTGCGTCCTGATCACACGAATCATCTCTTTTTTACTCTTCATTTCCTGACATCCCACACACCTGCGCATGGGGACCTTTCTATTTGCCGCCAAATAATCACCTAATCCTCTACTTCTTCAAATATAATCTCGTCTTCCTCATCCGAATCCTCTTCTGAATACTCATCTTCAAAGCCGCCTTCACCGGCAGGATAGTCTTCTTTGGCATATCCTTCCCCGGCGTAACCGTCTTCAGGATACTCTTCTTCAAAGCCTTCACCGGCAGGATAATCCTCTTCCTCATATCCTTCACCGGCAGGATAATCTTCTTCCTCATATCCTTCACCGGCATCACCGTCTTCTTCGTATCCTTCCTCAGCAAACCCGCCGTCTGGATAGCCTTCTTCCTCATACGGCTCCTCGTATTCCTCTTCAAACACGCCCTCGCTCAGCTCCAGATAGTTCTCCGGCAGATCCCCGGACTCAATCGCCTGCGTCTCGCTCTTGATATCGATCTTATATCCCGTCAGCCTTGCCGCAAGCCTTGCGTTCTGTCCCTCCTTACCGATCGCCAGAGATAACTGGTAATCCGGCACGATCACACCGGCGGTCTTATCGTCGGGATCAGCCATGACCGAAATGACCTTGGCAGGGCTTAAGGCGTTCTCAATCAGGATAGCCGGATTATCGCTCCAGTTAATGATGTCGATCTTCTCACCGCGCAGCTCGTTGACGATCGCATTGACTCTGGCGCCGTTCATACCGACACATGCTCCCACCGGATCTACATCAGGATCGTTGGACCACACCGCGATCTTCGTCCTGCTTCCCGCTTCTCTGGCAATACTCTTGATCTCTACAACTCCGTCCTTCACCTCTGTAACTTCCGCCTCGAACAAACGCTTCACAAGTTCCGGGTGCGTCCGCGATACCAGGATCTTCGGCCCCTTCGTCGTATCCTTGACCTCCACCACATACAGCTTGATCCTCTCGGTCGGCTTGAATACCTCGCCCTTCACCTGCTCATTCTCAGTCAGCATGGCGTCAGCCTTGCCAAGATTGATGCTGACATTCCTTCCCACATAGCGCTGGACGATTCCCGTCACAATATCCTTCTCTTTCTCGAAATACTGCTCATAGACCACCTTGCGCTCTTCCTCGCGGATCTTCTGGAGGATCAGGTTCTTCGCGTTCTGAGTTGCGATACGCCCGAATGACTTCGATTCGATAGGGATCTGCACGATATCGCCCAGCTCGTATTTCCCGTCGATCTCCCGGGCATCTTCAAGGCTGATCTCCTCTAACTTATCCTCCACATCCTCGACCACCGTCTTCTCCGCGAATAGCTGATACTCGCAAGTCGTCCTGTCCATGATCAATCTGATATTGTCAGCCTTCCCAAAGTGGTTCTTGCAGGCATTCAGCAAAGAATTCTCGATCGCATCCAACAGCGTCTCCTTACTGATCTCCTTCTCCTCTTCCAATATATTTAATGCTTCTAACAGTTCCGTATTCATTTTCTATTCTCCTCCTATCTCAAAAATCAAATGCCAGGCGGATCAACGCAATATCGCTCTTCTCAAATATTCTTACGGTCCCGCCGTCAAGTTCTATGGTCACCGTCTTCTCATCATAATCTTTCAGGATCCCGGTAAATTCCTTCTGCTTATCTATCATACGATACGTCCGAATCTCCACTTCTTCCCCAAGACTTCTCTTAAAATCCTTCTCTTTCCTAAGCGGCCGCCCAAGTCCGGGCGAACTGACTTCCAGGATATATGCCTCGTCGATGTAATCCTTCTCGTCCAGGATATCCGAAAGCCTGCGGCTCACCGTCTCGCAGTCGTTAATGTTGATCCCTCCCGGCTTATCAATATATGCCCGAAGGTACCAGGATGAACCCTCCTTCACATATTCTACGTCCACAAGTTCGAATCCCAGTTCCTCCGTCATGGGGATCAGAATCTCTTCCGTGTTCTTCTCGTACATCTCTCTCTTTGTCAATATCAAATCCTCCTTATCAACAAAGAAGAGTGAACTCTCGTTCACTCTCCTGCCGATTTCCTTATGTAACTGTAAGCTAGTATAGCACCTTATTCCCGTAAAATCAAGGGTTTTCTGAAATAAATGTCATTAACCATGTACCTGCAGAAGCTTCGTCTTAAGCTCCTGCTCGATCCGCCTCATCTCCTGTTCAGCCTCGGCGCGCTTCTTACGTCCCTCCCGCTGAATCTGCATCACCTCGTCAAGGGTTGAGATCAGAGTCTCGTTAGTGTGCTTCAGCGTCTCGATCTCCACAACACCGCGCTCTGCTTCTTTGGCCGTCTCGGTGACAGCCATCTTAAGCGTATCCGCATTCTTCCTTAAGAGCTCGTTCGTCATATCCGTCACTTCCCGGTGTGCCGCCGCAGCCTGCGCGGAATGCTCTACTCCCAGAGCGAGAACGATCTGGCTCTTCCAGAGAGGGATCGTATTGACCACCGTAGACTGGATCTTCTCTACCATCAGGGTATCGTTCCCCTGTATAAGCCGTATCTGAGGCGCCGTCTGCATCGAGATCGTCCTTGTAAGCTCTAAGTCATGGATCTTCTTCTCAAACCGGTTGCACATAGCGTCCAGATCCCTCGCCGCCTGGGCATCCTCTGCAAGCCCCGTCCTTGACGCCTTCTCAAGAAGTCCGGGAAGCTGACTGCCTCTGACTTCCGTCAGCTTCTTCTTCCCCGCTAGAATATACATGGACAGTTCTTTGAAATACGTCAGATTCAGGCCATACATCTTATCAAGCACAGCAATATCCTTAAGAAGCTGCACCTGATGGGATTCAAGCACCTTGCAGATCTGGTTGATATTCGTCTCTGCCTTAGCGTATCGGGTCTTCATGGACTGGATCTTCCCCGACGTCCTCTTAAAAATTCCCAGAAATCCCTTCTCCTCCTCTTCATCAAAACTTTTAAGTTCCCTCACTACATTAGAGAGAAGCTCTCCCACCTCTCCAAGATCCTTCGTCCGTACATTTTCAAGAGCCGACTCGGAAAAATCCGCCATCTTCTTCTGCGTACCCGCTCCGTATTGCAGGATCGCATTGGAGTTCGTCAGGTCGATCTGTGCGGCAAATGCATCAACCGCCCGCCTCTCTTCTTCTGATAAAATGCTCTCGTCAAGCACCGGATCCTTCTTCTCTTCTGCCAGGACCGGCCTGGCCTCCTCCTTGAATGGCTCCAGGGTAAGTTCAGGAACCGCGTTAAATCCCTCGAATTCATTGTTCATCTTGTCTTGTCCTCCATAATCCGTCGTCCGTAAGCCCTTCCTGGGCAAGCATGGTATGCAGCACCGATATATCCGAAGAGACGTCCCATGCCGTCTCCTGGAACATCCCGTCAAGAAGCTTCTCAAAAGCCACGTTCAGCGTATCAAGCGTAGCCTCGATCTCACGCTTCGAAGATCTGATGTTCTCTCCGTCCACCGGCTGAGAATCCAATTCCCGGTACGCCTCTAACAGCTTCACCGTCGTCGGAAGGTAATACTCCATCATCCTGCGGATATCGTCAATCGATTCGGGATCCTGCTCCACTCTGTCGAATATCTTATCGATCAGCATCTCCATCCTTGAGATCTTCGCCGACATCTCGCCGCTCATGATCGCATCATTGCACGCATGTATCTTAAGAATATAGGCGTCCCCTTCATCGACCACCTTCTGGACCTCCGGCGGAAGCTTCGACCGCTTCTCTGTCTTAGGTTCTTCTTCCTCTGCCCGATTCCCGGATTCTCCTTCTGATACCTTGGACTCCCTTTTCCTCTCTCCAAATTCGCTCTCAGCTCTGCCAGCCTCTATGCTGAGATACTGCTGATACATCCCGTGGCTTACGATCAGGCAGGTCTTCTGCCTGTCCATATGGCCCTCAAGGAACCATTTCTTCGAGAGCATATATTCCAGATCTCTTATCACGTATTTTACGCTCTTCTTAGACTTGTCCGCCAGTTCGCGGATGTTGCAGTATTCCCTCTGTCCAAGGATCTGTATATACGCCTTGAATCTTCTTACCCTGCCGCATATGCCCTTCCCGCATCCGCACAGTGTAAATCCTCCCACCGAAAGGACCAGAAAAAAAGCCATCATTATAATCTCAGCAATCCCGCATACTCCCGTCAGATTGGCTAACAGCATAGGGATGAACAGGATCAGACCGGCGCCTCCAAGCACCGCCCCTATGACCGTCATCAGCATTCCTTCCATATTCACGAATGCCGTCATGCGGAACAGCTTCGGAAGCTTCCGCCCCTGATATGGGCGCGCTTGATATGGGTATGCCTGATTCGGCTCCGCCTGATATGGATGCGCCTGATATGGATGTTCCTGATTCGGACGTCTCTTAGGTGATTCTTCCCGATAAGGATGTGCCGCCTGCCTGCTCTGGCCGTTCTGTGCATTCCTTATATTATCCGCGATACTGTCGACCGCATCGTTAATTGTATTCGTAATGGTCTGATTCAGCTTGCCGAAGTCCTTGGAATCAATCGCATTCTGGACGGTTCTTCGGATATCCTCCCCGAATCTCTCCCAATCCCGGTTAATCATCTTGTCATTTTATCCTCCAGTTTTTTGCTGTTCCTATTGTAACACATTCATTTCCTGTCAGCAATATCCGATATGAAGTCCGCATGGCAAAGAGGCTGTCCTTTTGTATGAGAATGGATATGGGCCAAAATACAATCCCCAAAATGCAAGCATGCCCGCTTGGTTCATTGCTCACGGGAATAAATACTGCTAAAATAAATAAGAAAACAGTCCGGTAAAAATCCAGGGCCTTGAAAAAGCCTGAATTTCTACCGGACTGTTTCTTACTTACCTATTCTTACAGCTCTTCCCGAAGACTTCACACTGGCACGGCGCAGCTGCACATTGATCCAAAATCATGTTACAATTATTCAAGCGACGCATCCTGTACGATCCGCTCCAAATCTACTTCTTTGGCCACATCGCCTGCACAGACCGTATAAGTTTCCCCTTCTGCAAACTTCGGAGAAGACACCGCGAACCACTGCGCCGTTTTTTCCGTCGTTTTCTCCACGATCACATTGCCTTCCGTATCTTTGACAGCAATGACCGTTCCGGCTTCTATAGGCTCATCTAATCTCCAGACAATGACCGGCTGCACAGAATCTTCACTTGGATTCTGGATCATTCCGGCACTTCCGATTCCTGTAAATGTACCCCCGGTAATCTTACATACCGATGCATAATCCAGTGTCCCATTTCCGCCGTCTTCCGGTCCGTGAACGGTTATATCCCCGCCGTTTATAAAAATATCCCCATTGGCGTCCAATCCGTCCCCGCCGGCGTTCACATATACCGTACCGCTATTGATCGTCAATACCGCCCCCTGGTCTTCTTCCATAGAATTTCCTTTGCAGCGGCCAAATCTCTCTTCAGCCCCGCCGGCATCAGCCAAATCATCGGCTGAATCCGCAGCACTATCTTCACCCGCAGCATTAATTCCGTCATCAGACGACCGAATCTTCACACTTCCCCCGTCAATTACTATTTCAAACCCTTCAATGCCTTCATAACTCTGCTGAATCTCTATATCCCCGTCTTCTATAGTCAGCGTTTGGTCTGCATGGATCCCGTCATCCCCTGCATTGATACAAAATGTTCCGTTGCTAACGGTCACATTCTGGTTGCTATGAATCCCGTCATCGCAGGAATCCAAGTCAAACTTTCCTCCCGCAATAATCAGTTCCACATATGATTTCAGGGCTTTCGTACTGTCATAGACTGCGGCTTCCTCCTTTGCTTCCTGTTCACCCGGATACGCCGTCTCTCCTGACGCTTGCTCATCGTTTAGAGATTCTCCGTTCGGTTCCCGGCCTTCTGGCGGCGCCATTCCGTCAGGCGGCTGGTCTTTTCCTCTGAAACCTCCAAATCCATCCGGCGGCGCCATTCCTTCTTCTGCCTGTCCGCCGTTCGGCGCCGTGCCCTCTTCTGTCTGTCCGCTATTCGGCTCTTGTCTTCCTGGAATCACCTTTCCGCTGCCCATCTGTCCTCTCAGCTTAGCGCTTGCGTTTCGGCTCCCGCCTCCTGATGTGATCTCCATATTCCCGTCATTCACCCGCAGCAGCGTCTCCGCCTGAATCCCGTCTCCGCCTGCCGTAACCTGAAAAGAACCATCCTCGATCAGAATATACCCTTTATCAGGCTCACTGGTATTGGTCGCTTTTATCCCGTCATCCCCACTATCAATGGTAAAATTTCCGTTTCTCACGGTGACGCTGTCCTTCCCGACGATCCCGTCCTCTGCAGCCTTGATCTCATAGGTTCCGGTAATGAATTTCAGATCATCCTTACACTGGATCCCATGTTTATAATTCCCTGTAACACTTAATGTGCCGGTTCCGTTAAAGGTCAGATCATCCTTCGCGAAAATCGCAGCTCCCGGTTCATCCTCCCCTTCTTCATATACATACTCCATACCGTCCGTAATCACATTCTCCGTGCCTTCCGCCAGGATAATGACTATGTTCCCGCCTTTGCCGCAGATCGGTGCTGAATTGCTGCAATTCATTTTCACACCGTTTAGCACCATACGGATCAAATCTTCCTTATCCGCGTCAATCACGATCTGTCCGTCTTCTAGTGTTCCTGATAAGACATACGTCCCTGCCTGAGTGATCACAGCCCGCCCTTTTGAAACATTCACACCGAGTTTATTATCACTATCCGTCCCATCAGCACCATTTCCCGGCTCAGATGCCTTCACCGCAATCTCATCTCCATCCAATTCTATCTGTACCGAATCCCTCCCCTCCCAAGTATCATCCAATTTTTCCTCACTGTATTTTCCTTCTGTCAGCTCGACAGCGGATATCTTCGCATGTTCCGATCGATCCGATGCCGCCTTTGCATCCATAACCGCTCCCCTGTCCGCATCCTGCCGTCCGCATCCTGCCATAACCGAAACGATCAATATTACAAGAAGTAATATGTGAATCCTGCTTTTCATTGTCTTCCTCCCTACAATTCTTCCTGAATCGTTGCTCTGCGGCCACAGATGATCGTCAGATTACCGTTTCTGCAGCGAATCTCATCAAGCATCTCCTTCTCCTTGCCCGCGTCCTTCAAAGTTATATGATAATCCAATTCATACATACTCCCGAGATTCGTTGTCTTCACTCTCTGCAGGCTGCATTTGCTTGTATATTTCTTAAAAATATCTTCAAAGATCCCCGTATAATCCAGATGCTCTGCGATCATAATCCGAAGATCCTTCTGCTCCTGTTTCCATTCACCAAAACGAGTCTTCTCAAGCAGGAAAAATACTGATCCTACCACAATCGTCATCACTACGGCAAATCCCAGGAAACCGGTTCCTGTCGCAAGCCCTGCCGCCATAGCATAAAAGATCACCGCAATCTCTTTGGATGAACCCGGAACCGACCGGAACCGCACCAGGCTGAACGCCCCAAGCACAGCAACGCTGGTTCCAAGATTGCCGTTTACCAACATGATCACCATCTGTACCAACATCGGCAGCAGCACGATCGTCATCATAAAATTCTTACTGCACGCTCCCTGATATCCATAAAGAACCGCAACCAGCAGCCCCAGTACAAGCGATACTGCCGTGCACAATAACACGTCCTGTATCGTCAGGATGCCCTCTACATTACTCAATATACTTGTAAACATATTCTCTGCTCCTGTATCTTTTTATAATTTTCCCTTTGAATGCGAATACACTGCTCCGTATTTGGAAAAAGAAACGGGGAAAATCTCCAACTCAGACAACAGCTTAGCAAGCCAAATAGGATAAGCGTCCGCCGCCTTGATCTCCATCAGGTATTTTCCCTGGTTCAGCAACCGGCATTCCCCGTCATAGGATAATTCCAACCGATGGCTTCGGCTTCGGATATTCCGGTCTATTGTGATCCGAAGCTCCTCATTTTCATTCCCCACATAAGCCTCTCTGTCATATGCAAGATATAGCATGGGTTTCGGATGATAACGCTCGAAAAAATAATCAATCTCTTTTAAAATCTGACTCCTCTGCCCTAACCTGCTCCCCTCTTCCAGATAGTTCCTCGCCTGCCCCAGGGATAGCTGCTCCCTCCGCTTATAGACAATTCCCTGATACTTCTTCTTGATCTCCAGAAATACTATACTATCTTCCTGAACCTCGCCGTAACCCCTGAGCCGGAACTTCTCTTTATATCTGGGCTTATCAAGCGACCGGCGGATCAGTTCATGATCAGGCGTGTCATAGTAAATATTGCGGATAGTATGTAAGCCATATTCATCCATATGAATTCTCTCCGACGCGGCATCAAAAAAGGATTCATATTGCTTCTGATCCAGCCGATACTTCTTCTCTACACGTTCAAATGCGTTCTGATTACTCATTTCCTGCTCCTTACGTCTCTATATCTTTCATTAAATAAATGCATTATCTTAAAAGCGGCCAGCATTCAGCGTTGCTGCCAATGCCAAATGAATTCGGAAGGAGACGACCGCCTCAAAGATAAATGCAATGAAGTCATTATAGAAACAAACTGTGGGGAAAATATGGAAAAACTGTGAAAAAAAAGTGAAATGAGCGAAAGATTTGGCTATTGGATTCAAGAAGCGAAAGATATTGATTATTCCCTGCTTACTTGGAAACTTATTTTAGAATTGAATATTAGACAGATATTTGGTATTGAATATCCATGTCAGAATGCCCCAGATCTTTATACTCAAACGTAAGTAGGAAATAATCCGTACCTGTTCATAAATCTACGCATTTGGTAAAATTCTTAAGGAAAGTATCAGATTCAGAGCAGACAAAGAGAGCAGCTTTATACAAAAGATAAAACTGCTCTGAATGTGATTCTTTCCAATTGTACCAAGCCGCGGACGATCAGCCGGTAAG
>CAJTGB010000033.1 GCA_910575835.1 Lachnospiraceae bacterium | reverse complement strand
CCCTACAAGAAGAATTATAAAGAAAAAATAGGCTCAGGGAAACCATTTTCATTACGTTTTGTGCCTGAGCGAAGCGAAAGGAATGGATATAAACATGAAAAGCATTCGGACAAAAATCACCCTCTGCCTTATGGTGACAGTCCTGGCTACACAGCTTGTAGTGGGGGCATCCAGTATTACGCTTAACTACAACAGCACCATTACAACTGTGGAGCAAATGATGAGTGAGACTGCAGTTCTCGCGGCAGAACGCATTGAGCAGGAGCTAACCGCATACAAGAACGTCGCCATGGATACCGGCTGCGTTTCCCAACTTCTCGATGACACCGTCCCGCTGGAAGAGAAACGCTCGATCATAGACGAACGTGTCAGCATGCACGATCTCCAGCGCGGGAACATTATCGGCCCTGACGGTATCAGCATTTTTGACGGAAATGATTATTCTGACCGCGAATATGTGAAACAGGCCATGCAAGGCAATGTCTATGTATCCGAACCTCTGATCAGCAAGGTGACAGGAGAACTGTCTATTATGGTTGCAGCCCCCATTTACGAGGGCGGAATCCAGGGATCTGATATCACCGGAGTAGTTTACTTCGTTCCCCACGAAACATTCCTGAACGATATCGTTTCCTCAATCCGTGTCAGCGAACACAACAAAGCATACATGATCAACAGTTCGGGAGATACCATTGCGGACACTACACTGGATACGATCACAGTCCAGAATATTGAAAACGAAGCCCAGAGCGACTCCTCTCTGAAAGAGCTTGCTTCGATCCACGCTTCTATGCGCGAAGGGAAGAACGGCTTCGGGAACTACAAGAGCGGCAAAAAAGATATGTTTGCGGCCTATGCCCCGGTAAACGGCACGGACGGATGGAGCGTAGCAGTTGTCGCCCCGCAGTCAGACTATCTGTCCACTACATATTTCGATATTGCCATTAACCTGGTAATGATGGTGCTTGCCATCCTGCTTTCCATCATAGTAGCCCTGAAGCTTGCCAACAGCATCAGCCGCCCAATGAAAGCCTGTGCGGAGCGTATGCGCTTGCTCGTAGAAGGCGATCTGGAATCTCCGATACCGGAGGTTGTCAGCAGAGACGAGACCGGCATGCTGACAGAATCTACCGCAGAGCTGGTAACAGGATTATCGACCATCATTCACGATATCGGCTATCTGCTGAAGGAACTGGCCAATCAAAATCTGGATATCCACTCCCAGCACCGTGAAGCCTATGTGGGCGATTTCCAGAGCATCTTAGACTCTATGCGTAACCTGAAGGTAGAATTAAGCGAGATCCTTCGTCAGATCAATACATCTGCGGAGCAGGTATCAAGCGCCAGCAACCAGGTATCTTCCAGCGCTCAGAATCTAAGCCAGGGTGCCGTCGAGCAGGCAAGTTCCGTACAAGAACTGGCAGCACGGATCGGTGAGATCGCAGGTCAGGTCAAGAACACGGCAGACAATGCACGTCATGTACGCGAACAGACACACCATGCAGGCGAAGGCGTATCCGTCTGCAATCAGCAAATGCAGGAATTAATGAACGCTATGGAGAAGATCCATGCGAGCTCTGATGAGATCAGCAAGATTATTAAGACTATCGAAGATATCGCATTCCAAACCAACATTCTGGCTCTGAATGCGGCAGTAGAAGCGGCGCGGGCCGGTACCGCCGGCAAAGGCTTCGCCGTTGTTGCAGATGAAGTCCGCAACCTGGCCAGCAAATCAGCAGAAGCCTCCCAGAATACCTCTCTGCTCATCACACATTCCACAGAAGCAGTGCAGACAGGTACAGAGATAGCAAGACACACGGCGGAAGCGCTGTCAGATGTTGTAGATAATATACAGTCTATGGTCAGCTCTATTGATCAGATCTCTTCTGTATCAAACGAGCAGGCAGAAGCCGTTGAACAGGTTAACGACGGAATCAGCCAGATCTCCACGGTCGTACAGAGCAATAGCGCCACGGCAGAACAAAGCGCTGCAGCCAGCGAAGAGCTCTCTGCAGAAGCAGGTAATCTCAAACAATTAGTAGAGCAATTCACACTGATCAAGAATTAGCCAGAAATGCTTTTCGATGGGGTTGCAGGAAAATACTCCCGGCAACCCCATCGAATTTTGCTTTCGATATCTTTAATTGATAATCAATTTCTTTTTCGATTCCTGCCGCTTGCTTTTATTCCTCGTCTATCTGCCCTAAGGCAATATTGACTTTGTATTTTCTTTATGATATTGGACTAACTCATGATCAAAATTCGTCCTGACTTCACATGTTCTGTCAAAGATCATTACATGTTCCTTCCCCGGTGTGCATTCCGGCCATTCTATACCTGGAATCTCCGGTTTCCCGTTCCGGGCAAATGCGGTACATGCAGCGAATATCCTCTCTTCCAGAGGTTTCACGTCTTCCGAATCCTGGCAGATCGGCAGCTTATCCGTATTGCGGAAGAAGAACGGAATATCAGCGCAATGCCACGCAGGAGTGCCTCCATTAAATGCAAATTCATAGTTAAACAGGTATGAATACGTCTTGCTTCCCTCTGTCTTGCAGCGCTCCTCGACAAAACTTATATCCGCACAGCGGATAAGAGAATCCAGAACCATCAGATCCATCCTATGTTTCTCTGGATAAGCTTTACCAAACAAAGTATTAAGCTTTTGTGCCGCCGCACCGTAGCGCTCTTCAAGAATCGAATCGATCTCATCCTCCCGGTAACTATGCTTGCAGGCAATTTCCGGCGAAGCTTCAAACTCCCCGAATACGCTTCCGACGATGACCGGAATCTGCTGCGCCCGGCTGCAAAAACCTCTTTTGACAGGATTTCCCAGATAGTAATCATTTTCCAACGGACCGCGTACCACCATATAACCTTCCGCAGTCAATTTCTCCGCGATCTCACTGTACACGGCGGTCAACTGCTCATAGGACATAGCTTCCAAACGCGCTCCGTCAGCCAGATCCCTTCGTCTCAGTTCTTCTACCATAGCATGGTTGGCTTCCTTGTTCGAATCAAAATGATCTACGATAACACCGCTCTGGATGATCCCCTTGTGAAACAGGCAGTTGGCTTCCGGCGTCTGCATCAGAGACCAGACCTTCATGCCGCCTCCCGACTGCCCAAATAAGGTCACATTATCCGGATCACCGCCGAATTCTTCAATATTATCCCTGATCCAGCGAAGGGCGGCCACGATGTCTGCATTCCCGAGATTGCCGGTATTCCAGTATTCATCTCCTAACTCTGACAGATCCCAATAGCCCAGGATATTCAGACGGTGATTCAGACTGACCACAACCATATCCCCGTAACGGCTTAAGTTCTCGCCGTCATAAGCGATGTGTTCAATGGACGAGCCGTCGTCGAATGCTCCCCCGTGCAGCCAGACCATGACCGGCTTCTTCGCGTCCTTGTTAAGAGCAGGCGTCCAGACATTAAGATACTGGCAATCCTCGCTCATAGGCCAGAACCGATGGCTGATCCTGACTTCATCACAGGGTATGTGCTCTTTCATAGTACGGCAGACCAGACCATAAGACAGAGCGTCTTTTACACCGTCCCAGGCTTCCGGCTCTTCCGGCATGTGAAAACGCTTCGCTTTCGCATACCGGATTCCATGAAAGGCGTAATTGCCGTCCAGACAATAGCCCCTTAACTTTCCATATTTTGTTTGTACCACCGGTTGATCCGTTTGGCAGATAAACATATTATGTACACCTCCTCATGATTAATTAAATCAATCATAGCATCCGGCTCCCCGATTCCATATTGGAAATGTAGCCTCTTTCTATTGCTTTTGTGACATAATATGCGTCATTCATTTTCAGTTCGTTCCTGCCGGTGAAGCTTTCGGTAGACAGAGGGTGTCGTTTTATAAGAATTCTTAAAACAAGAGATAAATTGTGATTCGCTGGTAAATCCATTGTTCCAGGCAATATCTACCACCTTTTTATCGGAATACAGAAGCTCGTCCATGGCTTTTCCCAAACGGTATTGGGTCATATACTCTTTAAATGTCATTCCCGTCTGCTGTTTGAAAAACCGTGCAAAATATTCCCTGGAAAAATGGAATTTTTTCGCCAGCTCTTGCTGGAGCAGCTTTTCTTTATAATGTGCGTTCAGATATTCAATAATGATCTTCGTCCGTTCCCGATCCTTCTGCTGATTGATCGGGACAATGCTCTTCTTCTTTCTGCATTTTTCATACAGAACCGCAATCAGTTCACATACAATGGCAAGGATCTTAAGCTTGATCTCGAGCCCGTCTCCCTGTCTGTATAATTCATAGATGCGTTCCATCTTCTCTATCAGTTCATCTTCTGCGCTGTCAGAAGAAATCTCGAAGTAAAGTCCTTCCATATCCGGGATCAGCCCTTTAAGGAACGAATCGTTCAATTGGATGGTGATTCCGACGATCTCTTCGCTGTCGGGGGTTCCTTTTTGCGGAACGGCAAAATGCACTTCCTCAGAATTGGCAATATTGATCCCCCGGTTCTTGATGAGACGCCGTTTGCCGCCGTTATAAAATTCAACCTCGCCTTCGAACACCCATGAGATTTCCAGTTCCTTATGCCAATGGCTGTATACATACTGCCTGGAAATACTGGAATGACAGATGATAATCACAGGGATCACATTATTCTCCCAACAGATGACCTCCATCTTATTCTTCAGAATCATTCTCCTTCTTCTCCCGCTCTAATTTACTCTTTTATTCTTTCGTTTCCTTCTATCTCCTACAAGCTTTGCCGATAATCTTACCTGACGTCTCTGTACAGATCTGCTATCTTCTCGATCTCCACTCCTCTTCTGTACATCGCACGCAGACGGTTCATCTTCCACATTATCCGAAGCCTTCCGCCCCTGGCGAACCTCCTGTCCGATGTATAGATCCGCTTCTTCGCAATTCCGATCCTGACGCCCATCTCTTTCAGCGTAAGGGAAAACTGATAATCCTCCATAATCGGAATCTCCGGGAATCCTCCCACCTCAAAAAACAATTTCCGCCGGATAAATATTCCCTGATCCCCGAACATGACCTTCCGGTCCTTGATCCTGTGATTGGAAATAATCTGGCAGCACTTCATCCAGATATTTTTAGAATGAAATGCAATCCCAAAACACCCCACACGGTATTTTCGCATGACTGACTCGATCTGTTCTACGGCGTCTTCTGGAAGCTCGCTGTCACAATGAAGAAAAAACAATACGTTTCCGCTGCTTTTTTCTGCGCCAAGGTTCATCTGCCTCGCTCGCCCCTTGGCGCCTTGAATCACCGTATACTCCTCCGGCATCAGGCTTAATGTCCCATCCGTGCTCCCGCCGTCCACGAATATAATCTCCGCTTTATTTTTTACCGGCACAAGCGTCCTAAGAAGCCTTCGTATGGTCTTTTCTTCATTATAGACCGGGATAATGATTGAAACTTTCATCTACAATAATTTTCTCCTTGCTCGATTCATAAACGGCAGTATCCCAAGAGGAACCTTTTCCTCAATTCCCAGAATCATCGGCAGGATATGATACGCCTCTTCCATTCCATTTCTCCTGAAGCTGCTGATACAGGAAGCACAGTAGGTATACAGCGCACCGCCGTTATCCTTCGCTGACTTTGCCATCTCCCTGGAAAGCTTTGGTTCCCTTATGCCTGCGCATCCTCCAAGCCCGCAGCACTGCACATTACCGAACGGCTCCGTAACCCTTCCTTCCAGGCAGCTGCATACATCCTGGAACATTTCCTTCTTGTCTCTGTCCGGGCATGGATAGTAGATAGGAATCCTGTCTTTTATCACGGTTCTTCCTTCGCCTAACTCCTTAAGCTTATGATAGACCGTCACCACCGGAATATCAAGCCTGTCCTTTAAAAAATGATAACAGTTGGGACAGAGTACAACCAACTCCTCGGCCCCCTGTTCTTTCAGCCGGCCGGCGATCCTATCAAGGTTATCCTCCGAATTCGCCCTAAGCCCAAGTTCATAGACAGGCTTTCCGCAGCAGTCATAGATCGTCCCTATCTCATGCTTTCTCATAAGCCTTTCCAGATATTTTGTAGTCTTAGGATAAAATGCGGTAAAATTACATCCCGGAAATAAAACCGACTTTTTCCGTCCCTTTCGGTAATTTGCGAATTTATACGGACTTTTCTCCCACAAAAGACCTTTGTAGGAATCCCTGTCCGGGCGCATCTGACGCATAAGGACTGCCATTCGGGCGCCGTCAATATCCTTTGGGCATACCTCCCTGCACCTGCCGCACAGGAAACAGGAATATGCAAGCTCCGGGCGTTCTGCCAGTCCTGCCAGATCTATTCCGTACTTCTTAAGAAAACGGCAGTTCCTTTTACATGCCCCGCAGTGGATACAACGGTCGGCCCCATACCATGCCATCAGATCTTCCTTTGTGTCAATATCGCTTAATGTCTGTCCCGAACATACGCGAAGCCCTGCTTTCTCGATCCGACAGATGGTATCCTCAAACACAGTATTCGTACCATAATGCGGAATGTCCCAGATATCGTCCCTTGCGCTTTTAAGCCCGATGAGGTAATAGCCGCCGTCCGCCGTCGGATTCACTACAGCGTCGCATTCTTCCAGACTACAGAAGGACTGCCGGAAGATATCTGCCGTTATCTGGGGAATATCCGTCCCCGTAAGCAGCACACGCTCATACCCCAGCGCAAATGCTTCCGCGAACGCTCTCGACATCCGTTCTCCTAAGCCTTCTCCCTTCTGCGGATAAAAGCCCCTGGCGTCTTTGATCAATTTCTTAAAATCATCCATGGACATCCCGTTCTGCTTTCCCTTATGGGATGGACAGGCCCCCTCCGGCAAAGCATAATAAACCAGAATATCCGCATCCACTCCCCGGCATGCCTGGGAAGCGCTGCGGATAAACTTTCTGTGCAGCGCCGCACAATCCTCTCCCGACAAAAACGGCATGAGCCTTGTCTTCGTCTTCCCAGGCACAGGGACTCTGGTAAATAAAATGATTGCTCGTCTCATCTAATTCCCTTCTGTATCCTCCTTCACATCCCCAAGAAACTTCTTCTGAATCAGAAGCCCGGCCGCCGTCACCAACACTGCAAGAACTCCTGCAGTCAGGAAATATTTCCATTTACCGCCTTCTGCCGTAAGCCCTGCCGAGCCGATCGTGAAAAAGGATACCCCCGGCAGCATAAATATAAAGGTGAATACGGAATATTTCCAAAATCCGATATCCGTGATCCCATAGGCAAAATTTTGCAGATTATAAGGAAAAAGAGGCACCATCCTGGTAATCATAAGCACGATCATATCGCTCTTCCCGTCCTCGGAAAACAGAAGCCTCTTCAACAGCCTGTTTTTCTCAAGCATAGGCTTTACGGCATCTTTGAGAAAGAACCTTCCCACAAGGAACGCAAGCATGGCTCCGAGAGTCGTGGCTGTCAAACAAGCAAATATTCCCATAAACGGCCCAAATAACAGCCCTGCCGCAACAGCAAAAGTAATCCCCGGTAACGCAAGCACCACACACCCGATAACGGTAAGGACAATATAGATGCACAGCGCCCACAGGAAATGATCTTCCACCGTCTCCTTCAGGAACATCAGGTTATCCGTGTCCGACAGATATTCTGACCAGCCGAAATAATGGTTCAGCACCAGTATCAGCATAATAATGGATGCAAAGATTATTATTTTGATATATTTCTTCATGGCTCACTGACCTTGCACAGCTTCATCGCAGCAAAAGTTTTTCCAAGCTGCACCGCATTGGCAAGGCCGATCAACGGCAGCATAAGATAATAGGCGCGGATGCGCTCCTGCGTAAAGTACAGCGTAAACAACAGATACCCCGCCGCAAGCACCGCCGTCACAATCACCATGGGAAGAAGGATTTTCTGATATGACTTTCTGCGCCTGCTATACAAGATTATAAGCAGGACTGCCAGGACAAGCACTGCCGCAGCGGCAGCATAACGCAGCGTCTCAATCGGCAGCGCTTCTTTTACTTTTGATATTTTGAATACGATCCAGCGGTTCATCCCCAGCTTACGTTTCGCAAAATATTGGATTATATATGCTCCTGCAAGCAGAGCCGCTATCAGCAAATCTGAGATAATATAAAGTATTTTTTTCATAGATTCTCCATATCTTTTATAAATATTAAAACCATTAAGGGCATGCTTAAAAACATGCCCCAAAATCTTATTTACCTGTTTGATTATTCTGTCGCCGCCTTGTCAGTCGGAAGCTTATCTACTGTAGTATGCTCACAGTCGTCGCTTGCCGGATCTCCTACCTGAACCGGATAATCCGCCTTCATCTGCCACTCATACCAACCGCCGTCATAGATTGATATATCATCATATCCATTTTCATAGAGTACCAAGAACGGAACCGTTGCACGCCAGCCCGTACCACAGTAGAAGGAAAGATGGTTGTCCAGCGTAAAATCACAGTCCTCCCATACCTTCTTGAACCCTTCTAAATCCTTGACTGTTCCGTCTTCATTCGTAAAATCAGCCACATCAACCGCAGTCTGCGCACCTTTGCCCCATACTGCGCCCTCCGGCTCGCCGCCTCTCTCGATATAGTTATAACCGCTTGACTTGCCTAGCCACTCGTCTTCGCTTCGGATACTTACAAGCTTAAAGTTGTCGTCATTCTCGAGTCTGTCTTTCGCATCCTCAATTGACACCCAGAATTCAGGATGTGCAGGAACTGTCGTGCCGAAGCTCTCTGCCTTTGTTCCCTCATTGGCATCTGTCTCTAACTCATATCCTGCCTTCTCCCATGCGCTCAGGCCTCCGTTCAGAATCTTAACATCCTCAACGCCTGCCCACAGATAAGCATATGCCACACGGCCTACACCGGATACATCTTCACCGTACAGAATCACCTTTGTATCCTTGGTAATACCATGGGAAAGCATATAAGATTCAACCTCCTCAGGAGTGAGCAGATTGTAAGGCTTCTCCTCTGTACCTTCCGCATCCTCTACTTCCGTATCGCCAATAAGGATCGCTCCCGGAATATGTCCGTTCTTATAAGATTCGCTGTCATCCAGCACACCAGTATAAGTAACTTCCGCGATAACCGCGTCCTCATAACCAGCTTGATTCCCATCAATGGCGCTCTTCACCCACTCGGGTGTTACATACACCGTCCTCTGCTCTACAGACTCTACATCCGCAGTATCGTCTGACGCATCGTCCGCGGCATCCGTATCCTCGGTCTGCTCATCTGCAGTATTCTCCGGTGCTTTATCCGCATCATCCGAATTAGAACTGCATCCTGCGGCAAGAGCTGCCACCACTGTGAGACTTAATAGTACGCTTAATAATTTCTTCTTCATAATGAAATCTTCTCCTTCACCATTAAAAATTATTCTTCTTTTTTCTTCTGCCGTTCTGCATAAAGCTGTCTGAATAGTACAATTAACGCCGATAGGGCAAAAAGTATCAATAACGCCGTCACAAGCATCTGCGCCCCTCCGGTCAGCATACCGCCTACATAAGAATAAACGATCGTCGCCGGAAGCTGTCCGATTCCTGTTGCAGCAAAAAAACTCCAAAATGACATAGATGTAAGTCCGGCCGCGTAACTTACGATGTCAAAGGAAATGAACGGGAGCAGCCTTGCGATCAGAATACTTAACCGCCCGTGTTTTTCAAAGAATACGTCTATCTGCTCTAACCCTGCCTTACTGGTAATCTTCTCTACTATGTCACGGCCTAAAATCCGTGCAATGAAGAAACAGACCGTCGCTCCTGCCATCGCACTTGACCATGAGAGGATCGCCCCTTGCCACCATCCGAAAAGGTTCGCATTGGCAAACGTCAGCAAAAATGCCGGAAGCGGCGCCGCAACTGACTGTAAGATCATCAGCGCAAATGACACCGCAGCAGCATACACGCCATAAGATTCCACAAATTCCCTCACCACAGTAAAATCACCGCTGGTAAACATTCTGACGATCTTATTATACAATTCATGCACAGACGGAATCCACATATATGCAAGGATTGCCGCCGCAAACAGCAATATGACTATCGACTTCCCTATCCAGTTTCTTTTTTTCTGTTCTGTTCTCTTATTCATTTTATCTAGTTTCACCTATTCGGCAAAATTCTATTCTATTTCTTTTGCTCTGCTCAGGCCATTGTATACATTCACACATTCTATGTGTGCCAAAGGCTCTACTGCTTCTATAGTATTGCATCTTCTCATAGATTGTTCCCTCCTGACTTCATAAAATATTAACATTTTGGACATTTTCTGTCCGTTTTTCTATATTATCATGAGAAGATATGCCCGTCTAATCAATAATAATAATATATTTATTTGTTTATAGATTATATCAATATATCATTCTTATTTATACAAAAACATCCTTTTAAGAATAACTCAATGTTCAGAAAATCAATTAAAAAAGACTTCAATATTCGGAAAATCAATCAAAAAAAGAAGCCTCAATATTCTCCAGAAATTCATAGCTCAGATAGGATTCCATCTTACGAAATGTCTCTTCATTCCGAATCAAACGGTTCGGATCCTGGTACTGTACCCATGCCATAGCACACCATGTTAATCCCCTAAGACAGGTAATCGGTATGAATAGTTTCAGGCGTTCTTCAATCCCCTGCACATCAAACCTGCCGGATACCGATTCCTTGTACTGCCGGATAAAACGATTCATTTCTTCCTGTTCAAGAATCACATCCGTCTTCCAGAATGTAGTTGTCGGAGCGAGAAAATGCCCTAGATCCTGCACTGGATCCCCGTATAAAGGTTTTTCCCAATCAACCAAGTAGTTATCCTTACCTTCTCCATTTATTAAAAAGTTCCCTGAATTCAGCTCTGTATTAATACAGCACCGATATCCTCTGTATTCTGAAACTTCATTTAACATCCGCTGCCCGATCTTCAGCATCCTCTCTATCGTCCGCTTCTTCTGCGTATCGCCAAGAGGAGAGCGGTAGTATATCTCAGCCATCTCATTGCATTCATCTATAATTGCCTGCAGCGGATTATTCGGCATAATCAGTCCATCACTGCCTGTCACCGAAATACTGTGGATATCTGCAAGACACTGTGCCGCATACTCCATCTCCCGGCGGTAATCGAGAGCATGCCCTTCGAGGAATTCCATCACCATGATGCCATATTCCACCTTCTCCTTACTCCCGTCTGCATAGACGGCACGCGGCGTCCTGCCTGAATCTTCTAACAGTTTCAATGCATGATATTCATATTCTATCTGATTTTCCAGATGCATCTGACTTCCGGTATTCACTCTGAGAATCAGCCTCTTCTTTGATACAGGATGCACAAACTCATAATTAATGTTGTATTCTCCCTGTGCAAGCAATCTGTATTCTATCTCTTCACTGTGTAAGATCGATAATCTTTCCTTATAATCTTCTGACTCAACATACTCCCTTAAGCCCTTGATCCTATCCATAATTTTCACCCTTCTTACTGACTGGCAGAACTGTTCTCTTCCAACAGCCCGATCACTTCCTTAACCAGCTTCGGACAAAATGACATCATCCTTCCAGATTCCACTGCCGCCTTTAACCCTTCCGGTGTGGACACATCATAGCCGACCAATTCTCTGCAATTACACGTTGGATGTATTTCAAAAAACTTTTTCCTAAATTCACTGCTCTTTGCCATCAACACATTCTTCTGTTCCTGAAGCCTATCCGGGTCAAAATGTCCATATTTTAAACCAATCACTATAAGCGCCCCCGTAAACACTCCGCATGTATCAGCCTGAAACATACCTCCGCCAAAGCAAGCGGCCGCCTTATTCGCCAATTCTTCTGAGATTCCAAGCTCTGCCGCAAAATGAGAGACAACGACCTGTGAACAATCATAACCCTTCGCAAACTGTTCAGCAATTACTCTTTCTTCCATAATTCTCCACTCCTCGTATACATTCAAAGATCCATTAAAAATCGCTACGCAATAGGATTTTCTATTATATTCCTAAAATCCCCTTCAATAATTCTATATGTGACATATCAATATTCTTCTGATAAATATTCACATGATTCAAATCTCCGCTTCGGTCTGTGAATGCAGGAAACAGGAATCCGCACTCCGGTTCTCCCGGTTCATATTCTCCAGAAAGAGGACAGATCACACAGATCAGATATTCAAACACGTCCTCCGATTCTCCCAGCCTCTCCTTATCGGCTGCTTTCACCGGAATATCATACCGATCATGGAATACAAGAACAGCATATTCAGAGACTGCATGATAGTTCTCTATAACCACATCATAGAATGTGTCCATCAGCGCGTCGTTCTTCAGTCCGCATTCCTTCATCGCCATGAGCAATTGCCACATACTTCCCGGTCTCTGCGCTTCTGGCTTAAACTCATATTTCTTCAGATTCTTATTCGTATCAGAAAACGGCACCGTCTTGGCAAGCTTTAAATTCTTTGCCTTGTCGGAACCGGAAAGCTTCAGGAAATTGGTATTGAAACTCCCGTCAAATTCTCCGTCCCTGTCTATGTAACACCCGGCGATTCTCGTAATGGAGGTCCGGGCCGGCGTCATCCGCCTGGTCAGCTCCAGCATGTCCTCTCTGTTGATTATACTCATACACTACTCAATCCCCATTTCTTATTTCAAGATAATATCAATTATACTTGCTTTCCGGTTCCTTTGCAATGCCTGCTATCCTCTTCAATGCAACCTTATCCTAAAGATTTTAATTTATTTCTATGCTTCCTCATCTCCATTTCATCAGTATTATCTATGACATATTGCAGTTCATTTGTAACCTTTTCACGGTCATACGGAAGATATGCCGTTACTGGCGTGAAATTCGAGACTGTATTTGCAAACAAATGTGTGCGTATATTGAGATTATTGATTAGTATTTGCAATTCACGGATACGCTCTTTTTCTTCAGCAGGAATGAACAAACCCTGCTGCGCCATCTGATACAGCTCTGTGTCTGGAAAAAGCGTAAGAGAGTCTACAGAAACAAAATACGGATTAAGCCTGCTGAACAGCTTTGCACTGTTCCTTGCATTCCTGTATCCGCCGTCTTTTCCCGCAAGACCTGTCATATATACAAAGTAGTATTCAATACCTGCTTCATCCAACTTCCTGCACTGCTCCAGAATATCCGCCGAAGTATATCCCTTATTTGCAAGTGCAAGCGTTTCGTCATCGCCGCTTTCCACACCAATACTCAGCCCGTTAATACCCATTGCCCTTAATTTCCTAAGCTGCCATACCTCTTTGTTTTTAATGTCACGGATACTTGCAAACATGGCCATTGTCTGACATTTGATCAGATAATCTCTTACCGTCAAAGCCCTAAGCTTTAAATTCTCGTAACTCATGGCAAATGGATTCGCTCCTGTCCAGAATATTCTCCTTGCATATGGCTGATAGCTTTTTATCTCTGCCAAATCTTCCTCAAATTCTTCCATAGGCGACATTCGGAAACATTCGTTTTTATACAGGCTGCAAAACTTGCATTTATTATAGGTGCAGCCGGAGGCAGCTTGAATGATAACCGAATAAGATTCATACGGCGGCCGCCAAGTTCTGCCAGTAAAATGCATGTCCGTCACTCCTCCCTTCTGTACGTCCTTTTGTCCGCAAAGTTATACCCACAGGGTGTTTCATTTACAGATGATGGACATTCCGTCTGTACCGCCGTAGCTCTTCCTCGCTGACATTCCCTATGATTTCATCAAGAAATGACAGCAGCCTTGCCTTATCTTGCGGCAGTTTTCCATGAAACTGGTACGCATTGGAAGCCCCCATTGCCGCAAATATAGTAGGTATCCGCAAGTTTTCAATAAGCGTCCGTACCTCTTTGTATTTCTCAAGTTCGCCTTCTTCCTGCCAGTTCCCACGCTGTATTTCTTCATAAAGCGCAGAATCAGGATAAATCGTAAGCATATTCGCACCGATAAGCATAGGGTGTATCTGATTGCATATATCGGCTGTCAATTTTGCTCCGATTTCCCCGCGGCCCGCCCCAGAAATGCTTACCAGGTAAAAGAAGCTGTAATGAATATCCGCTGCATCTAATCTCTGGCATTGCTCTATGATGTCCGCTGATGTATATCCCTTGTTCATAAACCGCAAGGCTTCGTCATCGCCCGTTTCTATTCCTATTGTCAGACCGTCATACCCTAAAGCCCGCAGTTTGGCAAGTTCTTCATCGGATTTAGGGGTAACGTCCGTAATCCTCGCAAATGAGCCGATAGATTTAACTGACGGGAGATATTTGCGGACTAACTCTGCAATCGCGGCTAATTTGTCATATGATAAAACGAATGGGTTCGCTCCCGTCAGAAATACTCGGTCTGTACGCTCGTTCCTTAAGCCTTTGACTGCCCTTTTCACCTCCTGCAAATCACATTCAATATCCTCCATAGGGGACATTCTGAATTTGAACGGCAAATCATTATACAAAGTACAAAACTTACATTCATGATGCGTACAGCCTGCCGTTACTTCAACCAAAAGTGATGCCGCTTCATAAGGCGGCCGCCAAATTGTTCCTGTGTAATGCATAAACACATCTCCTTTCCTAGACTCATTATACTTTTGTACAATTATTTTACAAGTACTGTACTTTTTTGTAGTACCTGTATATAGACGGTACATTGATTTGTGAAAAAATGTGTGTTACACTGTCCCAAGAAGGAGTGACCAGAATGAAAAAAAGTACGCTGGCTGTTGAACGCTGCAAAACAGTTTCTACCATACAAAAAATATTAGGCGGCAAATGGAAAATAGAAATCATTTATTACATTGCCTTTCGGGATATACACCGTTTCGGGGAGCTTCGCAGGCATATCGGAGATATTACAGAATCAAGCCTGACAAAGCAGCTTCGGGAATTGGAAGCAGACGGCTTCATTACCCGTTATGATTACAAAGAAGTTCCTCCCCATGTAGAATATAATCTTACTGACTTGGGAAAAAGCTTCATCCCCGTCTTTGAGCATATGAAACAGTGGGGAGATGAGAATCTTAATATGTAATCATGATTTTTTGCCTTAAAATTGATCTTTACCGCCGTGAATAGAGTTTATATCAAAAAAGTCTGAGAGGAACAAGCCCATTAAGGTAAACCCTATTCCCGCTGCAGCCATCCATGTGATTTCTTCCTTCAGCACAATAACGGATGTGACAACGGTAATGACAGGAACAATATAGATATACACGCTTGTCTTAACAGCGCCAAGCATTTTAACAGCATAATTCCAGGTAACAAAACAAAGGGCTGACGCACCGAGCCCCAAATAGATCAGGTTTAGGGCATACTCCGGCCTTACAAGCTTCTGCATATCCAAGCTAACCTCAAAAACAAAGAGAAATGGTAACATGAAAATAATTCCGTATGTAAATATCCTCCTTGTTGTTTGAATCGTATAATATCCGTAACTGCTGATTTTTCGTATCAGCAATGAATAAACGGCCCATATGAATGCCGCGGCGACCGCCAGAACATCACCGATAGGATTCAGCTCCAATTTCGATCCGCTGAAACTGATGAGGGATATTCCTGTCATAGCAACAATAAAACCAACAAAAAATTGTGCTTTCAGTTTTTCTTCTTCCTTTAGAAATACATGAGACAAAACAGCAGTAAAGAACGGAGCAACAGATATAATAACGCCGACATTAGAAGCCATCGTATAGGTCAGTGCGATGTTCTCAAGCAGATAATATAGGCATATCCCGCATAGCCCCGCCGCGGCAAATGTGAATTCCTGTTTTTTATCTTTTATTTTTAAGCGTTTCGGATAAACGGCTATCAACGCAAGAACTCCAAGCAAAAATCTGGAAAACAGTATTTCTACCGGTGTAAAATCTTCAAGCAGAATCTTGGTAGATATAAAAGTTGTTCCCCATATCACAATCGTAATCAAAGCCATAATATGTCCTGCTGTAGTTTTTTTATCCATGATTCTTTCCGCCCTCCTTGAAAATATGCCTGTACGCGGCAGGCGACAGCCCTATAAACATATGAAAGAAATTTGAAAAATGGCTCTGGTCTGAAAATCCTGTCTGTATAGCGGCGTCAACCGATGACACTCCCTGCTCCAATAATTCTTTCGCTTTGCCTATCCGAATCGTCTGAAGGTACCTGTACGGCGTAATTCCTTTTGATTTGGTAAATGCACGGAGCAATGCCGATTTGCTAAGACAACTGCATTTACAGAGTTTTTCCAATGTAATATGCTCTGCAAAATGTTCTGCCATAAATTCGCACGTCTTCTCTATCTCTTCTCTGCACTCTGGAATACAGTTCTCAAAAGGTTGTCCGTATCGTTCGATAAGTAATGAAATAAAGAACAGAAGCATTTCTTCTTTTTCAAATTCTTTTGAGCCTTTCATAATTATCTGATGTAAAGAATGGAAATAATTATTCATTTCATCATTCTTAATAACATTCTCCGAAAAGCCAAGCAATCCTCTATGCCCTGTTATTTCTTCCGCTAATGACAGCATCGTTTCCTTTGGAATATTCAAGCCTCTGTAATCAAGTGTTCCGCCGTCACATTGCATGCAGCTGTGATTATCGTTTGGATTAAACAATAGCATGTTCCCTTGACCTATCGTATATTCTCTATTTTTGCAGGATAAACAGCGTGTCCCCGCCTCTACAAGCCCAATTACATAATAATCATGAAAATGATTCGGGAACGGCTGCACGATTCCCTCAAAACGATATGCTTCAAGGCACAGATCGTCATCATAGCAGACTGTTCGGATTTCCTTATGCAAGCTAACACCTCCTCGCATTCTCTATTATACTCAGAATGTTCCGCCATTTCTTGTATAATATCTTCATTTTCAAAAATATCATCTGTTAAACTAAGAAAACAGGCAGCGGAATAGGTCCTTTTGCCTGTTCTTTTCATCACACTATTTTGCAGACGTCAATCCATTCTATAAAGCCAGAATATTCTTCCAACTCTTCCAGAGAAAACTCTATTGCACTGTTAGGACTGCCGCATGCAGGAAACACTGTATTAAAGCGTTTGAGCGATACATCTAAGTAAGCTTCCACTCCCTCATTTACAGCAAAGGGACAAACACCTCCTATCGCATGTCCGACTAAAGGTTCTGCTTCGTCAAAAGACAGCATTTTCGCTTTTGTCCCAAACTGAGCTTTATACTTGGCATTATCAATCTTGGCATCACCCGCCGCAACAATCAATATTACTTTTTCTCCAAGATGAAATGATAATGTTTTTGCAATTCGGTTTTCTTCACAATGCAAGGCCTTAGCAGCAAGGGCAACTGTCGCGCTTGACACTTCAAATTCCTGTATCCTCCCATCTATTCCTTTTGTTTTGAAATACTCTCTTACTTTTTCAACAGACATATAACTTCCTCCATAAATTCAAATCTGATCTTTCAAACACTATAAAATAATCCCAAAATTATCTCATTAAATAGCAACAGGCAATCATTGTGTTTTGTTGACCGAATGACAGAAAGAACGACAGTATATGCTGTCAACCAAATTACCTGCATATACTGTCTATCCCCAATACGTTTATTCTATAATTTTGCAATATACTTCCTTTTATCAGCTTCCGGAATTTTCAGTGCCGCCATTGCCTGATCCGCACTGCATTTCATTGTTTCCATCAAATTCCGAATTGCTTCTAACAATGTTTCCTGCTTTGTTTCCCGTTCTTGCTTTTCAAAGTCCTCTTTCATAAGTTCTCTCAATGCTTCACACATAACTTTATCGCACCTCCTTATAGCTTCATATAGCTCCTTATTTGCAGAAACACTGACCTGCAAAACTGCATCTACATTGTTTCTATCTCCTGGTTCCGATATCTTTGCAGCTCTTTTGACAAATGCCCTGACATCCTCTTCCCTTACATGCTTCGATAAGACACGCAAGGTTCGATGCGTTTCTTTGTCAAGCTGTTTTATTACTACAATCTGAGTATCAAATAAGATCTGCTTGCCACTAATATAATATATTCCCGGATAATACTCTTTTATCTCCATTCCCAGATTCTTCATCGCTTCAAACATTTCTCTTGGATAGCTTTCCCGGAAAATAGAGATTGTCAGTTCGTCCGCCGGAATCTGGTCTACGGTTTCTCCTAATCCTTTATATAGACAGGCATAGCCTACTGTTTTATAATAGTCATCTATGGAAAGAGCATCGTCTGGACTTTTGTATTCAACGACATTATATTTTTTGAAAATATGTCCAAGTTCATTCTTTATCCGAACGTCTGCAAGCTTCTTGATGATTAGCATATCCATCCGGATAGGCTCTTTGCTCAGATTATATTCCCTCTGAAATTCAAGATCACCTTTATTGGACAGGAATTCTAATTCTGCCGCACCATAAAAACCCGGATGCCACTGAATATTCACTGCTTCAAGAATATCTGCCACTTATTATCACCTCTTATCATCCAGAAAATGCTTTTTATAATCTTATACTAACATTAGCAACAAAAATTAGCAACCCGTTCCCTCAACGATACCTGCATTTTCCTAAATGAATTCAAAGCACGGAACTGAATAAAAGACTGGACATTTGTCAATATTTTCATATCATGAATAAGCTCTGCTGCTCATATTCCTGTTCCCGCCGAAGCTCTGGCGGAGTCTTATGCAGCACATATTCCGTGAACTTATCATCATAAACCCAGTCCTCCAGTTCACTCTCATTCAAAACCACCGGCATACGGTTATGGACAGGACTTACAGAAGCATTTGCCTGTGTCGTAAGAATAATAAAACGCTCCTCTTCCTGAAACCTGTTATAGAAGCCCGCCATAAATAAGACCGGCCTGTCTTCTCTGAAAAATGTTACCTTATTTTTATCAGAATCCCATTCATAAAAATGCTTCGCCGGAATAATGCAGCGTCTATGCTGTACACTGCCACAGAACATCCTCCGTTCCAACGCGGTCTCTGCCCTGGCATTGATCAGCAGTCCCTTCTTCTGATACTGTGGGAATCCCCAGTTCATTTCTTTTAGTTCAAATCCCATTGAATTTGAGACTCCTGACTCCGATCCTGACTGGTTTTGCCAGCTATGGAAAGACAGAATACCGGCAGGCTGGGACGGGTAGATATCCCCTGTATGCATTTTCTGTATCTGCAGATCTACACCCCAGATTACACGTTCAATTTCCCTGGCTATCCCCTCATCTACATAGAACCTTCCACACATAATTTTTCTCTCCTTTTTCTGTCGCAGAGAATCCATTCATCCAGCGTGAGCGGGGTATAGTCTGAATACATGCAGAAACAATTAATCATATTCGACGGAATCGTCCGTCTCTCCCCGTCCAGATTCTCACGGATACTGCTTCTTGTTATCTCCTGGAACTGTTCAATCAACCGCTGGTCATAGGTATCATGTACATGACCATAGAGCATATATACTTTAGGATTTCCATTTCCGTCCAGACGATACTGCCCATTATAACACATGATGGGATAATGGCAGAGGATGACCTTCCGCTTATTATCCTGCAGCTCCTCATAGGACCTGATCCAGACAAAACGGCTGGCATTATAGTCCTTATTCTTCAGGAACCGGTCATGGTTCCCCTGGATCAGATAGAGCCGTCCATTCAGCTTCCCTAGCAGTTCATTGGTTTCTTCCGCCTTTCCCCACGACAGGTCGCCCAGAATCACCACCTCGTCATTCTTCCGTACTTTTTCGTTCCATCTCTGCAGCATATATGCATTCATTTTCTCCACACTCTCAAATCCCCTGTGATCCATCTTGGTATTCAGGTTTCCGTGAAAGAAATGCGGATCTGCAATATAATATCTCAATCCATATCACCTGCTTATCTTTTAATCTTATCTAATTTATATCTTCTTCACAAATTTTTCTTTATTTCATGTATTTTTCTGAATTCGACTATTCTTCTTAGCGATTTAATCATATTGTATGTAATCAGACCGTAAAAATCAACTGTAGATTATTCCAACTACAGAACCTTACACTGGCAGCTTCCTCCAGATGCTTGCCAAGTTCAAAGCAGCCCCCATAGTGAATCCCGCCGTAATACGAATTCAGACCAAATCAGATATCATACATCCATATTATCCATCTTTCTTCTGTAAAAAGAGTAGTAAAATGTCCACACATATATTTATTAAGCAAAAATAATCCCAGAGAATCACTCCTCTGGGATTACAAATTATTTCTTAATATGTTCCATTCCAAATAGCCTGAAAGCCTGCACGGGATGATACTCTTTATTCTGTACATAAGAATTCGCGTAGCCTGGCGCCTGCTTTGCTATATAACCCGCGAAAGTCGTCTCCCAAGGCCGCATTAACTCCTGAAATCTGTCTACTGCCGCATCATAAGATCTTTTATCGTTCGGATCAATCTTAGAGAATGCCTCTGTAATCTCAGAAATCAACTTTGTATTGGAAGCAATCGGCATCGTCTTTGTTCCACCGATATAATAGCCTTCCCACATTGGATTCTGTATATCTGCCGCTGCATCCTCCAGTGCCCTCCTTGTATTCTCCAACTTCTTATCTATCTTTTCTTCCACTGCATCTCTTAAAACTTTTATTTGATCTTCTGACAGTCCCAGCCCTGATTTGTACACATATGCCCGGGCAATCCCGATCTTGGCATAACCATCATAACCACAGGGCGATGTTTCACACAGGAATTTGTCTATATACTCTCCTGTCTTTTGCATATTCATCAATTCTTTCCAAGAAAGTTTTATTCCACCTGTAGAAAGCTCTGTTTTCAGATTATCCGGAGTATTGGCAATTCCTTTCGAGATATTCTCTTTCATCTCTTCCACAAGTTTTCTTATTCCCCATACCCCATTTGTTTTAAGAGTATCTCCGACTACACTGTCAAATGTTGCGGAATATGCCGTAAATTCATCTTCGCTTATCTGCCCTTTTGCATATTGTTCAAACACTCTGAAATAATCTTCTCCATTTCTTAAAAAGTGGTCGTGTCTAATATGTACCACCTTAAGGGGTTCCTTTGGTTTTATCTCCGCCGTTGACGCAGACTTCTCACTTTGCACATGCGTAACTTCCCAGCTGTCCAATCTTTTTCCTTCTGACAGATTGGTTCCAGTCAATGAACCTTGATTCCTCTCACATTGTAATGGTTGAATTGATTTCCATTCTGCGTTTTGCACATCTACCTTATAAGAAACACCTAATATATTCATAACCCAATCCCGCCTCACATTTCTACTAAATATACTGACATGTTTATATTTAGTATATCATTTTTTCTAAATATTTCAATCCATTGTCCGTAAAAATGCATTTGGGGACATCAAACTTCCCTGAGTTTCCTTTTTCCCTGTGCATCACCGTTCATATTTTTATTTAATGTATCTACATTAACCGATATTCCCTCTGTCAAACTTTCTTCTGAATCATTTGATATCTTGTTAACTCTTGCAAGAGTTTCACCAGTTTCTTTTGATAACTCTGCCGTTCTATTATCAATTTCTGCTATCCTCTGTCTTTTTCTTTCAGAATCTCCTGACTTCAATTCTGCTTCTAATACCCCTTTCTCCCCCTCTAATCTATTTTTAACTGAATTTATCATTTCACTCTTTCCTAACTCTGTTGACATCTTCGTAATATCAGCCATTCTTTTATTATTGGTTTCCTGTTTTGTCATAGATTGGTTCTTTTTGTATATACCATTTGAACTTTCTTCTATTCCATCTGTTTGCTTTGCCATTTCCTTCGCAATTTGTTCATCAAGTGAATCCAATTGTTTTTCATACTCTTCCAATTTCTTGGTTATATCAGCAGAACAATATCCGGTTTCATTATTTGTCATCTGTTCAAGCAACGAAGCCTTACATTCTTTTATAAAATCCTTTTGTTTCATTAGCCTTTCTATTGTGTTCATTGCTTTTCCTTTGGCCGATATTGTAACAGTATCATTACATAAAAAACCTTTTTCTTCTTCATTCGCTGCGTTTCGATTGAATTTACGATTTATTACATCTACATTAAATAAATTATCTACTTTTCCAATAAACATTTCAAAATCCTCCTAATATAAATCTTTTTTAATATCATAATGAACTATATTAGAGTATCGGTTAATGGATCATGTAAATTTATACAAATGGTGTGAATGGACTGTTTTTTGTCGCTTAAGGTAGCGGAAATATAGCATAGGCAATTAGCAAGGGGCTTGAATTTAGAGAAATGTTACGCTGTAAAGACTTTCCCGATTAATACCTGCATTTCACAACGAATCCCAGAATAGTTTAAGCTGTTTGCATTTTTTCTAAGATCGCAAATTACAACCTCAAAGGACTTCTCATTCTTCTGTTTCCAGTTTCAACCTTTGCAGGATGTCCTTTATGATGCCTGCACCTTAAATTGATTTGCTTTTATCCTTAAATTTTTTGACGAATACTAATTTTTGATATATACTTAATATCATGCTAATGAGGGAGGTGTATAAATATGCCAGACTCACGTCCAAAAAGTACAGATGGTTTAATGCGTTATTTGCGCGATAAAAAAGGAATCTCTATTTCTGGTTCATCACAAAAACGCAAACTTATGAATATAGGGTACTATCATGGATATAAGGGATATCGTTACATAAATACACCTTCAAACCATGTTCCGTATACGAAATTTGAAGAAGTGGTTGCTGTTTACGACTTTGATGCAGGGTTAAAATCATTATTTTATCCTACCGTAATGCTGATTGAAACAGCTGTCAAAAATTATGCTCTGGATATTTTAGTATCTTTGACAAATTCCGAAAATTTTGTCGATATCTATAATCAATTATTGGATAATTATAAAATGTTTTCTACCAAAGGCAAAACATATAGAAATGCCTACGACCGTCAAAAAGCAGAAGAAAAATTCAAACGAGAGTTAAAAAGGCGGTTAGATTTGCGGAATCGTATCTATAAAGTTCAGACTGATGCATATGGAAATGGAAATAAAATTGCAGATCACTACTTCCGCAAAGATTCCAACATCCCAATATGGGCGACTTTCGAATTGCTTAGTTTAGGTGAGTTTGGTCATTTTGTTTCATGTTTGAATCAAAATTGCAGGGCAGATATTTCCAAAAAACTTGGAATACGACCTTCTGATGATTCAAATTCCATGATGCCTCAACGTCTTATTTATGCCACGAAAGACTTTCGAAATGCTATAGCACATAACGATGTAGTTTTCGATACACGTTTCCGAACTGGAAGCATTGATAAACAGGTAGGAAATGCTATTTCCAATGCTACTGGAGTAAGGGGATTAACTTTTGAAACTATTACAGACTATTTAGTTTTAGTAATTTACCAATTGAAACTTCTTCATATATCAAAAACAGAAATGAAACATATTATATCGGGATTTGAAGATATAGTAGAAAAATTACGCAATAGTGTTCCAATAAGTATTTTTAACCAGATTATCCATACTGATAATAATGCTAAACTCACCAAATTAAAAAATTTTGTTAAATCGTAAAAATCCTTGCATTTTTTACGCCTTTCCTGTATACTATAAATGTGAATAGCGGTGCGTCTCTACGGAGCGTACTTGAGAGAATCGGATGCGTCCGGTTCTCTTTTTAATAAAAAAAGTTTACCCATATCTTTTAAATAAATATTCCTGTATGATAATCTATAACTTCGTTTCAACATGTGACAAAGTTATAGTCTTGAACTAAAAACTCTCGCCTTTTCAATTAGCAAGATTTTGAACAAAATTTCTCAGACAATTAGCAGAAACGCCATTTTAATTAGCAAACTCAGAGATGGTAAAATACCGAGAACTCTGGAACACCAGAATTCCCGGCATTTCTTTAGACGTCGCTAAGAGGATTCGAACCTCCTGCCTACCGCTTAGGAGTAGCCCCGTTTGCTAGTAGGCAGCTCCCTTTTAGTGTTATCTAATCCCTGTATTTCCTTGCTTGTCACGGATTCAGAATGTTATCTCGTACCTCCATGTGACTGCTGATTTTAAGGTGTTTTAAATGTTCCTTTTAACAGACGATTAGCAAGGGACTTGAATTTAGGGAAATGTTATGTTGTAAAGCCTTTCCCGATTGATACCTGCATTTCACAACTAATCCCAGAATAGTTTAAGCTGTTTGCATTTTTTCTAAGGTCACAAATTGCGACCTCAAAGAGTTTCTCATTCCTCTTTGCTTTTTCTAAGGTCACAAATTGTGACCTCAAAGAACTTCTTAGTTCTCTGTTTCCAGTTCCAACCTTTGCAGGATGTCTTTGATGATGCCTGCATCTTGAATTAGATTGATTCCAAAACACTTTTTTCCCGCATCTTTCAAAGACGCTCCTACATGATAGGCTATTGTTCGGTCAAGAATCAAAAACCTGTCATGGAATACTTTGGTATATTTTATCTTCAATGTCGGGTACTGTGCATTGAAATTCTTAACATCGGCTTTTGTTAGCTTCGTCTGCTTCTGCGTATAAATAGTTACTGCAACATCAGACTTTTTCTTTGAAAACAGATTCAATGTTCCAATATCCACATATCCGTCTATCAGTGTGATTTCTTTCTCTGATTTTTGAATTAGACTTACGATCAGACTGAACGCATCGTAAATCTGTCCGTCAAAAAATACTTTTTGACTGGATTCCTCATGCTCGGATATGTACGCAAAAACTCTTTCAAAACGCTCGTCAGTTTCCGTCTGGTAATTTATCTGGCGAACCTCCATTGCATTTAATCGCTCATACAGCAAAGAGGTATTTGCCATATACTTCCGCATCTCCACAAAAGTGTCCATAATCCTAATGCTTACTCGGATAGCAACATCACTACGCAAAACCGCAGAAAGCATTGCAATTCCTTGTTCTGTAAAAACAAACGGCAGTTTCCTACGCCCACCATATCCATTATCATCCTCCAAACTTGAAGTCGCAATTTGCGACTTCAAGTTTTCATATTCCTCTTTCGTCAGTTGGAATCGGAATCTTTCTGGAAATCTTGAAATATTACGTTTTGCCGCTTCATTTAATCGCTTTGTTTCTACTTGATACAACATCGCTAAATCGCTGTCTATCATAACCTGCTGGTTGCGGATAACATATATCATGCTTTTTATATCGGACTCTGCTGATTCAATACTTATTTCTTGGGTATCATTATTTGCCTTTGTCAGAGCTGTTTGTTCTGTATCAGCCATCTTTTTCGTCCTTTCTATTATGAAGTGCCAGATTGGAACCTCAAAACTATGAGTAACTTGAAACCACAATTTGCGACTTCAAGTTCTGTTACTTCGTCTATCCATAAACTCGAAATTCCAAATCGGAATATCAAATTTTATGTGCGCTTATTGTTTACATTTAGAGTATATCATACATTTTTTTATGAGGATAGCCATAATCTTGCCTTCATCTTGAATAAGTTTGATATCAAAACATTATTTCTGCATATTTTGAAGATGTTCCTACACAATAAGTTTTAACTTCGTCCCAACTTGTAACAAAGTTATAATCTTGAACTTGAAACTCTCGCCTTTTCAATTAGCAAGATTTTCAGCAAAATTTTTAGAATAATTAGCAGAAACGCCATTTTGATTAGCAAACTCAGATATAGTAAAATGCCGAAAACTCTGGAAATCCAGTGTTTTCGGCATTTCTGAAAGCGTCGCTAAGAGGATTCGAACCTCCGGCCTACCGCTTAGGAGGCGGTCGCTCTATCCTGCTGAGCTATAGCGACAATTAATATATTCTGCGCTGCAATATTCTCTATATGTCAACGCTTTTTTATTATACTTCAACCAAAATAAATTGTCAAACCTTAATTATTGAATTCTACCGTTTTTTTACCAGGATCATCTGAAACCAAGATCTATATGCTCTGTCTTGACGAATCATATGTTCAAAAGGTTCAGTACAAAGCCGCGCTCCATACTGAACCTTTCTAAACCAGTCAAAGCCCCCGCGGCAGTCGCCAAATGTGCATGCAAGCATGCCCGCTTGGCTCGTTGCTCGCGGGAATAAAATATAGATCTAACACTATAAATCTAAAAATTAATCCTTCCCTGAAGCCACATATTCCCTTTGAATCTTCTTCCCACAGCAGGATCGCCTATCGTTTTTCCTGCAGGCACACAGATATCAAAAGTCAGCTCATTGACATTCAGCTTCATCACATAGATTTCTTCTTTTGAATATTCATTCGTAATACTCTGCAGCTCCAGAATCTCACCCATAATGGAATAATGGTCACATTCTATGCCATAAGGCATAATATATGTCTCTACGATACTAAATACATCCTCACTGACTAATCTCTGCGATACTTTGGAGTATGTATCAATATCATCCATTGTCAGACTCTCTATTGCTTCCGGGTCACCCATTCTTGCCGCACTCACAAGCATCATACGGTTATGGACTTCTTCTTTTTGCTTCTTCTTCTGCTCCTTATCCTTCAGAACCGGAAGGAGGATCGTTCCTCCATTGCACAGCCCTGACAATGTTACGGATTTGTATTTCACAGAATTTTTTGTTTTTTGACGTTCTTTGATAAACTCTACCGTATTCTGGAGGTGGAATATCAGGTTGATCCCTACCTTGACATCTTCACAGATCCCGGCATAGGCTTCTTTATCCATACGGCGTTCTACATACACATCCGCATGACTGGTAATACCTGTTCCAAAAAAGTAAGGATAATAATAATTTCTATCGAACTCCTCATGGATACTCATATCACCGCACACTGAAATACCCATTCCTGCACCATACTCTTTCTGGTATTCACAGAAATCCGTCTCATATTCCTGTGTGATCAGGTCATGCTGTGTAAAGGAATATTTTACATCTTCCAGAATCTCTTTTAGTTCTTTCTTGCTGCTAATATTGCCAAATCCGATGGCTTTCAGATATTGATGCATATTATATTTTCCTTATAAATGCTATTTTTTAGGTGTAATTTTCTCTAAACCGCCCATGTATGGCCGCAGAACTTCCGGTATTCTGACTGATCCGTCTTCCTGAAGATTATTTTCCAGAAATGCGATCAGCATTCTCGGAGGAGCCGCAACCGTATTATTCAATGTATGGGCAAAGTATTTTCCATCTGCTCCCTTAACACGGATACCGAGTCTTCTTGCCTGAGCGTCACCAAGATTGGAGCAGCTCCCTATCTCAAAATACTTTTTCTGTCTTGGGGACCATGCTTCTACATCACATGACTTAACCTTCAGATCCGCTAAGTCTCCTGAACAACATTCCAGAGTACGCACCGGAATATCCATAGACCGGAACAGATCTACCGTGTTCTGCCACAAATTATCATACCATTTCATACTTTCTTCCGGTTTGCATACTACTATCATCTCCTGCTTCTCAAACTGATGAATCCTGTATACTCCTCGTTCTTCTATTCCATGTGCTCCCTTTTCCTTACGGAAACAAGGAGAATAGCTGGTCAGAGTTTGCGGAAGCTGATCTTCTGTCAGCATTGTATCTATGAATTTGCCGATCATGGAATGCTCGCTTGTTCCGATCAGATACAGATCCTCTCCCTCGATTTTATACATCATAGCATCCATCTCAGCAAAACTCATTACACCTGTCACTACATTACTTCTGATCATAAACGGAGGTATGCAATATGTGAACCCGCGTCCGATCATAAAATCACGTGCATATGACAATACAGCCGAGTGAAGCCTTGCAACATCTCCCATCAGATAATAGAATCCATTTCCTGCTACCTTGCCTGCACTTTCAAGATCAATTCCATTGAATCTTTCCATAATATCTGTATGATAAGGTATCTCGAAATCTGGAACCACAGGATCTCCATATTTCTGTATCTCTACATTCTCGCTGTCATCTTTTCCTATCGGTACAGAAGGATCGATGATATTCGGAATCGTCATCATTATTTTCTTAATCTTTGCTTCTACTTCTTTCTCTTCTGCAGATAATGATTCTACTCTATCAGCATTCTCTTGAACTTTCTTTTTCAGTTCTTCTGCTTCCTCTTTTTTACCTTGTGCCATGCAGGCTCCGATTTGCTTAGAGATTTTGTTTCTCTCTGCGCGAAGTCCCTCAACCTCCTGCTTTATATCTCTATTCCTTTGATCTAATTCTAATACGTCGTCCACCAGAGGTAATTTCTCATCCTGGAACTTTTTCTTGATATTTTCCTTTACAACGTCTGGATTCATTCTCACAAATTTAATATCTAACATGTCTTCTCCTCCTCTTTCTTGCCATCTTTTATTTCATATTATCTACATTAACATTTCTATAAATATGATTTTTCTACTCATCTTCAAATATTGCCTTATCCAATGCTTCTGCCTCTTCCTCAGCCAGTTCTACATAGCTCTCGCCTTTAACGATTTCCTTAATATAAGTATAACATCCTTCTCTGCTGTGCATAGCGTTAATGATCCACCCACTATTATGGCTGTCCAACAATGCAACCGCAAAGCTTAATTTGCCGCCCATCTCGTTAAATGCATCATATTTTACAATACCTGTCTTTTGGAAATTCCTGTCTTCTCTCTTGATCAGTTCCTTGATATCTGCACGGTTCTGTTTTGTTATCTTAAGAATGGAATCTACTTCACCGAATTTTTCTTTTAAACTGTCTTCAAGAGTCTTCCCATTTCTGCCTTTCATAAACGTATTATAACTACTTTGCAGCTTATTGTATTTCACAGTAAGATTAACATACAAAACAAAAAGCACGACGATCAGAATCAATAAGAACAGAAGTATGTATGCCGGATCTATTCCTAATGTAACCAGTATCTTACTTTCCATATATCAGTCTTCCCTTCGTATACTTAATATCATCTCGAACACTCGTTCTAACTCTTTATCAGAATAATATTCTATCTCTATCTTGCCTTTCCCATTCCCTTTAGAAGCAACACTGACCTTCGTTCCTATTATTTCTTTCATCTTATTTTCAATATCTTTGTATATAAATGCGTTCTCTATAACCTTTTTTTCTTTTGGCTTTTTAGGATTCTTTATATCTTTGATAAGTTTTTCAGTTTCCCTTACGCTTAATTTTTCATCAAATATCTTATTAGCTAAAGTATATTGCTGTTCTTTATCATCGATTGCCAGAAGCGCTCTTGCATGACCCGTAGTAATCATATCATCTATGATCATCTGCTGAACTCTGCCGTCTAATCTTAGTAAACGCATAGAATTTGTTACTGCTGTCCTGCTCTTTGAAACTCTTTCTGCAACTTCATCCTGTTTTAAATTGAATTCTTCCAGAAGCCTTTTGAATGCCATAGCTTCTTCAATTGGATTGAGATTCTCACGCTGTATATTCTCAATTAATCCAATCTCAATTATTTCCTGCTCCGAATATTCCTTAATAATTACCGGTACTTCTTTGATACCGGCCATCTTGGCAGCACGCCATCTTCTCTCTCCGGCAATAATCTCATAATAATCTTTTCTTTTTCTTACAAGCAACGGCTGAAGAATACCAAACTGCTTAATTGAATCTGCCAGTTCTAGTAATGCATCTTCGTCAAAATTCTTACGCGGCTGATCTCTGTTAGGCTCCACCATATTTATTTTCATCATTTGTTCGCCGGATTTTAATTCGTCTGCCGGTTCTTTTTCTGATGGCAATTCTGGTTCTGCTGTTTTTGCCCCCCTATTATCAGGAATCAGACTGTCTAGCCCTTTTCCTAATCCTTTTTTCTTTACCGCCATTATATCCTCCCTCTATTATTTCTTATCTATTACTTCCTCCGCAAGCTTCATATAACTCTCCGCTCCTGCTGATTTCGGATCATATTGGTTGATCGGAGTTCCATAACTTGGCGCCTCTGCAAGCCGGATATTTCTTGGGATAATTGTCTTGTAAATATTCTGCTGCAGATTGTCCTTTACATTTTCAACGACCTGCAGTGAAAGGTTAGTTCTCGCATCATACATAGTGAACACGACCCCTTCAATTTCAAGATTTGAATTCAGTCTTTCCTTTACCAATTCAACAGTATGTATTAATTGGCTCAATCCTTCCAACGCGTAATATTCACATTGGATCGGAACCAACACAGAATCAGCCGTAGTCATAGCGTTAATCGTTAGCAGGCTTAATGACGGAGGACAATCAATGATAATAAAATCATAGTTATCCTTGACTTTTTGAATTGCATCTTTTACTACAAATTCTTTATTATCCACGTCTATTAATTCAATTTCAACTGCTGACAAATCAACATTAGAAGGAAGTATATCCAGATTCTCAATAGTTCCTCTGTCAATTACTTCCTCAATATCATTTTCTCCAATTATCATATCATAAATTGTTTTATCTATAGAATCCTTATCTAATCCAAGACCACTGGACATATTCCCCTGTGGATCCATGTCGATAGCAAGAACTTTTTGTCCTTTTTCCGCAAGGCATGCCGACAAATTAATTGCTGTTGTTGTCTTCCCAACTCCACCTTTCTGGTTGGCAATTGCAATAATTCTTCCCATCTGTTAATCACCTCTCTTTTCTCATGGATTAAGTATATCACTTTTCATTCTACTAATCCACCAAATGTTTTGCATAACACTATTTTTTCTGTTTTATATAAATGTTTCACGTGAAACATTCTTATTTTGGTTATATATTTTTTAATATATATAAATGTTTCACGTGAAACACTCTTGTTTGGTTATATATTTTTTAATATATATAAATGTTTCACGTGAAACACTCTTGTTTGGTTATATATTTTTAATCATATATAAATATTTATGTGAAATATTTTTCTTCTTACTTATGTAATTAACGTAGTCCAAATTTCTACAATTTTTAACATCGTCCATTTTAATCAACTCTCTGTTTCACGGAGATTTTTAAGAATAATTGTACAAACACAACTGCAACGAAATACACTATTTCTTATATACATACACTATTGAAAAAGCAGACCAGTATAACATAAAGCTACTTATAATAGATTTTGCTAATCTAATATATCATCCATTTTACCTGAATAAGACAGAATCAATTTTCAATCTAAAAAATAATTAAACGAATCTATACGCTAACATCATTGATTGAAATCAACGCAGCAAATGCTAATTCAAGCAAATCATCTACCAAAATTTAAAAGGTATCAGTATGTTAATTATATAGAATCTATAATTTTATACAATACTTATTTATTATAAATCATTCTTCATCAGGCTTATATCTTTTCTTCAAAAAACACATAAACTCTTTCTTATCATTTTTGATTATATCCACTTTTCATATTTACGTCCAAAAAAACATTCTAATCTCATATGCAAGGCAGAGGAATAAGACATAAGTGGGCGCTATGCCGATTGACGGCGCTGTGCGCCAGTGGCACACGTTTACCGCGAACCGAAACGGAGTGCAGACCAACAACACAGATGGAAAATCAGTTAAGTTATATGGATGGTTACTTATTATTCAGTGTACAAATGTACTGACTGCATTATATCTGGCGAAACTCCGCTGAATAATCATTCATCTGCAAGGTGTTTTTTTGACAGTGTAGCTGTGGCTATGGCTAGAAAATCCAACGCGGCAGATCTTTTATATATTTAAAACCTCACTAATCGATTAGATCAGATCCCATAATACTCGTCAAATATCCTTACAATTATAGATATATAAAAAGCATAAACAGGAATTATTTTAGTGTTATATAAAGCAATATCAAAACATAATATAAAGATGATATATAAAATGTATATAGACTGAACTAAATAACAAACAAAATAGAATAATGTTTCACGTGAAACATTATAGAAATATTCAAATTGAATCAGCTTTTTTTATGATATTATCCTATTTCCACAAAACAGCCAAAGACCCTGTCAAGCAACGAAACATCAAATTTCTAGCGCTGCAGAGCAACGGGGTATTTGACCCTCGCAGCGGTCGCCAACTGTGCATGCAACCATACCCGCTTGGCTCGTTGCTCGCGGGAATAAATCTAGCAGTTATATTATAGTGTACAGATTGTTTCACATCTCATATCTTCATAATCCTTAGACTATTTCATAAATATATAAGCCTGTACATAAAATATTTTTTAGAATCTATAAATATATCAAAAATTATATTGATATATAAATATACAATACATAATTTTTGATTTTAGTGTGCGACCATATTATATCTTCCAAAGCTCTAAAGATATACTTCACCATCCACATTTCACCAAATGACTTTTTTGAATTTCTATCTACTATATCATCTTTAATTAATGCTACCATCACATCACCCGTTTATCCGCCTTTTTGATTAAAAACCCATTTTGCGTCATTTACTGAAAAAAAATAGTCCATCACCGAAAATCAATAATTTCCATCTTTCTATTTTTTTACTTTGTACCTTTAAAAATATTCTCTTCACAATATAACAGTTATTCAATTTTTGTTATACCTAACATATTATTGATATTTTCAAAAATGTTTCACGTGAAACATAAAATCTAATAGTTATCCTAAAAGTCCGTTTCGACTGCATTACTTTCAACATTCACAACCATATTAGACATCAGAAGTCAAAAACCTCGTAGCAGACGCCAAATATACATGCAACCATACCCGCTTGGCTCATTGCTTGCGGAAATAAAATCATAAAATCTATTTATAGGCACGCCATTTTATATCTGCCTATGCTAATATTTCCAAAGCACTTTTCTACATTTTATCTCTATATTAAAGAGAAAGACAACATTCACTTATTAGAATCACAGATTGTCGAACAAAACTAAATTTTATATACTAAACTGTCATTACTAATCGATATATGTCCATTAATCCTCATTTGCATTCGCCTCTTCCATTTCCATACACACATTAATTAGGCAAAACTCAAAAAATCATAACCAATAACTCACCTGACATTCACTTTGTTCTATTACATTAAATCAAAATGGAGTGAGCAAAATAATAATTCTTTAAACCTCCAAACTATTTTTGTTTATTCCATCACCGATTCTAATTCAAAGTTTTTTACTCTATACTTTACCTATAAGATATTTGCGTTTTATGATATTGGCAGTCAGAGACCCCGCGGCAAGCAACAGAGCATCAAATATGCAACGCCGCAGAGCAGCGGGGTATTTGATCCTCGCGGCAGTCGCCAAATGTACATACAAACATTCCTACTTGGCTCGTTGCTCGCGGGAATAAAATTACTACTGCAATAATAACTTAAATATTTTCACACGAACTCCTATCTCTCATATTAGATTTCTCGATTCACTAAATTAGAACAGCTACTACAATTCATACAGAATATTACATTTCTTCTATACCATCAAAAAAAAACGATCAGATACATAACCATCAAAAAGAAAAACATATGAATATGACTTTTAATACATAACTCTTATTAACATATAATCTTATAAACATATAATCTTATAAACATATATCTTATAAACATGTAATCTTATAACCATATATCTTATAACCATATAATCTTATAACTTTGTCAAGGACTAATATAACAGATAAAACCACATTATTTAAACAAATAATGTTTCACGTGAAACATTTACATCAAATTTATTCTATAGTATAATAATAACAAGAACCTATACACGATCGTTATGAAAGGAAAGGTATCTATGAGTTTAAAAAAGAAGATCATTACCGGCATTACTATTTCAAGTACATCTGCACTTGTTATTCATATTATCAACAAATTTATCTACTACTCTGCCTCACTGGATAATCTGCTTGACAATCCATCCGGCGCATACTACGATTGGAAATTCGGGAAAATATATTATAAGAAGATGGGCAAAGGATATCCTTTACTTTTAATTCATGATTTGAATACCTACAGTTCAGGTCATGAATGGAACAAGGTCTTAAAAAAATTATCAATGACGAATACAGTCTATCGTATTGATTTGCTTGGATGCGGGCGGTCTGATAAACCTAATCTTACATATACTAACTATCTGTATGCTCAGTTGATCAGTGATTTTATTAAGCGTGTTATCGGACAGAAAACTAATGTTATTGCGACCGGTGAATCAGGAGCATTTGCAATCTCTGCTTGCAACAACGACGATTCTATTATCAAAAAGATCATACTTATTAATCCTCCTGATATTAAAGAAGTATCCAAGATTCCTAATAAGAGAAGCAAGGTTTCTGCTAACCTGATCAGCCTTCCTATAATTGGAACTTTCCTATACAATATACTGACCCGGAAAACTAACATTGAGAACTTATTTAAAGAATTATATTTCAGTAAATATAATATTGCAGAAGATGAATTGGTACAAACTTATTATGAAGCAGCACATATGGGAACAGGCTCACCCAGATATCTTCTTGCCAGCCTGAACAGCCACTATACTACTGTAAATCTGAAACACTGTCTGAAATCACTGACAAACAGCATTTATCTCATCATGGGAAAAGATAAGGATAAAAATGATGAAATTGCCGACTCATACCAGAGTATTATGCCGTCTATAGAATCAGAAACAATAGACAGAACAAAGCAACTTCCTCAATTAGAAAGACCTGACGAATTTATGAAGAAAATCGAGATCTTCTTAGAAGATGAATTTTAATCAAAAAAGTGCCGGCAAATGCTCCTGCCGTTCAATATACAGATTGTTTACTAAGAGTCATATCTGTACATTGTCTTACAGGACTATTTACCGGCACTACTTTTTTAGTGTGCTGACTATTCAAACATACAATTGAAAATCATTCTACTTGATCGGTTCTTTTCCCGGAAGACCTGCTTTCCTGGGATATTTCAAACTGCAGCTTTTTAACTTATGTATTTTCACAAATGACCTGCCAATATCCGTCCCCGGAAGCTGGAACTTCACCACATCCTCTGCTCTTCCGCTTAAGACTTGTATCGCCTTCTTAGATCCCGCTATCTCTTCATCTATATCCCCCGACTTATAAGATATGAACTGTCCCCCCACTCTTACATAAGGAAGACAATATTCTGTCAATGTTGCGAGATTAGCAACCGCCCTTGATACACACACATCATAAGCTTCTCTATGATCCTCCTTCCGTGCAAAATCTTCAGCCCTTCCATGAATAGCATGAATGTCTGTTAATTCTAACTTATCTATCACGCAATTCAGGAACTTGATACGCTTATTTAACGAATCCAACAGTGTAACCCGAATATGAGGAAATGCAATCTTCAGCGGAATTCCAGGAAATCCCGCACCCGTTCCTATATCTATCAATGTATCTGTCTTACTCAGATCACAGACACGGACAACAGCAAGACTATCGACAAAGTGCTTCTCCACCACTTCTTGATACTCTGTGATACCGGTAAGATTCATCACCTTATTCCATTCAACCAACATCTCATAAAACTCATCGAATTGTCTTAACTGTCTGTCGCTTAATTCCAAACCTAATTTAATTAACTCTGTTCTCAATATATCACTCATACCTATATCCTACTTTCCGCCTCCCAAATGAACCAACAAGACTGATATATCCGCCGGAGATACTCCTGATATCCGCGAAGCCTGTCCGATCGAAACCGGACGATACTCCTTCAACTTCTGCAACGCCTCTATCCGCAAGCTCTTAATCTCGTCATAATCAATATTTTCGGGAATCTTTCTCCCTTCCATCTTCTTGAACTGCTCCACCTGCTTCTTCTGCCTGCTGATATACCCGTCATACTTAATTGATATCTCTACCTGCTCGATCACTTCGTCACTTAATCCTTCTGGAAAATGAGGCCGATGTTCATCTATCTCCTCTAAGATTCTGTAAGACAGCTCAGGACGCCGAATCAATTCAGCCAGAGAAGCTCCTGACACAAGAGGCGTACTTCCGCATGATTTTAAAATCTCCTGAACCTTGTCTGTATTTCCTACATTTGTAAGATTAAGTCGTTTTATCTCTGAACGAATCAGCTCTTCCTTTTCAAGAAGCCTGCGATATCTTTCCTCTGAGATCAACCCTATCTCATATCCCATCTTTGTCAATCTCTGATCTGCGTTATCCTGTCTCAGAAGCAATCTATACTCCGCTCTCGAAGTCATCATTCTATAAGGCTCATGACTTTCTTTCGTCACAAGGTCGTCAATCAGCACTCCGATGTATGCCTCCGAACGATCCAGGACTACCGGCTCCTTCTCCTGTAGTTTTCTTGCTGCATTGATACCTGCGATCAATCCCTGGGCCGCCGCTTCCTCATAGCCAGAGCTTCCGTTAAACTGTCCTCCGCTATATAACCCTTCGATATCCCTAAATTCAAGAGAAGGCTTCAATTGTCTTGCATCGATACAATCATACTCAATGGCATAAGCATTTCTTACGATCTTCACATTTTCAAGACCCGGAACTGTTCTGTACATTGCATACTGTACATCCTCAGGCAATGAACTGGACATTCCTCCGATATACATCTCATTCGTCTCGATCCCTTCCGGCTCTATGAACACCTGATGCCTGTCCTTATCGGCAAATTTTACCACCTTATCTTCAATAGAAGGACAGTATCTCGGTCCGGTTCCTTCTATCATTCCCGAAAACAGAGGAGAACGGTCCAGATTCTTCCTTATTATATCATGTGTCATCTGATTCGTATAAGTCAACCAGCACGATACCTGGTCGATCTGTACATCCTCCGGGTCAGTTGTAAATGAAAACGGCACAACTCTCTCATCCCCAAACTGTTCCTCCATCTTGCTGAAATCCACAGAATTCCTGTCTATCCTCGCCGGAGTCCCTGTCTTGAACCGATACATTTTTATCCCCAGCTCTTTTAATGAATCTGTAAGATAATTTGCCGCCTGAAGACCGTTAGGTCCCGTATTGCTGCTCACCTCTCCATAGATACAGCGCGCCTTCAGATAAGTTCCCGTACACAGGATTACCGCCCGGCAGTGATAGACCGCTCCTGAATAAGTCTGTACCCCCGTAACCTTTCCATCACTGACCAGTATTCTGACTACCTCCATCTGTTTGATCTCAAGTCTCTCCTGATTCTCCAAAACTTGACGCATTGTCCGGCTATACTGTGCCTTATCCGCCTGCGCCCGCAGAGAATGAACCGCAGGCCCTTTAGATCTGTTGAGCATCTTTGACTGTATAAATGTCTGATCGATCACCTTTCCCATCTCTCCGCCGAGAGCGTCCACCTCTCTCACAAGATGTCCCTTAGAACTCCCCCCTATGTTCGGATTACATGGCATCAATGCAATACTGTCCACACTGACTGTAAATACTATCGTCCGAAACCCTAGTCTCGCAGAAGCAAGGGCAGCCTCACATCCCGCATGCCCCGCCCCAATCACTGCTATATCATATTCATCATCATTTACCCATACAGAACTTGCTGAATATCTCATTGATCAAATCCTCTCCCATCGTTTCACCAGTTATTCTGCCAAGCGCTTCATATGCATCCAACAGATCGATCGAATAGAAATCTTCCGGCATTCCTGCTTCAATACTTTGCATAACCTTTTCCAAAGATGAATAAGCATCCCTGAGGGCTGTCTTATGACGCGCGTTCGTAATATAAATTTCATCATTAAATGAAAGATTTCCTTCATAAAATATTAATTTTAAAGTTTCTTCTAATGCATCTATCCCACTTTTTTCGATTGCGGAGATTGAAATAACAGGAATTGCAAACTTATTTATTTCTTTTCCACACTTTTTTGAAGGATTACTTGCATAATAGGCTTTTTCCACATCCTCTTCAGTTACTATCGTATCAAGATCCGATTTGTTCAGCAGGATGATAGACGTCTTTTCTTCTATCAGGCGAAGAATCTCATAATCATTCTCATCCAAAGGAGAAGAGGCATCTATTACATATATGATCAGGTCCGCCTGGCCGGCATAGGTCTTAGCGCGGTCCACACCGATCTGCTCTACAACATCCTGCGTCTTCCTGATTCCCGCAGTATCGACTATATTCAGGGATATCCCTTTCAAATTAATATGCTCTTCCAGAATATCACGCGTGGTTCCGGCAATATCTGTAACGATCGCTCTCTCTTCTCCAAGAAGAATATTCAGAAGCGAAGATTTGCCGGCGTTTGGTTTACCAAGGATCACCGTCTGTATTCCTTCCTTGATTATCCTCCCGCTGTCATAAGTGTCTGCAAGCTTTTGAATATCTGACATCAGTTTTTCCACAACTTCCCTTAACTCTTCACCATATCCATCCACACTGATATGCTCAGGATCGTCAAGAGCCGTCTCTATAAATGCAGTATGATAAATGATCTCCTTCCTTATCTCTGTGATCTTATGTTTTATATTTCCCTTCAGCTGACTGACAGAACTGCGGAGGGCATATTGATTCCGCGAAGATATCAGATCCCCTACCGCCTCCGCCTGCGACAGATCCATCCTTCCATTGAGAAATGCTCTCTTGGTGAATTCTCCCGGTTCCGCAGGTCTGGCCCCCTTGCCGATCAATATCTCCAGGATACGCTTCACAACATACACTCCTCCATGGCAGTTGATCTCTACCGTATCCTCTCCCGTATAACTGTGAGGCCCCCGCATCAGCATTACCAGAACTTCATCAACCGTCTGCTCTCCGTCCTTAATATATCCGTAATGGATAGTATGGGACTGCTGGCTGCCAAGCCTCTTCCCCTTCTTTCCTTCGTACACTCTGTCTGCTATCTCAAATGCCTCCGGCCCGCTCATTCTGACTATTCCGATTCCTGCATTACTCACGGCAGTAGAAATCGCCGCTATTGTAGATTCATAACCTTGCACTGTTCTCAACCTCCCCCGGCACAGCATATATTATTATCTATATAGAAAAATAGGGGCAGACTGCACCCCCTATTTCTTATATTCTTACCTATTACGTACCAGAGTAACTACTACTCTCCTATAAGGTTCTTCACCCTCGCTATGTGTGGAAACCGCAGGATCAGCCTGCAGCGCCGAATGTATGATCCTTCTCTCATAAGGATTCATCGGTTCAAGAGAAACGGTCCTTCTGCTCCTCTTTACCTTGCTTGCAATATTCTTGGCAAGATTCTCAAGAGTTTCTTTTCTTCTTCTGCGGTAATCTTCAGTATCAAGCTTCACACGCACATATCCGTCCTGCATCTTGTTGGCTACCCTGTTCGTAAGATATTGAAGAGAATCTAAAGTCTGGCCGCGCTTTCCGATCATGATTCCCATATTGCTTCCTTCCATATCAATAGAAAGAGCGCCTTCCTCATCAATACTGGATGAAACCCTGACATCATCCATATCCATCGCTTTCAGGACGTCACTGATAAATTTCTCACACGCTTCTATTGTCTGACTCTCTACCTTCGCAAGCTCTGCTTCCTTTTTTACAGGCGCACCGGCTTCTGCGTGGTCTTTTGCAGATTCCTTTTTATCCTTCTGAGCAGACTTTTTCTTAGAATCTTTCTTTGGGGATTCCTTCTTTACAGGCTCTTTCTTCGCCTGCTCTTTCTTCTCCGGCTCTCTCTTAATATCTTCCTTTTCATGCTTCACTGTATCTTTTTTGGCTTCCTTTTTCAAAGGCTCTTTTACCAGAGAAACATCCACCTTCGGAAATTCGATCTCAGGCTCTTCCTCCTTGATCTCCTCTTTTCTCTTCGCTTTGATCACAGCCTGCTTCATTCCGATTCCTAAGAATCCGGCACTTCCTTTTTCTATTACCTGATAATCTAACTGATCACTGGTCACTCCTAATTGAACCAATGCTTCTGTGATCGCATCATCCAATGTCTTTGCTGATACAGTAATATATTCCATGATTAACGCCCCCTAATTACTTTCATTGAATTTTTTAACCATGTTTGCCTTTGCCGCTAAACTTCCTGGCTTAGCATTTTCAGCATTTGTTTTAGCCTGTTCGATTTTACTCTCTTTCTCTTTTTCACTCATTCCTGATACGCTGCGGTTCGCAGAATCCTTGATACTCCTCGTGTTGGCCTGAGCCATCGCATTGATCCTCTCGGCTTTTTCTCCGCGCTTCTGTCTCTTCTTCTCAGCCTTCTCCTTATTCCTTTCGATCAATTCATCCACGGATATCTTAGCCAGATGCTTGTTGATGATAACCTGCTGAATAATTCTTACGACCGCACTTACCACCCAGTACAGACCGATACCGGTCGGCAGCGTAAATACCATAAATACAGAGAACAAAGGCATCGTTACGTTCATCGTATTCATCGTACTCGCCATCGGATTATCCTTGTCAAGCTCCTGCCCCGAAATAGCCTGGGAGATCTTGACACTCAGATATTGCGTAGCACCTGATAACACCGGAAGAAGGATTGCCGTAATAATGATCAGAGCCGGCGCGATTCCGTAATCTCCGCTATTCTTGATCATAGTGATCGGCGAAACCGTAAGATTCGGGATCGTAAGGAATCTATTGACGCTTGCCGGCGCGTCCTTGATCGCCGGAACATATCCCTGAATATCATAGATAACAGGATACAGAGCAAGAAGCAGCGGCATCTGCACCAATAACGGAAGACATCCGCCCATCATAGAAGTTCCATACTTATCATATACCTGCTGAATCTCTTCCTGCTGCTTCATCATAGAAGCCTGATCTTTTTTATTCCGGTACTTCTTCTGAACCGCCTGGATCTCAGGATTCATAACAGAAGTCATCTTCTGAGACCTCTGCTGCTTGATCGTCAGCGGTATCATCAGCGTATATACAAATATTGTATACAGGATGATCGATAATCCTACCAGGCCGTTATTGCCCGGCAACGCACTGTCTAATATTGTATAGATAAAGTTCATGACCTTACCTAATAACCAGCATAACTGACCCACGATCGGCCAATTTGCTGCAGATAGCAAACTAAATGCCATATTCATCTCCTCCATATAATCTCTCGGTTAACATCACTGTCCATTGTGTCATTACACTATGGTACGGGGTCGTATCCTCCTTTGGCAAACGGATTACAGCGCAGTATCCTCCATGCCGCCAAAGCACCGCCCTTCAAAGCCCCATATTTTTCAATCGCTTCTACTGCATACTGAGAACATGTCGGATAATAGATACATGACGAATATCCCTTCAGAGAGGACAGATACTTCCGATAGAATCTGATACAGCCTAACAGAATTCTCTTCATATTACGTTACCCCTAATCTATAATATCATGAAGACGGCCCAGATGGAGCATTGCGCTTTCAATGTCACGGAAATTCTTCCCCTTTGCGCCTATTCTTGCTATCACAACTATATCCAATCCGCACCCGAACCTGTCTTCTTGCAGTCTATAGCCTTCTCGGATCAATCTTGTCAATCTGTGTCTGACTATACTGTTGCCTACTTTTTTACTTACAGATATTCCTAATCGGTTTTTCAAGGTCTGGTTCTTCAATATATACATCACCAGATATTTATTGGCATAGGATGTCCCATTTTTATATACATGCTGAAAATCCCTGTTCTTCTTCAATGATTCGGAATATTTCATTGCCTGATTCACCTGTTCAACTATTTTTTTTATAGAAGAAAAGGCCACATATATGCGGCCTACGCTGATAATACTTTTCTTCCTTTTGCTCTTCTGCTGGCGAGCACTTTTCTTCCACCTTTTGTGCTCATTCTGGATCTGAATCCATGAACCTTAGATCTCTGTCTCTTTTTTGGCTGGAACGTCATCTTCATCGATATCCACCTCCTTATAATTAAGGGAATACTCCCACAAATTTTCCTAAGACATCAGCCTTGATTATATAGAAAAATCAGCTCTGAGTCAAGCAATTCCTACATATTTTTAAATTTATTTATCCACAAATTGTGGATAATATCTCTATTTTATGTGGAAAAGCTGTGGAAATAAATATTTTAATCCTATTTTTCATTGAAAAAAAGCAATTTTCCACTGTGAAATGAGTTTTCCACACTGATTTAGAGATTGCTTAATTTGATATTTTGATGTAAAATAATAAAAACAAAACTGGGGATATAGGGTCATGCTGTCCTTTTTTAAGGAATTTGGCAGTCCCACTGACACACGATGAGTATATATTAGAGAGTAGGAGTTTGCAGGAATGGATATTGTGAATGAAAAATGGCCGGAGATTATTGAACACCTTAGAATAGAACATGAATTATCCAACGTCTCATTCAACACCTGGATTCAACCTCTGAAAGTTTATGAGGTGATCGACAACACAGTATTTATACTGGTTAATATGAACGCAAGTGTTGAATATATAGAGAAGAAGTACCTTCTTCCTCTGAAAGTCTGTATCTCTGAGATCACAGGTACCGACTATGAGGTGGTATTTATATCTGAGGACGATTCCCGGATCAATGAGATCCGAAGCATGTCCGTTGAGGCGACTCATAAGAAGAGGACCAGGACCGCCAGCGAGAAAGCAGGTCTGAATCCCAAGTATACCTTCGATACCTTTGTAGTCGGAGGCAATAACAATTTTGCTCATGCCGCTTCTCTTGCAGTAGCGGAATCTCCGGGGGAAGTATACAATCCCTTGTTCCTGTATGGAGACGTTGGTCTGGGGAAAACTCATCTGATGCACTCCATTGCTCATTTTATATTGAATAAGAATTCCAAGAAGAAGGTCTTATATGTCACAAGCGAGACATTTACCAATGAACTGATCGAAGCGCTGAAGAACGGTAAGACGGCTAATAATGAGTCTGCCATGGCGCAATTCCGTGACAAATACCGCAACAACGATGTTTTGCTCATTGATGATATACAGTTTATCATCGGTAAAGAGAGTACGCAGGAAGAATTTTTCCACACATTCAACCATCTTCATACCTCCGGCAAGCAGATCATCATCTCCAGCGATAAGCCTCCCAAGGATATCGAGACTCTCGAAGCCAGACTTCGGACAAGATTCGAGTGGGGACTGATCGCAGATATCTCCGCGCCGGATTACGAGACACGTATGGCGATCCTGCGCAAGAAGATTGAATTAGACCACCTGGAAAAATACAACATTCCAACAGAAGTATTAAAATACATCGCCGATAATATCAAGTCCAATATCAGGGAGTTAGAAGGTTCCCTCAATAAACTGATCGCTCTGTACAAGCTGAATAATCCCGAGACGATCGATATATCGCTCGCCGCTGAAGCTCTGAAGGATATCATATCTTCTTATAATAACAGAGAGGTCACGCCGGAATTGATCCTTGATATCGTATCCGATCACTTCAATATTACGATCGCCGACTTAAAAGGCAACAAAAGAAGCGCTAATATATCAGTTCCCCGTCAGATATCCATGTATCTGATGCGTAATCTGACAGAGACTCCGCTGCAGGCTATCGGCCTTATACTCGGCGGAAAAGACCATTCTACCATCAAATACGGAGTAGAAAAGATAGAAAAAGAGATCACAAAGGATGAGACCCTTCATAATACTATCAGTATCATTATGAAAAAGATCAATCCTGCTTAATGTGAATAACATTGTGGACAACTTACAGATAACCTGTGTATAACATGTTAATTATCATTTTTTAAGAAATGGAAAAGTTTTTTAAGAAAAGTTTTCACCACAGCTTCCACATCTTATCTTGTCCTAATCCACACGGTTTTTAATTCTGGAAACACTGATGTTTACTGGCGTGGAGGTGGTTTTCCACTTTTCCACATCCCCTAATAAGAAGAAGGCGGAGTTATTTAATATATATATCTATCTGCCGCCGGCTGAAAGGAGTTTTTCACATATGAAGATAATCTGCAGCAAGTCTAATCTTGCAAAAGGAGTTAATACTGTATACAAAGCTGTTCCGTCTAAGACTACAATGCCGATCCTGGAATGTATCCTGATCGACGCAACGAATGATATTATCAGACTGACGGCTAACGATATGGAACTGGGAATACAGACGGACGTTGAAGGTGAGATCATCGACAGAGGAATGATCGCTATTGACGCAAGGATATTCTCAGAGATCGTCCGCAAGCTCCCGGATAATGATGTTGTGATCGAGACGAAGGAGAACCTTCAGACGATGATCACCTGTGAGAAGGCGAAGTTTGACCTGTCCGGCAAGCCGGGGGAAGAATTCTCTTATCTTCCAATCATTGAAAAGGACGAATCTATAGAAATATCTCAGTTTACTTTGAAAGAAATGATCAGACAGACCATATTCTCTATTGCCGATACGGAGAGCAATAAGCTGATGACAGGGGAACTGTTTGAGATCAAGAATAATGTTCTGAGGGTAATATCCCTTGACGGCCACCGTATCTCTATCCGTAAGATGGAGCTTAAGGACGAGGTCGGTGATAAGAAGCTTATCGTTCCAGGCAAGACGCTGATAGAAGTCAGCAAGATCCTGTCAGGAGAAGCGGAGAGTATGGTGAATATCTCCTATACCAGCAATCACATTGTATTTGAGTTTGATAATACTGTGGTCGTATCCAGATTGATCGAGGGAGAATATTTCAAGGTTGACCAGATGTTGTCCAACGATTACGAGACAAAAGTCAGGATCAACAAAAAAGAGCTGCTGAGTTCTATCGACCGTGCGACTCTTCTGGTTAAGGAGGGCGACAAGAAACCGATCATCATCAATATCGGCGATGAAGTGATGGAACTCAAGATCAAATCACAGATCGGTTCAATGGATGAGGAGATCTATATCAGCAAAGAAGGTAAGGATCTATTGATCGGATTCAATCCGAAGTTCCTGATCGACGCGCTTCGGGTGATCGACAATGAAGAAGTCGTATTATATCTGATGAATGCGAAGGCGCCATGTTTTATCAAGGATGATGAGGAGAGTTATATATATCTGATTCTCCCGGTTAATTTTAACGCAGTAGTTTAGAGAGGTATAAGAGTTGGATGTTGTAAAATTGAGAGATGAGTATATTAAGCTGGGGCAGGCATTGAAGGCGTCTGGTCTTGTCGGATCCGGGGCGGAAGCGAAGGAAGTGATCACAGAAGGGATGGTCTGTGTGAACGGGGAAGCGGATACCAGAAGAGGACGCAAATTATATCCGGGAGATGTCATCACTTATAACGGGGAAGAAGTGAAAATCGAAAATTGAAGATTAAATCTTTAAAGCTTAAAAATTACAGAAATTACGATCTTTTGAAACTTGATTTCGACAGCGCCGCCAATATATTTTACGGGGATAACGCGCAGGGAAAGACGAATATCTTAGAGGCAGTATATATCGCCGGAACAACGAAGTCCCACAGGGGCGCCAAGGACAAAGAGCTGATTCGTTTTGGAGAGGAAGAATCACATATCGAAGCCATTGTGGAAAAAAACGGTATGGAATATCAGCTCGATCTGCATCTTAAGAAGAACGGTTCAAAGGGTATTGCGATCAACAAGATGCCGATCCGCAAGGCCAGCGAGTTGTTTGGTATTGTGAATCTGGTGTTTTTCTCACCGGAGGACCTTAATATTATAAAAAACGGTCCGTCTGAGAGAAGAAGGTTCATTGATATGGAGCTGTCGCAGTTGGACAGGATATATCTTAATAATCTGACGAATTATAACCGGATCGTGAATCAGAGGAATCACCTTCTGAAGGATATGGGGGCGGGGAGAAGCCTTAAAGATACGCTGGATGTGTGGGATATGCAGTTGATCCAGTATGGTGAGAAGATTATTGAGAGAAGAAGGGAGTTTATCAACAGGGTAAACGAAATCATTTCTTATATACACAAAAAGTTAACAGGCGAGAGAGAAGAGATTCAGGTTATCTATGAGCCGAGCAACGGCAGTCTTGCGTTGGAGCAGGTATTATTGAAGAACAGGGAAAGAGATATACGCATAAAAAGTACATCAGCCGGTCCGCACAGAGACGATATATGTTTTATGGTAGAAGGCCTGGATATCAGGCGGTACGGATCGCAGGGACAGCAGAGGACGGCAGCGCTATCCTTGAAGCTGTCCGAGATCGAGCTGGTAAAACAGGCAGCAAATGATACGCCTGTCTTATTACTTGACGATGTGTTGTCTGAACTCGATAAACATAGGCAAAACTATCTATTAGACAGTATTAATGATATACAGACGCTTATTACCTGTACTGGGGTAGAAGATTTTGTAAATCATCGTTTCTCTATCAATAAAGTATTCCATGTCCATAGCGGGCAGGTAACTGATGAAAACTAGGAGGATAAGAATGAGTACGGAGAAGGTACAGCATGAATATGGTGCAGACGAGATTCAGATATTAGAAGGGCTTGAAGCTGTCAGAAAACGTCCGGGGATGTATATCGGAAGTACCTCATCGCGCGGACTTCACCATCTTGTGTATGAGATTGTGGATAACTCTGTAGATGAAGCTTTGGCAGGATTTTGCGACACTATATTCGTAACCATCAACGAGGATAATTCTGTAACGGTTGTGGATAACGGAAGAGGGATTCCTGTGGGGATCAATCAGAAGGCAGGTCTTCCGGCCGTGGAGGTTGTGTTTACCATACTTCATGCCGGCGGCAAGTTCGGCGGCGGGGGATATAAGGTCTCCGGCGGGCTTCACGGCGTAGGAGCTTCCGTTGTCAATGCGCTGTCGAATTGGCTGGAGGTTGAGATCTCTCAGGAGGGGCATATATACAAGCAGCGTTACGAGCGCGGAAAGGTTGTGGAAAAACTGCACGTCATTGGGGATTGTGATGCCGGTCAGACGGGAACTAAGGTTGTGTTTCTACCGGATGATACCATATTCGAAGATACTGTATTCGATTATGATGTATTAAAGCAGCGTTTCCGGGAGATGGCTTTTCTAACCAGAGGCCTCAAAATCGTACTTAAGGATAACAGGCCCGAGGACGGCCCTGTTGAGAAGACCTTCCACTATGAGGGAGGAATCAAAGAATTTGTCAAGTATCTGAACCGGAGCAGGACGGCGTTATATGAGGATATTATCTACTGTGAAGGGGTTATTAACGATGTGGCTGTGGAGGTTGCGATGCAGCATAATGATTCCTACAGCGACAATACTTATGGTTTTGTCAATAATATTACTACCCCGGAGGGCGGAACACATGTTGTAGGATTCAGGAATGCCCTGACGAAGACATTTAACGACTATGCGAGAAAGAACAAGTTGTTAAAGGACAACGAACCGAATCTGTCGGGGGAGGATATAAGAGAAGGGCTGACTGCCATCATCAGTGTGAAGATCGAGGATCCTCAGTTTGAAGGACAGACTAAGCAGAAGCTCGGCAACAGCGAGGCAAGGGGAGCTGTGGACAGCGTGGTAAGCAAGCAGCTTGAAGTATTTCTGGAGCAGAATCCGGCCGTCGCGAAGATGACCATCGAGAAGTCGGTCATGGCTCAGCGGGCCAGAGAAGCGGCAAGAAAGGCGAGGGACCTTACCAGAAGGAAATCAGCCCTTGACGGTATGTCGCTTCCGGGAAAGCTGGCGGATTGTTCAGATAAGGACCCAAGAAACTGCGAGATATATATTGTGGAGGGGGATTCTGCCGGCGGTTCTGCGAAGACTGCCAGGGATCGTTCTACCCAGGCGATACTTCCTCTGCGGGGAAAGATATTGAATGTGGAGAAGGCAAGGCTCGATAAGATCTATGGGAATGCGGAGATCAAGGCTATGATCACGGCGTTTGGCACGGGTATCCATGAAGACTTTGAGATCTCCAAGCTCCGTTACCATAAGATTATCATTATGACAGATGCCGACGTTGACGGCGCTCATATCAGTACCTTGCTGCTGACATTCCTGTATCGTTTTATGCCTGAGCTGATCAAGGAGGGGTATGTGTATCTGGCGCAGCCGCCGCTCTATAAGCTGGAGAAGAATAAGAAGGTATGGTACGCGTACAGCGATGAAGAATTAGATAATATATTAAAAGATGTCGGACGTGACGGGAATAATAAGATACAGCGTTACAAAGGCCTTGGTGAGATGGATGCGGACCAGCTCTGGGAGACGACTATGGATCCTGAGCACAGAGTCCTGCTTCGTGTTACGATGGATGAAGAGACGACATCTGAGCTTGACCTTACATTTACCACATTAATGGGGGATAAGGTAGAGCCGAGACGTGAATTTATAGAAGAAAACGCAAAATATGTAAAGAATCTGGACGTATAAGGAATTTTTAGGATCATTCTTGCAAAAGGAAAGGAGAGAAAGGGGATATAAGAATCCCTGAGTATATATGGAAGACAACATATTTGATAAAGTCCATGAGGTCGATCTGAAGAAGACGATGGAGACCTCCTACATTGATTATGCCATGAGTGTAATTGCTTCCCGTGCACTGCCAGATGTAAGGGACGGTTTAAAGCCTGTACAGAGAAGGATTCTTTACTCCATGATAGAGCTGAACAACGGTCCTGATAAGCCGCACAGAAAATGTGCCCGTATCGTCGGCGATACCATGGGTAAATATCATCCTCACGGAGACAGTTCCATCTATGGAGCGTTGGTGAATATGGCTCAGGAGTGGTCTACCAGATATCCTCTGGTGGACGGACATGGAAACTTCGGTTCTGTGGACGGAGACGGCGCGGCTGCTATGAGGTATACAGAGGCAAGGCTGAGCAAGATCTCTATGGAGCTGACGGCGGATATTAATAAGAATACGGTTGATTTTGTTCCGAACTTTGACGAGACAGAGAAGGAGCCGACGGTGCTGCCGGCAAGATTCCCGAATCTTCTGGTCAATGGTACGTCGGGAATTGCTGTCGGTATGGCAACGAATATTCCTCCTCATAATCTGAAAGAAGTGATCAATGCTGTAGTCAGGATCATAGATAACCAGATCGAGGATAAGGATGTTACCGCGATCGAAGAGATTCTCCAGATCATCAAGGGACCGGACTTTCCAACGGGTGGAATGATCCTTGGAACGAGAGGGATCGAAGAGGCATATAGGACAGGACGGGGCAAGATACGCGTTCGTGCAGTCACAGATATCGAAGCAATGCCGAACGGAAAGAGCCGGATCGTAGTTACGGAGCTTCCGTATATGGTGAATAAAGCAAGGCTGATCGAGAAGATCGCCGAGCTTGTACGGGATAAGAAGATTGAAGGAATTACAGAGTTAAGCGATCAGTCCAGCCGTGAAGGTATGCGTGTCGTCATTGAACTGAGAAGAGATGTGAATGCGAATGTGATCTTAAACCAGCTGTATAAGCACACGCAGCTTCAGGATACATTTGGAGTGATCATGCTTGCGCTTGTCAATAATCAGCCGAAGGTTATGAATCTTCTGGAAATGCTGAATTATTATCTGAAGCATCAGGAAGAGGTTGTCACGCGCCGTACACAGTATGAATTGAATAAGGCTCGGGAGAGAGCGCATATATTAGAGGGCTTGCTGATCGCTCTTGATAATATTGACGAAGTGATCCGCATTATCCGGGGATCTCAGACGGTGCAGGCTGCTAAGACGGAGCTGATGGAGAGATTCGGCCTGTCTGACGCTCAGTCCCAGGCGATCGTAGATATGCGTCTGCGTGCTCTTACCGGTCTGGAGCGGGAGAAGCTCGAAAAAGAATACAACGAACTGTTGGAACAGATCGGAAGGTTGGAGGCTATTCTTGCTGACAGGAAGCTTCTGCTTGGAGTGATCAAGGAAGAGATACTCGTGATCCGTGATAAATACGGAGATGAGAGAAGGACTTCTATTGGGTTCGATGAGTTTGATATATCTATGGAAGATCTGATTCCTAAGGAAGACGTTGTGATCACCATGACAAAATTAGGATATATCAAGAGGATGTCAAACGATACCTTCAAGTCTCAGAATCGAGGCGGCAAAGGGATCAAGGGAATGCAGACTCTGGAAGAGGATTATGTAGAAGAGTTGTTTATGACGCATACTCATCATTATATCATGTTCTTCACCAATACCGGGCGTGTATACCGGATGAAGGGATATGAGATCCCCGAGGCAAGCCGTACATCCAGAGGTACTGCTATTGTGAATCTGCTCCAGTTGATGCCTGGAGAGAAGATCAGCGCGGTGATCCCGATCGATGATTACAGGGATGGAGAATATCTGCTGATGGCGACGAAGAGAGGCCTGGTGAAGAAGACTCCGATCAAGGAGTATGCATTCGTGCGCAAGACAGGTCTGGCGGCGATCACGCTTCGTGAGGAAGATGAACTGATAGAGGTAAAATATACCAACAACGACCAGGATGTATTCCTTATAACCAGATATGGACAGTGTATTCGATTCGATGAGAAGGATGTCCGCCCGACCGGAAGGACGTCCATGGGTGTCAGAGGAATGAATCTGTCTGATCGGGATGAAGTGATCGGTATGCAGTTGGATTCGCAGGGGTCCGATCTTCTGATCGTATCTGAGAAGGGTATGGGGAAACGTACCTCCACAGGAGAATTCACCAGTCAGAACCGGGGCGGCAAGGGAATCAAGTGTTATAAGATTACGGAGAGGACCGGCAATGTGGTCGGTGTGAAGGCTGTCAATGATGATGACGAGATCATGATCATCAACAAAGAAGGTATTGTGATCCGTATGAAGTGTTCAGGAATCTCCCTGCTTGGACGTGTGACCTCAGGAGTGAAGCTGATCGATCTGAATGAAGGCGACATTGTCGCAAGCATCGCAAAAGTAAGAAAGGGCGATGAGGAAGATATCGAAGAAGGTGAAGAATAGACGGAAAAAAAGAATCCCTTAGTTTAGGGATTCTTTTTGCAATTCACGGAGAATGATAGCGGCTGTTTTTCTGACGGTATCTCTCACGAACTGTGTGCACTTAGCCTTCCTCTCAGGAGAATCCTTCTCCATTCCTCTGGTAAGTACACGGCAGCATGACCCGCCGCAAGTCTCTTTGAAATAATCATGGAGTTCCTCAGTAAGCTCAAAACAGCGGGTAATCTTAGGATCTCCGGGAGTTCTGCGGCCGAAGAAATATCCGATACACATAGTTCCTCCTGCCAGAGCGCCGCAGATACATCCGCCGCCTCCCAGTCCCCACGGAAATCCAGAGCTCATAGCGATCGCGTCGTCAGACATATCCAATTCAAAATTCTTGCGGATCGCATAGATTATAGACTCTGAGCAGGCAAATCCCTGGTGGAAGATATCTACGGCATCTTGTTCAAGCTGTTCCATATTGATGTTAACGTTCATTTAAAAAACCTCCTGTGGATACTTATAAAAATATTTTATCCTAAAGGAAAGTATTTGAAAAGAACCAATTTGATAAATGAATCCTGTTCCTGCTATTCCTTATGAAATTGAAAAACAATAAAAATATATCGAAAAACAATAATATAGTATTGAAAAACAATATTTTATATGATACAATCGTCACATCAGAGAGTCAAAGACCCCGCTGCAAGCAACGGAGCATCAAATTTGTAGCGCTGCAGAACAGCTGGGTATTTGACCCTCGCTTGAAAGGATGTGATGATTTTATGAATGAGCGTTTGATCAGGTTCACTAAGATCGTGCTGGATGTCATGTTCTACGGAGGAATAGTTGTATTTTTTACTCTCCCGTTAAGTTTGAAGTTTCTTGGGAAATATTATTCAAGCATGATCAATGAATATTTTTTATTTATGCTTGCAGTATTCGGGGCTTCCGGGGTATTTGGAATCATGATCATAAGGCAGCTCCGCAAGATGATGAGAACTGTAATCCAGGAATCATGTTTCGTATATGAGAATGTCAGAAGCTTGAATACCATGGCGGTTCTAAGCCTGTGCATTGTTGTGATGTTTGTGATCAAGGTATGCGTCATGCCGACTCCGGCCACAGGAATCATTGTTCTTGTGTTTTTCATTGCAGCATTGTTCTGTGAGGTTCTTGCGCACGTATTCGCCAAAGCGGTGAGTTACAAGGAAGAGAATGATTTGACGATATAGATAGAGGGGAGGATGATGCTGTGGGAATCAGGATTAATATTGATGTTATGATGGCACAGCGTAAGATCGGATTGTCAGAGCTTGCAGGGAAGATCGATATTACTCCGGCTAACCTGTCTATATTGAAGAATAATAAGGCAAAGGCCGTGAGATTTTCCACGTTGGAAGCAATCTGCAGAGAGTTAAGGTGCCAGCCTGGGGATATCATAGAATATCTGCCGGAAGAATAGGAATATTCTGCCGGGAATCAATATTTTAAAAAGACTATACGGAGGTGCAGGTCTATGAAAGAAAATGTATTAATCATAAAGATCCGTGACAATTATAAGTATTTCGGCGGTTTGAGCCTGATATACGGATTGATATTTACATTTTGTTTATATAAGAATATATCAGGGATCACATTCCCTGTATGTGTAGGAGTGACGATCGCATTCGCGGTATTTTTTATGAAGAAGATCAATTACAGGCTTATGAAGCATTCTGTTCCATATCTGGCCGGAATGGGATTACTGGGATTGTCTTCTGCAATCACTACTTCATTTTTTGTTCATTTTTTTAATATTGTCGGAATTCTGCTTCTTTTCATGGTATTTATGATCCATCAGTTTTATAATGACTATCTGTGGAATTTTCCGGCATATCTGAAGAAGATATTTATATTGATAGGGACGACGATACAATCCGTGCCTTATCCGTATTGGCACGGAGGATGGTTCTTTAGCAAGAATAAAGATATCAAAAGAAATAATACGCTGATTGCCGTCGTGATCGGATTCATCGTGGCGCTGGGGATATTGTGTATCACATTGCCCCTTTTGTTAAGCTCGGATATTATGTTCTCGAAACTGTTCGGGAAGATATTAGATTATATTAACTTTGCGACGCTGTTCGGTATAAGTGTGACATTCATTATAGGATTTACTCTTCCATATGCTTTTTTCGTCGCCTTATGCAGGTATAATCTGACTGATGAAGGCCGTCAGTACGCGGATTCGGGAATCATGATATCACCCTGCGGGATGAATGCTGCGATGGGGCCGGGACGCAGGGGAAGGTTCTTTGATCCGGTGATAGGAATTACGTTCACAAGTATTGTAAGCGTGATCTATCTGATCTATTGCGCTATACAGATCTTGTACTTGTTTATAGGTATGAGAGCAGGCCTTCCGGAATATGTAAGTTATGCGGAATATGCGAGGGGAGGATTCTGGGAACTTCTGTTCGTCAGCGTGATCAATTTTATCATGGTATTGTTATGCATGTATCTTTTCAGGGAAAATATAATCTTAAAGGTTATCTTGACGGTCATATCAGGATGTACGTTTATTATGATCATTTCATCAGCATACAGGATGATGATGTATGTCGGAGAATATTATCTTACATTCCTGAGAGTTTTGGTACTGTGGTTTCTGATCGTGCTTGTTCTGATCATGGTCGGAGTGGTCGTGAGCATCTATAAGAGAAGATTTCCGCTGTTTCAATTTATTGTGGCGGTAGTCGGCGTGATGTATATCTTATTCTCTTTTTCAAGGCCTGATGTGATCATTGCTAAATATGACATTGAACACTGGAAGAATACGTCGGACATCGACCTATATTACCTGATGTATGAGACGAATTCTATAGATGCGGCGCCGGAGATTGCGAAGATCGATCTGGATGACAAAGAATGGCGGTATATTGATAATGAGTATCTGAAGCAGAGCATGTACAATTATTTTCTCAATATATCTGAGGAGAATGAAGGTATATATTTCAGAAAGGCTAATTATTCCAGAATCCGGGCAAAGATAGCGGCGGACAGATATATCGAAGAGCATAAAAATGATACGGGGACAGATTCCCGATAATCAATTTGAAAAATAGAGTTTTTAAAATATTCCATATGTGGTAAAATAAATTGGCAAAAGCATATACTACCAAATCATATAAGGAGCAACACTCATGAAAAGAATAATGTACATGGTAATACGCAACATAATTCTTGTTCCCTTTATGTGGATAAAATTATGTTATCATGCATCACATGTGGATAAATATACGGAAGAAGAACATTATAAGATGCTGAAATTCATCGTGCACCGCGCGAATAAGGGGGGAAATGTAACGATCGATTTTCACGGACAGGAGAATATTCCTTCTGAAAATGGATTTATGTTTTTCCCCAATCATCAGGGATTGTATGATGTGCTTGCAATTCTGGAGGCCTGTCCCAAACCTTTTTCCGTTGTGGCGAAGCAGGAGGTGGCGCATATCCAGTTCTTGAAGCAGGTATTTGCCTGTATGAAGGTCTACACAATAGACAGGGAAGACGTCAGACAGGCAATGAAGGTGATAACAGACGTATCTGAAGAGGTCAAGAACGGAAGAAATTATATAATATTCGCGGAAGGAACCCGCTCAAAGAATGGGAATGAGGTTCAAGAGTTCAAGGGCGGAAGCTTCAAAGCAGCGACAAGAGCCAAGTGTCCTATCGTTCCGGTTGCTTTGATAGATGCATTCAAACCTTTTGATACGAATACGATCAGTCCGGTAAAGGTACAGGTGCATTTCCTGAAACCGCTGTATTATGATGATTATAAGGATATGAAGACTAAAGAGATTGCCGCTCTGGTCAGAGACAGGATAAGGACGGTTATCCGGCAGGCGTGAACAGTTCAGATACCTTCACTGTTACAGGCATCCGGCCATTAACAATCGCTTCGCGATGGGCCGGATGCTTTCATGCTCTATTCTATGGCACGGTCAGCGCAGTGAATGCGCAGACCTGTCTGAATTGTTACCAGGCGTGAACAGTTCAGAATAAAAAATAAAAAAAATGATTGACAATGGTGATAAGGTTTAGTATAATGATTATCGCTTGGAGAAATACTCAAGAGGCTGAAGAGGCGCCCCTGCTAAGGGTGTAGGTCGGGTGACCGGCGCGAGGGTTCAAATCCCTCTTTCTCCGGTTGAAAACTGTTCGGAATTGTTTCGGACAGTTTTTTCTATCAAAATCTATGCCAATGAATTATACTTAATAGGGTTGATGAAATTTTTTATAAAAACCTGTAAAAAATTTGAAAAAAGATGTTGACAAGATTTGATAAATATGGTAATGTAATTTAGCTGTCAGATGAAAGCAGATTTCAAAAACGACAGCGAAAAAAGAAATAAAAAAATATGAAAAAAGTTGTTGACAAACAGAAGAACATGTGATAAGCTATCATAGCTGTCGCGAGTGAGACAACAGCAAAACAAAGAACCTTGATAACTAAACAATAGACAACATCCCTGAAAATTTCTTAAAGAGAAAATTTCAGAACGTGACATTGAAGAGATTCGATGTCAACCTTAAAAACAGTAATAACGGGAAAAGAAAAGCGAGCATTTTTCTTGACTCGGATTAAACGAAAAGGATGCTTCGATAGTTCTAAGTTCGGGGAATACCTCACTAAGAACTGCGAAGTTAAAGGAAGCTTCGAGATACTAAGTTCGTGGGAAACCTCACTAAGTATCACGAAGCGTAATACGACTAGGATTCGTGTAAAACCGAACCCAAGTCTTTATTACGAGAGTTTGATCCTGGCTCAGGATGAACGCTGGCGGCGTGCCTAACACATGCAAGTCGAGCGAAGCACTTTAATTCGATTCTTCGGATGAAGATTTTTGTGACTGAGCGGCGGACGGGTGAGTAACGCGTGGGCAACCTGCCTTACACAGGGGGATAACAGTTAGAAATGACTGCTAATACCGCATAAGACCGCAGTACCGCATGGTACAGCGGTAAAAACTCCGGTGGTGTAAGATGGGCCCGCGTCTGATTAGGTAGTTGGTGGGGTAACGGCCTACCAAGCCGACGATCAGTAGCCGACCTGAGAGGGTGACCGGCCACATTGGGACTGAGACACGGCCCAGACTCCTACGGGAGGCAGCAGTGGGGAATATTG
>CAJTGB010000032.1 GCA_910575835.1 Lachnospiraceae bacterium | reverse complement strand
TTTTTTCAGTGTATTTTAATCATTCCTATCATCTGCTATTATTGGTTTAATAGCTTAATCCTATTGTGATATCATGCCACTACTAAGTTGTTAACATTGGTTCCCGATATACAATATTTAATGTGTTTTCCATATTTTTTCTCCTGTTTCACTATATTATTGATTTAAAGTAACCGACAAAATCGTACTGTACGGAAGTATTCTTATTCCATTTACAATTACATCAGCATTCTGTCTACTCTGAGTATCCCCCACCCCTGATTCTTACCGTTATGCTGCCGCTCACAGGTCTCCCGGAGCTTAAGTTTGATCTCTACATTAGCCGCGCCCGGATATTTCGACAGAAATAATGCCGCCGCACCCGATACCACAGGCGTTGCCATAGATGTTCCGCTCTTTCTGACATAAGGGATCCTGTTCTTACGATACAGGCTGTTGCAAGAGAAAACCTGATACCCCGGCGCCACAACTTCCGGCTTCACAATACACCGGTTGGTAGGCCCTGCGCCGGAACAGATATTCTTCATCCCAGGTTCCTCCAATGCCCCCACAGTAATCACCTTACGGCTGTTCCCCGGAACTGTCACGCTTCCTTCCTTCGGCCCGTAATTCCCTGCCGACACAATAACCGTGATTCCGTCGTCCCACAGCATCTCCACCGCCTGTATCAGACACCGCTCCTTCTCTTCATCCAGTCCAAGCTTCGCACCAACCGATATATTTGCCACTTGAATACCGTATCGGCTGCGGTTCTTCCTGATCCACCGGATTCCCTCCATGATCTGCATCACATCTCCTTCACCCTTGGCATCCAGGACCTTCACCGCTGCCAGATTCGCTTCCGGTGCAATTCCGGCGAGCCTTCCCTGAGACAGCGCACCGCTGCCGGCAATAATTCCTCCCACATGCGTTCCGTGCCCGCTGTCATCGTATAATCCATGACGATGACTGACACAGTCATAAAACGCCAGAATCCTTCCCTTAAGATCTGGATGCGCCGCCATCCCTGTATCCAGAACCGCCACCGTTACATTCTGCCCCCTGACATTCCCCTTCATGGTGTCGTCACAACAATAGTGGATCTGCTGTTTTACTTTATTCATCGAAAAAATCCTTTTTTATCAGGATATTCGGTTTATGCCAAACTTGTGCCCTTATTGACCATTCTGAACCTGTCTGTTCGGCTTACACTTTCCTTGCCGCAATCAAATATCGATGAACCGTTCCTTTTATTTCCCCTTTTTCTTCAATGACCTTCTGCATTTTCAATAGCTTATCAAAGCATCTCTCAACGGAAAACCCTGGAAACTCCTCCCTCTGCTCTTTGAGGTTTAAATGCGGGAAAGGTTTATCCGTTCCGGGAAGAACCATCTCAACCAAATCTCTGTCATTATCGCTTCCTACCTGCTCCGTAATAAAGATTCCGTTCCTTTTTAACAGGCGGTATAATTCCCCGGCATCAAAACTGCCATGCCGGTTAATGATCACATCAAAAGCTTCATTACCAAAAGGAATCGCGGAAGGTGTGCCGCACTCTTTAAAGTTAATTCCCAGAGGCAACAATTTTTCCTCACACAATCGTACATTAGGCTTGAATCCTTCCGTTGCCGCTGTCTTGTCAAATGGATGGTCAAGAGACAATAAAAATTCACCGCCGCCGGTATCATAGTCTAACATATCAAAATCCCTGCTCAAATACTTCCTCACCGTCTTTTCATAGTCCCACGGCAGATCATCCTCTTCCTCATATCTCCCATGGATATGCGAAAAATCCCAGCCTATTATCTGTGCCGCCTTCTCTTCCTTTTCCCAAATCGATCTTAATTCTGCTTTATTCATTCAAACTGCTTCCTTTCAATATCTGTTGTAGTTAACGTCCCGCGGCAATATACCCGCAGGCACTCCCGCTTAGCCAGTTGATCGGTGCAGTTTCCTGACAACATAAGCCTTTGCTTTTTGATTGACCTCGATACAATCTGCTGCCAGTTTTACAACTGCACCGAGTGATTAATTCGTTTTCTCATCTCTAACCTCCGCAATTTCCGCTGGCTCTGCCAGACTTATACTGTTACCAATTATAACATAGAACTGCCGATCAAAGCAGAATAATTCCATATCTTTATTTAAGATAGGCAAACGCTGTGTTTATTCTGTCAAACAGTCCCTTTTTCTGATCACCTCCAGAAAATGCGTAATTTCCTCCTGCTATTTCCCGGCACATATCCTGATCCTGCGAAAAGTTTCAAAGCAAGTACCGTCTGGCTGCTGTGTTCTTTTTACCATTTCTTCAATTACTTCCCGGCGGAAAGTTTCTTTTAATTCCTGCGGAATCTGTTTGATGAACGGCACAAGGCTGGGTTGATCGATCCACCGGATCATTTCAGACGTATCAGAAAAATATCTGTCCCTGTTTAATTCTCTAATCGTCCATGACGCGAATCCAGCCTCGGCAATTAATTCTGTATACTGTTCTTTGGACGGCATAAACCACGGCCATTCATAATCTGTAAAATATTTTACATAGTTATCCTCGGATATCTTCATCTTGATCACATCGAAGAAATTAGCACAATTACCAGAACCGCCGAAATCCCACCATATTTTCCCATTAACTTTTAACGCCCTATAGGCATTTTTCAATAGCTTCTTATGATCTTTGACCCAATGAAGCGCCGCATTGGAAAAAACAAGGTCAAACTCATCAGTATAATTCATCTTATTTATATCCAGACATGCAAATTTAAGATTGTTTTTATGAATCGTTTCCGCAATTTTCAGCATATGTACGGAAGCGTCTATCCCCAAAACTGTTCCGTGTGGAACAAAACGCGCCAATCGCTCTGTCAGGATTCCGTCTCCGCATCCAAGATCCAGCACAACTTCATTCCCTTCAAATGATATTTCTGCGATCAGATCACTTCCCCATTCTTTTTGGTGTTTAGACGCAGATCTGTATTTTTCCCCGTCAAACTCAAATGTACCCATACAATCCCTCCTAATGAATATAGTAGCTGTTTAATTTTCACTAGAATTATATTTACTTATATGATATAATTCAAATATATGTTTTTTATAAAATATATAAATTATATTTATATGGAGAAATTATGGACACATTTGACAATCTTGCAAGATATAAGATTTTTCTTTCTGTCGCAGAAAACAAAAGTATATCAAAGGCCGCCGCTTCGCTTTTTATTTCTCAGCCGGCAGTAAGCATTACTATCAAAAAGCTGGAAGAAAATCTTAATACTACGCTTTTTATCAGAAAATCAAAGGGTGTTGAGTTGACAGAAAAAGGACGATTGTTATACGACAACGTGAAAAAGGCTCTTCTCATGCTTTCGGATACAGAAAAGAATCTTAGATCCCCATTTTATACGGGATATTTGCGAATAGCATCCAGCAACGTATTATGCAAACACTTTCTTATGCCCTTTTTGAAAAAATATGTAAAATCATATCCCGATACAGATCTGACGACCACTTGTACATCATCGGCAGAAGCGCTTGTGATGATCGAGAAGTGCAGCATTGACCTGGCGCTGGTAGCAAAGCCTCCACGCCTTGGAAATTATGTCTATCATTCCCTGGGGCGCATCGAATATATATTCGTCTGCACCCCCGCCTACAGAGAAAAATGGAACTGTAAAAACGATGAGATATTCAAATATGCGAACATCATGCTTCTGGATAAAGACAACGTATCCCGCAAGCACATTAACGCTTACTATGCAAAGAATAATATCCTTCCCCTGCATATCCTCGAGGTGAATGAAATGGACATGCTGATCGAATTCGCGAAGATAGGGATCGGAGTATCCTGTGTGGTAAAGCAATTTATAGAATCTGAACTAGAAGCAGGCAGCCTGATAGAAATCCCCTTATCAAACCCTGTTCCGCCCCGGGAAATAGGTTTTTTATATCAAGAAATACAGCCGTTTAATGAGAATATCTTAAAATTTATCCATCTTTCATAATCTATAATCAATCCGATTCCGCTTTCTGCTCTTCAATGAACCGCTTAAGCTCTGCATGCAGCTTCCCTCTGGCACTCAGCATGTTCTTAGCATCAAAATATTCTTTTACTTTATTGATATCTGCCGACTTCTCTATCACTTCCAGTTTTATTGCATCAACCTTTCCGCCCATGGTATGAACATATAAGTCATAGAAAATATCCGCATCAATTCCGAAATTAGCAGTAAATACCTCGATCGCCTTCCTGATCACCCGATCCGCGTACTCCTGGATATATGTCATAAAGGTCTTGCCTTCTTCCACAATAAGTATTCCGCTTTTTACATCCTCAAGAACCTGTCTCGCATATTTTTGTTTTCTTGCCGGCAGGATACCAAGATTCTTTTTGATCTCCTCGATCGCCGTTACCTGCCTGTAAAGCTGATCTTCCTGTGTACTGATATCCCTCAGCGTTACTATTTTAAATTGAGCTTCCAAATATTCCGCATCAATCTTATCCATCTCAATCGTAGACAAGCTGGTAGGCATATCGAAACCTGGTCTCTTTTTACCTGCCCTGCCCCCGCCATTCGCTGGAAGATCCTGATACCTTCTAGTCAGAATACGATAAGTTCTTTCATCAAAATTAAGCGACGCACCGAACTCATTATCCCATTTTAATCCCTGGAGCATTGCCGTTCTGAGTGTACTTTTCAAGCGATAGAATTCTCTTCTGAACTTCTGTCTGTTCTCATCTGATCTTGGCAATTGCTCAAAATGATCGATATGGTCAATCGCAAAAATATCACAGATATTCTTATAAGTCCGATTGAGTGTCTTTATATTTTCATCGATATCATCTACCTGCACATTGGCATAATCTCCCTGGCAATAAAGCTTCAGGGCTTCATTCAGATTCCGCCTCATCGTATAGATCTTCCGAAAGAATTTGACCAATCCCAACGGCTTCTCATTATTGTCATATACACGGTTTGTCCTTGACATTGCCTGGATCAGATTATCATTTTCCAACTCTTTATCAAGATACAGCACATTCACATACTGCGAATCATATCCTGTCAACAACTGATTTACAACGATCACAATATCCAGACACTTGTCATGATTATTTCCGATTTTCGTATATGGCTTTGAATGAGACAATCGCGCCATCAAATCTTCTTTAAATTTGGCGCCTTTTGTATCTGATTTGAAATCAAGCTCCAGACCAAATGTATCCGCATAGTTTTTGACGATCTCGATCAAGGCCGCTTCCTTGACAAACTCTCCGCCTGAATTCGTTTCAAGATTCGCATCAAACAGCGCCGTCACATGTAACTCCGGTTTCATTTCTCTGAATAACTTCCAGTATTCATAAGCTTCCGGTATGGATGAAGTTGCCAGTATACCGTGGAATAAGGTCCCGTTTTCGCCGAATGCGATTGAATCAAAATTATTGATTATATTCTCCACGACACTTCTTCTATGTTCAGGATTATCGTATTGACTTGGCACCAGATAATCTTCGATTCCTTTCAGATTACGTCCATTCCTGTCTTTCTTGATGTTTCCTCTCTCATCATGTTGTGTTTCCATAGGAGCCTTTGTTCTAAAATAGCGATATATTTTCCACTTCTCGGGATCTTTTTGCGCATCTTTTTCAGACTTTGCATTGCTCTCACGCAGTGCAACATTGATCCGAAGCACATAATCTTCATAGGTCTTCTCTCCTTTAGGATAGAACCCCAGCACATTGCCGTCACGGATCCCTGTTGCAAGAGAATATACCGCGAGGCATCTGCCAAATACCGACTCCGTCGTCATCTCTCCCTCACGCATATTCTCAGGAAAGATCGGTGTGCCTGTAAATCCAATAAAAAGAGCATTGTAGAAAGTATTCTTCACATTCTGGTGCATTTCTCCAAACTGTGAACGATGTGCCTCATCTACGATAAATACAATCCTTTTGCGTTTGATCTTCTCTAACTCGTCCTTACGTTTCTCTTCATTTTTATCCGTAATCTTCGACATCTTCTGGATGGAAGTCAGCAGCATGTGATTATCGGCATGTGAACTCACCAGCTTATTAAACAGATCGAATGCACTTTTAGTCTCTACTACCTTCCTGCCAACCGGCGCAAATGAGTTATATTCCTGCTTTGACTGACTGTCCAATGCCTTCCTGTCGACCAGGAACACAACATTATCCGCATATCCCTTATCTATGATAAGCTGCCCGGCCTTAAAAGAAGTCATCGTCTTACCGCCTCCGGTTGTACACCATACGAAGCCTCCAAGCTGGTCATGGTCACCCCATTTCTGCCTGGAAACCCGTTCCACGATTGCCCTGATCGCAATATACTGATAGCTGCGGCAGACCTTCAGCGTATCCTTCTCCTTGTCGGCGACAGCATAATATCCGATCATTCGGTGCGCCTCAGGAATGGACAGGATCCTGGATTCGCCGTCTATGATCTCTCTCCAGTCCCGGATAATATGGTTGTCTCTGTCCCCCCAGTGGAAGAAGAATGCGGAGTTCATCCGCTCTGCCGTTCCAGGATTCGCGAAATACAACGCATCTTCCGGCGTAATCGCCCAGAACACCTGCACCAGACTCATAAATCCCTGGAATTTCCTCTCCTGTATATACTTCTTTATCTGATGTGCAGCCTCAAAAACATCTACGCCGCTCGCTTTCAATTCGATATGGATCACCGGCATACCATTGATCAAAAGTGTAATGTCGCCTCTTCTGTCCCGCGTATCTTCCTGCTGGTTGAACACGACCTGTTCAGCGATCTGGTATTTGGACGTTCCGCCTGCCACTTCCCCCGGAGAGAAGATGTTCAGGATGACGTCGCTCCCTGCATTCTTCTGATCCGGCGAATCCCCGTCCCGTCTCACAGGAACATCCTTTCCCGTAATGAAAATATTCGACTTTACCGGTGTGTTCGCCTGCTCCCGCACCGTATCCATAAGGCGATCCATCTCTGAATCAGAGAGAGGGACGTTATTCAATACATTGCGGTTTCTGTCAAATATAATGTTTTTCCAATTTTCAATCAGTTCCGGGATCGTCTTGTGATTCAGGACATCCTTACTCCAGCCTCGCTTTTTTAAGGTATCTATAAAGTCCCGTTCAAAGTTCAATTCCCCGTTTTTTCCTGTGTATGGTAGCGGCATGCCATTTCTCCTTTGTTATGTTGTTTTCGATTTACCAGGCAGGTTTGCCAGTCATAATCAGATTGTCAATATCTTTAAAAGCATTTTCTATAGATTCAGAATGGTACATTTCGTACATATTAAAAATAAAATCCGATATATTCAATAAATCCCACTCTTCAAGTACCTCACCTGTCGGTTTATTCTTATACGCGGCATAACATTCCAATAAATATAGATAAAATTCATGTTCTGCTGTCATATTATTCTCCTCTTATATATATGGAATTTCTAGGATCTCCCGTTATTTTCTCACATTCCCACATATCAAATATAGCAGGATAACCGAACTCATCCATACCATACTGCATATCTTCTAACATAATGTGGGTCTGAGATTTTATAAAACTGTTGATTGCTTCCATAGGAATCAGACCATATTTATCTATCATCATTTTTACAACTTCCCTGTCATAATAATGCAATACCTCACTCATCATTTTTTGCATAATATTACCTCCCTGAACTTAAGAAACGGAATCGCTTTTTCTGTTTTGAATACACATTGATCTTTGAGTTTCTGCGGCAACAAACGCTTTATTGCAAAATCCTCATCAACGAACCCGGATATATACATATTCAATACAGGCATCGTATTATCATTGGCAATTGGACCTTTTATAAAATCATACTCCATACCACGATAAGTATCTGTCCTATTTTCAGACACAAAATGCAGCCAATCACTGTTTGGTGTACTGAATTCGAGGACAACTAATTCTGAGAGAACTATTTCATCAAATTCATACACAGAAACAACTGGTTTCCCGACATTACGGCGCTTTGAAATATTAAAAGCCCATTTTTCTGCTTGGTTATAGTCAGATGTTGTATAAAATCCCTGACCAAAATCAAGCGTTCTTCTGCCAACAAGTATATTTGGCTCTTTTACTTCTACATTACTTCCATGATATAGTTTCATTATATTCCAAACCTTTCTAAGTAAACATCTTTTCCAATAATGACTTTTTAAAATTTTGCAGTGTTTCCATCTTATATTGTTGGAGAGTAATAAGAGAATCCAATTTCGATAAATATTTACCTATTTTTATCTGCTCATCTATATCTGGTATAGGAATGGGCATTTCAAAAAACACAGAATCCTTAATAGAAAATCTATCTGATCTTGCCCCTGTATCACCATTAAAATACATGAACAAATGCCAATGGTTGCTCTTAAAGTACCATTCCAAATATTCAGAATCTATATCATGCGTTTTGAAAACTGTGTAAAGCGGAGACACTACTCCGGTTCTGCCAAGCTTATTTCTGTTTATCGGACCAACAGGAGCCGATGTTGAAATTCTAGGATTATATACAAACACATCATCTTCTACCACATAATATCCCTCAATATTTTCTATATTAGAAACATTGTGATCAAAGAAATCTCTCTGACTTATAATTCCAAATTCTGCAGAGTTCGTGAACGTCTCAATATATTGCGAGCCTGTATTCTTCATTGTAATTTTACTGGCAATTTTTCCCAACTTATGCTGTTTCCAATCACTACTGAATCCTTCAAATCTTATTTCTGGAATTTTCTCACTATCTTTAGGGAACATTTTGTTAAGCATTGATTCTTTAAAAAGCTTTAATCTCTTATACCTCCGCTGGTGAAGGGTGATGAGATTGTCGAGAGCTGAGAAGTACTCTCCGATTTTTATTTGTTCTGTCATAGAAGGAAACATAAAACACATCTTTCCAATTTGCTGAAAATTTACCCCTTCTCTTCCACCTCCTGCCTGACTTGTTTCTATTTGTCTCTGCCCATTATTTGATGCTAAATTTAATTGAATAAATTCAGAAAAATATCCCTCATTAGGTCTGATAATACATACATGTTGATTAACATTTGCATGCTCTATTCCCTTATATACCGCACTTCTTCCAATAGAAGCTCCTGTAATATTAAGTAATACATCATTTTTATAAACTTGCGAATTTTTCATTGCAGAATCAGTTTTAACATCTATATTAACAGCATCCAACAAATTGACCTTATTATCATTTATGTTTTGCGAACGAATCAACGTAATTCCAAAATCAACATATGCATTGTTTCCACCAGATGGTGTCTTTCCACTACCTATTTTAACTGTAACGTTCCCCAACTTACGCTGTTCCCACTCTTCTTCAAACCCTTCAAACCTTATCCCTGGAACCTTTCTCCCTTCCATCAAAGCAGCCCCTTTCTAAATATATCAATCGCTTCCATATCCGCCGGACTCCCGCACAGCTCACCAAGCATCATGTGCAACTCTCTGTTAAGCTCCTCAATCTGTTCATCCAGCCTGGGAAGCGGATCCTTATACTGCTCCTTCAACGCTTCCAGCGCATTCACAAGCTTCATCATCACCTGTTTTACATCTTCATCAATATGAATCATTACCGGATCGATCCATTTCTTCGTAAGCATATCGTCAACTTCCCCGTCCGTCAAGCTTCCGATCTTCTCAACCGCCTTCTCCTCAAGCTCCTGCGACAGCATCTTCGCTTTTTTATTCACATCACTCTTCTGCTCGATCTTCTTCTTTATACCTATGATCCTGCCCTCTTCGGTCTCCACATCGAACTCTTTCTTAAGCTTCAGGAAATCTATATATGTCCTTACCGCCGCCGCCCCATAGGTCATATCCTTATTACATTTCATCTGATCCCATTCTATTTCCGAATGGTTGCTGATAAAATCAATCTTCTTCTGCTTATTCTTCAGTGTAAGATACTCTTCCAAAATATCTGTTTCCGGGGATGACAATTCTGAAAGAATCTGCTTCACTTCGCTGTTAAGCTTCTTCGGATCCATTTTGGAATGATCATCACTGTTGTCCTCCTTCGACAGATTGGACTTTGTATCTTCTTCCAGCTCATTCCACAGATCTTCTATTTCACCTTCTAATGTAATGCTCTCACTATTTAACCTCTCAAGTTCATCTAGCTCTGACCGGAAGTACACTTCCTGGATCATACGGATCGGAAATACCTTTCCTTTGATCCCCTTTTGTACCTCCACATATTTCTTCGTACTGTTATCCTTCTGCAGCACAATATCCGGCTCTGTCTCCCGGCAGATCTGTTTTCCCTCATTATGTATTCTGACCAGATCATTCTCCACGATATCCCATTCATCAGAAAATGCCTGAAAGACAGAATATCCATCTAACAGCTTCACATCTCCATAGATCCGGAATAACTGCTCCATAATCCTGTCATGGACCTTTGCGTCCGCGTCTTCCCGAATTAATGATGTGATCAGATAAGCTCTGAACCTTTTTGAAATACTGCCGACATCTGCTATATACTTCTTAACTCCATCATCCGAAAAGATTACATCTTTCATCTCGACCGGCTTAAATATATAATAGCCGTTCTCCATATCGAATATTTTCTGCTTAAGCCCGGGGAATTCTGCCCAGTATCCGTCATATGCTAAGAGGGCTCTGCCTGATATCCTTCCTGTCATAACTGAATATAGATCAAGGGCTTCTTTACTCTCTGCCGCAGAAATATATCTCGGAATATTCAGATTATAATCATTCTCGATGATTTCATCCAAGTTTACAACTCTCGAGAAATTCTTACTATCTTTTCTTGCCTTTACCGCATCAAATATCTTCTTAATATCCCTCTCTCTTAATACATTCTGCGTTCCTTCTTTGGCGTAGGACGCAGAAGCGTCTATAAATAAAATATCACTCTCTTCTCTTCCTTTTGAAAGGATCATAACAATGACCGGAATCCCTGTTGCGAAGAACATATTCCCCGGGAACCCGATAATCGTTTCGATGTTATGATTTTCTATCAGATTTTTCCTGATGTTGTACTCTGCCGCCCCGCGAAACAATACGCCGTGCGGGAGTACGATCGCCATGATACCGTCCTTATCCCGCACATGGTAAAGACAATGTAACAAGAACGCATAATCCGCTTTCTTCTGCGGCGCAAGCCCATATTTGAATCTCTCGTCTAATTTATAATCCTCCGGATTCCACCCCTGACTATACGGCGGATTGGACACAACCGCATCTACCGGAAGCGCCTCATAGGCTCTATCCTCATCAAAGTACGGCCAGTCGTCCTTCAGCGTATCTCCGTTTCGCACATAGATATTCTGAATGTTTATATCCTGCATAAACAAATTCATCTTCGCAAGGTTACAGGTTTCCGTGATAAGCTCCTGTCCGTAATACTTAATATTCTCAAATGCAACGAACTTCCCCACTTCTTTTCCGATATTTAACAGAAGTCCCCCTGTTCCGATCGTGGGATCGTATACGCTCACTTCTTGTTTCCCTCTCAGCCGGTCCGCCACGATCTTCGCCATAAGGGATGTCAGCCCATGAGGTGTATAGAATGCTCCGTCCTTTTTCGCTTCACTTGAGAATTGTCGGATCAGATATTCATAGATATATCCCAGTACATCATAGTCTTTGCTCTTTGGCGGAATCTGGCAGATCAGATCCACAATGCTGCGCACCGCACTGTCCCTGGATCCGGCGTTCTCTCCAAGCTTTGTAAGCCCTGACGCCAGCACAGAAAAGATATTTTCAAAAAGCTTCTGATATCTGGCGCCGATATTATCGTAGAATCTTCCTATCGCTTCCGAGACATCCCTCGCCCCGAGATGAATTCCCTTCTTTCTCCAGACAGAGAAGAGGTCTTCATAGGCGATGAAGTACCCATTGACATCCCTCGCCATATCGATGACCTCGATATCCAGATCTATCAAATCTTCTTCTGATTCCCCGCCGCGATCTTTAAAGTAATCAAGCTCCTTGTCTGATAAGTATTTGTAAAACATAAAGCCAAGAATATAGTCCTTGTACTCGCTTGCCTTGATATTTTTCCTGAGTTCATTCGCAGTTGCCCATATTCTCGTAGCCAACTCTTGCTTTGTCATTCCTTATGTCTCCTCTTCTGTTATATCTTACCTAACTGATACGATTAGTATAACATAGATTCATATCTATAGCACATCGAATAATAAGCACCTTTTGAATATTCAAAATTTCTAATTGATTTATCCGCAAAATTGTCGTAAGATAATTATGCTCATTTCCATATTTTACCCGCGGGGCCATTCGGCATATGTACTGCCTCTGGGGTATAGAATCATCAATGGAGGATAGAATGGACGACAAGAATTATTATGATATATTGGGTGTCTCAGAAAAGGCTACCTTAGAAGACATTACCGCAGCCAAGAACGAACTGGCGAAAAAGTACCACCCGGATGTCAACATCCGCAACGGTATCGACACCACCGAACAGATGCAGGAGATCTTAGAGGCCTACAATGTCCTGTCCGACCCGGACAAGCGTTCCGAGTATGACTGGAACTTCACCAGAAGGCGGCCGACTATGCAGACCTTCGATCTTCATAATATGGAAGAAACTCCTGATGAGACCGATCCTGCCTTCGTCGCTTACTGGAAAGCATCCAACGCCCTGTACGACATCATCCAGCAAAGCGACGCTCTATTCAAAGATAAGAGCTATTCTAACGAGCTGACCGAATTATCCGAAGAAGCCGCCCGGCATGTTACACTGCTTCAGACCTCTGCCATCCCGGAGCGGTACTGGTACCCGGACATCATGAACTGGCTGTTGTTCACCTGGTTTCAGCACAGGAATTACACTATATCCTATCTGCTTACTCTTTATGACGAGTATGCCAAGGAAAACATATCAACACTGGACAAATTAAAATTACAGAAGAACTCCTATCTCTATCAGCATTCTATAAAACGGCTGATAAAAAATTGAATTTCATTGATTTTCATTTTCACACATTGGAACCCTTCGCATATTATGTTACTGTAAACAACATAAATGGAGGATTTCAATATGAGCGATTTAAGTGCTACGAACTGTGGATGCGGCTGTGAATCAGGCGTAGGAAGAAATGGTGGAGAATGCGGATGCGGCTTTGGCAACAATAGCTGCCTGTGGATCATCCTTCTGCTCTTCTGCTGCGGCGGATGCGGCAACGGCTTTGGCGGCGGATGCGGCAATGACAGTTGTCTGTGGATCATCCTTCTGCTCTTCTGCTGCGGCGGATGCGGCAATGGATGCGGCGGCTTTGACTGCGGATGCTAATCCTATAACCGGGCGGAGTATATCACTCCGCCCTCTTCATTTTATATTCATTCAGATTCTCAACGTCTTCTTTTGTCTGTTCCTGTCCCTTTTTCTCTTCCAGCTGTTTTCTCAGCATACATTTCTCATCAATCTCGTATACGGCATTGCCGTCAATGATCAATTTTCTGTCCATCTTCATTTTCCTTTCTGAAATTCATTTACCCTATTAATATATGAAATATTCCGTATTTAGTTTTTCCATATCTTTTGACCGTAATACACATTATCTTCTCTGCCAGACAAGTATGTATAAATTCCGCTCCCTCGTCATATATATTTACAACGTTATTTCAAGGAGTGCTTATGGAACAAAACCCACCGAAACCAATGACACCTTTCGATAATCTGGTCACACCGCCCTTCCTATATACGTTAAAACTTCTGCTTCCATACACTCCGCCCTCTATCCAGCGCTTTTTCGGGGTCTATATCAAATTCCTGGAGCTTCGCCACACCATGGAAGTCTTTCAGGGCTTTTCTTCAAATCCCTCTCCCTCCAATATTCTGGAGGGGTTGAAACCTTATATGAACCCTTCTGAAAAAGAAATGATGGAACAAATGTCCGGCATGATGAATATGATGGAAATGGTACAGAATATGCAGAACATGCAGAACATGTCAGGATCCTCCATGGATTCGAGTTCCTTTGATCCGATGGACATGATGAAAAGCATGATGAATCCTGAACAGCAGGAGATGTTTGAGATGTACAGCATGATGTTTGAAAATGAAATGAATCAACCCGACACGGGCAGCAGGAAAGGAGACAATGACAATGAACGAATGGATGAACCACCCGTCAATGCAGAACATGGATCCAATGAAAATGGAGCTGATCCGCACAGCGGCAGCACAGACTCAGGGGAAGAGCGGGAAGTCTCTCGCACCAATCATGATGGCATTGATCACGAACGCGAATAAAAAAGGAATTCAGTTTACACCGGATGAATTCTCTCTGGTACTCTCCGTCCTAAAGGACGGAAAATCCAAGGAAGAACAGGACCAGATCGAGAATATGGTGCGGATGGTATCTTCTTATATGAAGAAATGACCTCCCTCTGATCATTACAAGCAGCAATAAGCTCTGGCGGCATGCTTAGAATCCCTCTTCCTTTCTAAGCAGCCGCATCTCTCTTCGAAGCTTCGCCTTCTCAAAATCGTGCCGGTCCTCCTCCGTCTCCAGCAGAAGCCGCGGCACCTCGGCAGGCTTATCGTTGGAATCCAGCGCCACCATTGTAAAAAACGCATTGTTGATCAATATCCTTTCGCCGTTTGCATCCTCTACATAGGTATCCACCTTCACTTCCATAGATGTCCGCCCCACATACGTGATCTTCCCTTTGAGCACAATGACATCCCTCTGATAGGCACCCTTTAAGAAGCGGAGATTATCCACCGAAACCGTCGTTATATTCATATGGGCATGCCGCTTCGCCGCAAGCGCCGCAACCTCATCGATCCACTGCATCAGGATGCCTCCGAACAAACGTCCCGCCCCGTTCAAATGATTCGGACGGACCATATGGACTGTTTCCACAATGGATTCTGATACTTTTCTGCTTTCTACACTCATTTATATTATTTCCTTTCGTTACAGGTCTTTTTCTTCGTTTACCCTTTTCTTATAATATAGAATTTGATATACTTAATACAATGATGTTATAAATATTTCCATATAGAAAGATGAGGATTTTGAATATGCGCAAAAGAGACAAATCCGCCAAAACGCCTTCTGTTTTAAGAAACATCAAATTAACAATAGAATACGACGGCAGCCGTTACCAGGGCTGGACACGCCTGGGGAAAGACGAATCCAACAATACGATCTCCAACAAGATCTTAGAAGTCATCCGAAAGATGACCGGAGAATCCGATATCGAACTGAACTGCGGATGCCGCACGGAGGTCGGCGTACATGCCTATGCGCAGGTCGCCAATTTTAAGACGGGATCCGATATGAAGCTTCTGGATATGAAGCATTACCTCAACCGATATCTTCCCATGGACATTGCAATCGTCCGGGTAGATGAGGTTCCTGACCGTTTCCATGCCCAACTGAACGCCACCTCCAAGACTTATGTGTACCGTATGACCATCGACGACGTACCCAGCGTGTTCGACCGCAAGTACACCTACCACTGTTTCAAGACGCCGGACAGGCAGCTGATGCAGCAGGCCGGCATTCTCCTGACCGGGACTCATGATTTCAAGAACTTCTCTTCCTCAAAGAAAAGCAAATCTACCGTAAGGCAGGTTTATGAGGTTGAGATCTACAGCGCCGCCCAGGAGATGCAGATAATGATCCATGCCGACGACTTTCTTCACAATATGGCACGGCTCATGGTAGGTACGCTGCTGGACATTGGATTCTACACCCGCCCCAAAGAAGACATCGACGATATCCTGGAGGGCAGCATGGATGCAAGCGCTCCCTGCGACCCCAAAGGACTCTATCTTCAGGAGATCACCTACTGATCGTTTGTCTTCCTCATTTGCAGATCACACAGGGACGCCGCACGGTATCCTGTCTGCGGCTGCCCTGTGTCTTCTAATATTAATTCTTCCTACTTGATAATTACTGCGTTCAGCCTTTCAAGCTTTCTTTTTTCTTCAATGCTGAATTCTCTGTTGGTAATGATCCCTGTATAATCTCCAAGACTGTTGATCTTTGTCATGGCCTGCCTTCCGAACTTAGACCGGTCCACTACCAGGTAGGATTTCTCACATTGCATCGGCGTATACCGTTTCAGCCACATTTTCTCCGATGTAGGCGTTGTCACCTCAAAATCATCGTTAATAGAAGCCGCCCCGAAGAAGCCCACGTCAAATTTAAAATCCGCCAACATCTGCGTTGCATACCGTCCAAACATACTTCCCGTTGATTTCTGGACGCTGCCGCCGCAGATAAATAACTCTGTCTCACTGTCCTTCAGAAGTACGGCAATCTCCAGATCATTGGTGACGATCAATATTCCTTTTATATCCCTGATCAGCTTTGCCACCTCATAAGTAGTCGTTCCTGCATCCAAAAATACCGTATCCCCCTCCGATACCAAGGGAGCGCACAAGCCTGCAAGCTGCTCCTTCTCTCTCTTATGACTGGTCTGCTTGTCTGCGTAATTCACTTCCTGCTTCGCCACCGCGCCGCCATGGCAGCGTTCGATCTTGCCGTCCTCCTGCAGCTTCACAAGATCTCTGCGTATCGTCATAGGACTGACCCCTAATTCCTGCGACAGCTCGTCTACCTGGACGCTTCCATTCTTCTGGATCAGTTCTATGATCGTTGCCTGTCTCTCTGTTGCGAACATCTGATCTCACCTCCCCGCCTGCACTTTCATATATCTTTTCTTTCCGCATATTATAGCATCAAACCCCTCCCCTATCAAGCTAATACAATATACAAGTCAAAGACCCTAAAACTCAATAATTGTAAAAATTAGGTAATTTTTATAGCGAAACAGCCGATAAGTAAGTAAAGGAGTATTTTTGCATATTTGAATAACACACCGTGAGAGGTAACGAATCTATGTCTGGCAGACAGGTAAAATTAAAACGCGCCGAAAACAGCAGCATCCTTTATCACTATACCAAGAGCAACGGCATCAACGGTATCATTAACCACAACTGCTTCTGGGCTACAAAGAGTGATTTTCTAAACGACCCCAATGAATTTTCTTACATCCGGGGAATCATAGAAGAGGTGTGCCGGGACACTATCAAAAGCCCGGCATTAAAGGAGATGTTTCTTGCGGATTCTATCTATTCTAAGCATGAAAAGCCCCGGGAATACTTCGTGCTTTCTTTCTCAAAATGCCGGGACAGCATCACCATGTGGTCGGAATTCGGCAGCAAGACCGGTTATAATATAGGTTTCCGAAGCGATGAGATCATCGCAAGAATCGAGGAAGCGGCCGAGATCGCCTACCACGGCCTTGTAGTTTACAATCCCAGGCGGCAAAGGCAGTTAATCCAGAGAAATATCTGCAGTTATTTGCCTAATCTGCTTCGGACGCCCCTTGAAGAAGTCTTAGCGGCCGGCGGCAGGGACCGGCAGAACGCCAATTATCAGAAGGCGTGCCGCAAATTCCAAAAAACCGCTGAAGTTTATGCCATGTTCTTTAAACATGAAGGATTTGCTGAGGAAGAAGAATATCGGTTTGTATTCAAAAAGCAGAAAGATACGACGGTATATTTCCGTGCCAAGGACGGATTTATGCTTCCTTATATTGAGATCCCCTTAAGCGAAGGGCTACTGCCTATTGAGGAGATCATGGTTGCACCGCAGAACCACATTGACCTTGCAAAAAAGGGAATGGAATATATGCTGCACACAAAAGGATATCAGGCAGATGTTGCCTTATCTAATATCAAGCTGAGATATTAGTACAAGAATTTTTAAGAAAAGGAGACAGCAAACGTGACTACTAAGAAAAACAACTCTCACAGCAAAAAGACCAGACGCAGCCTGAACGGGAGAATTTTAAAAAACACTACTCTTAATATTCTGATATTAGTTATCATATGCTGCGTGATCATGGCGCTCTCTATGCAGTCGTTAGCCAACAATATTCTTCTGGACAGCCTGCAGCCTATGGCAAGGCAGTCGTCCAAAACCGTGGAAGCCAATATTCATATGCTTGCAGACAGAATGATGACCATTGCAGGAGATTCACGCATGAGTTCAACAGGAACAGGTAATGTTCGGCTTGATACCGCCGTAATCCGCAAAAACCGCAAAGAAGTGCTTACAGAAGCCGCCGAGATCTACGAGCTGCATACCATTGCCCTGTATGACCTGCAGGGCCGGCTGATACAGGGAATCGACGGTGCACCGGAGAATCTGGAAGATAACTTCTTTGCTCTTCTGAAGGAAACAGACAATCTGACCACCAGTTCTTCCACTATTTTTGACGGAAAGCTCGGCATCACCATGGGAATGCCGGTGAAGGAGAACCAGGAGACAGCCTTCTATGTAGTAGGAGTTTACAAATATGACGCACTTAACGACGTGATCAGCAGCATTAACCTGGGCAGACACGGAACCGCCTATATGGTGAACCGGGAAGGTCTCGTTACCGGACATCCTGACCAGTCATTGGTTCTGACCGAAAGCACACTGGCGCAGCTCAACGACGGCAACGAAGAATCTCTGAGCCACGTGATGAGCGGTGAAACCGGCTCTGAAGAATATTCTATCGGCAATGAGAATATGCTGATGGCCTTTTCACCTATCCGCGGCACTCAGTGGTTCCTGGTCATTCAGATTCCAAAGTCCGACTATGACCACCTGATCAATGCGGCAATGATGGTTGCAATATTATCTACTCTGGCCGTACTGATCATATCCATTTTGGTCGTGCTGCGGCTGTCACGCTCGATCTCCCGTCCGGTTAAAAGCGTTACGAACCGGATGGTTGCCCTCTCCGACGGGGATCTCCATACCGAGGTGACGCATGTCAACTCCAGGGATGAATTGGAGCTTATGACCCAGACTTTGGATGCTACCGTAGAAAGCGTCAACCGTTACATATCAGATATTCAGCAGGTATTAACCCAAATTGCTGACGGCAATCTGAAGGTCAGCGCCCAGGTAGATTATAAAGGAGACTTTGCCTTGATCCGAACTAGTCTCCACACGATCATACAGTCTATGAATGAAACTATCAAAGGCTTCCGGTCTGCTGCAACCCGCTTGGCTGCTATGTCCGAAGAATTGAATGGCCAGTCCGGCCAGCTTCATCAGGCTTCTCTGGAACAGAACCAGTCCACCGAAGCGCTGATCCACGAAGTTTCCCACGTGAAGGAACGGCTGTCTGGCGTTACGGAAAGCAGTTCCCAGACCAGGGCTAAGACCGAAGAGATCGCACAATGCATTCAGGAAGCCAATACACGGATGTCCTCTCTCACTAACGCGATGGATGATATCAGTTCCAACGCACAAGAGATCACTAAGATCGCCAAAGCGATCGAAGACATTGCCTTCCAGACCAACATCCTGGCGATCAATGCTTCCGTAGAGGCTGCCCGCGCCGGAGAAGCCGGAAAAGGATTCGCAGTTGTCGCAAATGAAGTGAAACAGTTAGCGGCTAAAAGCGCCGAGGCTGCACAGAACGCTACCGAGATGGTAACCAGCACCAAAGATATTATTCAGACCGGTGTGGAACTGACTGCAGATACTGCCGGCTCTTTCAGTGCTATTTCTTCTGTGTCTGACCAGATCAGTGCGATCTCCGATACGCTTGTAGCGGCAGTGAACAGCCAGCAGAATGCCCTGTCTCTCATGGATGAACGAATTGAAGCTATTTCAGAAATCGCCGACCGTAACCTTCAGAATGCCGGCGGCATGGAACAGGCCAGCGGATCACTGGCAAAAGAAGCCGAAAATCTTCAGGTACAAGTGGATAAATTTATTTTGAAGGGGGATAATTAAAAATGAAACGATTACTGACATTTACACTGATTTTTCTGTTGCTTGTACTCCCTCTGACGGCATGCAGCGAGAAGACGGAGCTCCAAGACGGATATTATACGGCTCAGGCCAAAGATTTCAGTCACGGCTGGAAAGAATATATTACGATCATGGTGAAGGGCGGAAGTATCGTCTCTGTAGAATACAACGCTGAAAATGCCAGCGGTTTTATCAAAAGCTGGGATAATGCTTACATGCAGACAATGCTCCATTCTAACGGAACCTATCCCAATGAATATACCCGCTATTACGCCAGCCAACTTCTGGAGGGGCGCAGGGATGATGACATCGACGCATTATCCGGCGCTACATCCTCTTACGGCTCCTTCCAGAAATTATCAGAAGCCGTACTGGAACAGGCCCGCAAGGGTGATTCGGATGTCGTGGTTGTTGATACTTCTCATTAAATGGTACAAAATAGGCAAATAAAAGCAACAAATAATTTGCTTGAATCCTGCTATTAGATATGTTATATTATGAATAGAAAAGGAGTGACCGCCCACAAAGTGGTTGACCTCCTGGATATCTATGTAAGCCTACCCCGACCGACCAAGTACAAGGTAGGCTTTTTTATTTTCGCTTGTTGTTCCTATCTATGTAGGCAAGCAATGCAACGAGAAACGAACCGCCTAAAAATAGCAGACTTAAAACTTCATATGTACTCATTTGCACCACCTCCCCTCTTTTTCAAATTCAGGGAGGCTCACCACCTTGTAACACGATTACTCCTTATAAACAATATATCACATTTCTCATAGCACAACAATACTGCCTTTTTGTAACTTTAAAAGTCCTAACTTTAAAAGTATATTTTAGGCTTTGCCTAGTAAAATTTAAGACTGCCGCCGACAAATCTCGTCAACGACAGCCCTTATTCTACACTACTATTTACTGTTGTTTAAAATTTACCTGCCTTCGCTGCCTCCTCGATGGAAACAGTAAGTAACGATTTTACAAGGATTTATCTATCATTTGTGTGCTACTTGTACGCTACGCATAAATATTTCTAACAATTTTAAACAACTTCCTTATCTTTTTAACCTCCTAAATTCTTGATTTATAATAACTTTCCTGTTATCCTATCCTCGTCTTGGAAAGGAGGCGGAATCTCCGCCCCTCCCTTGATGTTCTGGCTGATTATTCAGCCTTTTCTTTTTTGTCCGGCTCCGGCTTATACTGTTCCTCTCCAGTCTCGATGTAGAGGATAAAATCATTGATTTTCTTTTCGCTCCACCCGGCAGCTCTTAAACCCAAAATCATTCTTGCATTTTCCTGCATGTTCATTTCTTCCACTTGCTCTCCTTTCTCCCTTTCAGGTTATTGTCAAGCTGTGCTCCTCTTGACAATCGTTATATCATAAGTACATCATTTATAAATTATTACAACTATATATCCTTATAAAAAGCGAGAAGAATTTTCTTGAATCCTGCTGTCAAATATGTTATATTAAAAACATAGAAGGAGTAACCGCCCACAAAGTGGTTGACTTCCCAGAATAGCTATATAAGCCTACCTGCATCCGGCAAGATTACAAGGTAGGCTTATTTATTTTCGCTTGTTCTTCCTATCTATGTAGGCAAGCAGTGCAATTAAAAATGTCGCAAATAGCATTAAATCTTGAAACGTAAACATTTCCATACACACCACCTCCCCTCTTTTTCAAGTTTAGGGAGGTTTACCACCTTGTATCACGATTACTCCATATCGACAATATATCATATTTATTCTGATACGACAATACTGCCTTTTTCGATTTTTCAAAATAATTTTTTAAGCCTTTTTCTTGATTTTCGGTTAATTTTGCGGGTTAGTGTGGTCAAACGTATGTTCTTTACAGCCCCCCTACCCGGTCACTTCAACGCTTCTTTCTCACTTATTATCGCATCATGCGTCACATTCGCCCCATACAGGCAGTTAAGGCATAAAGGTATAAAGATACATATCATGCCATTAATGAGGAAATAGCGGTAAATAAACGCAAAATAAAAGGATAATACGAGCAGAATTTCAATTACGATACGGACGCAATCATAGAATACGTGCAGGGCGTTGTATTAAGCTACATAAAAGATTATTCTTTATTAGCCGGTACAATATTCTAAAATAGATATAACCGTTACATAAACCGTATTAAGGGGTGTCTTGCAGTCAGCAGATGCCCTTTTCTTGTAACGGATTTTTTTGTGTGCTACCTTATGCGTGCTACTTGTGTGTTACCTGTGTGCTACGGCAAAATTTAAGGCTACCGCCGACATCTCATGCCAGCGACAGCCCTTATTCTACACTACTATTTACTGTTGTTTAAAATTTACTTGCCTTCGCCGCTTCTTCAATGGCAACTGCAACCGCAACAGTCATACCAACCATCGGGTTGTTACCTGCGCCGATCAGACCCATCATCTCAACGTGAGCCGGTACGGATGAAGATCCTGCAAACTGTGCGTCAGAATGCATACGTCCCAATGTATCAGTCATACCGTAAGAAGCCGGACCTGCAGCCATGTTATCCGGGTGAAGCGTACGTCCTGTACCGCCGCCGGATGCTACTGAGAAATACTTCTTGCCCTGTTCGATACATTCCTTCTTATAAGTACCTGCAACCGGATGCTGGAAACGTGTCGGGTTGGTAGAGTTACCTGTGATAGATACGTCTACACCTTCCTTGTGCATGATCGCAACGCCTTCACGTACATCATTAGCGCCGTAACAGTTAACCTTGGAACGAAGTCCGTCTGAATAAGCGATCCTCTGAACCTCTTTTAACTCACCTGTATAATAATCATAATCTGTCTCTACATAGGTAAATCCATTGATTCTGGAAATGATCTTCGCAGCATCCTTTCCAAGTCCGTTCAGAATAACGCGAAGAGGTTTCTTACGAACCTTGTTCGCCTTCTCTGCGATACCGATAGCACCCTCTGCCGCCGCGAATGACTCATGCCCTGCAAGGAATGCGAAACAGTCTGTCTCCTCCTCGAGAAGCATCTTGCCTAAGTTCCCGTGTCCAAGTCCAACCTTCCTCTGGTCAGCCACAGAACCCGGAATGCAGAATGCCTGTAATCCTTCCCCGATCGCTGCAGCAGCGTCAGCAGCCGTCTTACAGCCCTTCTTGATCGCGATCGCCGCACCTACTGTATATGCCCAGCATGCATTCTCAAAACAGATCGGCTGGATTCCCTTAACCTGATTGTATACATCAAGTCCGGCATCCTTCGTGATCTTCTCTGCTTCTTCAATGGAAGCAATGCCATAGCTTCCTAACACTTCATTGATTTTATCAATTCTTCTTTCATATGATTCAAATAAAGCCATTTACTTGTCCTCCTAATTTTTTCGTTACTTTTACGGACACAGATTGAACTTCCTTCAATCCGGTGCTATTCTTTTCTCGGGTCAATAATCTTTGCTGCATCCGCAACACGGCCATACTGCCCTTTTGCCTTCTCCCATGCATCGTTCGGTGTATCGCCTGCCTTGATAAAGTCTGTGAACTTTCCAAGGTTAACGAACTGGTATCCGATAATCTCGTTGTTATCATCCAGTGCAACACCTGTTACATAGCCTTCTGCCATCTCAAGATAACGAGGACCTTTTGCCAATGTTCCATACATAGTACCTACCTGAGAACGAAGTCCCTTGCCGAGATCTTCCAGACCTGCACCGATCGGAAGTCCGTCCTCTGAGAACGCGCTCTGAGTTCTTCCGTATACGATCTGAAGGAATAATTCTCTCATTGCCGTATTGATCGCATCACAGACAAGGTCCGTATTAAGAGCTTCCAGAATAGTCTTTCCCGGAAGGATCTCTGAAGCCATAGCTGCTGAATGTGTCATTCCTGAACATCCGAGTGTCTCCACCAATGCTTCCTGAATAATACCGTCTTTTACGTTTAAAGTGAGTTTGCAGGCTCCCTGCTGCGGTGCACACCAGCCCACACCATGTGTCAGACCGGAGATATCTTTTACCTCTTTTGCCTTTACCCATTTTGCTTCTTCCGGAATCGGAGCTGGTCCGTGATTTGCACCCTGAGCCACAGGACACATCATTTCTACTTCATGTGAATAAATCATTGTAAAACTCCTTTCAACTATGTATGATTTTTCTGTCGTAGGGTTCGTTATTACTTTAACACCATACTTGTTTATATTTTCTCATATTATCTAAAATTCGTCAATTGTCACTTTATATATTTTCTTTCTCTTTTCTGCTACAAATTATACAAATCATGTTAAAATATACATACGGTATTTATCCGTTAAATTCTTTGTAAAAGGCGGTAATTCTATGATCAAACCGAGCATTTACTATATACTGGCATTTGACACTACCGACAGCGTCATGGCTGCGGAAGCCCGTTTAAAAGACCGTTTTCTCATTACCATCATGCCTGTTCCCCGGGAGATCAGCACAGGCTGCGGGCTTGCTATCCGCTTCCGGGAGCCTGATGAAGACGCCATCCTAGATTTCCTTGACAGCAGTTCTCTTGACGGCGCTCTGTACAAGATGAACACGAAAAAAATCGACGGGAAACATCCCATCGAAAGAATCAGATAAGGCTCTGCCTGTCTTCACACAGTCAGAGCCCGCTTCTTAAGCCTTATTTCTTCCAAACGCACAATTCTACGAAATTCTCTCCGCCTCGAATCCCATCTCCTTTAAGATATCCAGTGTCACTTCCTGACAATGGTCACAGTCACAGATCGATACCTTCTTGCCTTCAAAATCAACCTCATGGTTTACACCCGCATCCTCTAATGCAGCATCGATCTTCTTCGCACAATCCGGGCAGCAAAGCTCCGGTACATTAAATACTCTCATTTGCCTTCCTCCTCTTTCAATGTATTGCCCCCTCTACTCCGTTCGGCGGCTTTTCGTCGGAAGGCATCTCTATAAATGCTTCGCATTTGCCTTCCTCCTATAAAGTAATTACCTGGTCGACTCCTGCGGGAGCCAGTGCCGCGTACACGTTCGGGAAGCATCCGATCCCGGCCGGCGCGATCAGCTTGTCTGCTATGTCCCTCTGATAGCAACATCTGTCGCACGCCATTAAGAGCACGCCCGTCTTCTCGCTCAACTTCTGAAGCCTTGCGGCAAGATCGCTTCCTTCCACCAGCATATAAGCGTTGTCGAAGAAGAACATCATTCCCGCCACCTCAGCGCCGTGGCGGTCCTCCTCCATCTGAGGGATGATCATGTGTTCAAGAATCTCCCTTGCATGCTCTGACTCCAATAAATAAGCTACCTTCATTCTTTTCCACCTCCTGTGATGATGCACCGGCCAATGAATCTGGGTTTTGCTTAGCCGGCATACTATAATTTATACTTCAAATGTCGCCTTCGCCTCTTCAACTGCCTTCTCTATATCTGCCTTAATAATTGAATCCGGGTCAAGCTCCATATCCGTAACATATTGATCAAATTCTGCACCGCTGCAGAAGAAATTCATTACGTTTCAGCAGGACCCCGCCCAGTTCGACAGCTCCCCCAGAGGAAATGTCAGCGCATGCAGCGTCTTAGGTTCATACTCATCCACTCTCCCGTCCCGAATCCTTACATAGACCGGCTCGCCGCTCACAGCGCTCACCGAATGCACTTCCGTATCCTGATGGAAGGTAAACGCGGCGCCGATAGCGTCAATAGCGCACATAGCCGAGAACTGTCGTCCGTCCTCCAATGTAACCTGATGATTCGTCTTGAGCGCCGACACCGGATATATGAAGTTCACCTTCCCATTCTCATCCGCCACCATGCCGTCCTTCCCGATCAGGCAGTCTGTGATCTCTCTGTATTCCTCTTCCGACATATTCAGCTGCTCTAATGCTTCCGCCTTATCCTTCTCTATATGATAAGCGCGCCCGCTGTTCACCGTGAACTCCAGAATATAGAGCCTCAGCTCATTCTGCCGGTCTGTAAATTTCTTATGTACATTCTGTTCCAATTAACTCTGCCTCCTCATTCCTATCCTTCTGTCCCCGGATAAATTCCATCAGGTCCTTATCTTCTTGTGTAAATACACCGCCGCTCAGCGCATCCTTCAGGATAACGGTCAGCCGGTCCACATATTCATGATACTTAACATCCGTCCGGTCTCTCGGCCTTGGAAGATCGATCTTAAGATCTTCAATGATCTTCCCATGGTCTCTGGACATCACCACAACACGGTCGCTTAAGTATATGGACTCATCCACGTCATGGGTCACCATCAGCGCCGTGGTCTTCTTCTGCTGCAAGATCTCCTCCAACTGCATCTGAAGCATCTGCCGCATCTGGAAATCCACTGCCCCAAGAGGCTCGTCCATCAGGAGGACCTGAGGATTGCATGCGATTGCCCGAAGAAGCGCGACCCTCTGCTTCATACCGCCGGATATCTCATGGATATAATAATTCTCGTAAGCCGTAAGCTGCGCCATCTCAAGAAGCTCCTTAAGCTTCGCCTTGCGTTCTGCCTTCGGCATCTTCATCTTCTTCATAGGATACTCGATATTCTCTCCCACCTTAAGCCATGGAAACAATGCATAATTCTGGAACATGAACGAACGGTCCGTTCCAGGTTTCTTCACCTCATTTCCGTTTACCACGATCTTGCCGCCATTTGCCTTCTGGAATCCCGCAATGATCGTAAGCGTCGTAGTCTTTCCGCAGCCCGACGGCCCAAGCAGAGAGACAAACTCCCCTTCCTCTACCTTGAACGACACGTCCTTTAACACCACATTCTCCGAATCGCCCTTTTTTCTTCCTTTAAATACCTTCGTAATTCCTTCTACAGATATGGACATCTTCCAATCCCCTTTTCCTTCTATAATCCTTCTGTCATTCCTCCGCCATGCATATGAATCATCATTCTGCGTTATATGGCCAGGAACTTATTTTTTGGTGTACTAATAATGTTATATTAGCCCGCCTACGGCAGCTCCAGCGTCAGAAACCGGATACTCTTATCCCTGAGCCAGTCCTCTTCCACCCCAAGCTTCCCGGCGAGATATTCCGGGTCATTCAGCTTCCTGGCCGCCCGGTTATATGTTTCTACAAACTCCGAGAATTCAGCTGTGCCAACAAAATCCTTATCCACAACCATCACATAAGATATATAATCGTTCTTTGAGATAGGCCCGCACGAATACTCCGGTACGTTAGCCGCCTTAGACAGATCTTGGATCACAGCGTCAACCTGCCCTTTCTCCAGAGAATATAAGATCCCCTTCTGGGTTATCTCCTGAAATTCTTCGATCTGAGGGTAAGTGATCTGCGCCTGTTCCTTCTCGTTCTGCCTTCCCTGACTGATTCCGGCTGTTCTCACATCCGCCAGATCACCTTTATAACAGATCACCTCCGCGTTCATGATGACCGGGCCATAGATCATAACGTTCTCATTCTCTTCAATCGTATGCTTTGCAATATGGCTGCAGTAGAACGCCACATTGATCTCCTCCGCGCTCAGTGCCCACTGAGCAAGATTACTTCAGCAATCCTGAAAAGACGAGCTTTCATAGTCCTCTGAAACCTCACATACGCTGCCATACTCTTCCACTGCCGTTTCCATCAGAATTCCCGATACATCGGCTCCCGCCCCTACCCTTACAGGAGCATCCTTATTCCTTCTCTCCTCCTTGGGGAAAAACACCGCCACAAGCGTACCTACAAGGATCAGCCCCGCAATAAAGGCCGCAATCTTTCTTCCATGTTCCATTTCTCTGTATTTCCATCCTGTCCTATTCGGCTGAAAATGAATGGGACTTCGTACGGCGCAGACCGGATCTTATGTATTTCCACAGAGAATACAGCGCATATGCAATCAGGATCAGACTGCACAGCCACTCTCCCCACTCAGGTATATTTACCATGAACTTATTCGCATGAGCAATGGTATTCGATGTTCTGTCAAAATCCAGCACCGGCGTAAATCCCGGCATCAACAGTCTATTGGTAATCCAGCCCACAAGATTCGAGATTCCGACCACCATAGCAAAATACATTATCATCGCACGCTTTCCGATGGTCTTTGTGATCGTCAGAAGTTCCGGGATATTCGTCCCCGCTCCCGCCATCAGGAAGGTGATCGCAACCCCCGGCGCAGCTCCGCTTGCAACCAGTGCAGCGATAAACGGGATGTGTCCCACCGCGCAGACATACATCAGGCCAGCCACCACCGTGATTCCAAGAAGAGAGATCATACCCGGATTCCCCAGATAATCCTGTACGAAGGACTGCGGCACCACGGTAAATAAAAATCCCGCGATCAGCATGCCCGTAACCGTATATTTGCTGATCGTCACACTCAGCTCTGTCATCGACCAACGAAGCCCGCTTTTTACCTTCTCTAAGAAGGTCGGTTCTTCGAATTCAAGCTGGATCATAAAGGGCGCTTCCTCTTCTGCGTCCTCCTCATCAGATTCCAGCAAGATCCGTCCTTCTTCTTTTCTCTTATGAATCTTGTTTATTCCGATATGCAGCTCATCCCCCGCATATCTGTTTGCAACGACACCGATGATCATCGGCGCCACGAATCCTGTGATAATATAGATGATCGTGATCTCTTTGCCCAGAAGCCCCCAGGAAAGGATCACTGCCAACGGATTGATCATCGGCGTACTGGTCATGAACGCCAGCGTCGGCCCCAGATACGCTCCGCTGTAATACATGCTGATTCCAAGCGGGATCGTTCCGCAGCTGCAGATCGGTATAAACATACCGGATACCGTCGTCCAGAACACGCCGCTGACTCTTTTCGATCCGATCGACGTCTTCTGCACCTTCTCAGGCTTCAAAAATTCATGCAGCAGCCCCGCCACAATAAAGCTGAAGACCAGCCACGGCGACGAACTGCCCAGCATCGACCATGCGGATACGATAATACTGGACAGAAACCCCCACAAATCTCCTATCATATCTTCAATGCCTCCTCGAATGCCTTCCGCACAGCAGGCTTGGTCAGCTTAGTCACCGCCTTTTTCTCATTGATGACCAGCATGCTCTTAGTCACTGCTCCGTACTTCTTAATATAATCAAAATCGTGACCTGCGCGGTAGATCTTAACATTCACTTTTCCTTCATATTCTTTCTCCAGGACTTGAACCAAGTCTCCAAACACTTCACATCATGCGCATGCGCTGATGTACTCGATACAAGGCTTTTTCATACTATGACACCTCCTAGTCTGCATTCCTTATATTATAGCTTCATTTCTCCATACTTTCCGGTTTTATAAAAAAATACAATATTCGACATCATCTTTATTTTTTTGTCCAATATTTCTATTCTAAATATTAAAATTTTGTTATGATTTGGCTGTATATACTATCGTTATCCTCAGCTTTAGAGGGAGGTGTAACATTGGGAGATAACAAACAGGTAGATCGCATGATACATGCGACCAAAACAAAAGACAGACAAAACTGGCGGAAAATGGGCGGTAAGAACTACAACAAGGGCGCCGTCTTTTCTCTGGGCCTGATCTGTGTGATCTGGTATTTTGCAGCCCACGCGGTAAAAGCGCCCTTTATTTTTCCGTATCTGGAAGATGTAGCGTATCAGGTCGTTTATTCATTGACTGATATGTATGTTTTGGAGAATCTCGCCATCACAATGCGCCGTGTCGTGACAGGCTCCCTGTATGCATTCTTGATCGGATTCCCGCTTGGAATGATCATGGGATATTCTCCAAAGCTTTTGCAGACTATGTCCCCATTCATCAATTCGCTGCGCCAGGTGCCGATCATGGCCTGGGTGCCGCTTACTATCGTATGGTTCGGTATCGGGGACGGTCCTACCGTTTTCCTGATCGCGTTCAGCGGTATTTTTACGATCATACTAAATACCGTTTCCGGCGTACAGGATATCAGCAAGGACTTCTACAATGCTGCCAGATCTATGGGCGCGAACACACTCAATATCATCAAAGATATTGTAATTCCGGGGTCTCTCCCCGGAGTTCTTACCGGTATCCGGCTTGCGATCGGGCTTGGCTGGATGTCCGTCATATGAGCGGAGTTCATTGCGACAAGTGCCGGGTTCGGTTACATAATGGTGGAAGCACAGGGACGGTTAGAGACGGAGCGGGTCATCGCTTACATGGTGATCGCCGGCCTGATCGGTTACCTTATGGATACGGTCTTAGTATTCTGCGAAAGAGCGCTGCTCAGATGGAAAGAATCATAATCATAAGAGGCAGATGTTCCATGTAAACAAACAAGACAGACGGAATCACGGCATGGCCACCGGGTTGCCGCCGTCTGCAAAAAGGCTGCCGGAGAATATCTCATATAAAGAAATATTCTCCGGCGGCTTTTTTATTCCCGCGGGCAACGAGCCAAGCGGGCATGCAGGCATGGCTGCATGGACATTTAACTTAGAACAGCGATCACTGCAATTTGTTTGAGGTATCTATGAAGAAGGGATCTAGGAAACTGTTTGAGGTATCTATGAAGAAGAGATTAAGGAAACAGATCATAATTACCGCCGCAGGGGTAATCCTGCTGCTTGGCGCAGCCATATTCAGCTATAACGATGTGAAGAATTCTATTGTGGCAAATGAGCAGGAAAGCCTGAAGAGCCTTGCCAAGGTCAATGCCAAGAGCCTGCAGTCAAGCCTCGAAGCCAAAGCAAACCTGCTCTATGCCGTATTCTCCGGCAGCATGGCAGAGACGAAGGATATTGAGACCGGGTTAATGAGACTCAGGGAAAAGGGCAGGTATATCCCTCTCTTCGAACTTAACAGGCAAAAGGAATGGGAACGAAAGCTATGCGAACAGGCCAAAAAGAGTCCGGGAGCAGTCATCACCGGACCTGTAAAACGCTCCCGGGAAGGGTACTATGCCCTGTACATGACGAAAGCGGTAGGCGCAGACGGAAGTATCACAGGGTATGTGCTAGCGGAGCTGAATTTGGATGAGATCTATGCGCAGGAACAGGCATTATCAAGCCTCCGGCTTGACAATGACAGGTATTGTATTGTGAACGGAGCCGACGGGATGACAGTCATGCCTGGGAACTACTCGGACAAGGCAGTCTCGCTTGCGCATACGGCTAAGAATGGATGCACTGTCGAATGGGTCTACGAGACGGAGAACGGAACTCCGAAGAAGACGCAAAAATTAATCGCGTGTGAATCTCTTAAGATCGCAGAAGAAGAATTTTATCTCTATATCATCGAAGATTATGAGAAGGTGATACAGCCGATCGAACGGATCGCCCTATACTTCTGTCTGCTGGGGGCGGCCGCCATGGTCTGGGCAAGTATTCTGATCTATAAGATCTCGGAGCAGCAGAAAAAGGAAGTTACGCTCGTCAGAGAGCTGCAGCATGAAAAGACATTGAACGAGGCTATGAAGGAGCAGGAGGGGCTGATGCAGAAATACAACCATTCTAAAACCATGAGCGTATTGACCGGTTCTATCGCCCATGAATTCAACAATCTCATGACCCCGATCGTGCTGTACGCAGACCTGTTAGAGGAAAATGATATCGTCTCCGCAGAAATGCCGGAAGAAATTGCCGAGTTGAGAAGTTCCGCCGGCAGATGCGAGGAACTGGCACGGCAGCTTCTAAGCTACAGCCGCCAGGGAAAGGCCGAGAAGGTCTATACGGACTACGACGCGTCGTTTGCCATACAGGAAGCCGCGAATATCGTAAAAAAACTGCTTCCAAAGGAAATCCGGCTGAAAGAGAATATCAGCCGGACTCCTTATTACGTCCACGGACAGTTAGGCGCACTGAACCAAATCCTGCTGAATCTGACCACAAACGCCCTCCACGCCATGCAAAACGGAGGAACTCTTCGGATCCAGTTCGGACTCAGCACAGACGACGGACAATGCGTGCGCTTAGTTGTGGAAGATACCGGAACCGGAATCGCGCCGGATATCAGGCAGAAGGTATTTCATCCGTTCTTTACGACTAAGCAGCCGGGAGAAGGAACCGGAATCGGCCTTACGGTCGTGAAGCGCCTGACCGAAGAACACGGCGGCACCATCCGTGTAAAGACCGAAGAAGGCAAAGGCACCTTATTTATTCTGGATTTCCCCCGGGTAAATATGTAGAACCAAATATCTTAATTATTCCTCTGCGTTTTCATTCAGATAAGGCGTTGCGGTCTTGGTGATGTCGATCGCGTCCTCATCCGAGATATTATCGATCTTCTTCGCGGCATTGTACCAGTCTTCGAAGGTCATTCCAAGCGGGAACTTATCCTCGACAGATTCACTGATGAATTCATCAAAATCCGGGATTCTCGCCTCCTCGAAGATCTCATTGGACAGCTCCAGAGATTTCATGGAATCCTTGGCAAAGATAATATCCTCCTCCGGTACGGCCGGATCCTTCCATTGTGTCTGGAAGTCCTCATCGTTCTGCATCGTCTTCTCCGACCACTGCCAGGTGATAGTACGGCCCTCTGCCACCGTCTTCATATATACGGTACGGAGACCTACATAAGGATCCACATCGAAGCCGTCGGCGAACATCATAGCCGCATTATACGGATGCTCATACAGGTATTTGACAGAAAGCATGTGTGCATAGATCAGACGGCGCGCAAGCTCTGGATACTTCTCCCTGAATTCTACAGACATTGCGTAACTGCAGCAGGTTCCGGCATTCTCTTCGGTAAGAAGCTCGCCTTCCTCCAGATTCGCACCCCAGCTGATGCACATGATCTTCCCAAAGCCTTCGAACTCTGCCTGCGAAGCATAAGGATCACAGCAGGTAAATGCATCGATCTGCCCGGCCTTCAGCGCGAACATAGCGTCCTTCTGCCCCATAGCAACAATGTCATAATCTTCCGGCATAAAAGAGAATCCGTACTCCTCAGCCCATTTTCTCCATTCGGAGTTAAACTGAGGCTCCGCATCCATAGCGATGGTCTTGCCTTCAACGGCAAGATAATCCTCCGCATCAATATCATTGCTTACCACAAGATAGCGGGAACCGCCCAGATGGTTTGCCGCCGCCTGGTAGACCGGAGAATCATCCGCCATCAGGTTCTTGCTGAAAAAGATATATCCCACGTCCATCGCGCCGCTTATGAGAGCGTTCACCGTCTCCGCAGATTTGGTGAGGTTGACCTTTAAGCCGAGGGCTTCATAGATCCCGGACTTCTCGCCGATAATCGAAGCGCACATATGGTCGCAGTTAAAATATCCCATCTCTACCGTATAGTTCTTCTCTTCCTCGCTTAACTCGCCGAACTCATAGTCTTCCACTGCCTTTTTAGGATCAAAATCTGTGGATTCAACATCTACCGTATTCGACTCGCTGCTGTTATGGCAGGCTGTAAGAAGAGACGCAAGCATTGCCGCAGCTAAAAGCGCTGCAATTATTTTCTTTTTCATTGGTATCCCCCTTCTGGTAAAAATTAATAATTATTAATATTTCAAAAACATCATAGCAGATGTATCATCTAAGAAAAAGAAGTAATAAAATATATTAGCATTTTAAATAAAGCCGCTAAATTTATCATCATTTTCAATTAGACCGAAAGTACAAAAGGCAATATAATAAAAACAGGGGGACTTTAGAGAAAAATTATGCGTTTAGAATATGTAAGAAGTTTTATCGGAGTAGTAAATTATAAAAGCTTTTCGCTGGCCGCCAAATACTTATACCTGTCGCAGCCGACGATCAGTACGCACATTAAGCAGTTGGAGTTGGAATTAGGAGTGCAGCTTTTGGTGCGCTCCACTAAGGATATCGTACTGTCAGAAGAGGGGCGGGTCTTCTATCCGTTCGCCCTGCAATTATTAGAGACAGAGAATCGTGCCTTAGAGCATCTGAACCGGAATGAAAACGAATCCGGGAAGACCGTCTCCATCGCAGTTTCTTCTGTTCCGGGATATTATATGTTCCCGCATTTTCTGCCATGGTTCAGGATGAAGCACGGGGACGTGAATTTTCGGATATCGGAAGGCGACAGCGGCAACGTACTGCAGAAGATCCTGAACTATGACGTAGAGATCGGGATCGGCGGCCTCACCAGCGGCAATGAAAAGATATATTCAGAGGTTCTTTTTGAAGACGAGATCATCCTGATCACGCCCAATCATACCAAATACAGGAATCTGAACGGACATTTCCCCATCGAACAGCTGCGCAATGAATGGTTCGTGATACGGGAGCTTGGAAGCGGGACCAAAAACGCATCCGAGAATGTGGAGGAAGGCCTGAAGCTGAATCACGCTTCCCTGCGCGTAGCGGCGCAGTTCGAATCCTCAGAGCTGGTACGAAGGACGGTTGAAGCGGGCGGCGGGGTCGCATTTATCAGCAGGACCGCGGCTAAGGAATCCTTAGACCGGCAGAAAGTGTTGGAATTCTCCTTCGATCATGTGAATGCAAAACGGCAGATCTATCTCATGTACCACAGAGACCGGCATCTAAGTACGGCGGCAGTCCATACCGCCGAGGCCCTGCGCGGGTTCTGCGCAGAGAGATATCCCGCTTCATAAGATCTGAATATCAGACAGAACCAGAAAGGCAGGTATACATAGAATGTCCCATATCACCGTCCTCATCGTAGATGATGAGACGCCCGTTTTAAAAGCCATATCCTCCGTACTGAAGCATGAAGAGATAGACGCAGTGTGCGCTTCGAACAGTGCCGACGCTTTCGCCTGCCTTGATCGTCAGTCCTTCGACCTGATCCTGCTCGATATTATGATGCCGGGACAGGACGGATTCTCTATGCTAAGAGAACTTAGAAGCCGCCGGATCCTCACTCCTGTGGTTCTCTTAAGCGGCCGTGAGGAGGATTCCGCCCAGGTAGAAGGTCTGGGTCTCGGTGCGGATGATTATATGACAAAACCCTTCAGCAAGGCGGTACTGGTATCCAAGATCCGTGCCATTGTAAGGAGGACGCAGCAGTATGCACCTGCCGCCGCTTCGGAGGTGACATTGCCCGCCACCGCGCAGATCGGCGCGTTTACATTGCATTTTCACTCCCAGACCGTCTGTAAGAACGGCAGCGAGATTGCCCTGTCTTCTAAGGAATTCGCCCTGCTGTGCTTTTTCATGGAGAATCCGGAAGTCTTATTGACCAAGCAAGAGATCTTCACCAAAGTCTGGAAGTGCGAGATCACGGATGACAACTCCATCCTTGTCTACATCAAGCGTCTGCGGGATAAGATCGAAGACGATCCCTCCAAGCCAAGATATCTGACCACCGTGTGGGGAAGAGGCTATTGCTTCTATCCCGATCCATCTTAAAAGATCACCTGTCAAAAAGCTTTCATAAGCCTTAAGCAAGTGATCTTACCATAATTAGAAATCTCTAATTGAAGCTTCTATCAGCAGTCCTCCATTCCTTCTCCGAACAGATTCACGGTCTCTCCTTCCACGACCCGGAAGATACCGTATCCTACCTTGTTATCCTTCTGTCCCTGGAGGACGAATTCTATCTCGTCCTTCTTATCAATATTCTGGAACTGGATCTTCTGATTCTCAACAGGAGCCGGGATCGGATCCGTGAACTGATAAACCTTCCCGTCCCCGGAATCCACTGCAACCGTAAGCCTGATGTGCTTGTGCCTCCCAAGATTCTCACTTCCCACATGCTCGTCGTCTTCCGTAGTAGCAAAGATTACTACCAGGTCCTTAAGCCCGTCATCGGTAAGATCTTCCTCACAGGCAACCAGCACCTCAGCCTCAGGATACTCCTCATAAAATGCCCCAAGGATCGGATGGTCCTCAGGCACATTCTCGGCATAAGACAAGCCTCTTCCAACCCGCTCTCCATCTGAATATACATTGACCTCTCCCGCGCCCTGTCTCGTCTGCTGCTTTTCATACAGGCCGTCAAGCCGTCCCCTGAGCAGGAATCCCGCGAAAACGACCAGAATAATGATCAGGATCTTCGCTTTAGCGCTCTTAAAAAATGTTCTATCCACTGTATACCCTCTTCCCGGCCGTTACTCTATCTCATTCCAGAACGTACTTCCCGATGCATATTCCCGGAGCTCATCCAGGGTAAACGGTGCGGTCACCCACACATATCCCCGGTCGTTCGGATCGCCTTCTTCATAGTTCAGATCGAATCCGATCTCTATCCCATCGGCATCCAAGAAGAAGTTCGCCACATAGACTCCTTCTTTGCTGTCTCCCTCCAAAGCCTTCTTCATCTCTTCCTGGTCAAGCTCCGATAAGAAAGCGCTGTCATTCGTCTCATTGCGCATAACTGAGAGCCACAGATCCACGAAACCGCTGTTAAGGCTCACGATATCCCTGACCTCATACGCCGTTCCGTTCTTAAGGCTTATATTGCAGGTCCTAAGGTGCTGGGACGCATAATTCTGCCCCCCTTCATAGCTCAGGTCATCATAGACCACACTCAGCAGATCCTCGGACGCATAGCTGACCTTGTATTCCACATAGCTGATCAATACAGGATTATTTTCTCCCAGGACCCTCTCCTTGATCTCCGGCGCCGGATCCTCATAGATCCTCTTAACGGTCTCCATAGCGCGGGCCTTCAATATCTTATTCACCTTTTCTTCCGCGCCCTTATCCGCCAATCCGCTGATCTTCGGATAATTCACATGGAACTCGATCACCATGGACTGTTTCTCTTCGTCTGAGAACGTATAGGTCTCTTCCTCTATCTCGTAAGACAGATCCCCGGCTATATCTTCCGGGATCGCGTCGATACCTGTAGGCTCTTCCTCTTCATAGCCGCCGTATTCGCCGCCGTCGTATTCATCTGTGTAGTCGTCCGGCAGGCTGTCTCCATATTCCTCCCAGAAGTCCGGCTCATCCAGATAATCGTCATACGCTCCACCATCTCCCCAGCTCTCATCACGCCAAATGCGGGCGGCGTTAAGTCCCACAGCCGTCAGAACAAGCATAAAAACCAGCGCATACACTCCCAGCGCGATCCACGGTGCCTTCGACTTCCCTCCTCTTGGCGCGACCATCTTAAGGTTCACATACATCTCCATGGGAACATAACGCATCCCGTCCTTCTCCTGCTCCTGACCTGCAGGCCTCATCCCCATATGTATATACTTCTCTACCGCCCCCGGCGCAGCATTCACAGTCATCCTGTCCGCAAGAAGCAGCTCGGCGCAGCAATGATACGCTGCCCCGAACAGCATCCGCCCGGCTCCTCTTCCCTGGTACTGCTTCTTCACGAAGAAGAGGGCGATATGCCCGTCTGCCCTTAATGCCAGCATACCGCAGATCTCCCCGTCTTCATATGCGCCAAAGAAGATCAGATGACCTCTCTGCCAGATCTGGCTGATATAATCGTATTTGATAAACTTGCTAAACGACTCCACACCTTCGGGCGAGACCGTCGGTGCGATCTCATCCGCAAATACCTCCCATGCAAGATGTAATGCCGGCAGCAGCTCATTCTGCCCAAGTCTTCTGATGTCCATACCAAAGCCTCCTTACCGCTTTCTTATCTTGATCAGTTCCTCCCGAAGGAATGTCAGCGCTCTCGCCACGGCAAATTCCCGGTTCTTATCCCTGTTCCCGGTAAAATAAAACTCCTTCGCGCAGGTCTGACCCTTCACACAGCATCCAACATACACAAGCCCTACCGGCTTGTCCTTCGTCCCTCCTCCGGGACCGGCGATTCCTGTCACGCTAAGCGCAGCATCCGCACCGGCGGCCCTGGCCGCGCCCTCGGCCATCTCACAGGCAGTCTGGCGGCTCACCGCGCCGTATTCCTCCAGCGTATCGCGGCTTACCCCCAGGAGACGCTCCTTCGCATCATTAGAATAGGTGATATATCCCTCCCTGTACACGTCGGAAGCGCCCGCCACATTCATGATCCTTCCCGCAAGAAGGCCTCCTGTGCAGGATTCCGCCGTCGTCACGGTCATCTTCTCCTCTTTAAGGAGATTCACGATGGCCCCTTCAAGGGTCACCTCTTCCTCCGTCGTATAGATGTTATCTCCAAATCTGCGGAACAATTCATCCATCACCGGAGCGATCAGCCTCTCGGCCTCCTCCCCGCCGGCAGCCTTCGCCGTCACCCTAAGATGAACTTCTCCGGTCTTCGCGTAAGGCGCAATGGTCGGATTGGTCTGTGCATCCATCAGATCGGCGATCATCGTCTCCGCCTTGCTCTCTCCTATGGAACAGATCTTCACCATCTTCGAATAGATCCCCTCCGGCTGCATCCCGTTCAGATACGGGGCCACATCCCGCTCAAACATCGGCACGATCTCATTCGGCGGCCCCGGAAGCAGGATCACGGTCTTCCCGTTCTCTTCCAATATGAGTCCGGGCGCCGTCCCGTTATGGTTGTCGATCACCTTCGCTCCCTGCGGAACCTGCGCCTGCTTCCAGTTGTTCGGCGTGACCTGATCGCTGTGCACCCGTCGGAAATACTCTTCGATCCTCTCCTTCGTATGGCTGTCCTCGTATAATTCCTTCCCGAATACCTTCGCCGTGACTTCCTTCGTCAGATCGTCCTTCGTAGGCCCAAGCCCTCCGCTTAAGATCAGGATGTCTGACCTCTGAAGCGCCAGACGGACCGCCTCAGTAAGCCGCTCCTCGTTGTCTCCCACCACGCTCTGATGATAACAGGAAAGCCCCAGCGCCGCGCACTTCTGCGAGAGATACGCCGCATTCGTGTTCACGATATTCCCAAGCAGCAGCTCCGTACCGACAGATATCAATTCTACCGTCATCCTCTACATACCCCCTTGTGTCAATACCTGCAGATTCTTTGCAACATAATCGATCAAAGATACAACAGTCAATATTAAGGATACCCAGATCAGCGCCATTCCAATCATATCAAATACACCGCCGAAATCCGCGATCAGCACAATGATCATCGCCATCTGCGATACGGTCTTAAATTTGCCCCAGTAGCTTGCCGCGATCACGATTCCGTTATCGGAAGCCACGAGACGGAATCCGCTGATGATAAACTCTCTGGCAATGATCACAATGACGAACCACGCTTCAAGCTTCCCGGACGGGATCAGGCAGATCATCGCAGAACAGACCAGCAGCTTGTCCGCCAGCGGGTCCATGAACTTTCCGAAATTCGTCACCAGATTCCTTGCCCGCGCGATCTTTCCGTCCAGCATATCCGTAAGGCTCGCCACGCAGAACAGAACAAGGGCGATCCATTTGTTCGCACTGCCTCCAACATCCGTCAGCATAAAAAACACAAAAAACGGAACCATAATCACTCTCAGTACAGTTAATTTATTTGGTAAATTCATGATATCATTTCTCCTATCAAATCATATTCTAAAGCCTGGGTCACTCTCACCTTCGCGAAATCCCCGGACATCAGTTCTTCCTCCGTATGGATGAATATCAGGCCGTCCACATTCGGCGCATCCCGGTAAGTCCTTCCCACATAAGCATCTTCATCGGCCACTTTGCCCTCGATCATCACCAGGACCTCTCTTCCGATCATCTCTTCTGCCTGATCGAACGCGATCTCCTGCTGCAGTTCCATCAGCTCTGCCTGCCGCTCTTCCTTGATCTCTTCCGGTATCTGATCCGGCATACCGGCAGCCGGCGTATCCTCCTCCGGCGAATAGGTAAATACACCCAGCCGGTCGAACTCCATCTCATCCGCGAACTCCATCAGCTCTTCGTGCTGTTCTCTAGTCTCCCCCGGGAAACCGGTGATCAGCGTAGTACGGATCGCGATATCCGGCAGCTCATGCCTAAGCTTCCCGATTATCTCTTCCAGCTGCTTCCTCGATGTCCGCCTGCCCATTCTCCTTAAGATCTCGTCATTGGCATGCTGGATCGGCAGATCCAGATAATGACAGATCTTCTTCTCTTCTTTGATCACCCGGATCAGATCGTCATACACTTCCTCTGGATAACAGTAGAGAAGCCGGATCCACCGGATTCCCGATATCCTGCATAATTCCTTAAGAAGCCTGTGCAGCGACTTCTCGCCGTAGAGATCCTTACCGTAGAGCGTAGTCTCCTGCGCCACCAGGATCAGCTCCTTCACCCCCTGTCCGGCCAGTTCTTCTGCCTCTCTTACAAGCTGTTCCATAGGCACACTCCTATAGTTCCCCCGTATCTTCGGAATGATACAGTAGGTGCAGTGCTTATCGCACCCCTCCGCGATCTTCAGATAGGCATAATGCCCGCCGGTCGTTATAAGCCTTCTCTCCTGCACAGCCGGCAATGCGTCAAGATCTGCAAGCCTTACGCCGCCCTGCCCTCTAAGGGCCTCCTCTACGGCGCGGACGATCTGGTCGTAGGATGTAGTCCCAAGGACCGCATCCACCTCCGGTATCTCCTTAAGTATCTCCTTCTGATATCTCTGTGCAAGGCAGCCGGCAGCGATCAGAACTTTAAGCCTGCCTGTCTTCTTATACTCCGCCATCTCAAGGATCGTCTGTATGCTCTCCTCCTTGGCGTCATGGATAAAACAGCACGTATTGATCACAATGACATCCGCCTGCGTCTCATCATCCACAATGCAATATCCCTTCGCATCCAAAAGCCCCAGCATAACCTCCGAATCCACCAGATTCTTGTCGCATCCCAGAGAAATAAATAATAGATTCATCTGTTCCTCCCTATCCTGAAAACATCTTTGAAGAAAAGGGCTGCCGGGAAACGAACTGTTTTTTGTTTCCCGGCAACCCCCGCATTCTACATCCCGGAACCGTCGGAAGCCCCCGATCGGTTAAATTATGGCCTCCTCAGACACATCCGGCTTCTCTTCCTCTTCTCCGACCACCTTGATCTTGGCCTGATTCAGTTCATCGATCGCAACAGACAGCGGCTTCTCTCCGTCCTTGACCGCCACAAAGGGCATGGAACCGTCAATGATCTCTCTCGCTCTCTTCGCGGTCGCCATAACGATCGAATACCGGCTGTTGACGACCTTTGTCTCGCCTTCCTCTACATCCTTATTCACTACCTTCATTAAATCTGTGTAAGATGGGTGCAGCATATGCTATTCTCCTTTCAACTCTTCCTTCATGCGCTCTATAAATGCCATATTACGAAAACTTCTTCTGTGCTCTCCCCAGATGATCTGATGCATCTCCTCCACGCACTCGTCAACTACGTCGTTGATCAGCAGATAATCATACCGGTCCATTCCCAGCGCTTCTTCTTTCGCGCGTTTCATGCGGAAATCGATCACATCCTCCGTCTCCGTCCCGCGTCCCGCAAGACGGCTCTTAAGTTCTCCCGCCGTCGGCGGAGTCACGAACAGCAGCAGCGTATGCGGAAACTTCTCCTTCACCTTAAGCGCCCCCTGGATCTCGATCTCCAGGATCACATCTTTTCCCGCTTCCAACTGTTCCTCCACGTAAGCCCGCGGCGTTCCATAGTAATTGTCCACGTATCTAGCATACTCTATCAATTCGTCTTTCGCAATCATTTTTTCAAATTCTTCTGTTGATCTGAAGAAATATTCTCTGCCTTCTTCCTCTCCCGGCCTTGGCTTCCTGGTCGTCGCCGAGACAGACAGCGCGTAATTATCATACCGCCGCATGATCTCCTTCATGATCGTACCCTTCCCGGAACCTGAGAATCCGGATACTACGATCAGTATTCCTCTCTCACTCATGAACATACCCTCTTCTACTCAATATTCTGAATCTGCTCCCTGACCTTCTCGATCTCTGTCTTCAAGTCGATCCCCACATTGGACACCTCTAAGTCATTGGCCTTCGAAAGGATCGTATTGGCCTCCCGGTTCATCTCCTGCGCAATGAAGTCAAGCTTCCTTCCGATCCCGCTCTCTTCTGACTTCAGAGTCTCCTTCATATGTACAACATGGCTCTTAAGCCTCACGACCTCCTCATCCGTACAGATCTTATCGGCAAATATCACGACCTCGGCGGCGATCCTTCCCTCCTCGATCTGCGTATCCAGGAGCAGTTCTCTCACCTTATTCTCAAGCTTCTCCCTGTACTGCGCAATGATCTTAGGCGACCGTTCTTCTATATATCCCACCAGATCAAGCATCCCGTCAAGCTTCCCTATGATATCGTCTCTTAAGTGCTCCCCCTCCAGCGTCCTTGACCTGGCAAACTGCAGAATCGCGCCGTCAAGCGCCTTCTTAAGGCCGTTCCACAGCTCGTCTTCATCTACTGCCTGTTCCTCCATCGTCAATACCTCCGGGCAGCGCAAAAGCGCTGATACCCGAACATCATTATCCAGTGAGAAATTCTCTTCCATCCGCCGGAAATAACTTAAGTATTCGCCTGCCAGCTTCTCATTGTACTTCAGCGACACCTGGCTCTCTGACAGATCCTCATAGGTAATAAATATGTCTACCTTCCCTCTCTGAACACTCTGCTTCAGCAGATTACGGATCGCCGTCTCGAAAAAATTCAGCTTCTTAGGCATACGGATATTCACATCCAGATACCGGTGGTTCACACCCTTCATCTCTACGGTAAACTTCCGCTCCCCTTCCGAAACCTCGCAGCGTCCGAAGCCTGTCATACTTTTTATCATGATACGAACCTCTTCCCAAATCTTAATATTTAACGCCTGCATAAATTGCTCTAATTATTATAAGACATTTGGCAAATTGCGTCAACCATGTTATACTATTCCCCAGAACGATCGGAAAGACCAGCAATTCAGACCCCATCTGAACTGCTGACGGAAAGGAGCTTATACCATGGCATTTGACGGAATTACGGTTGCGGCAGTCGCAAAAGAACTTGAAACCATGCTGACCGGCGGAAGGATCACGAAGATCGCGCAGCCGGAGACGGACGAACTGCTGCTTACTATCAAGACACCCGCGGGAGCGAACAGGCTATATATCTCTGCCAGCGCTTCGCTCCCTCTCATATATCTGACAGACGAGAATAAGCCCAGTCCCATGATTGCGCCCAATTTCTGCATGCTTCTCCGCAAACACATCGGCAACGGAAGGATCACCGGGGTATCGCAGCCGGGTCTGGAGCGTATCATCCGTCTTGATATCGAACACTTAGACGAACTTGGCGATCTATGCAGCAAGAAGCTGATCATCGAGATCATGGGCAAGCACAGCAATATCATTTTCTGCGATGACAAGGATATGATCATTGACAGCATCAAGCATGTGAACGCACAGATGAGTTCAGTCCGGGAAGTGCTGCCGGGGCGGAATTACTTCGTACCGGATACCATGGCGAAGCTGGATCCTCTGACCGCAGGCCTTGATGAGTTCATCAAGGCTCTGACATCGAAGCCTGTGCTTCTTAGCAAGGCCCTCTATACCAGCTTTACCGGGATCAGCCCCGTAGTGGCGGAAGAGATCTGCCATCTGGCCGGGCTTGAATCAGGCATGACGGCAAATGACCTGTCCCAGGATATGCTCGCCCATCTGTACCGGCAGTTTACTTACTATATGGAACCTGTCAAGACCGGGGAATATCATCCGGTCATATACTACGACGGGAATTCTCCGCAGGAATTCTGCGCGCTCCCGCTGTCTTGCTACACACAGACCGCCCTTCCTGCGAACGCTCCTGGGGCCGGCAAGTCTGAGAGCAAGGACGGCATGAAACGGTATACTGCCAGGGAATTCGATTCCATCTCCCAGGTACTTAAGAATTACTATGCCACCAGGAATACCATAACCAGGATCCGTCAGAAAAGCACGGATCTGCGCCATGTGGTACAGACTGCCCTGGAACGGAACCGCAAGAAATACGACTTGCAGTCCAGACAGTTAAAGGACACGGAAAACAGAGAAAAATACAGAGTATACGGGGAACTGATCAATATCTACGGCTACGGTCTCCCATCCGGTTCCAAAGAGATGACCGCCCTGAATTATTATACGGATCAGGAGATCAAGATCCCCCTGGATCCCACGCTGTCCCCTCAGGAAAATTCACAGAAGTATTTTGCCAGATATAACAAGCAGAAACGCACCTTTGAAGCGCTCACGGAACTGATCCGCGAGACTGCCGACGATATCCAATACCTGGAATCCATCAGCAACGCGCTGGATATCGCAATGAATGAAGCAGATCTGGTGCAGATCAAGGAAGAATTGGTACAGAGCGGCTATATCCGGCGCAAGCCCGCCAAGAAGAAGGTGAAGCTGACCAGCAAGCCCATGCATTATATTTCCGCCGACGGCTATCACATGTACGTAGGAAAGAATAATCTGCAGAACGATGAACTGACCTTCTCCTTCGCCTCCGGCAACGACTGGTGGTTCCACGCCAAGGGCGCGCCGGGCTCCCATGTAATCGTGAAGACCAACGGAGACGAACTGCCGGACGGCACCTTTGAAGAGGCCGGACGGCTGGCTGCCTATTATTCCAAGAACCGGGGAAGCGACAAGGTAGAGATCGATTATGTGGAGAAGAAGCATGTGAAGAAACCCAACGGGGCAAAGCCCGGATTCGTTGTATATTATACGAACTACTCTTTGGTCATAGACTCCGACATCTCAGGAATCCAAGCTGCCTTTGACTGATCGATCAGCCAGAAGACCATTTACACTGGCAGACTGTTATGCAAAAAGCATTCTCAGACGACAGTCTGCCAGGATCGGTACACACTCTTTAGAGACTGCCGTTTTCTATGCCCCGAATAATTTGGGACACAGACCGCCGTACTGCGGCAGACGGTCGATATACGGCTTTAAGCGCTTCTCGATCTCCGCTCTTTCAAGCGGATCAGCTTCCTGCGGGGTATGGTCGTTCTGAGTCATCTCCAGCACATCATCGGCAATCTCCTGGAACAATATCCAGCAGAGCTTCCCGGCGTCGGTGATGATCCTGCTCTCCATGATCTCCTGATGCTCCAGACTGATCTGCAGCAGGAGATACCCAAGCTTGTCAGACCAGAGCCAGTCAATATACGGGCTGGCTTTTATGTAGTCTTCAAACACTTCGCAGACCTCTTCAATCTCCGCATTTTTTCCGACTTTTTGAGCCATCTAATCCTCCTCTCTTCCTGGTATGTCCGATATCTCGGGATGTTTTGGCGCTCCATCCAGTCAGAGCTTAAAGCAGCCGGCCCATCCCCCGATATCATTTGATCGGGATACAGAATCATTTTACCACAGAACAGCAGTAAGGATGTCCATGTAATTACTGGATATTATACCAACGGCTGCCATAGCCGCTCAAAGCCTTCGCATCACGATAAATCCCGTCATATCTGCCAGGATCCAGCCGATCGGTATCGCCCACCAGATTCCCCATACACCGACCGCCGGTATCGGGGCAAGCATGTATGCCAACAGGACCCTCGTACCCAGAGAGATGACCGTCAGAACCACCGACATCTCCGGCTTCCCGATCCCCCGGTAATAGCCGTAGAGCAGGAACAATATCCCGATCCCGCAGTAGAAGCTCCCCTCTACCCTGAGATATCCGACTCCCACCCGGATGATCTCCGTCTCCCCGGCATTTATAAATATCTGCATAAGATACGGCGCAAAACAGAAGATCAGCACGGAGACCGCCAGACAGAAGCCGGCTGATATCATCACAGCCGACCTTACTCCAAGAGCCGTCCGTTCCTTCTTCCCCGCGCCCTGATTCTGCGAGATGAAGAAGGAGAATGCGTTGCCGAATTCCTGCGCCGGCATGTAAGCAAAGGAATCGATCTTCACCGCCGCCGCGAACGCCGCCATAACCGCCGTACCGAAGCTGTTCACCAGCCCTTGTATCATCAGGATTCCAAAATTCATCACCGACTGCTGGATACTCGCCGCCGCGGAAAATCTCGCAGTCTCCCCCATGCGCATAAACGCCCCGCGCATAAGCTTAAGTCCCGGCCATAGATCCGGCTCCTTATACCAGGTATAGAATACGATCCCGACGCCGGAGACACCCTGGGCGATCACCGTTGCCAGGGCCGCGCCTTTGATCCCCTGGTTTAACACCATCACAAACCAGAGGTCAAGAACGATGTTCAGAACAGACGCACCTCCGAGAAACCAGAGAGGCGTAACGGAATCTCCCGCCGCCCTCAGAAGAAACGCGTAATAATTATACAGGAATACGAAGAAGATTCCCCAGAAGATGACCCAGACATACTCTCTCATCATTCCGTACAAAGCTTCCGGTACACGAAGCAGGCTCAAGATCCCGTCAAGGCCTGCGAAGACCGCCGCATTCATCAGCACCGACGCCGTACCGATCAGTATCAGGCCTGCCAGGATACTCTCTCCCATTGCCCGCGGTTCCTTCTTACCGTAATAGAAGGAGCATACGGAACTGCTTCCCATACACAGCCCGATCAGTACAGAAGTTAAAAATGTCATCAAAGTATAGGCAGACCCTACCGCCGCCAGAGCCTCTGCGCCCAAAACCCGCCCCACGATCAGCGTATCCGCAATATTATAGCACTGCTGCAGAAGATTCCCCAATATCATAGGTCCCGAGAACCTGAGCATAGTCCCCGGGACGCTTCCTACGGTCAGATCCTTTGCCATTACATTGTCCCCGCCAGATAGTCGATAAATTGCTGCGCTGTCCGCCCGGACAGTCCGCCGTGGCTTAATTCCCACTTATTCGCGGCAAGAAGCAGCTCATCTTCCGGCATATCGATCCCGTTCCGTGCCGCAAGCTGCCGCACGATCTCCTGGAACTCCTTCTTCTCCGGCTTGCCGAAATAGATCGTCACGCCGAACCTGGCCACCAGAGACAGCTTCTCCTGAACCGTATCGTTGGTATGAAGCTCCTCGTCCCGGTCCGCCTTGTCCCTGAACGTCTCACGGATCAGATGCCTCCGGTTCGACGTCGCATAGATCAGAACATTCTCGGGCCTTCTCTCCAGACCGCCTTCGATCACCGCCTTCAGGTACTTATACTCGATCTCAAATTCCTCGAATGACAGATCGTCCATATAGATGATAAACTTATAATTACGGTTCTTGACCTGGCCTATGATATCATTCAAATCCTGGAACTGATGCTTATACACCTCGATCATGCGCAGCCCTCTGTCATAATATTGATTCAGAATCGCCTTGATAGAGGACGATTTGCCGGTCCCGGCATCCCCGAACAGCAGACAGTTATTCGCCCTTCTTCCCTCAACGAACGCCTCTGTATTAGCTGTCAGCTTCTCCTTCGCGATCTCGTATCCCACCAGATCGTCAAGATGCACGTGTGCGATCTTCGTGATCGGTATGATCTTCGCCCCGCCTTCTGCGTGTTCCACCCGGAATGCCTTATGGAGTCCCAGCTTACCCACGCCGAACTCCTTATAAAACTGCGTCAGGATATTCTTGAATTCCCCGGCGTCTCCTGCTGCCGCAAGGCTCTGGCTAAGGCTTAAAATCCTGTCCCGTATCCTCCTGTTGAATACCTTCCCGTGCCCGCAGTTCCCCTTATAATGTGAAAGAACCGCCAGACAGTCCGCCTTAAGCTCCTTCTCCATCGGAGCGAAATCATAGTCAAACAGTTCCTTGAAGACCTCAAAATCATGCAGCGCAACCTCATTCACGCTTCCCTCTACCGCCCCCACGATCTCGCAGGAGGTGCTGTAAGCATTCTCATGACCAGCCAGCAGACAGGTCAGATAATTATGCCAGAGGTTCCCCTCAAAACCATGGCTGACCGTCATCTCCAGAATCGCGTTGACACATTCATACAAAAGCCCCTTTAAGTCTTCCGTGTTATAATAGTCGCTGTTGTAGTTCTCCATCAGAAATGTCATATCGTTAAGAATCTTACCGTCTTCCATATGCCTGTACAGCATTAACTCATTTGTTCTCATTCTCATGCGCTTCTTCTCCCGTTACATTTTCCTGTCCTGTTCTTCCATCTGGAAGCCCCGTCAATAATTCCCCAATATCCGAAGGCTTCTGCTCTCTTCCCTTAAGCCTCTGATCGCGTTCTTCACCGCTGCCTGCGCCAGATTCCCTTCAAAATCAACAAAAAACCGGTATTCCCAGCTTCTTCCCTCCACCGGCCTTGACTCGATCCTGGTCATGTTCAGATCGTTATAGATAAAATGCGAAAGCAGTTGATACAGTGAACCGCTCTCATGCGGAACTTCAAAGCATATGCTGATCTTCTTCGCATCCTTCAGAAATATCTTCTGGTTCGTGACCACAATAAAACGCGTAGAATTATTGGGGTCGTCATTGATATTATCCTTCAGCACTTCCAGGCCGTGCACCTTCGCCGCATAGGCGCTGCAGACGGCCGCCTGGCTCCTGTCCTGATCCTCAACGATCTTCTTGGCCGCGATCGCCGTGTTCGCCACGCTGATCTGCTGCCATTCACTGTGTTCGTCTAAGAAACGGGACGCCTGCATCAGGGCAACCCCCTTGGAATACACCCGCCTGATCTCTTTTGGATCCGTCCCCGGAAGCCCTGACAAGGTGTGCGTGATCGGAATGATCGTCTCCCCCACAATGTAATTCTCGAATTCCACCAGCAGGTCATACATCTCATCCACCGCGCCGGCCGTCGAATTCTCGATCGGAAGCACCGCATAATCCGCCGCTCCCTCCTCTATTGCCTCCATGGCATCCCTAAAGGTACGGACATAGAAGCTGTTGCATCTCTCACCAAAATAATACTGCATCGCCGCTTGGCTGTACGCCCCTTCCGTCCCGGGAAATACGATCCTGGAATTCTTCGCGTCAAGCTCCCCGGCTTCAATAAACGGAAGCCTTCCAAGAGCTCCCGCCTTCACGAGCTGCTGATACTGCTGCTTGCGGTTCATCGCCATCAACTGCTCAAACAGCTCCCTGATCCCCTTCTTATTGAAATCTGTGGAAACCTTGCTCACCACATCCTGTAATTTATTCTTCTCCCTCTGACGGTCAACCACCTTAAGGCCGTCTCTGATCTTATGTTCGCCGATCTCGGCCCCAAGACGCATCCTCTGCTCAAACAGCCTCACGATCTCATCATCGACCGCGTCAATCTTCTCTCTTAATTCCTCGATCGCTGCCATATATCCTTCTCCTTCTTCCTGTCCGATTTCATTGTAGTATTATAATACATTTCCTGTATAAAATCCACCTTCCTTTGCCATACTTACATTATGAAGCATAATTTCTTAACCTGCGGTACGACCGGATGGTGTATGGAGATCCTCTTCACCGGACTCCATTCCCTTCAGGACGATAATCCCAAGCTCACCGGGAATACATCCATCTGGATGTTTCCCATATACGGTATGGCAAGTTTCTTAGCCCCTGTCTGCAGAATGCTGAAGGGCAAGAGTCTGTTACTGCGTGGAGGCGTATATACCTGCTGCATATTCTGCGGCGAATATGTAACCGGCTCTTTTCTTAAGAAATTCAAGGCATGCCCCTGGGATTACAGCGACGCCCCGTTAAATATCAACGGGCTGATACGCTTGGACTATGCGCCGCTCTGGTTCGGCGCCGGATTATTATTTGAAAAAATCCTCAACAGACATTGAAAATCTTTCGTATTTGTTATATGATGATATATGAAAGATTTTCAAGGGAGGATGGCATATGATTATCAGCGGATACATACTACGAATGTTTATAGAGCCTTTTTTCTATTTTTTCATTCCTGTTATTTCTGTTTTATTTGTTCTATCCTCTTCATTCATCCGTATCGGTTCATTCCAGAATATACCCCGTATTTTCATTATTATATATTTACTTTTCCGGCCGCCGGATTCCTTTGATATCACCTCGGATATGCCTCTGCGCAGATCCGTTGATGATCTATATATATCTTTAACACATTTACTATTAAGGAGGTTTTTATGAGACACTTAATGAGCCCGCTTGATTTTTCCGTAGAGGAACTGGACCGGCTGATGGATCTGGCCGTTGATATTGAATCCAACAGAGCCAAGTATGCGCATGCCTGCGAGGGGAAGAAGCTTGCAACACTTTTCTATGAGCCAAGTACACGGACAAGATTGAGCCATGAAGCTGCGATGCTGAACCTTGGCGGCAGTGTTATGGGATTCTCTACCGCGGAATCCAGCTCTGCATCCAAAGGCGAGAGCGTATCCGACACCATCCGCACGGTTTCCTGCTATGCTGATATCTGTGCTATGCGCCACCCTAAAGAGGGCGCGCCTATGGTCGCCTGCCAGCATTCCTCGATTCCGGTCATCAATGCCGGGGACGGCGGACACCAGCATCCGACCCAAACACTCACCGATCTTCTGACGATCCGCAGCTTAAAGGGACGCCTGAATGATATGACCATCGGCCTGTGCGGAGACTTAAAGTTCGGCCGTACCGTACATTCACTGATCCACGCACTGGTCAGATATCCCGGAATCCGGTTTATCCTGATCTCTCCTGAGGAACTGCGGCTGCCGGGCTACATCCGCTTCGACGTACTGGATAAGGGGAATATCCCGTACAAAGAAGTCGTACGGTTGGAAGACGCCATGCCCAAGCTTGACCTGCTCTACATGACCCGCGTTCAGAAGGAACGTTTCTTCAATGAAGAAGATTACGTCCGCATGAAGGATTTCTACATTCTGGATGCGAAGAAGATGGAACTGGCGCCGGAGGATATGTATGTGCTGCATCCTCTTCCGCGTGTCAATGAGATCTCCGTTGATGTAGACGATGATCCAAGGGCTGCTTATTTCAAACAGACACAGTACGGCGTCTATATCCGCATGGCACTGATTCTGACGCTGCTGAATATCGAAGTGTAGGGAGGTATACATTATGGTAAAGAATACTCTGAATGTCGGACGTATTGAGGAAGGATTCGTGTTGGATCATATCCAGGCCGGACGCAGTATGGATATCTATCAATATCTTCACCTGGATAAGCTAGATTGCTGTGTCGCCATAATCAAGAATGCAAAGAGCAGCAAGATGGGCAAAAAGGACATCATGAAGATCGAATGCCCGATCGATTTTATCGATCTGGACGTATTAGGATTCATCGATCATAATATTACGATCAACATCATCAAGGATTCTGAGATCGTGGATAAAAAGAGCCTGCATCTCCCCCATGAGATCAAGAACATCATCCGCTGCAAGAACCCAAGATGCATCACTTCCATCGAGCAGGGATTAGACCAGATATTCGTGCTGACTGATTCCGAGAAGAAGACCTACCGCTGCAAATACTGTGAAGAGAAATATCACGGAAGGCTGAAATAAAGGCATTAAAACGGGCTGCCGCGTACCTCATGTCCGCAGCAGCCCATGAATCATTAAGATTCCAGTCATTCTTCACTTAACAAGCAAGACGATAAGCCGGGTTATGTCGTTGGGTAATCATCTATCTAGGCCTACCGTCGCCGATAGGCTCAAGCGACCAACCTAAGACGTGACGGGCCGCCACATTGTCTTTTTCCGGTCTTGCTTCGGATGGGGTTTACATGTGCCCCTGCTGTTACCAGCAAGGCGGTAGTCTCTTACACTGCCCTTCCACCCTTACCGTGCGGCTTACGTCCGAAGACGGGCCGTATTAACGGCGGTTCATTTCTGTTGCACTTTCCTTGGAGTCGCCTCCACCGGACGTTATCCGGCATCCTGCCCTGTGAAGCCCGGACTTTCCTCGCCTGCTGCCTTTCGGCGTCTGCAGCCGCGATTACCTGTCTTACTTGCCGCTCCATTATATCAGCAACTAACCTGTCTGTAAAGCTTTTCCGCCAAATTCGCTGTACTAATACCCTAGTACTCCGGGACATGATCCGCGAACATATGAAGCCTCATCTTATCCGAAAGCTCCCGCAGTACATACTGCCCTGCTATACTGTTTCCCTTCGAATCCAGAGCCGGTCCGAAGATCCCGATTCCCATCCTTTTATCCACCACGGACAGAATACCGCCTCCGACGCCGCTCTTTGACGGTACTCCCACCTCTACCGCAAACCTCCCGGAACCGTCGTACATCCCGCAGGTCAGCATGATCGACTTGACCGTCTGCACCACCTTACTGCTAAGAAGCCTCTCGCCTGTCAGCGGATTGATTCCGTCCGACGCCAGTATCAGACCGAACCCGGCCAGGCTTCTTGCCGTAACGCACAGAGAGCACATCCGCACATAGAGATCCAGGCTCTCTTCCACACCGTTTTCCAATATCCCCTTACTCTCCAGAAGATACGCAATCGCCTTGTTCCTGGAGATGTGTCCCATCTCCGAATGGTACACCTTCTCATCCAGTATGATCTCGTCGTCCATACACAGCTTCCTTGTGAATGCAAGCATCCGTTCAAAGCTGATCTCACAGGACAGATGGCTTGCGACAGCGATCGCCCCTGAATTGATCATAGGGTTCGATGGATGATCGCTTGCCAGATCCAGCCTTACAAGCGAATCAAAGGAATCTCCCGAAGGCTCCATTCCCACCCGGTCGAAGGTCTTCTGAAACCCGCAGCGTTCAAGCGCCACTGCCAGAGATATCACCTTCGATATACTCTGGATCGTGAACCTTATATCAGAATCGCCGCTCTCATAGTACGTCCCGTCCCCGGTACAGACGCACACTCCCAGATACTCCTTGTTGACGTGTCCAAGCTCCGGTATGTATGTCGCAGTCTTCCCTAAGGCCGTCATCCCTCTTCCATTCTCTATTGCATGGTCTAATATCTCTTCCAATCTCTCTTCCATTATCTTCCCTCTAACATTCCTTATCTTCAATCAGATCATTTCCGTCGGCCGCCCCCGTCGCCAGGGTGTCGCACCGTTCGTTCTGCGGATGTCCGGCGTGCCCCTTGACCCAGATAAATGTCACCCTGTGAGGCTCCTTTGCCGCCAGAAGCCGTTTCCACAGATCGACATTTTTCACCTGCTCATTCTTCCCCCGCTTCCATCCCTTCTTCAGCCATCCGTCGATCCAGTGCTGGTTAAATGCATTCACCACGTACTGCGAATCGGAATATAATTCCACCTCGCAGGGACGGTTGAGCGCTTCGAGACCGGCGATCACCGCCATCAGTTCCATACGGTTGTTCGTTGTCTTCTTATATCCCTGCGACAGTTCTTTGGTATGTGTCTCGCCCTTGCTGTCCACATATTCAAGCACAGTCCCGTAGCCTCCCGGCCCGTCCGGGTTGCCCCTTGCCGCGCCGTCCGTATAAATTCTTACTTTCATGCTTCTCCTTCCTCCTATCTTGCCTATAATACCGAAAAAACCTGCTGCGGCCCTTCGACGCACATGACGGCCTCCCTGTACGGCTCAGACACAGGATCCCCAAGCAGCTTGTCACATATATCATACTGCCCCCACATATGCATGGGGAATGCATGCTTCGTCCTTGTATGCCGCATAAAATAGTCAAATCCCCAGGCGTACTGTTCTTCCTGTCTCGGATCCAACGGCAGAAACGCCGCATCGATCGCCTCTCCCTCGATCTTACTGATCTCATGCTGATACTTACGCCGCATCATCTCGTTATACGCTTTGCTCTCCTCTTCCCAGTGCCACCAGTTCAGGTCTCCTCCGTGATAGATCCGCTTATCTTTAAGCTTCACCAGAAAAGCGACTCCCTCGTCCGTGGACCTAAGCGTCCGGATCTCCATCTCATCTAACTCTGCCGTCTGGCACGGCCCGATATAAGTACATCTTCCTTCCGCATCCCGGGCCTTGATATCATCCGACAGTATATAATGGATATTCGGATAACGGCTCTCCCACTCAAAGATCCGCTTCGTAAAATGATCAGGATGGACATGGCTGGCAAAGACATAGACCTTCTTCTGCCGGAGCAGTTCTGGAAGCGTGCCCTTATAATAATCGAAGACTAGCGCCCTGTCCCCTTCCTCCGCCATGTATCCGCTGTGTTCAAGATATGTGATCCTCATTGTATATCGCTCCTTCTCTGTATTGTGATAGTTCTTCTATACCTTCCCGCGAAGCAGGTACACCGCATGCGTAAGTTCAGGAAGCAGGTACTTAAGCGTCTCCTCAGCCGCTCTGGCTTTCCCCGGAAGATTCACGATCAGAACATCGCCGCGGATTCCCGCGACACCCCGGTTCAGCATGGCACGCCTGGTCATCTGCATCGTATATGCACGCATAGCCTCCGGTATCCCTTGGACCGGACGTTCGATCACATCCATGGACGCCTCCGGTACGCAATCCTCAGGCGCACAGCCTGCCCCGCCTGTAGTCAGCACCAGATCGGCAAGCTTCCCCTCAACCAGCCGTAACATCACCGTCGACAAGACTTCCCTGTCACACGGAAGCGCCCGCATAAATACGATATCTTCCCCCGCTTCCTCCATGACCGCCCTGACGGCCTCGCCGCTTATGTTCTCTTCGTTCCCTCTATATATATCCGTACTTGCAGTAATGATCGCAACCCTCATAACGTACCTCCGTATTCCCAAGCATATTAAAATCATTATAACGTATTATGAAAATAATGCAACGATAAATGCGCTTTTTAAACACCGAAAAACCAGGGGAACGAATCTCCCTGGTCTCCGGTTTATTCCATATAGTTTTCAGGCATTTACCCAGGCCTGCTATAAAGCAAATTCCTCGGCATCGTCAAGCTCATCGTCGAACTCATCCAATACATATTCTACAAGCTCTCTGGCCGCGTCCATATTCTCGCTGTCAGCCTTCACAGAGATCTCTTCCTTCACGATATTGAGATCTTTGAACTTGTCAACCGCATACTGGTATGTCTTACCCAGCTCGTCCACGTCTGTTGACGCCGGACAGATATATACGACCTTATTCTCTGCGCAGTATGTCTTAAGCTCTTCTAACTTCTCATAGCTCTCATTGATCTTACCGCCGGTCACATAGATCACTGCCGGACGAGGATTCGCCTTTACAGTCTGCTTTCCAATGAGAATTACGGTTACTACCTTGGTATCACTCTCCGGGTCAACGATATACCCCATACCATTATATTCATAAAAGTCTACATTCATGATCTGTACCTCTCCTTATTAAGAATACTTTTATTCTCCGAATCTCCTCTTGAACGCCGCCTTATAATCCTCTACTACCCATGGACGGCGCAGATCATACTTGAAGCAGTCCTCAATATTGCTCTCGAAACTGATGGATGCTCTGGTAGAGTATTCGTTCGGTTCACCGCAGTTCTTAATTACCGCCCAGATACCGTTGGAGTGATGAGCTCCGCCGTATACATGGTATTCTACGAAGGAATGCGCTTTAAGGAGCTTGGTGTAGAACTCTACATTCTGGAGAATATCGGGATCCATCTCACTCTGGTACATGAATGTCGGCGGGAATCCGATACAATCCTCCACGGTTGCGTGGTTCGGCAGCGCCTCAGGACCTACTCTGTTAGAAGCAAAGTTTCTTCCAAGCCAGTTATACAGTCCGTCATGCTGCTCTACAGCGTCCCACATACCCGTATACATAGAATCGCCGTCTTTTTCGCGGTCATCCGTCTGAGCGCTCACTACCACGATTCCTCTCGGGCTGTAGCCGTATCTCTTAAGACGGAATGCGGCTGCAAGTCCGAGATGTCCGCCTGTGGAAGATCCGCTGATCACGACCTTGTCATTGTGGATCCCAAGTTCGTCCGCATTGTTGTACATCCACTTATATGCCGCATGAAGGTCATTGATCGCTGCCGGATACTGTGCCTGCCAGGACAGACGGTAGATCGGAACGATACCTACGCATTTGTGCTCTTCGCACATACGCTCGATTGGGTATGCATTCGGATTCAAGCCTGTAAGTCCGCCGCCTACAACGTAGAACAGAACACGGTTTTTCCTCTTCTTTAAGTTCTTAGGCTTTACTACCCATACTTCTACCGGAGTGTCAGGCTCTTCCTCGCACCCTGGAACCTCAAACTTCTCAACGTCGCAGGTATGTTCGCTTGACCACCACTGTTCCATATAAGCCGCCTGTCTTGCATTTCCTGCCGCCAGCTTCTCTTCCTGAGGAACAGACGGGCTGTACAGCATTGCCGTTCCCTCATTAAGCTTCGGGTCCAGATCCCAGAAATCACGTCCGTCTGGATGTCCCCACTTCGGATCTGTAATATCGATCATACGGCCGTCTTCTACAATAATACCGTTCTTATTGCGGTCGCCTTCAAATTTTTCCCACATATCTCTATTATCCTCCTTACAAGATTGATAACTTCTCGGAATCTTCAGCCCTTATTTCTTGGGACTTTCAGAACCTATTTTTCAAAAATCACCCACTTTTTTCTCAAAAACACTTGACAAACCAGTCAAAAAA
>CAJTGB010000031.1 GCA_910575835.1 Lachnospiraceae bacterium | reverse complement strand
TTTTAAGTTGTCTTGTGGTGATTCAACAATAAAACATATATACAAAAACTGCTACTATTATTTTGTGAAAAATGAAAATTTTAAGAAAAAAGTGTAATTTCACATACTTAGGGCTAGCCGCCGCGCTAGCGGCTTGGTACAATAAATCTTTCTGATTTTATATACATAACCACATTCCTCCAAATCCAATTTATATCTGCTTCAATAACTTTTTAATATTTTCCCTATGGCTCACATATGCCTTAAGCATATCCATTAAATTGTCTTTAGACTTCATATAATCTTCAATGATTACTTCAAATTTTCGCTCATTTTCATCTTTAATGCTCATCAATTGGAGATAAGGTGACCACGGAAGTGTAAACGGTGATTCCTCTTGCATATTGAATCAGTTCAATATACATTCGGCACAGTATCGCAACTACCGTACCGACCTATTTGCCTTCTTCTTCACCGAAATCCATTGAGCAAATTTTTCTAGATCTTGTATCGTAACAACACGGCCTGAACCAACTGTTCTACCACCCTCACGGTTTTCTGTGGTGGAAATCAGGGTGATTTTGTGTGATTTTCAGGGCTTTTTCGATGGTTTTTTCTTTGATATGCGCCTTGTATCTGAGGTTTTTCGGATTTTTGTTTTCATGGTGTTATCACGGAACGAATCCCTAATCCTATCTAACCATTGAATCCCTATATCTCTTTCTGCTTATATTTCTTAACCACATCTTGACCATTTTGGATAAGATAATAAGATATGGTTAAGATAATTTTATGAATAATATTATAAGAGCAAAAACGCCGAATATCAACAAAAATACATACGAACACAGAGCAGATTTTTCTGCTCCGCAATTTTACAGACAGTATATAATTTCTTCCATCACAATCTCCTCCACCCTCGCCCGAATGTTATTCATTCTCTTTATCCAAAGCAAAGGATATGTTTGATATTTGGAAAAAACAGAAAATTGCAGATTACTCCACCTTGCCAGTGACAAAGAAAGTGTATAAAGATATAGACAGTGCTACAAGAATGAAACTCCGAAATGAACATTTGGAGCAGCAATTTAAGAAAAGTCAGTGCGACAGCGAATAATTATCATATACTATTCATATTTTATTACAAAAGGGGCTGATTTAATAGTTTAAATCAGTCCCTACTTTATTCATCATTTCTATTCTTTCCAAATCCATATCCACCAAAGGCACCAATCACGACACCTCCAACTGTATAAATAATCTTTTCCATAACATCTGGATTATCTTTTAGCAAAATAACTAAAAGAATGAAAAATGCCATAGCCACAATCATTGTTAAAAAGGTAAATATTTTTCTATGAAATTTCTCTGCATAGCTATTTTTCATTTCTAACTCCGAACCATCTAAATACTTAGAAATATGATCCGGTGTTAACTTTTTCATTACCACTGTTTCGGGAGAAGATATACTACGCATTTGAATAGATGAAGAAATCATCATTCTTTCTATAACTTTTCTATATTCTGGTCGTACGCTCTCAAGAACATCTTCTAATTCAGCTTCTTCCAAATTATCTTTATCTACATTGTCTAAACTCTGTGTTTCATTACTATTTTCTTCCTTGTTTTCTTCCAAACCTAATTCGCCCCCTTAGAAAATCCTCGAACAATCATTTTTGTCATACATCTTATAGTTGATTGCATTTTGTTGGACATATCATTTCCCACTGTATATGCAACGTGCGCTTGAATCTCTACATCTTTATGCTTTGGAAAGCTTGGCTCAAAATTTTTATATAATGATGTTTTTGACTTTTCCTTAATTAAATACATATTAAAACCTCCTTTTCTCATAAGCACCTCCTTTTATAGAGTATGCCCAAGATATTGAGAATTGACATAACATTAGCACATTTTTTGTTATGTGTCGATACTTTTCTGTATTTATTATAGCATTTTTTTCTTGACTTGTCCCATAAAAAAGAAAAATACTAATTTTTTAGAGCCATTTTAGAGCCACTTATTTAAATCAAAGTTATTATTTTAGCAAAAAGGGACTTTCTGAAATTCCAGAAAGCCCCATAAAATCTAACTTTTTACTAATTACTCAATGATCGTAGCCACACGACCAGAACCAACTGTTCTACCACCCTCACGGATAGCGAATGTAAGACCCTGCTCCATAGCTACTGGATGAATCAGCTCAACTGACATCTCTACGTTATCACCAGGCATACACATCTCTACACCCTCTGGAAGGTTGCAGACACCTGTAACGTCTGTTGTTCTGAAATAGAACTGTGGTCTGTAGTTGTTGAAGAATGGAGTATGACGTCCACCTTCATCTTTTGTCAGAACGTATACCTGAGCGGTAAATTTCTTGTGGCACTTAACTGTACCTGGTTTGATCAAAACCTGTCCTCTTTCGATCTCTGTTCTCTGAACACCACGAAGAAGAGCACCGATGTTATCACCAGCCTGAGCCTCGTCAAGCAGCTTACGGAACATCTCAACACCAGTTACAACAGTCTTTCTTGTCTCCTCATGGATACCGATGATCTCAACTTCATCAGATACATGAAGAACACCACGCTCTACTCTACCAGTAGCAACTGTTCCACGTCCTGTGATAGAGAAAACGTCCTCTACAGGCATCAGGAATGGCTGATCTGTTGCACGCTGTGGATCCGGGATATACTCATCAACTGTAGCCATAAGCTCCATGATCTTATCTCCCCACTCTCCTGATGGATCCTCAAGTGCCTTAAGAGCAGAACCCTTGATGATCGGGCAGTCTGTGAACTCATATTCCTCTAACTGCTCTGTTACTTCCATCTCTACTAATTCAATAAGCTCTTCGTCATCAACCATATCGCACTTGTTAAGGAATACAACGATGTAAGGAACACCTACCTGACGAGAAAGCAGGATGTGCTCTTTTGTCTGAGCCATAACACCGTCAGTAGCAGCAACTACAAGGATAGCGCCGTCCATCTGAGCTGCACCTGTGATCATGTTCTTAACGTAGTCAGCATGTCCTGGGCAGTCAACGTGTGCATAGTGACGCTTCTCTGTCTCATACTCAACGTGTGCTGTAGAAATTGTGATACCACGCTCTCTCTCTTCCGGAGCCTTATCAATGTTCTCGAAATCTACTACCGCGTTACCTTCAACTCTCTCTGCCAGAACCTTTGTAATAGCAGCTGTCAGAGTAGTCTTGCCGTGGTCAACGTGACCGATTGTACCAATATTACAATGTGGTTTGTTTCTTTCAAATTTAGCTTTTGCCATTTTGAATAATCCTCCTTATTACGGTGCCGCTAACGGCATGTTATTATATTTACGTTTACTCGGCTAACATTGATTATATTTCAAATCATACAGTTTTTCAAGCCTTTTCTTACTTAATTAAGCATTTTTATTCGATAATACCTTTTCCTGAACAGATTTCGGAACCGGCTCATATTTCTCGAAGAACATTGAGTAGTTACCGCGTCCCTGTGTTCTGGAACGAAGGTCTGTAGAGTACCCGAACATCTCGGACAACGGAACATATCCGCGTACGATCTTACCGCCGCCTAAGTCGTCCATACCCTCGATTCTTCCGCGCCGGGAATTGATATCACCGATTACGTCGCCCATATATTCCTCCGGCATTGTAACTTCAACCTTCATGATAGGCTCGCACAATATCGGAGCAGCCTTCTTCATAGCGTCCTTAAACGCCAGTGATCCGGCGATGTGGAATGCCATCTCACTTGAATCGACTTCATGGTAAGAACCATCGTATACATTCGCCTTAACGCCTACAACAGGGAATCCTCCAAGGATACCAGCCTGCATAGCTTCCTCGATACCTTCCCCGATCTTAGGGATATATTCCTTAGGAATCGCGCCGCCGACTACTGTAGACTCGAACTTGAATACTTCTTCGCCGTTGATATCCATTGGCTCAAACTTAACCTTACAGTGTCCGTACTGTCCGCGTCCGCCGGACTGCTTCGCGTACTTGCTATCTACGTCAACTGCCTTGGTAAATGCCTCCTTGTAAGCAACCTGAGGTGCTCCTACATTAGCCTCTACCTTGAACTCACGGAGAAGTCTGTCAACGATGATCTCCAGATGAAGCTCTCCCATTCCGGCAATGATCGTCTGACCTGTCTCCTGATCAGTATGCGCACGGAAGGTCGGATCCTCTTCCGCAAGCTTCGCAAGCGACTCTCCAAGCTTGCCCTGGGAAGCCTTGGTCTTCGGCTCGATCGCAAGCTCGATAACCGGCTCCGGGAACTCCATAGACTCTAAGATTACCGGGTGCTGCTCATCACAGATGGTATCACCTGTCGTTGTAAACTTGAATCCGATCGCTGCCGCGATATCTCCGGAATATACCTTGCTAAGTTCTTCTCTCTTGTTAGCGTGCATCTGAAGAATACGTCCGACACGCTCTTTCTTTCCCTTTGTTGCATTCAATACATAAGAACCTGAGTTCATTGTACCAGAATAAACTCTGAAATATGCCAGCTTACCAACGAATGGGTCTGTCATAATCTTAAATGCAAGGGCTGAGAACGGTTCTTCATCAGAAGAATGTCTCTCTGTATCATTGCCATCCGCATCAACGCCTTGAATCGGCGGGATGTCAAGCGGAGAAGGCATGAATTCTACAACTGCGTCTAGAAGCTTCTGAACTCCCTTATTCCTGTAAGCCGTTCCGCAGCATACCGGAACTGCAGTACACTCGCAGGTAGCTTTTCTTAAAACTGTTTTTAACTCATCAACGGTCGGCTCTTCACCTTCCAGATAAGCCATCATCAGATCGTCATCTAATTCGCAGATCTTCTCAACCAGTTCTGAACGGTAAAGTTCTGCGTCATCTGCCATATCCTCTGGAATATCGGTGATCGTAATATCATCACCCTTATTATCATTGTAAATATATGCTTTCATCTCGAAAAGATCGATGATTCCCTTGAAATCGTCTTCTTTTCCAATTGGAAGCTGGATACAGATTGCATTCTTTCCCAATCTGGTCTTGATCTGTTCTACTGCACCATAGAAATTAGCTCCCAAGATATCCATCTTGTTAATAAATGCCATTCTCGGTACATTGTATGTGTCAGCCTGACGCCATACGTTCTCTGACTGCGGTTCAACTCCGCCCTTAGCACAAAATACACCTACTGCACCGTCAAGTACACGGAGTGAACGTTCTACTTCTACCGTAAAATCAACGTGTCCCGGAGTATCAATGATATTGATACGGTGTTCTAACTCACCTTCTTTTGGCTTACAGTTCTCCTGCAGCGTCCAGTGACATGTTGTAGCAGCGGAAGTAATGGTGATACCTCTCTCTTGTTCCTGAGCCATCCAGTCCATTGTAGCGGTACCTTCATGAGTATCACCAATCTTGTGATTAACACCGGTATAATATAAGATACGCTCTGTTGTTGTTGTCTTTCCAGCATCAATATGCGCCATAATACCGATGTTCCTGGTTCTCTCTAACGGATATTCTCTTCCAGCCATTCTTTTGCTGCCTCCTAGAATCTATAGTGAGCAAATGCCTTATTTGCCTCAGCCATCTTGTGCATGTCTTCTTTCTTCTTTACAGATGCACCTGTGTTGTTAGATGCATCAAGAATCTCGTTCGCCAATCTCTCTTCCATTGTCTTCTCGCCTCTCTTGCGTGAATACAATGTCAGCCAGCGAAGCGCCAGAGCCTGTCTTCTGTCGGCTCTTACTTCGATCGGCACCTGGTAAGTTGCTCCGCCGATACGTCTTGCCTTAACCTCAAGTACAGGCATGATGTTGTTCATAGCCTCTTCGAATACTTCGATTGCCGGCTTGTCGGATTTTGCCGCAACTCTGTCAAATGCACCATATACAATCTTCTGTGCTACACCTTTCTTACCGTCTAACATAATATTGTTGATCAGCTTGGTAACCACTTTATTATTGTATAATGGGTCTGCTAATACGTCTCTTTTCTGAGTATGTCCTTTACGTGGCACGGTCCTTCCCTCCTTAAACATAACTGTGCAATCCTTGCGGACGCACTGATTAATTCATCGGTACTCACATGTGTCCTCTAATGATACTGTGTAGTGCAATTCTCTATATCTTGCAACTTACTTAATCATAGTTCTGTTTGTGACTACTTAAATTGTAACGATGATACCCTTCGTTTCACTCAGAGTATCCGCCTTCAGATGAAGTCCTTCTTCTCCCTAGCCTTCTAAGTGAAGTTCTTCTTCTCTTCGTTCAGAAGAACAACCTTCACACTAAGCTCGCAAATACCTCGCTAAGTGTTCAGGTTTACTTTTTAGCATCTTTCGGCCTTTTAGCGCCGTATTTAGAACGTGCCTGTCTTCTCTTTGCAACACCTGCTGTATCAAGTGTACCTCTAACGATATGATATCTGGTACCTGGAAGGTCTTTTACTCTTCCGCCGCGGATCAGAACAACGCTATGCTCCTGAAGGTTGTGTCCTTCTCCCGGGATATAGCTTGTTACCTCGATACCGTTAGACAGACGAACTCTGGCAATCTTTCTAAGAGCTGAGTTAGGCTTCTTAGGTGTAGCTGTCTTAACAGCGGTACATACGCCTCTCTTCTGCGGAGCGGATGCGTCCGTACTTCTCTTCCTCAAAGAGTTATACCCTTTCTGGAGTGCTGGAGCTGTAGACTTCTTAACAGATGTCTGACGTCCTTTCTTTACTAACTGGTTAAATGTTGGCATTCTCTTTCACCTCCTACGATCATAATAAGTTGCATTCTTGTTGCCAATTCCTCCGGGCTGACCTTCGCCCGTCTGCTGCATGGAAACATATTTACATACAAAAAACACGGCGTTTCCGATGCACGCTAGATTAGTTTATTACGAATAATCCCCCTTGTCAAGGGGTTTTCTATTATTATTTCCTTAATATAACACAATTCGCGGCCTAACCGGCCGCGAACCCATATTTCTTAACAATATCCTGCATAATATCCCATTTCTTCTCCATATCCTCAACCAGCTTGAACTGTGTCCGGCACCGGTCAAGATTGTGTCCCTCTCTGTGGATCTTGAAGTATCGGTCCCCCTGGAGATAATCCGTCAGGAAACGCATACCGCACTCGAAGGTCATCACCTTGGCCCCCATAGGAAGCAGTTCGATCTCCCGGTCCGTAAGCCTTCCGGCACATCCTTCTATGAAACCTTTCGCATACAGATCGAACAGTTCCATATCGCAGGACACCTTTGTCAGATCCCTCTCATCTTCCGCCGCCGTGCTGGCGCCGAACCGGATCGAATCTCCGAAGTCATTCATGGCAAGTCCCGGCATAACCGTATCCAGGTCGATCACGCAGATACCTTTCCCCGTCTTATTATCGATCATAATATTATTAAGCTTCGTATCATTGTGCGTTACACGGATCGGCAGCTCGCCCTTCGCCTGAAGTTCAGAGAAGCAGTCGGCAACGTCCTCTCTGTCCAGAACAAACTGGATCTCATCCCTCACAGAAGCCGCACGCTCCATCACATCCTCTTCCACAGCCTTTTTGAACACTGCGAACCTTGCCTTCGTATCATGGAATCCCTCGATCGTCTCATTCAGCGACTCCGCAGGATAATCCGCCAGCATGCACTGGAAATTCCCGAACGCAAGCGCGCTCTCGTAGAAATGCTCCGGCTTCTCCACCACGTCATAGCTGGTCGCATCCGTGATGAACTTATAAGACCGCCAATAATCACCGTAAGAATCACGGTAAAATGGTTTATTGTCATAAGCGGGGATCACATTCAGCGTCTCACGCTCAGGATCTCCCCCCTTTTTGATGATCTGTTCCCGCAGATATGCGGTAACTCCCATCACATTCTGCATCAGTTCTTCCGGCTTGCCGAATACATCCTTATTCATCTTCTGCAGGATTACCTTGATGCTTCCCATTCCTGATATCTGGAATGTCAGAAGATACGTATCGTTAATATGCCCGTTTCCATAGGCACATCCTCTCACAAGCCTTCCGTTATACTGGAAATTCGCTATTACCTCTGCGATCTGAATCGGTGATGCTTCCCCCATTATTCTTCCTCCCATAAATGCTCTGGATAGATTCCTTCATCCTTCATCTTCTGTAACGCTGCCACTACTACCGGTTTATCCTCTTTGTATGTAATACCGTACCATTTGTCCGCAGACTTAAGAACTGCCGCCGTTGCCTTTCCTTCCTCCAGAAGGCGGCTCACCACTGCCGGAAGATAATACTCGCATTTCATAGGATTGCTCTTAAGCCCTTTGTCAAGAAATGCCGGGAACCCGTCCCTGATCTCGTCTAATATGCTCTTCGTAAATCCCCACATATTCATAGACACGATAGCGTCGCCGGGAACCTCCGTCCAGGTCTCGCCGTCATCCTCTGTAAATGCGATCCCGCCGTCACGCTTCTCGATCCTTGTCCTCTCCTCAACGCTGACCAGTTCTCCGTTCATATTCGTCTCGCAGATACCGCGTGACACATGCCCGTTATCTGTCACCGTATTGCCAAGCAGATATCCTACCATCGTATACCGGTATTTTTCATCATCCTCGTGTGCGGACAGATAATCGTAGATCAACTGGAATGCCTCTCTTCCATAATAATCATCCGCATTGATCACTGCAAACGGACCGTCCACCTGATCGATACAGCTCAGCACCGCATGCGCCGTTCCCCAAGGCTTCTTGCGGCCTTCCGGCACTTCGTAGCCCGCCGGAATATTCCCGATCTCCTGGAATGCGTAAGACACCTTCATGTATTTCTCAACACGGCTTCCAACCGCCTCCCGGAAATCTGCTTCATTCTCACGCTTAATGATGAAGATCACTTCCTCAAATCCCGCTCTTCTTGCATCATACATGGAAAAATCCATGATAATATGACCCTCGCTGTCCACCGGGTCAATTTGCTTCAATCCGCCATAACGGCTCCCCATTCCTGCCGCCATGATCACCAATACAGGTTTTTTCATCTCTTTTACCTCCATTTTAATATTAACGCGCACCAATAAGAATCATTTATCTGCATTGTATTACAAAGATATCTAAAAATCTTTATAATATATTTTATATGATTTGCACTATCTGCACTATCTGCATTTCTTGTCTTTTCATTTGTCCGCAAATACAGTAGAATAAGTATAGTCAATTGTATTATTTAAGAGGTTACACCATGAGCTATAACGGAAACATACTCAGTAAATCTATATCCATCAGTAAGATCTACAGCATCCACTACTTCGAATACATGAGCGATTTTTCTTTTGAAGGAGAATCCCACGACTTCTGGGAATTCATCTGCGTCGACAAGGGAGAAGTTCTCGTAACGGCAGACACCGAGCACTACGTGCTAAGGCACGGCGAGATCACATTCCATCAACCCAATGAATTCCACAACGTACAGGCAACCGGAGAGGTCGCTCCGAATCTGGTCGTCATCTCCTTTTGGTGCGAAGATGAGGCTATGTCATTCTTCCGCAAGAAGACGCTCAAGATCGATGAGGTTGAGCGCAACATCCTTGCCAGCATCATCAGCGAAGCAAGGCACTGCTTCGACTGCCGGCTGGATGACCCGTATCTGGAGAACATGCCCAGAAAGACGCCGGAGCTGTTCGGCGCCGAGCAGTTGATCTGTCTTTACTTAGAACAACTCCTGATTCACCTGATACGGAGATATTCCGACGCCGCTCACAGGCAGATCGCAGACCCCAAAGTCCTCAAATCAACCAAGAGCAAGAGCGATGCCGAGATATTTAACCGGGTTACGGATTATCTGGCAGTCCGCATCCACTCTTCCGTCACCATTGAACAGATCTGCAAGGACAACCTGATCGGCAGGTCCCAATTGCAGAAGATCTTCAAGGACAACTGCGGGCTTGGGATCATCGAATATTTTTCTCTGATGAAGATCAATGCCGCTAAGGAAATGATACGGACGAACCGTTTGAATTTTACACAGATCTCTGAACAGCTGGGATATTCCTCCATCCACTATTTTTCCCGGCAGTTCAAGAAAGTCACCGGCATGACGCCTTCGGAATATGCGTTATCCATCAAAGCAATGGCGGAGGGGAGTTTTTAATCCCCCTCCGCCCTCTTAATTCTAAAGCTTAAATTGTATACCACACAATCTCATTCGCCTTCATCTGAAGGTCGAAGCTTGTCCCATCTCCCTTGTACACCGTTGTTTCCTGCGGCTCATAGGTGTTATTGACCACACAGTATTTGCCGTTCTTAATATATGCATGCACTTCTACGTTATAATTGCTGCTGAACCACCGGCACAGCTCCTTCTCTGAACCGGAAGCCCACAGGATCGCCCTGTACAGCAGCCTGTTATTCTCGAAACTGTAAGGCAGGCCGCTGATATACACCCCGCGTCCTTCGCCGAAAGAATTCGCCGCCAATTGCACTTCCTTGTCCTTCTGACGGATCACAGCCGTACCGTCAAGTGCAAAGATATTCTTCTTGCCTTCTCCGAAGTCGATATCTCCCTTACAGTCCTCCGTGATGAAGTGCTCATGCTCTTCCCAATTATATTTATCAACATTCAGCGTAAATCCGGTCTCTTCCTCGACGCCCAGTACGCCTGACAGCTGGAAGAACCTTCCCTGCCACTGATATGCCGCAGGCTCGCCGACCCCGATAAAACCGCCGCCCCGGTATACAAATCTCTTGACGGCCGTCACGATCTTCTCATCCTTCCAATTCTCGCCGCCGGTGTAAGCAGTATTGGCGTCTCCGACATTCAGTATCACATCCACATCATTCAGAATGGACGGATCATTCCTGATATCATCGAAGCTGATAAATCTGACATCAAACGGCGCGCCGCTTAACGCCTCGATCACTCCCGCGTAAGAATAGTTCTGCTTATAGTAGAGCGCATGATGCACCATATGATTCCCCCATGCACGCATCTTTCCCCAACTGTTCAGCACAGCCACCCTCTTCACGCAATGAGGAACCGTACCCTTGATATTCTCATACAGAACCCGGAACTCCTCGCAGACCTCTTCTACATAGTCTATAAATTCCGGGAATTCCATTGCAAGCTTCAGATAGCCGCCGTACCCGATACGGTCGATCGGTTTGCGAAGGATGGCCCTTCTTGCCGTCACCCAGTTAACCTTCGCTTCCCTCACAGGATCTCCTCCTTCATGGAAAGTATCCGGGAAGAAATACGGCAGGAAACGTCCCTCTGTGTAGCGGACGCCCTCGATATCGCTGATCAGCCGCAGAGTCGCGCCGTTACCCACGCTTCCCACGACCGCGTCCAGGCCGATCTCTTTGAATTCATCCATGAAAGGCTCCATACCGATCCAGTGATCTCCAAGGAACATCATCGCCTCTTTTCCGCACTCGTGCGTGATGTCCACCATCTCTTTGGCAAGCTTTGCGACCTCTCTTCTCTGGAAATCCTGAAAATCCCTGAACTCCTTAGACGGGATCCGGTAGGTATTGTTCATATATCCCTGATCGATAATATACTCCGGCCGGAACGGATATCCTGCCTCCCGCTCAAACTGCTCTAAGATATACGGACTTACCGACGCTGAATATCCGTACCAGTCTACATATTTTTCCCGGGCAAACTCATCGAAGATCAGTGTAAACTGGTGGAAGAATGTAGTATAGCGAATCACATCAATATGCGGATTATCCGCAATATACCGCCGCAGACGCTCCATGGAGAATTCCCTGGTCTTCGGCTGTCTCACGTCAAAGGTGATCTGCTTCTCCACATCCTTCCAGTCGTTGGTCACCGCATTGTACATATGGACCGGATCCCACATAATATACGCAAGAAAACTCACCGTATAATCATGGAATTCCTTCGCATGCGTGATCACGACGTCGCCCGCGTCCTCCTCATAGCGCCATCCGGCCGCAGCTTCGTCCGTGCCGCAGTCTTCCTCTCCGTTCTTCCCAGCCTCATGCGCTACAACGTCGCCCGTAGTCCGGTCAATGACCTCCCACCATCTCCGAATATCATCCCGGCAATTCACCGCAAGCATATCAGGATACAGATGGTTCATCAGATGAATCCGAAGCGTATCTCCCTCCGCATTATAAAACGGAGTCATGATATACATCTGCTGGATCTCCTCCGGGTGGGCTTTCGCCCACTCGTTGTCCTTTCTCGTGGTATAATAAGTAGAATACACCTTCGCATCTACATTCCTAAGCTCCTCAGGATATTCCGTCCCGTCACAGTCACGGATCGCATCCGCTCCCCAGCGCTTCACAAGTTCTAATGTCTCCGGGACCACATCTACATCTGTCGGGATCGTTACCCGTCCTCTCTTATGATCATCCATTTTCGTACCTCTCATATTTCTAACTAACAACTCTGGCTAAGACAACACACACTCACTGATCACACTCTACTCTGGGATCTTAGACAAAGCCGCAGCGTCCGCCACTAACGTCACGTCCCCATGCATCTGAAGGATAGATGCCGGAACCGCAGGAGTCACCGGGCCAAAGAACGCTTTCGCCACAATATCCGCCTTATCCTCTCCGCTCACAACGATCAGGATCTTCTTCGCCCGCATGATCGTCCCGATCCCCATGGTATATGCCTGCTTTGGAACCTCATCCGCCGAAGCGAAGAATCTCTTGTTCGCCTCAATGGTGCTCTCCTGCAGATCTACACAGTGAGTCTCCTTGTCGAACGCGTCCGCCGGCTCATTGAATCCGATATGTCCGTTATGTCCCAGTCCCAAAAGCTGCAGATCGACCCCGCCGAGAGAACGGATCAGGTCTTCATATCTCGCACATTCCTGATCGCTGTCCGGCTCCATTCCGTCAGGAAGATTCGTATTCGCCGGATCAATATTGACCTTATCGAACAGGTTATCATGCATAAAATAATAATAGCTCTGATCATTAGTGCGGGGAAGCCCCTTGTACTCATCCAGGTTAACCGTCTTCACATCGGAAAAATCCAGATCCCCTTCCTCATACAGCTCAACCAGTCTCTCATACGTTCCGATCGGTGTAGAACCCGTCGCCAGCCCCAATACGCAATCCGGCTTCATAATAACCTGCGATGCGATGATATTGGCTGCCTTTCTGCTCATCTCTTTGTAATCTGCTGCTTTGTAAATCTTCATGAAAAACTCCTCCTGATTATCGTTTCTTTCTTTTATATTAACCCCCGAATGAGGGAAATATAATAAATGCGTGTCCCCATGGCTGCACCCTCCGATCCAGGCTTCCCCGAAATATTCCGGCACATGGAAGCTTGGGATCTCTGACCTGATCGGAAAACATGACGCGTAATGCTCAATCTGCTTCGACTCCGATATCTTATAGAAATTACAGGTGAATCTGCTTCCCCTTCCAAGCTTCAGCGGACCATAGACATCCTCCAGTATCCGAAGCGGAATACACAGCGAAAAGCTCCATCTCTTCTCCTCTACCTTGGCCGTACATCCAAACGCATCCAACTCTTCCTTGGAGAAATATGTCCTGTACGTTCGTCCGCTGCCGTACGCAGCCAACAGCGCCCCATTGGCATTCACTTCAAAATTAAGATAGATCGACGACTCCCGTCCGCCCCTTTCCGGCTCAAACTGAAAAAATGCCTCCATCGCACTGTCCCTGTAAACGGGATCCAGAAAATTCTCATAGGTGCGAAGCGGCTCCTTCTCCTCACATACCATCTTCAGACAGAACCCCTCATCTGGAACAAATCCCAGGTATCCGTAAGTCTTCGGAATGGATCTTGTCCCCCACAGAAGATGCCCTATATGAAACGGTCTCACGTTCTCCAGTTCCTTCTTACTGCCAATCACTTCAACTATCATATAATACCTTCAACTATCCTTTCTACCGGGAAAATCATACCGCATAGTTCCTCAGGAACCCTCAGTCCGTCACTGCACAATTCCTTACTCTTAATGTACCAAAAAAGAGACTCAAAAGCAAGTTAAAAAGACCGCCGCCCGATCATATATATCTATCGGTGCGGCAGTCTTAATAATCTGCTATACAGTATTCAATTACTCCTGTACATAAGGCATCAGGGCAATGTGACGCGCTCTCTTGATCGCTACTGTCAGAGCTCTCTGGTGCTTTGCACAGTTTCCTGTGATTCTTCTTGGAAGGATCTTGCCCCTCTCAGAGATGTATTTTCTTAACTTCGCTACATCCTTGTAATCGATCTCATTATTCTCTTTGCCGCAGAATACGCATACTTTCTTCCTTCTGCGTCCGCCGCCTCTTCTCTTGAAGCCGCCTTCCGGGCGATTACCTTTATCGTAAGCCATGGTGTTCTACTCTCCTTTCACGTTCTAATGAAGTTCTGCACTACACTGCAGAACAGCCCAAATTCTAGCTAAACGGTAATTCTTCATCAATTCCATCCGGAATATTCATGAAGCCGTCACCTGCATCCGATACCGGAGCCGGCGCTGGTGCCGGTGTGGGAGCAGAACGGTATCCTCCGGCATTAGCGTCACTGACAGCCTTGCTCTCGGCAAATTCCTGTTCTTCTACAACAACCTCTGTCGTGTACACCTTCACGCCGTCCTTGTTGGTATAACTTCCGGTCTGAATCCGTCCGGTGATCACAATCTTCAAGCCCTGGCGGTAAAACCTCTCGGCATGCTCCGCCTGCCTTCCGAAAGCCACGCAACTGATAAAATCTGCGGTCGCTTCTCCGTCGCGCTTAAATCTGCGGTCAACAGCCAGCGTAAACCTTGCGATCGCCAGCGGGTTCTCGCCGCCCTGTGAATATCTCACTTCTGGATCTCGTGTCAAGCGTCCCATCAAAATTACTTTATTCATATAATTACCTCTACTTCCTGCTTATGCTTCCTGTCTAACGCATAAATATCTGATCACGTTGTCCATGATGCGGATTCTCTGTTCAATCTCGCCCGGGACATCAGCTTCAGCATCGAAGTGGATGAAATAGTAGTATGCTTCTCTCATCTTCTGAATCTCGTAAGCCAGTCTTCTCTTACCCCATTCATCGACATCAGAGATCTGGCCGCCGAAACGCTCTACTAAAGCTTTCACCTTCTCGACTACCTGTGCTCTCTCGTCATCTTCGATCTTTGCACTGACAACAACAGCTAATTCATATTTGTTCATGTCGCCTTTGCACCTCCTTCTGGTCTTTTGGCCCCCGCTCAGCTTATGTGGGAGCAAGGATATATTGTATCACGGATTAATATGATACCATAACAGGATGCTTGTTTCAAGCTTTTTTGCGCAAATCTTTCGTGTTTTTTTCGACAAGCTTGCGCGCGATCATGATCTGGTGTCCGCATCCTAAGCATTTCAGGCGGAAATCCGCACCCACCCTTAAGATCTCCCACTCCTTGCTTCCGCAAGGGTGCTGCTTCTTCAATGTGACAATATCCCCGACTTCATATGTGTAATCTCTTCTCATCACTGGTCTCCCTCTCTCACCCGTACACCCCGTACTACAAACCGGTGTTCGTCGCTGGCGCTGGTGCAGGTCGACAAGGTAACGATCGTATCACTGGTCGTCACCTCGATGCCCGTATCATACAGAGATACTTCTTTCGTCATATTCAGGAAATTCTGATAATCCTCTTCTGTATTGAACACAGTAAGATATGTGTCCGAAGTATCCAGCACCTCTCCCATGGAATAGATATGGTATATCAACTCCTGCCCGTCCGGTGTATAGATATAAAAATACGGATTCGCCTCCCAGAACGCCCGGTCTTCATAATCCTGCAGATGCCGGAACATAGAACCGTCCTTCATCCGATGGCCGTACAGGATCGAATTCTGATCCCGGAAGTTCGGATTATTCTCCACATTTAAGAATATCGTACCCAGCGAATTATCATTTGCCGAGAACGTCTTATGCAGATATTCCTGATTATCCCTGCCCTGAACAACAGGGTAATTAATGATCGCAGGTTCAGGATCAAAACGGATCCAGCCGATAGTATCGGAGTTGAGCGCTGTCAGTTCATCAAAATTCACCTGATATCTGGGCTGATTCCCGCCGTCATCCTCTTCCTTCGTCTCAATGGCCAGCTCGCGGATCTTGTCATATTCGCTTCTCCCGTCATAATATCCCTTGCCGATCTTGAACAGCTGATACGCGGAGACACAGAATACCGCGATCGCCGCCACCAGTATCAGATTCGACAGAATGCCCTTCCCCTTAGAACCTCTCCCTCTCCTTCTTCGGCCTCTTCTCGGCTCGTCTACTGCGTCTTCTCCCCGGACCGGACGTTTTTTGCCGTGCGCTCCGGCGCCTTCTCTGCCGCTTCGGATGCTCTTGCCGTCCGCCTGCCGTCCGCTTCGGATGCTCTTGCCGTCTGGCTGCCTGCTGCCTGCATTGTTACCGCTCTTCTTTCTGACTTCTCCCATACTTACACTCCTGTCATTTCTGCTCCATAATCTCTACAATCGTTTTCTCCGTCTCAACCATGCCCGGAGACGCGATCATCCCCATATGCCTCATGGTATCCTCCGGCGTCCTGCCGTTTATCCCATGGATATTGCCGATACATACGCCGTCCATCGCCAGGTCCGCCGCCCTGAAGGCCGCGTCCACCGCCACGATCCCTTTCATCGCGCATCCGTGGTTCCCCCCGTCGCAGATCATGCCGGTCAGTCCGCTCGCCATATTCTGGATCACTCTTCCAACCGCCGATGCGTCCGCTCCTCTCATCAATGCCAGACCGCACGCCATCCCTGTTCCCGCTGCGATCCCGCATCCGCAGAACGCCGACAGCCTGCCGGAATACTCCTTAATATACATCGTGATCAGGAAACTCAGCGCCGCCGCCCTGAGAAGAACGGATTCATCTGCCGTATTGCACCTGCTCTCTGCCTGTCTGCCAAAGCGTGATCCCTGGCAGCCTTCCGTCTTATACCATGCCAGAAGCGGCATCGTCGCGATGATCCCATGGGCACCGCTTCCTGTAATGCTCATCGCCGGCCTGCCAAGCCCCAGCACTCTGGCCTCGATCACGCCGTTGCACAATAGCTGCGCCGTTCTGAGGGCATCTGACGATATCACGCTGCCGCCGTTCTCCTTCAGAAGGCTCTTCGTGATCACCGTCCGCTCAGACGCCATTCCTTCCTCCAGCAATTCCATATTCATGGCAAATGCATCCCGTATGAAATCGATCTCCTCTTCCGGTACATCTCTGACATATTCTAATATATCATTCAGGGAATACTGATGAATCAGCGGTATGTCTCCCCCGGCTGCATCCTCCCCTCCTGCATATCTGTCAGCTATATTTTCTGCATCTGGCTGCCCGTCCGCGCCCTCATAGATCTGTATCCCATTCTTCTCTATGGATACAATATTCGTATGACTGTCCCGGATATGCACCGTGCAGCATCCTTCTTCGGTCTCCACTTCCGCGTCAATAGTGATATCAGAACCAATATGATCCATAACTACCTCGACCGCCCCGCCATCTGCCAGCCGCGCAGCCCTCTCGTCATCTTCCGGCGTAATCTCTGCTAAGGACTCCAGTCCCCTGCCCGCATCGGCTGCCGCTGCGCCGAGCGCCGCCGCATACAGATTGCCGAAACGTGTGGAATTCGGGATGCCGCAGGTATACGCATTCTTATACATCCCCGAATTCAGAGACACTCGCACTCTCTTAATCTCACCCTGCACATGAGCCTTAGCGCTTGCCACCGCAAACGCGATCGCCCCCGGTTCCGTCACGCCAAGTGCCGGCTTCATATCCTCTCTGATCAGTTTAGTTAATTTATTCATATTCAAAACTCCATTTTCCGTTTGCATGATTTTCATTATATCACGAACCATTCTCACTATAAAGACTTTAAAAACTTTATATATTTTTTATCGGCAATTTATTGACTTTCCTGCCGGTCAGCGTATGATTAAAGATATATTTAGGAGGTTGATCTACTTGAAAGAAAAATTAATTCGCTTTATGTACGGACGCTACGGAATGGATTCTCTGGGCAAATTTACAATTATTACCGGTGTGGTCTCCATGGTGCTTGCAGGCTGGAATCACAGCATGATCCTGTCGCTTGTATCCTGGTTCTGCATCATCTATTCTTATTTCCGCATGTTTTCACGGAATATCTACAAGCGCTCTTCGGAGAACCAATGGTATCTGAACAAAACATATAAGCTGCGGACCGCCGTTTACCGGCAGAAGAACCTGATGATACAGCGCAGGACCCACCACATCTACAAATGTCCGGCCTGCCGGCAGAAGATCCGCATCCCGAGAGGCAAGGGACGCATAGAGATCCGCTGCCCGAAATGCAGCGCAACCTTTATCAAGAACAGCTAATGAGGATAACTACATGTTTGGATATATCGCAATCAACAAGGCCGAGATGAAATTCAAAGATTATGACGTATATCACTCCTACTACTGCGGACTCTGCAAGCGTCTGAAAGAATCTTACGGCATCCGCGGACAGATTACTTTATCTTATGATATGACCTTTCTCATCGTACTTCTGACCGGGCTGTACGAACCGGATACCAGAAAAGAGACGGTGAACTGCATCGCTCATCCTCTGGAAAAGCACCTGGCCAGAACCAACGAATACACGGATTACGCCGCCGCCGTCAATCTCATCCTCTCTTATTTCAAGTGCAAGGACGACTGGGAAGACGAACGCAGACGGCGGCGTTACATCGAAGCCCGGCTCTTATATCCTCATATGAGAACGATCCGGCAGCAATACCCTCATAAAATTGCGGCCGTATCGGATAATCTCCGAAGGCTGTCCGAGCTGGAACGGCAGAACGAACAGAACATTGATCTGATGGCGGGAATCTTCGGCAATATTATGTCAGAGATCTTCGCCTGCCGCAGGGACGAGTGGGAACCTTCTCTCCGAAAGATCGGTTTCTTCCTGGGCAAATTCATCTATCTGATGGATGCTTACGAGGATGTAGAAAAGGATATCGCAGCAGGAACCTATAACCCATTCAAAGAAGCGTATCAGAAAGACTCGTCTTTTGCAGAAAACAGCCGGCATCTGCTGACCCTGATGATGGCGGAATGCTCCCGGGAATTCGAGAAGCTGCCGATTCTTCTGCATGTTGACATTCTTCGCAATATATTGTATTCTGGCGTGTGGTGCCGTTACACAGAAGTAACATCACGGCGCTGAGTTTGCCATACCCAACCGGGTAAGATCATTCAGTCAGTTTCAGGAGTATAACCATGATAAATCCATACAGCGTCTTAGGCGTATCACAGAGCGCCTCAGATGAAGAGATCAAAAAAGCATACAGAAGCTTAAGCCGCAAATACCACCCTGACGCCAATATCAACAATCCCAACAAGGATCAGGCCGAAGCACGGTTCAAGGAAGTTCAGCAGGCGTATCAGCAGATCATGCAGGAACGTGAATACCAGACTTCCGGCAGCGCCCAGGACGGTTATGATCCGTCGGGTGATTTCGGCGGATTCGGCAGCTTCGGCGGATTCGGCAGCTTCCGCGGCTTTAGCGGACAGTATCGTCAGGCAGACGCCGGTCCCACCGAATCGGAAGACGACCTCCATATGAAGGCAGCCAGCAACTTCATCAGCAGCCGTCATTACCGGGAAGCTCTGAACCTCCTCAACGGGATCAGAGACCGGAACGCACGCTGGTTCTATTACAGCGCGCTTGCCAATTCCGGCATCGGCAACAATGTGATCGCACTGCAGCACGCCCAGGAAGCGCTCCGCCTTGAACCCAATAATTTCCAGTACCAACTTCTGGTCAACCGTTTCCAGAGCGGCGGAAGCTGGTATCAGCGGCAGCAAGACCCCTACGAGACTACATACACCGTCGGAAGCAGCTGGTGTACGAAGCTTTGTATCGCCAATATCCTGTGCAATCTGTGCTGCGGCAGCGGAATGTGCTGCGGAGGCGTACCGGGCGGTTATATCTAAATCATTTCCCCACGATCCAGGAAAGGAGGCCAGGCCATGATCGAATATCTTGTACTGTATCAAAGTGAATCCGGCAATACGAAGAAAATAGCCGCAACTATCTTCTCCCATCTTCCGGGCACCTCAAAAGATCTGATCGATATCACAACCGACAAGACGATCCCGGAAGCCAGGGTCTATTTCATCGGATTCTGCGTACACCAGGGTTCCTGCAGCATGGCCGTCAGCGACTTCCTAAGCGGATTAAGCGGCAAGCAGATCGCCCTCTTCGGAACCTGCGGGATGGGCGATTCGCCCGAGTATTACAGCGCCATTGAGTACAGCGCCAACGCGTGGATCGAATCCGACAACGACTATCTGGGCGCATTTATCTGCCAGGGCAAGATGCCCCACCGGGTCCGCCAGAAATACGAAGCCCTGCGCACCGACAAGAACGCCTCACAGATCAACCTGTGCATCCGCAACTTCGACGCGGCGCTGACACATCCCGACAGTCTGGACCTCGAACACGCCAAGGTATTTGTGGAAAAGATATTGCGGAAGATAAAAGCAGAGGATTAGTACCGTAACGTACCGAATCCTCTGCTTATTTCAAATATTCTCTGTGTATCTGCATGCCGGATACCCGCTGCAGCCCCAGAACTCACCGAACTTCCCGCTGCGCTTCTTAAGGAACTGCCCGCACTTCGGACAAGTCCTCGTATTCGCCTTCACCGCCGGAGATTCCAGCTCCTTCCCCAGCATCTCGAACACCTTCTGATTCATACGGCAGTCCGCAAGCGCACGGTGCGCCCCGTCTGCTGATATGTGATAATGGGACGCCAGATCCACCAGCTTATAATGGGACAGCTGCCAAAGACACTGCCTGGCAAGCGTCAGCGTATCTATGTAGTCATTCGCGATCGTCTTCCCCCAATAATTTTCTGCGTCCCGCCAGATAAACTTCATATCAAACGTGTGTATGTTATGTCCCACCAGGACCATGCCGCCGATGAATTCATTGAACTTCGCCAGCGCATCCTTGAACACCGGCGCATCCTTCACCATGCTGTCGTAGATGTTATTGACCTGCGACGCATAGAACGGAATCGGGCATTCGGGGTTGACCAGAGTCGAGAATTCATCCTCGACCCTGCCCTTCTTCACCTTGACCGCCGAGATCTCTATGACTGCGTCGCTGTTAGAATTCGTCCCGGTCGTCTCCAGGTCGAAGACCACGTAATCCGGCATATATTTATCAAGCTTTCTTCCTCGTTTTTCTCCAAGCATCTTCTCTTCTCCTTTAAGGTACACTTAGCTTCTTATGTGCTTCAAAAGCTATTATACACTTATTTGGATTCAATTGAAAGATGTTTATACGCGCTCTATATCGATCCCCAGGCTTATGAATTTGTTGTATGTTTCATCCGGCAGTTCTACCCCTGTAATGATCTTGTCGATCTGGTCAAGGCTTGCAAATGAACCGAAGGATACCGACTCGATCTTGCCGTGATCTACAAGAAGAATCACTTCATGGGATGACGCGATCATAGACTGCTTAATCTGAACCTCATCAAAATTCGTGATCATGACGCCGTTTTTTATATTCACCGCATCACAGGATATGAATGCCTGATTGAAATTCAAATCCCTGATCATCTTCTCCACCATACTGCCGATCACCGTAAAAAATCCGCCCCTGATCATTCCCCCGCCGATCATCATAACATCCAGGTCGTCGCATTTTGCCAGCGAGACAGCATTTCGGACATCACACGTCGCAACGACAAGCTGTTTAAATCGATTCATCTCTTCGGTCAGATGCAGGATCGTTGTGCCGGAGTCCAGCACGATCGTTGTACCTTCCGAGATCAGCTCGCTCGCCCGCTTTGCAATCCGTCTTTTCTCGTCTTCATTTATCATAATCTTCTCATCATAGGACGGCTCATATTTCGTACTTTCCGTATTGCGCTGCATAACTCCGCCGCGGACGATCTTCAGATTGTCGCTGTCAGACAATAATGACAGATCTCTGCGCACAGTCGCTTTAGATACATTCAGCGCTTTCATTAATTCTTCTGTGGAAGCGTATTTGTGCTCCATCACATACCGCTCAATACATTCCAGTCTCTCATTTCTGATCATAAGCCAATCCCTCTCATCAACTATATTACCGTATCAGTCCCGGTGCATAATCTCTCTCGTCGCCAGATACAGATCCGTGTATTTCTCCTTTAACGGACGGTATAATTCATGATTTTCCATATCTGGTTTCACAGCTTTTCGTATCTTGATAATCTCATTCACTTCATCGGGAGTCCGAAAAACCTTCACGCTCAGTGCGGCAAGCAGCGCGTCTCCGTATGCCGCCCCGATCGTTTCTTCTGCTTCCTTCTGTTCTCTGCCGCAGATATCCGATACGATCTGGATCCATTTCTCATTTTTCGTGCCGCCGCCTACTGCCATTACCTTCTTTGTCTCTATCTTCCGCTCTTCAAACACATCAAAATGCTGCGCTATTCCGTATCCGATCCCTTCCAGGCATGCCTGGTAAATATGTTCCCTTGTATGAAGGACATTCAGGCCGAATATCACTCCCTTTGCCTTCACATCATTGATCGGAGTCCGTTCTCCTGAGAAATAGGGCAGAACGATCACTCCCTTTGATCCTGCCGGAATATCCTCTGCTCTCTTCGCCAACTCCTCATAAGCATTCTGCCCGCGCTCTTCTGCCTCTGCCGCCACGTCTCTTGCGAACTGCTCTTTATACCATCTGGTAAGCGTCCCCGAAGTTGACATTCCCGCCGCCATAGAATATGTGCCCGGGAACAGATAAGGCCCCGCCCATAATCTTCTGTCATTGGTAAAATTTTCCACCACATGAATAATAAATATGGAAGAACCATACATAACCATCATATCGCCCGGTTTCATTACGCCCACGCTGAAAGCTTCCGCAGACGCGTCAGCCGTTCCCGTAATCACCTTCGTATGAACACTAAGCCCGGTCTCGGCAGCCGCAGCAGGCGTTACGGTTCCGATCACTTCATCCGACCATCTGCATTCCGCCAACTGATCCCGGCGGCAAAACAGCGACAGGTCTTCTTCCCAATCCTGCTTCCCGATGTTGTACATCGGCGTCCAGCATGCTGCCGTATAACGGTCTATCACAAATTCACCGGTCAGTTTCGCTGTTAAGTAGGTACTTCCTGTAATAAATTTATATGTCTTCGCATAGATATCCGGTTCATGGTTCTTTATCCAGAGTAATTTCGCACCGGCTGACTGAGACGTGATCGGCGTTCCGCACTTTTGGAACAGCTCTTCCTTTCCAAAAGTATTCTCCAGATATTCGATCTCTTCTCCGACCCGGACGTCCACTCCGTACAGGATCGCTTTCCTCAGAGGGCGCAGCTTCTCATCCACCGGCAGACAGCAGGGAGCGATCGTACTGCATCCAACCGCCTCGATCTCCTCCGGCTCTATACCCGAATCCTCAATCAGCTTCCTGCTGATCTCACAAAAATCCTTCCACCAGGTTGCCTCGGCATCATGTTCAGCATATCCCGGCTTCGGCGTCTCCATAACATGCGGACAGGAGTAAGTCGTAATGACCTTACCCCGTTCGTCTATGACAGCCCCCTTGCTCTCATATGTCCCTATATCTATCCCCATAAAATACCTTGTTTTCATAATCATTATACCTCACGCAATAGGCCTTTTCAACTTAAAAGCGTTTTAATTCCATATCCGCATTCACTCTTTGGGCCATCCCGCTGCATAAGCCGGCCAACTGTTCAATATCCCGTACACAGCATACCTCCGCCGGCGTATGTGTATATCTTGCCGGGAATCCCATATCCAGAGTCGCCACGCCCTTTCCCTCTAACTGCACATAAGAGGAATCCATCAGCATACCATAGGCAACCGTTCTTTGCAGCGATATCCCCATATCCCCGGAGACCTCCTTCGCGAGCCGAAACAGCCCTTCACAGGGCAGAACCCCATTCAGCGTTCCCCTTCCGTGGAACGTAAGCAGTTCCGTACAGGGCCCCTTCCCCAGTTCCACATCAAAGACACCCTTCAGATTCGGCGTATCACCTGCCAGTGCAACATCAAGGGATATACAGATATCAGGAGCAATATGCCTTGCCGCCAGGATCGCGCCTCTTAAATTGAATTCTTCCCATACGGTTCCGACCAGATAGACACTGGAGACGGGCCTGTTTTGATGCAGCAATTCCGCCATCTTCACTAAGACAGCGCACGCTCCCCGGTTATCCACAGACGTACCTGTTACTTTGTCATCCATCAGTTCTGTCGCTTCCGGCTTATAAACCACCGGGCAGCCGATATGTATTCCCTTTTCTTCTAATTCCTTCTTCGATCCTGCTCCCAGATCAAGATAGACCTGATTAACATTCTCTACCACATACTTCTCTTCCGGCGGCGTCACATGATGCGCCTTGGGGCCAATCAAAGCAGGATACCACTGCCCGTCCTCGCTTCTTACAAGGAATTTTGACCCGGCAAGAACCTTCTCTTCCGTTCCGCCCAAACGGCTGACCCCGGCAAATCCATCCTCATCAATATGCCTGATAACAAGTCCGACCGAATCCATATGGCCAATGAACATGATCTTCGGGGCCTTCGGATCTGTTCCGTCTATTTTCCCGATACAATTTCCTACATTATCAATGAACACCTCATCACAGAACCTCTCAAAATATCCTTTCATCTTATAGGACATCTCTTTTTCATAGCCTGCCGGCGCCGGTGTACGCATGAACTCCATCAAAACTTCTTTTACATCTATCATGGCATTCTCCTTATCTTGATCTCTCGACCCGTTCCATAAACCGCAGGACTCTCTCCTGATCGACCTGGTTTTCGAATCTGCCGTCCTTCTTAAATGTCGTCCCCACAACCGCTCCGTCGGCAATTTTAAGGATATCTTCGATCGTCTCTTCTCTGCATCCGGTATTGGCGAATACCGCCGTGTCCGCAAGAGCATCCTTAACCTTCTTCAGTACATTCACATCTGTAGCCGCTCCCGCATTCGTCCCTGATACGCAGATAACATCCGGTTTATTGTTAAATACAGTTGTCTTCGCGATCTCTTCGATCGGCCTTTCCACTAAGTACCTTGCAGACTCCGGGACAATATTGAACAGCATCTTTACATCATCCAGCTCCAATGCCTTTTTATGCCGGTAAATGTCACCGGTATCTGTATCCCACAGCCCAAAATCGCTCGCATATACTCCGCTCATGATCTCCCTGATAAACTTGGCGTTAACCGCCGCAGCCAAATCAAGCGACGCATACGGATCCCACAGAACATTGACGCCGTACGGAATCCTGATCTCAGCTTTTAATTCTCCGATAACTCTTGCCATTGCAGCCGTCGTCTCCGGTTTGACCTTCTTAAGGTACGGCAGGCTGAATTCGTTCGAAAACATTACCGCATCCACTCCGCCTTCCTGCAGCGCCAGGAAATCCTGCCGTGCCATCTCAACGATTTTTGCCATTCCGCCTTTCGCGTCGTACGCCGGATCTCCCGGCAATGCCTGCAGATGGCACATCGCAACAATGGGCTTCTCTGTTTTAAATACTTCTTTTATCCACTTCATACATAATCCCCTTTACTTGTTATATATTTCCCCGGGATCCTTCTGCCGGAAGAACTCCTGCAGGGATCCCGGGCATTTCTCATTCAACAGTCCGCGGCATTAATGCGCCGACTCATACACCTTGGACGTACATTGGTAAGCCTCTGCGTCTGCCTTGGCGTCTGCCTTGTCCTCATCACTTAGCAATTCTGGAAGCAATTCATCTGAATAACAGTCTTCTACATTAAGCTTCTCCTTGATAACACCCGCCTTGACCGCATTATCAATAACTGTGTTCCATGCCTCGTCCGACATATACCCGACGCCGACCTCGTCAACAAAATACTCTTCCAGGCTTCCTTCTACGCCCAAAGCCTGTCCGACACGTCCGTTTGCGCAGCCCAGAGCGCCGTCCCATTCTACCTCGATCTCCGGGAACTGATTACATGTGATATCTGCTGCCGCCTCAGGATTCAGATACATGAAATAGATAGACTTCTGAAGTGCATATAAGAACTTCTGAAGCGTCTCTCCCTTCTCATCAAAGAAATCTGTTCCTGCAACCCAGGATGCACCGAATACTTCCAGAATCTCACTTCCGTCAAGATAGTTGAAATCATAGCCCATGCCCTTTAGCTGTTCATACTCCGATATCCATGTAAACAGTACGTCCACCTGTCCCTCTGATACCATCTGGTAACGGGAATCACCGTTCACCACGTACTCCACATCTTTTTCCGGATCCAGGCCTGCCGCAATCAGTGTCGGAGCCGCAATAGATTCCCAGGAAGCGTCGCCCAGAGCGATCGTCTTACCCTTAAGGTCTTCCCATGTATCGATCCCCTTACCGTTTACTGCGGAAAATCCATAGATATTGATCGCGTCATATCCCGAAACAATCTTGACAGGTACTCCCGCTTCAATCTGCGCCATCGTTACATTCGGCGACGGGCACGCCAGGTCTGCCTGTCCGGTCGATACCATCTGGATATCAGAAGGATTGGAACCCGAGATCATCTCCAGCTTCAATCCCTGCTCCTCGAAATACCCCTGCGAATCCCCGATCCACATCGCCATATCATCCAGACATTCGATATCTCTTGGCATAACAACCTTCACCGTCTGAAGCTCCCCCGTATCCTCCGCGCCTCCTGCTTCTTCCTTCTTTTCTTCTGGTTTGCCTGCACCGTCCTTCTCTGATTGGGAAGATGAGGAACAACCTCCCAAAACCACGAGCATTGCCACTGCCGTCAATAACGCCACCATACGTTTCTTCATAACCTTTCACTCCTTTTCTTTGTTTTTTGATTGTTATGTATGTTCTTTCTATTCTTTCCATTTGACAAGTACAGCCTCCAGCGCATCCGAAAGCATGTAGAAGAACACGCCTATGATCGCAATAAAAAGAATAGAACCAAACATCTGATCCGTCCTGACGTAGGTCTTTGCCTCGATCACGAGAGCCCCGAGTCCTACCGTACTCCCGTTGACCTCAGCCGCCACGCACGTCGTAGTTGCAAATATCGCCGATAACTTCATTCCGGTAAATACGTTATTGATCGCCGACGGAAACATGCACTGAAAAAAAGTCTGTCTCTTCGTCGCCCGCAGAGATGTCATAAGCTCGATTCGCATTACCGGGACATTCATGAAACCAGTCGAGGAATTCATCGTCACAATAGCAAAGGACTGCAGTATGATCGCTATGATAATGACATCCCTCCCGATTCCCATAAACACATACATCATCGGCACCAACGTGATGACCGGCAGCGTACACAGCAGATTAATATACGGCGTAAGCGTTGTTCCAAGCAGCGCATAGTTCGCCATAAGCGCACCCATGACTACTCCGATCAAACATGCAGCGACCCATCCCTTCAATATTGACGTGAACGTTCTCACGATATTCGGCCAATACAATTCGAAATCTTCCAACATAGACCGTATGATCAAAGACGGCCTTGATATCTGCCAGGTAGGGAAATCCCCCAGGATAACCCACAGCTCCCAGATAAGGAACAACATCACAATACCCAATATCGGCATCGCAACAGAAGAGATCTTAGATATCCGGTTCTTTCGTCTTCTCTCAATTATTCTTTTCTCTTTCGTCTCATCCAGCATCCGGCTCATTCCATTCTCCCCCTTTACTTGACCTTCCTAAGATCCACGTGTCCGATACATTCTGTCAATTCCGCACAGTAATCCTGAAACTTCCGCTCTGTGAGCAGATCAAGCGATCTTGGCCTCTCCAGATCCAAAGTAATCTCTCTGGTGATCCTTCCCGGATTCGTCCCCATCACATAGACCCTGTCTGACAAAAGAACTGCCTCTTCGACATTATGGGTAATGAAAATCACCGTCGTTCCTAACTTCTTCCAGATATCCAGTATCTCCATATCCAGCTTCTCCCGCGTCATGGCATCCAACGCGCCGAACGGCTCATCCATCAGCAATATCTCCGGTTTGTGGACCATTGCACGTATCACTCCTATTCTCTGCATGACTCCTCCCGAGATCTCTGCCGGATATGCATTCTGATATTCCGTAAGCCCGGCCATCTCGAGCAGTTCATCTATATACCTCTGCGTTCCCTCATCCCGGATCTTATATATTCTGCATGCGATCCCGACATTCTCCCTTACCGTCAGCCACGGAAACAGATTGGGCAACTGAAAGATAAATCCCATCTTCTGATTGATCTCCTTCGGAATTCTCTTATAAGAAGTGATCTCCTTTCCATCTATGTAGATACTGCCCGATGTCGGCTTGATAATATCATCTATCATGCGTATGATCGTAGACTTTCCGCATCCGCTCGGTCCGATCAGAGATACGAATTCTCCTTCTCTTATGTCTATATTGGCATCCTTCACCGCGTATATATCCTGATGCCTGGTATGAAAAACTTTATTCAAGTTTTCCGTCCTGATCTTTGAAGCCTTCATGCTCTCACCCTTCCACTATTTAATCCATATCACAACTTTTTTCTCTATATATGCCACGATCATAAACAACACGATACCAATCAGCGCCACGACGATAATGGTCCCGTATGCCATATCCGTCATAAGCATGCCGGAATAGACAGAGATCCTGCTCCCCAGCCCTTCGTTGCTTGCCGCAAGATCAGCGCTCATCGCAGCTATCGTAGAGAATATACATCCAAGCTTCAAACCGACAAAAACCTGCGGCAGTGCATTCGGGAAAATCAGCTTCACAAATGTCTTAAACCGTCCTGCACCCATTGAGCGGAACAACTCCCGCTTCGCCGTCTCAACCTTTGTGAAGCCCCTCAAAGTATTCAGACATATAATGGGGACCGCCTGACAGATCACCACAATAATCCGCACCTTCATAACATATCCGTACCACAGCTGAAGGATCGGCACCAATGTCAGCATCGGAATCACCACCATCAGAATCAACACAGGCGTAATCGCCTTCGTCACCAGCTTCGACTGTGAACACAATGCAGCAAGCAGGATCCCGCTTGGAATGGAGATACAGTACCCGATCAATATGACCTGAATCGTATAGAGAAAATCCCCCGAAAGATCCCTCATGAACCTTTCCCCAAGCTTGCTTAGAATCACATGGGGAGCAGGCAGGATCCGGGCGTCAATACCGCTTACCGCAACATACAGCTCCCAACATACCAGAATTACAATAAGCAATATGACAGGAGAGACAATATTCAGCCATTTTTTATTTCCTTTCATCTTCTGCGCCACCTCCTAATCATTCCTGTATCTCATGAACAATATCATCTAATTTTTTTCTCAGTTCATTATATCTGTCGTTGTATGCGATCTTTTCATCCCGGGCCTTAAGCGGCACGTCATTTACGATCTTGCTGATGAATTCACCCTTTTTATTCATGACCAGGATCCTGCTCGACACCAACAGCGCCTCCTCTACACTGTTCGTGACCATGATCATAGTCTTCTGAGTCTTCTTCCAGATATCCAGCATTTCATAAGAAAGCATATTTCTTGTGATCGCATCCAACGCTCCGAACGGCTGGTCCATAATAAGCACCTTCGGATCATGCACCAACGCCCTTGCGATCCCCGTCCTCTGCTTCATACCCCCAGACAGCTCATGCGGATAAATATTGGCATAATCCTGAAGTCCTACGATTTCCAGCATCTCTTCGACTCTCTTCTCCCATACACTGCCTTTAAGCCTGAAGATCTCCAGATTTAATCTCAGATTCTTCTGTACCGTCCTCCATTCCAGCAGATTATGCTGCTGAAAAACGAATCCGAAATCCTTCAGATGGCTTTTGGGAATTCCGTCTTCAAAAACTTCTTCATCCATGACGATGCTGCCAAGCGTCGGTTTCTCAATTCCTCCTATAATTTTCAATAAAGTTGATTTGCCGCATCCTGAAGGCCCCAGAATACAGACATATTCCCCTTCCTGAATAGTCAGATTGATATCATCCAGGCACACTAGCTCGTCAAGCCCCTTATCAAAGACCTTACAGATTCCCTGCAAACGCATCAATTCTTTCATTTTCATCACCCTCTCCTCTTTTATTTGTATTTTGATTCATAATGTTTCTACAACGAATCATTTGGTACAAAATAATTTCTTATCCGCTCTATTTGTTTCTGTAATGACATTATAGTTTCATTTTATCTCACTGTCAACCTATTTTTTGCACTTTTTACATCATTTTTTATCTTTTCGTTGCACTTTTTGAATTATAGTGATACCATTTGAGTAGATTATTAAACAAAACAGATCAACGAAAGGAGTTCTTCATGTATAATTATCAGCATATCGAAGTAGATACCCACACCCATACCGTTCTCTCAGGCCACGCATGGTCTACGCTTAACGAAAATTGTATCGCCGCGTCGTCCCGGGGTCTGAAAGGATTGTGCCTGACCGAACACGGCCCTGCAATGGATCACTCTTTGAACAGCTTTTCTTCCTGTTCCCTTGGCATGATCCCTGAGTTCGTACATGGTATCCGCGTATTCACGGGCATGGAATTTAATATCACGAATTTTAACGGAGATATCGATCATATCGAACCCGTTTCTCACAAGCATATCCACTTCGGCATCGCCAGCATGCACGATGTCTGTATGCCGTTAGGCACTAAAAAGCAGCACACAGAAGCATATATCGCCGCGCTCAATAATCCTCTGGTCGATATTCTCGGTCATCCGGGCTACGCTTATTTCCCGAACGATCCCGAACCGATCGTCTTAGAAGCCAAGCGGCTGGATAAATTAATTGAGATCAACAATAATTCCTTTCGGGCAAGGAAGGGAAGCGAAGAGAACTGCCTTAGATTCATCCGTTACTGCAAACAATACGGGGTCAGAGTGTGCGTATCCAGCGACGCGCATTTTGATTCTATGGTGGGCGTTGTCCCCAGGGCTTTGAAGCTTCTGATGGATGCAGATTTTCCTGCAGAGCTCATCCTCAACCGCACATATGATGATTTTGCAGGCTATCTTTCTGACCGGGGTAGAATATGATCTATTTTGAACTATTTTGATATTTATATTGACATTTTTAGATTAAAAGATATAATATAAATCATAATTGAATCATTTTAATTCAGGAGGTGTCTCAATGAGCAAAAAAACAATTCTAATTACGGGCGGAAACGGAGAAAAAGGAATCGGATTAGGCGTGGGAAGACGTTTTTCCAAAGAAGGATGGCGTGTGATCATCCTGGACGTGGCTGCCGAACCAACGCCAGGCTGCCAAAAGGTTACATCTGAAAACGGAGGGAAATACTATCAGTGCGACGTAGCCAACAAGTCACAGGTTGACTCTGTAATGGCCGATATCTATAATGAGTTCAAGAAAATTGACGTGCTGCACAGCAATGCCGGCATTCTCCAGTGGCATCCCTTTGTAGAGTATACTGAAGAACAGATTCACCGGGAGATCGATATTAACTTAAAGGGAATGTTCTTCGTAGGACAGCCTGTTGCCAGAAAAATGATGGAAGAAAAAGACGGCTGCATCGTCTTCACCGGCTCTATGGGCGGCAAGGAAAGCGCCGCTAACCAATCTGTATATGCCGCATCCAAAGGCGGCGTTATCCAATTAGCGAAGACACTCGCAAAAGAACTGGGACCGTACGGAATACGCGTGAATAGCATCTGTCCCGGTATCATTGAGACCAATATGGCTGATGATGCCCCTGAGCCGGAAATTCCATGGATCAAACGCACGCCGTTAGGACGCTTCGGCACTCCTGACGATGTCGCCAATATCGTCTGGTTCCTTGCAAACAGCGACGCTTCTTATGTAACGGGACAGGCATTCAATATTACGGGCGGGATGATGACCTTCTAGTACATCATTGCATTAATCTTGAAGCAATGCAATGATGTACCAGTACAATTGTCCTTCCAAGAAGCAATACGCATAAAGAGTCCCACACCGAATTCTCAGTGTGGGACTCCTCTTATTCTAATCTTATATTATCTTAGTCTTCTCCATACAGAGTAACCAGTTTCTTAAGGTAAGCATATCTCTCCATAGCCTCAGCCTCATTCTTCGTGAAAAGTCTCTCGGCCTTCTCTGGATTCGCTCTCTTAAGTGCATTGTAACGAACCTCTCCGTCAAGGAATGCCTGATAATCTCCTGCCGGCTCCTTGCTGTCAAGCGAGAACTTCGCACCCTCTGCTGCCGGATTGAACCGGAAGTTATTCCAGTAACCGCACTCTACTGCCAATGCTTCCTCCGTCTGAGCCTTGCTCATACCCTTCTTGATACCATGGTTGATACATGGAGCGTAAGCAATGATCAGTGATGGTCCCGGATATGCCTCTGCCTCTGCAATAGCCTTAACCGTCTGGTTGAAATCAGCACCCATAGCGATCTGCGCTACATATACATAACCGTAGCTCATAGCGATGCCCGCAAGGTCCTTCTTCTTGGTCTCTTTACCGCCTGCAGCAAACTGAGCTGTAGCGCCTGTCTTGGTAGCCTTAGAGGACTGTCCGCCTGTGTTGGAGTAAACCTCTGTATCGAATACCATTACGTTAATGTCTTCGCCGCTTGCCAGTACATGGTCAACGCCGCCGAATCCAATATCATATGCCCATCCGTCGCCGCCGAATACCCACTGAGACTTCTTAGCGAGGAAGTCTTTATTCTTAACAATGTCCTTGCATGTATCGCAGTCGCATCCTTCTAATGCCGCAACCAGCTTGTCTGTAGCATCGCCGTTGGTAACACCACAGTTGAAAGTATCAAGGTATTCTTTGCATGCTGCCTTCACATCTTCGGAAGCCGCATCTGCTGCTGCAACTGCCTCAACCTGAGCTTTTAATCTGTTTCTGATCGCCTTCTGAGCTAAGAGCATACCATAACCAAACTCTGCGTTATCCTCGAACAAGGAGTTTGACCAAGCCGGTCCCTTTCCTTCCGGAGTTACAGTGTAAGGCGTGGACGGTGAAGAGTTACCCCAGATAGAGGAACATCCCGTTGCATTGGCAATATACATTCTGTCGCCGAATAACTGTGTGATCAGCTTCGCATAAGGAGTCTCGCCGCATCCTGCACAAGCGCCTGAGAACTCAAGCAGCGGCTGCTTGAACTGGCTTCCCTTTACAGTCTCTGGTTTGAACTTCGCAACGACTTCTGGTTTTACCGGAATCTCTCTTCCGAAATCGAATAATTCCTGAGACGCAACGTTCTCTTCCATATTCTTCATCACGAGAGCCTTCTCGCCCTTCTTGCCCGGACATACATTCGCACAGGAACCGCATCCCGTACAGTCGTATGCTGATACAGACATCGCGAACTTCATGCCCGGCATACCGATCATATCAATAGCCTTCGTTCCTTCCGGAGCCTTGGCAAGCTCATCCTCTGTAAGAGCGATCGGACGGATAACAGCGTGCGGACATACATACGCACAGCGGTTACACTGGATACAATTCTCCTCTACCCATACCGGAATATCTACCGCGATACCGCGCTTCTCATATGCAGAAGATCCTGATGGCGTAGAACCGTCAACATAGTCGTTGAATGCAGATACCGGAAGTGAATTACCTTCCTGAGCATTCACCTTAGACTGAACGTTCTTAACGAAATCAACAACGTCTTCTCTTCCGCCCTTAACCTCTGGTGTAAATAATCCCTCATCCTCACAGGACTTCCAGGATTCTGGAACAGATACTTCTACGATCTGCTTTGCACCGGCGTCAATAGCGTCATAGTTCATCTGAACGATCTTGTCTCCCTTCCTTCCGTAGGTTGCCTTCGCAGCAGCCTTCATCAGGTCGATTGCTTCCTCCTCAGGAATGATCGCTGCCAGCTTGAAGAACGCTGACTGCAATACCGTATTGATACGTCCGCCAAGTCCGATCTCTTTACCGATCTTAATACCGTCGATGGTGTAGAACTTAATGTTGTGATCTGCGATATAAGCCTTCACCTGTCCCGGCAGATGCTTCTCTAATCCTTCCATATCCCATGGGCAGTTCAACAGGAATGTACCGCCGTCAACCAACTCCTGAACCATGTTATACTTGTCCACATAAGATGGATTGTGGCAAGCAACGAAGTTCGCCTGACGAATCAGATAGGTGGACTTGATCGCCTTCTTACCGAAACGTAAGTGGGACATAGTAACACCGCCGGACTTCTTGGAATCATAATCGAAGTAAGCCTGTGCGTACATATCTGTGTTGTCGCCGATGATCTTAATGGAGTTCTTGTTCGCTCCAACCGTACCGTCTGCTCCAAGTCCCCAGAACTTACAGTTGATCGTACCTTCCGGAGTCGTAACCAGAGCCGGTCCTGTTGCCAGAGACAGATTCGTTACATCATCCTCGATACCGATGGTGAATCTTGCCTTGTCAGCATTGTTAAATACTGCAACGATCTGTGCAGGAGTCGTATCCTTGGAACCTAATCCATAACGTCCGCAGTTGATCGGAACCGCATCGAACTTAGACCCCTTCAGTGCGGATACAACGTCCAGATACAATGGCTCGCCCTGTGCTCCAGGCTCTTTTGTCCTGTCGAGTACGTTGATATATTTTACTGTATCCGGGATCGCATCGATCAATGCCTGAGCGCAGAACGGCCTGTAGAGGCGAACCTTCACAACGCCGACCTTCTCGCCTGCTGCCAGCATATAATCAATCGTCTCTTCGATCGTATCACATACGGAACCCATTGCAACGATGACCTTCTCGGCATCTGCTGCTCCATAGTAGTTAAACAGCTTATAATCTGTACCGATCTTAGCGTTAACCTTGTCCATGTATTCCTGAACGATCGCCGGCATAGCATCGTAATATGGATTACATGCTTCTCTTGCCTGGAAGAAAATATCCGGATTCTGAGCAGAACCTCTCTGGCATGGATGATTCGGATTCAATGCGTGATTCCTGAATGCATCAATTGCATCCATATCTACTAATTCTTTCAGATCTTCATAATCCCAAGTCTCAATCTTCTGAATCTCATGTGAAGTACGGAAACCGTCAAAGAAATTAATGAACGGAAGCTTGCCCTTAAGCGCCGCACAGTGTGCAACCGGCGTTAAGTCCATAACCTCCTGTACGCTTGACTCACAGAGCATGGCTGCACCGGTCTGTCTGCAGGCGTATACATCTGAATGATCTCCAAAGATTGACAGTGCATGACTGGCAAGGGCACGTGCAGATACGTGGAACACACCTGGGAGCTGCTCGCCTGCCACTTTATATAAGTTAGGAATCATAAGCAGTAAGCCCTGAGATGCGGTAAATGTCGTCGTCAAAGCTCCTGCCGCAAGAGAACCGTGTACTGCTCCTGCTGCTCCTGCCTCTGACTGCATCTCTGTTACCTGAACTGTCTGTCCAAATATGTTCTTTCTGCCTTCAGTTGCCCATTCATCTACATGCTCCGGCATAACAGATGATGGAGTGATCGGGTAAATAGCTGCGACTTCTGTATATGCATATGATGCATGAGCTGCCGCCTGATTACCATCCATGGTCTTCATTTTTCTTGCCATTGTCGTTGTTCCTCCTTATAATTGTACAAATTATGGATAATTTGACGTATGCATTTATTATAGTTCACACTCTTTTAAAAGTCTAGTCATTCTTAGCTTTATTTTTGTTCCTTTTTCGGTACAAGTAGAGCGATTGCGCGCGCCGCAGGGGGTTATCCCAGATACACCACATCTTCGTCTGGTTTTTTTGCCGGTTCCATATCGATCAGATAAAGAACGGGCTGTTCATTTCCAAAAGCAACTGCCTGTTCAAATTCGAATCTGGCACGGATCCTGAACCATTCGCCCCTCTTAAAATCTATTTTATCTTCCGACTTGCACGGATATCCATAATAATTGATATCCTCCGCACAGCATGTCATGATCTTGCGCACAGGAACAAACATATTCTCTTTCATCCCTTTCGGCCGGAACGCCTGAGCCACGAATTCAATCTCCTTGTGAAGATACAGTTCTGGATGGTCGCAGGCATCCACATACCAGATTCCGAAGTCAATAGAATCTATGGCAATCTTATCCCCCTTCACATCGTACGGCAGGTCTTCCTCGGACGGCTGGATGATCCTGCCGTCTAATCCTTCAAATATTAACTGCGCCATCGGATTCTGTACCTTCAGCGCACGCCGGAAGCCCGAGCGGTCCGTACCTTCCGGGCAGCGGTTTACCACGATCAGCTCAGATTCCGTCAACTGTTCCATCAATATATTTCTCATATTCTTAAGATACATGTCAAGAGTCGTCCCATTGACGGTGGAATAGACTCCCTGCAGCTCCCAGTTGCGGGGATATTTGACAGACAAGAGTTCCTCTAACTTCCACATTCCGTTATACTCGATCACAACCTGCGCCGGATGATAATTCATATCACAATTCTTAAAAAATGCCGGATTCAACTGGTCAAATTCATTAATTCTCAGCAGCGCTATCTCTTTTTCTTCCAGGTATTCCTTCGGATACTCTTCCTCCCCTTCTTCGCACAAGAGCAGCAATGTTAATCCCGGCGCGATCCAATCCTGCTCCATCAGCGTTCCTTTGACAAGCGTTGTCTTGCCGCTGTCCAAAAAACCTGTACATATGAATACAGGCGTTCTCATGCAATCACCTCCATTTCTATTATCCCATTCGGATTATTATAGCTTAAATATGAAACAGCTTCCGAAGCTCCTCTTCCTTCAGATTCGTTCCGATCACGCATACACGCCCGGTATAATCCGCTTGTCCTGCGCGGACCTCATACTCTTCCGGCACCAGGTCAAATTGCTTCCAGGTTCCGTCCTCCATCGGGATGATCCCCTTTGAACGCAGGATCGTCCCGTATCCGTCCGTCTCCGATAATGCTTTCAACAGGAAATCAAGCTCCTCGTCCGTATATTTATGCGCTGTTTCCCTGCCCCAGCTTGTGAAAACCTCGTCCGCATGATGATGGTCATGGTGACCATGACCGCAGCAGCCCTCTCCATGATCATGGCCATGCTCCTCATGACCGCAGCAGCCTTCCCCATGGCCATGTTGGTGACCATGCTCTCCATGGCCGCAACAGCCTCCCCCATGGCCATGATGACAGTCCTCATGTTCATCCCGGTTCTCCAACAGTTCTTCTATCTCTGCCTTACGCTGCAGCGCACGGCAGACCGCATCCTTACCAAGTTCTTCCCAGGGTGTTGATATGATCGCGGCATCCGCATTTTCTTCCCTAAGCATATGAACACATTCTTCAATCTTCTCATCCGTCATCATCTGCGTCCTGCTGACGACGATCGTAGACGCATGCTTCACCTGATCTTCAAAGAATTCACCGAAATTCTTAAGATATAATTTCGCTTTCTTACCGTCAACTACCGTGATCCTTCCGTTGATCTCAATCTCGGCATTCTTCTTCACATTCTCGATCGCTTTTACGATATCGGATAATTTGCCGACTCCTGACGGCTCAATGAGCACACGGTCCGGTTCATATTCCTTAAGCACCTTCTGAAGCGCTTCGCTGAAATCACCTACCAGCGTACAGCAAATACAGCCCGAATTCATCTCCGTGATCTCAATCCCTGCATCCTTCAAGAAACCGCCGTCAATCCCGATCTCTCCAAATTCATTCTCGATCAGAACCAGTTTCTCTCCCGCATATACCTGGTCGATCAGCTTCTTAATAAAGGTGGTCTTGCCCGCCCCCAGGAAGCCTGATATAATATCTACTTTTGTCATCTGCCATTCCTCTCTTCTAATATCAAATCTTCTTTGCCTGTCCTCAACCGGCAGTTTACATTCCTTATCCGTTAATGCAAAGAGAACCAACATTATATCCTAATGTTGGTTCTCCTGCTGTCTATAGACAGTTAACAGATAGTCAATTATAACTGCGGACCAGCCGGAACCAAAGCCTTGCCGGCTTCATTTCCTTCATACTTCGCAAAGTTCTTAACGAATCTCTGTGCAAGATCCTTAGCCTTCGTCTCCCACTCAGATGCATCTGCATAAGTATTGCGAGGATCCAGGATGTTGGTGTCGACGCCCGGAAGCTCTGTCGGAACATCAAAGTTGAAGTATGGAATCTTCTTCGTTGATGCCTTCAGGATATCTCCGCTTAAGATCGCATCGATGATACCACGGGTATCACGGATAGAGATACGCTTGCCTGTGCCGTTCCATCCTGTATTAACCAGGTATGCCTTAGCGCCGCTCTTCTGCATTCTCTTAACAAGCTCTTCTGCATACTTCGTAGGATGTAATTCAAGGAACGCCTGTCCGAAGCATGCGGAGAAGGTTGGTGTAGGCTCAGTGATTCCGCGCTCTGTACCTGCAAGCTTAGCTGTGAATCCTGACAGGAAGTAATACTGTGTCTGCTCCGGTGTAAGAATAGATACTGGAGGCAGTACACCAAAAGCGTCTGCGGACAGGAAGATAACTTCCTTCGCCGCTGGAGCAGCGGATTTAGGACGTACAATCTTCTCGATGTGATCGATCGGATAAGACACTCGTGTATTCTCTGTCACACTCTTGTCGTTGAAATCAATCTTGCCCTCTGCATCCAGAGTAACATTCTCAAGAAGAGCATCTCTCTTGATCGCATTGTAGATATCCGGCTCAGATTCCTTATCAAGATTAATAACCTTCGCATAGCATCCGCCTTCGAAGTTGAAGATACCCTGGTCGTCCCAGCCATGCTCGTCATCACCGATGAGAAGTCTCTTCGGGTCTGTAGAAAGCGTAGTCTTACCTGTTCCGGACAGACCAAAGAAGATCGCGGTATTCTCTCCGTTCATATCTGTGTTGGCTGAACAGTGCATAGAAGCAATACCCTTAAGCGGCAGATAGTAGTTCATCATAGAGAACATACCCTTCTTCATCTCTCCTCCGTACCATGTATTGATAATAACCTGCTCGCGGCTTGAAATGTTAAATACAACTGCTGTCTCTGAATTCAGGCCCAGCTCCTTGTAGTTCTCAACCTTAGCCTTGGATGCATTATAAACAACGAAATCTGGCTCAAACTTCTCAAGCTCTTCCTCATTCGGCATAATGAACATATTGCGGATAAAATGAGCCTGCCATGCTACTTCCACAATAAAGCGGATCGACATACGTGTGTCTTCGTTCGCTCCGCAGAAAGCATCTACAACAAACAGCCTCTTGTTAGAGAGCTCTTTCAGCGCAATATCCTTAACTACCTTCCAGGTCTCCTCTGAAGCCGGATGATTATCGTTCTTGTATTCATCGGAGGTCCACCATACGGTGTCCTTTGAATTCTCATCCATAACAATGAATTTGTCTTTCGGCGAACGCCCGGTGTAGATACCAGTCATGACATTCACTGCGCCAAGCTCGCTGACCTGTCCCTTTTCAAAGCCTTCCAATCCCGGCTTTGTCTCCTCTTCAAATAACATCTCATAAGAAGGGTTGTGTACGATTTCAGTGGTGCCGCTGATGCCATACTTACTCAAATTAATCTCTGCCATCTTTCATAATCTCCTTTTTTTCATAGTATATGTTATTTAGTATACATATTTAAAAAATAAAATCAATAAAAATTCTCTAATTTTTTCTAAAAAGTCAAATTTTTAACAATCTTCACAACCAATTGCGTTATGAAATAACCTTTTTCAACATTTAGCTCAGTTCCTCTTAGGGGTATGTACTGCCATACAATAAGAGAAAGAAGAGAGACTTACCGCGTCCCTCTTCTCTCTCTAAATAAATATAACTTATAGTCACCAGACTGCAGATCTGCCGCTGATCTATAATAATCCGCCTACAGCCAGGAATAACGGCGCAAATACCAGTGACACAATGGTCATCAGCTTGATCAGAATATTAATAGACGGTCCTGAAGTATCCTTGAACGGATCTCCTACCGTATCGCCCACAACCGCAGCCTTATGCGCTTCGCTGCCCTTGCCGCCGTGTGTTCCGTCTTCGATATATTTTTTCGCATTATCCCATGCGCCGCCTGAGTTCGACATAAAGATCGCAAGCATAACGCCCGTCACCAGCGCGCCTGCAAGCAGACCGCCCAAGGATGCAGGCCCCAGCAATAATCCTACAGCCAGCGGAGATAATACCGCCATGATTCCGGGCACTAGCATCTCCTTAAGCGCTGCAGTCGTAGAAATGGCCACACAGGACTTATAATCCGGCTTCTCTGTTCCCTTCATGATACCCGGCTTCTCACGGAACTGCCGTCTCACTTCCTCGATCATCTTATACGCCGCCTTTGACACCGACTCCATCGTCATAGCAGAGAATAAGAACGGCAGCATACCGCCGATGAATAATCCGATGATCACCCGGCTGTCAAGCAGGTCTATATTCTCAAGCTGCACCGCCTCCGCATAGGAAACGAACAGTGCAAGCGCCGTCAGCGCCGCGGAACCGATGGCAAAGCCTTTGCCCATTGCTGCCGTCGTATTGCCGACCGCGTCCAGCTTGTCCGTAATCTTGCGGACGCCGGAATCCAGACCTGACATCTCTGCGATACCGCCCGCATTATCTGCGATCGGCCCATAGGCGTCTACCGCGACCGTGATCGCCGTCGTAGAGAGCATACCTACCGCCGCCAGTGCGATTCCGTAGAGTCCGCAGAATTGATATGCCAGAAAGATTCCCACACAGATCAACAGAATCGGGATTCCCGTAGACTTCATACCTACCGCCAGACCGCTGATGATCGTAGTTGCCGGCCCTGTCTCTGACTGTTCCGCGATCTCTTTGACCGACTTATAATCACCGGATGTATAGACCTCAGTGATAATTCCTATCAGAAGACCGACGATCAGCCCGGCTACGATCGCGATCGCCGCTTTCATATTGCCGAAAAGATACTGGCTGAACACGAACGCCGCAATCAGCACCAGCGCGCTGGCCACATAAGATCCCATCTTAAGCGCCTTATGCGGATTCGAATTCTCATCGCCTTTAACAAAGAATGTTCCGAGAATAGACGCAACCAGACCGAGTCCTGCGATCAGAAGCGGATAGACCGCGCCTTCAATCTTATAATATACAATTCCAAGAGTGAGCGCTGAGATCAGGGCGCCCACATAAGACTCAAATAAGTCCGCGCCCATTCCGGCAACGTCGCCTACATTATCACCTACGTTATCCGCGATAACTGCGGGATTACGCGGATCATCCTCCGGGATTCCCGCTTCAACCTTCCCGACAAGGTCCGCTCCTACGTCTGCCGCTTTCGTATAGATTCCTCCGCCTACACGGGCAAACAGAGCGATCGAAGATGCTCCAAGGCTGAATCCTGAGAGAACGTCTACATTCCCCGTAATCAGGTAGATCGTGCTTACCCCCAGCACGCCAAGTCCGGCTACACACATCCCCATAACCGCGCCGCCTGAAAATGCAATAGAAAGAGCCTTATTCATGCCGCCTTCCTTCGCTGCGTTCGCAGTCCTGACATTAGCCCTCGTCGCTACAGTCATTCCAAAATATCCTGCCAGTGTGGAGAATACCGCCCCCACCACGAAACAAACTGCGGTCACCCAATTGCCGATTCCAAAGCCGATCAGCAGAAATAATACCAGAACGAAGAATACCAGTATCTTATACTCTGCTGTAAGGAATGCCTGGGCGCCCTCACTGATTGATGATGCGATCTCCCGCATCCTCTCGGTTCCTGCACTCTGCTTATTCACTTTTGCAGCCAGGACACCTGCAAAAACAAGTGCGATAATCCCCAACACAGGAACCACGTTCAAAAACATTTCCATAAATAACCCTCCTACTTTCCTCCTATAAAACTTATTACCCTTATATTATCACAAAAAAATAGTTTGTATATAATTTTTTTCAGATTTTTTGCTACTTTTTAACAGTTTGCGAATAATATTTCGAATATTCGTACATACAATTCATATTTATTTTTTATCAGAGTAATAATTTTTTATCAAAATTAATATATCACATTAAGAAAGAGAAGTCAAACCTATCTTGACTTCTCTTCTGCAAGCAGCGCCGCTCCCAGCGCTCCCGCATATCTACCCCGTTCGGTCGGTTCAACCTCCCGCCCGATCTTCTCTGATAAGATCCTGGTAAAATACCGGCTGCTGCTTAAACCTCCTGTCAGTATGATCCTTCCCGCAAGGCTCTTCTTTTGACTTAACTGCGCCACCTTCGCCGCGACCGAATCCACAACCCCGGCCGCGATATCCTCTCGTTTCCTTCCCTCTCCGATATAGTTGATCACCTCGGACTCCGCAAATACCGTACACAGCGAGCTAATCGGAAGGACCGTTCCCGTATCCGCCATATCAAACAATTCCTGCAGGGTAACCCCCAGCCGGTTTGCCATGATCTCCAGGAATTTCCCGGTACCGGCGGAGCATTTGTCATTCATCAGGAAATCCTGCACCATCCCGTTCTCTACCAGGATCACCTTCGTATCCTGTCCGCCTACATCAATGATGGAGCAATGATCTCCCGCCATCTCTCTTCCGCCCCTGGCATGACAGGTGATCTCCGTGATCACATAGTCTGCGAAATCTACCGCCACCCGGCCGTATCCTGTCGCTACCACCTTGGTGTCTTCTGACAGTACATCTATGTCATTTTCTTTTAATTTTTCTTTAATTGTGTGAGTAGTTTCTTTGCTGCTCCATCCCGTCGGAAGAACGAACTCCATCTCCTTCTTTCCTCTCGCCACCACCTTGGACGCCGTGGAGCCGATATCAATCCCTACATAATCCATATCCCTTTACCTCAGCCAAAAAACTCGCGGCAAGCGCCGAATATTAACAATATCTGTCCCTCTTAGGGTTCACATCCCGCTCGATTGCCGCGATCTTAAGAATCTCAATTCCATGCTCCTCTATACAGGCCTCTACCGCTTCCTTATCTTCCTCCCGGATCAGAAGCGAGACCCCGCAGCATTTACTCGCGGCTCTGGGGGTAGGGGCGATCGTCGCCCGAACCCCCAGATTCTTCAATTCTCTATGTAACCGCATTGCATTATCATGATTGGGAAATAAAACATAATGCTGAATCTCCTGCATATATATTCACCCGACTAATTATTCAGCATCTCGATAAATGCACTGACTCTCGTACGAAGCTGCTGCGCATCACTGTCCGTATAATCCGTCTCAATTCCAAGCACCGGAATTCCCGCTTCCTTCAGAGCACGCTCTACCAGATACCCTTCAGTGTCATACAGGTTACAGAACTTCAGGTTCACATCAATGATACCGTCAGCCTTATACTCCTTCGCAAGACGCAGGATATCGTCAATTCTTCCCGCATTCGGCGTGAAGCATGCGCAATTGATATTCATGTATCTCTCAGCCAATGCTGTGATCTGATCTGCCACTTCCGTCTTCGACTCGTCTACCAGATGTTCGAAATAGCGTGTACCCGTACACATCTCTTCACAGACAACAGCGCCTCCGCTGGTCTCCACGATATTATGAAGCTTCCAGTTCGGGATCGCAAGCGGCGTTCCGGTAAGCAGGATCCTCTTCGTTCCCGCCGGCACCACACTGACTCCGTCCTTCACACGCTGTTCCAGTTCCTCGCACAACGCATTGGTCATCTGGGTAAATCTTCCCGGATCATCGTAGAACGCGATCTGGGAGATCAGCAGAGCGTCACAGCCGCTGATCGGAAGATTCTCATTCTTACGCAGTTCATACAATCTCTCAAGCGCCCTTCTCTTACCGTTGATCAGCTTAATACTCTCCGCCAGCTTCTCTGCCGTGATCTCATTGCCGGTGAATTCCTCTACCACCTTCTTAAATGCCTCTATCTCTTCCGCCCATGCCTTAATATCCTTCGCACGCTTCATCTGAGGAAGATCCATAACGTGAACCGGCACATCCTCTCCTAAGATCTCCCATGCCTTCTTCTTGCCGTCGCAGGTCGTCTCTCCCACATACATATCCGCGATCCTGAAGAACGGGCAGGTACGGTCTAATCTTGCACCTACGGAAGCCTTGATCAGCGGACAGGTATTGGTCGGAAGCACCTTCTCTCCGCCCGGTACCCAGAACTGGGAGCCTCCACACAGTCCTGTCGCTATCGCATCCGCGGCAAATACGATCTCATCCGGCACATAGACGCAGAAGGTTCCGAATACCTTGCCGCCCTTCTTCTGATGCTCGATCAGCTCTGCCGGACGGATGCCATGGATATCCGCCACTACCATATTGTAATAATCCATGCCCTCCGGGCGGTTCTCCTGTGACAGATATACGTCTCCAAACGCCTGCGGAAGCACCGCACACAACTGGTCATGCGTCTCCAGATCCATTCCCAGTTCTTCCCACATCTTGCGATAATCAGCCATAATAATATCCTCCTTGTATCTTTTGTTATCGCCAGGAACCGCTGCGGATATGCCGCTGCAGGTTCCTATATTTTATTAGAATAAACGTAACACTTTTTACATTTTGAGGCAATGGATTCATGGCTGAACGCTTATTGTTTTTTGTAATATTTCACCCATATATATTGATGTTATCTATATATTGTACATTTCTTTCAAGCCGCATCCGGCAAGCATTTCATCAATCAGCCGTCAGCTCACGGATCCCTTCTATACACCGGTCGATCTCTTCCTTCGTATTCTCCGTCCCAAATGCGAATCTCACCGTTCCCTGCGGATATGTATGCAGCGTTTGATGCGCCGCCGGCGCACAGTGAAGTCCGACCCGCGTCATAATTCCATACCGCTGCTCCAGTTCAAATGCGGTCACCGCATTGTCTTCCTTCTCGAAATCCAGCGAAACGACCGCCACCCGATCTTCTAATCCGACCTTCCCTGCAACACGGATCTTAGGAAACTCCCCGATGCGCTCCAGAAAATACCGTGTCAGCTCCATTTTCCCGGCATGTATCCTTTCAAGCCCCGTCTCTTCAATATAAGAAAGAGCCGCGTGAAGCCCGATGATCCCCGGAAGATTCAAAGTCCCGCTCTCATACTTGTCCGGCAGCCTTTCCGGCATCAGAAGTGAATCCGACTGGCTTCCGGTCCCTCCCGCGATATACGGCTCCATGCAGGAATCCAGCTCTTCCGAGATCAGGAACCCGCCGATCCCCTGCGGTCCAAGAAGCCCCTTATGTCCTGTAAATGCAAGGAAATCAATCCCGCAGCCTTGCATATCAACCGGAATCGTCCCTGCACTCTGCGCCGTATCCACAGCGAAAAAGAGATGACGCCTCCTGCATATTTCCCCGATCTCCCGTATCGGTACGACCGTTCCGCAGACATTGGATGCATGGAGCATGATCACCGCTCTGGTATTGCTTCTGACCGCATCCTCTAACGCTTCCGGGTGCACGGTTCCGTCCGTCTCCGTCCTGACCGTATCCCAGGTTATCCCCTGCGCTTCCATCTGCTTAAGCGGACGCATGACCGCGTTATGCTCCATCCCTGATACCAGAACATGATCCCCCCGCCTTAAAAACCCTTTGATAAAATAATTCAGAGAATAGGTGATTCCCGGAGTAAAGATCACGCACCTGGAATCCTTCGCATGAAACAGCCGCGCCAACTGGTCCCGCGTATCCAGGACAATACTCTCTACCTCATACGCGCCCTCGTAATTCCCCCTGTTAATATTAAAAGCGCCGTTTGTCAGCAGATCAGCCATTGCCTCTGCGACATTCGGCGCTTTCGGCCAGGATGTACTCCCATTGTCAAAATAGATCTTGCCATCATTCGCATGATCGAAACACATGATTCATCTTCCTCCTTAATGCTTCGCTTCCCCATAGTCAATCTTCACTAATACCAGGCCCTCCGGCGGCGCTGTCACGCCTGCCTCCGTCCGCTCTCCCGCTTCCAGAATCTCCTTAACCTTCCCCGGATCGTAGAACCCTCGTCCTACCCGGATCAGCGTGCCTGCTATGATCCGCACCATATTGTATAAGAATCCATTGCCCGTGACACGGATCGTAATATCTTGGTCTTCCTTCTCTATCTCGATCCCGTCTATCCTGCGCACCGTGTTCTCCGCATTCGTGCGGATATTGCAAAAGCTGGCGAAATCATGCTCTCCTGCCAGATATGCCGCTCCTTCCCGCATCTTCTCCACGTCCAACGGAAAAGAAACAAAAGTGCTGTATCTGCGCTTCAGCGGATCCGGCAGCTGGGCGTTATAGATATGGTATTCGTAGGTTTTGCTTATCTGCTCCTGATAACGGGGGTGCCAGTCAGGCAGCACTTCCTCTGACTTGACGATTACGATATCCGCCGGGAGCTTCTGGTTCAGCGCATATGCCATGCGCTCCGGGGGGATCGGAGAATCCGTATCAAATACCGCCACATTTCCCAGGGCATGGACACCCGAGTCTGTACGGCTTGCGCCGATAATGTGAATGTCTTCTCCGGTCAGTTTCTTAAGTTTTTTGTTCAGGACCTCTTCGATAGTTATGCCGTTTGGCTGGATCTGCCAGCCGCAGTAGTCTGTACCGTCATAGGAGACGAGAAGTCGGATGCGTTTCATGGGGTTACCTCTGAATAAAATCTCTTTTTAAGGGGACGGCAAGGCACAGATTCCCTGCCTGTGTACTGAAAATGGATATTAAAATATCCAGATGTGCAGCGGAAGATATCTTCCGATTGCAAATACTGCTATAACGTATATTATCACTATTGCATACGCCGTGTAATCACGGTGCTTATAATGTAAGGGCTTCATCTTCGTCCTTCCCTCCCCGCCGCGGTAGCAGCGGGCTTCCATAGCCATGGCAAGGTCGTTGGCACGGCGGAAGGCTGATACGAACAGAGGGACCAGGATCGGAATCATACTCTTCGCCCTCTGAATAATATTGCCGCTCTCAAAATCAGCTCCCCGGGCGATCTGCGCCTTCATGATCTTGTCCGTCTCTTCCAAGAGGATCGGAATGAACCGAAGCGCAATCGACATCATCATCGCAACCTCATGAACCGGCACACGGATCTTGTTCAAAGGATGGAGCAGCGCCTCTATCCCGTCGGTCAGCTCGTTCGGCGTTGTGGTGAAGGTCATAAGGGACGAGCCGATGATCAGGTAAATGAGCCTGACCGCCATATAGACGGCCGTTACCAGGCCGCCCTCCGTGATCGTAATGATCCAGGCGTGGAACAATACGTCTCCACTTCTCGTCAGAAACAGATTAAATAATACCGTGATCATCAGCAGCAGGACCACTGGTTTTAACCCTCTCACAATAAATGAAAAAGGAACTCTCGATATTCGGATCACCGTGACGAGGAATACGGTCGCAACCAGATATCCGGAAATACTGCGGAATAAAAATAACGAAATCAGATATAACAAAGTAGACACAAGCTTCACCCTCGGGTCAAGCCTGTGCACAACGCTCTTAGCCGGATAATATTGTCCTATCGTTATGTCTCTTACCATCTCTTCGTCTCCATCATCTGTTATGCGCCTGCACTGCAAGCCGTGCAGGCATTATGATCCCACCGCTCTAAGAATCTCATCCGCCGCCTCCGCTACCGTCGTCACATCTGTCCTGACAGGAATCCCTCTTCCCGCAAGATCATGCATAATATAAGTAACCTGCGGCGCGGCAAGGCCTACCTTCTCCAACTCCTGGTAATGCTCGAACACTCTCTTCGGCTCATCATTGTACATGACGGCTCCCCTGTTCATCACGATCAGCCGGTCAGCATATTTGGCAACATCTTCCATACTGTGAGATACCAAGATCACCGTTATATCGCTCTCCCTGTGAAGATATGCGATCTGATCCAGAATGTCGTCCCTCCCCTTGGGATCAAGCCCCGCAGTCGGTTCATCCAACACCAGGACCTTAGGCCGCATGGCAAGCACACCTGCGATCGCCGCACGGCGCTTCTGCCCGCCGGACAGTTCAAACGGAGAGACATTATAATACTTCTCCTTGAGCCCTACCAGACGCAGCGCTTCAAGCGCCCGTTCCTTACACTGTTCCGCAGTAAGCCCCTGATTCTTCGGTCCGAAGCATACGTCTGTCATGACGTCGATCTCGAACAGCTGATGCTCCGGGTATTGGAACACAAGCCCCACCTCGTTCCGAAGCCCCCGCATAGAATAGCCTTCCCGGTAAATATTCTCACCGTTATAATACAGCTCCCCGCTCGTCGCACGGATCAGACCGTTCAAATGCTGGATCAGCGTAGACTTCCCGGACCCGGTATGGCCGATAATCCCCACGAACTCCCCGTGGGGGATCTCAATACAGATATCGTTTAACGCCTTCTTCTCATATGCGGTTCCCTGACTGTATACATAATTCAAATGCTCTAATTTAATTGACATAGCGCTTCCACCAACTCTTCTTTCTTAAGTATCCCGCCTGGAATCTTAAGCCCCCTTTTTCTCAGTTCATCCGCAAGAAGCGTCGCCTGCGGAACATCCAGGCGGTAGGATTTGAGCTCGTCTACCCGTGAGAATATCTCCCTGGGTGTTCCTTCCATCACAACATGCCCATGATCCATCACATAGATCTTATCCGCGTCTACGACCTCTTCCATATAATGGGTGATCAGGATAACCGTCACCTTCTTCTGCTCCCTTAGCTTCTGAACCGTCTTAAGAACTTCCCTGCGTCCTACCGGATCAAGCATCGCCGTAGGCTCGTCCAGCACGATACATTTAGGCTCCATCGCAACCACACCCGCGATCGCCACACGCTGCTTCTGTCCGCCGGATAATTTGTTCGGAGAATGGTGCCTGTACTCGATCATCCCCACGGATCTTAAGCTGTCCTCTACCCGCTGCCAGATCTCATCCGTGGGAACGCCTAAGTTCTCCGGGCCGAATCCCACGTCCTCCTCCACGACCGTCCCGATGATCTGGTTGTCAGGATTCTGAAATACCATCCCCGCTGACTGGCGTACGTTCCACAGCTCTTCCGGGTCTTTGGTATTGCGCCCGTTCACCCACATCGTCCCTTGTGTCGGCACGAGAATGGCATTGATATGCTTGGCAAGGGTAGACTTCCCGGAGCCGTTATGACCCAGAATGGCGATAAACTGGCCCTCCTGTACATCTATATCCACCTCGTCGATGGCGCGGGAGGTGCCGATCACATTCCCTTCCTCATCCCGCTTCTCATATTCAAATATCAGCTTCTCCGTCTGAACCATGTCCATGAGGACGCCTCCAATCTGTTCATTCACTTTTCTTATTGTACGTTATTGATGTATGTTTTGCAAGATACTGTTTAAAAATACCGCTCTTTATCAAATTTGAATATCAAACCTAAGGCCGCATAACAGATCATGATCACAATCACCCCGTACGCCAGCGATATCCCCATCTTATATTCCTGCATATTCGTGACCATAGAGATCGATATCGGTCTGTTATACACTCCATACAACAGGGCTGACATCGTATATTCTCCTATATTCCTTATAAGCCCCAGCACTCCGCCCGCCATGATCCCAGGCGCTATATTCGGTACGATCACATGAACGAATGTGTAAAACATATCCGCGCCAAGGCTTCTTGACGCTTCCTCCAGATTCTTATTAATTCCCTGAACCGCCACCTCATTCGAGCTGAACAGAAGAGGCAGAGAGGTTATCGTATAAGCGATCGGCAATATATAGAAGCCCCCGATCAAGGACTGGTTCAAGGCAAATATACTCTTATGATTAAACGCATTGATCAGGTTTACCGCTACCACACTTGCAGGCATTGCCCACGGAAGCATAATAAGGACCTTGAACACCGCATTCCATCTGCCTCCCCGCCTTACGATCATATATGCAGCCGGAACCGTAAGGACAAGTCCGGCCGCAACCGCCATCACCGACATTTTCACGCTATTGATAATGGGCTTTAACACCCGCCCTTTCTCAACGATCACCAGATAATTCTCCAGCGTAAATCCCCTCGGGAAGATCATCGTCATGATAGATTTCGTTTCCACGAAAGAGAGATATACTATGGCAATGACCGGCAGGATCACCAATACGATCTGCACGATGATCACAATACGGCACAAAAATACGAAGAACCCCTTCTTCTTTCCCATTCCCGCCGACGCGGCGCGGAAGGATCTGGCATTGCCGTACTTTTTGCTGTAGAATTGGATCAGCAGCATAACTGAAAGACTGATCAAAAACAGCAGCATTACCTGTACAGATGCTATCTCCATATGATTATTCGCCTTCGAGCGGACGATCTGCGTGCTGAGCACCTTGAACCCTCCGCCGATCAGATTCGGCGCCGAAAAGGAACTGATTCCCGAGGCAAATGTAACGATCACCGACGTCAGGACCGCAGGCAGGATCTCCGGCCATACGACATCTGCAAATACCCTTAATTTTGACGCTCCCATTCCTCTTGCCGCCTCGATCAGTGAGTAATCCATATATTTTAACGCTACATACACATTCAGATAAAAATAAACATACTGCGTATACGCGATCACAAACACAACCGCACCGAATCCTTGAAAACGATACGGTATTTCCGTAAGCTGCAGAAGATATTCCAGACTCTTCGTAATAATCCCGCTTTCCCCGTACAATTGGTTAAATGCGATCACGACAATAACACCCGGAATCATCATCGGGCTCAGAAGAAGAATATGCACGGCCTTCTTCTCCCTGCCTGCCAGGAATGTCATATAGAGAGCCAGCGCGATTCCTACTGCCCCGCATACCAGCACCGACGCCGCCCCCAGAAGAACGGTATTCCCTACCACACGGAGCTGGTTTGGATTCGACAGATATTCCTGTATATTCCCGATCCCGTAGCCGTTTTCCGTCTCAAATGCCTTAATGACAGTACAAAAAAACGGCACCACGATATATCCGATCAGAAGAAAAGCCAGAAGCATATACCACAGACACTTTAACCATCCACTCTTTATTCCTCTATCACTTTTATTATTCATATCCACCCACCATATCGCCGATATTATCAACCGTCATGTACGCCCTATCATTGACGTGCCATTCATGGTAGATTTTCCCGAGGTTTATTTCCACGATACGGTATTCCTCCTTTTGCGCGCTGACCACCGTATATTCAAAATACATGCCCATGAATTTCACTTCCTTTACCGTCACCAATATCCCGTTTCCTTTATCGCGGCTAAGCTGTATCTGTTCCGGCCTCACACAGACAGACACCGAATCGGCAATACGCCTGCCCAGCAGGCTTTCTAATACCGCTCCTCCTATATGGTTCGAAGTTCCGACAAAATCAGCAACAAAATCCTGTCCCGGATCATCATAGATCTCCTTAGGCGTCCCCATCTTAAGAATTCTCCCCTTCTGCATTACGGCAATCCTGTCAGAGATAGACAGCGCCTCCTGCTGGTCATGGGTAATAAAAAGAGTCGTGATCCCCGTCTTCTTCTGGATCGCCCTGATCTCTTCCCGCATCTTCGTTCTAAGCGATACATCTAAGTTTGACATCGGCTCATCCAGCAGAAGCATCTGCGGTTCGATCGCCAGCGCCCTCGCGATAGCCACGCGCTGCTGCTGTCCGCCGGACAGCTCGTTCACTTTCCGATTCTGATACTCCAATAGCCCTGTCAATTCCATATACTGCTCACATTTGTCCCGGATACTTGTCTTGTCCTTTTTGCGGATCTTTAAGCCGTATGCAATATTATCCCTTACGCTCATATTCGGAAACAACGCGTAATTCTGAAACACGATCCCCATATTTCTGCTTTCCGGCGTCCATGCCGTGATATCCTTCTCTCCGTTTGCTACTGTTCCTTCGTCCGGGATGATAAAACCGGCGATAATCCGCAGAATCGTTGTTTTTCCGCAGCCAGACGGCCCAAGAAGCGTGAGCAGTTCCCCTTCCTCTATGGAAAAATTGACCTGATCCAATACCTTCTCCTTCGCATAGGCATGGCTTATATTCTTCAACACTATATTACTCATATTACATTCTCCCAAATAGACATATATAAGAAATAGCGGAACCCAGTATCAGTCCCGCTACTTCCAACCAGTTTTAATTGTCTGACGCAACCGCTTTGTCGGCATCCAGATAATCTGTCTCCCATTTTTCAAGCCAATCCGACTGATTTTCACCGATCGCAACCCAGTCAAGCTCCATAGACTTATACTCTGTCTGCATCCACTCCGGGCAGTCCGGCAGCGCGCTGTCTAATGCAGGCAGACGGCTGAATTCGTTCGCAACCATAGCCTGTGTCTCGGCGCTTCCCGCAAATTCAAGAAAAGCATCCGCGGCGCTTGGGTGCGGTGCATTCTTAATCTTCGCGATACAGTCTGTCAGCACGATCGCACCGCTCTTTGCATCGATCACTTCCACCGGAAGTCCGTTCTTATCACGGTTTGTAATGATATCATTCAATACTGCAATAGAGACCGGCGCCTCTCCCTTTCCAACCGCCTCGTACATCATACTGCCGCTGTTATAGTAATTCTTTGTATTGGCATCCAACTTCTGGATATAATCCCACGCTGCATCTTCGCTGTCATTCTGCGAAATATTATAAATCAATGCCGTGATTGCAGACCGCATGGATGACGATAATGAATCACGCGTAACGATCTTGTCCTTGTACTCGTCATTCGCCAGATCGCTCCAGTCAGACGGAGCCTCTTCTGCAGACATATGTTCTGTATTATAGAACATCATAACCGGAGTCTTGATCGTTCCAAACCATTTGCCGTCCGCATCCTTATAATCGTCTGACAGTTCAGAAGCCCAGGCCGGATTCGCCGAATCGAAACACTCCTCGCCGTTAAGCTGCATATAAGTAGCCGCGTCCCCGCCGAACATAATATCCGCCTGAGGGTTGTCCTTCTCACTCCTCACACGGTCTGCCAGTTCACCTTTCAGATTGATATACTCGACCTCGACGCCTGTCTCTTCTGTGAACGCATCTCCAATCGTCTCCAACAGTTCTTCCGGATGGGTCGAATATACAACTACCACATCCTCTAATTCCTCCGTCTCTTCGCCCGGCTCTTCTGTGCTCTCTGTGCTCTCCTCAGATACGCTGCCATCCTTGGATGAACTGCTGTCTGCTCCCCCGCAGGCTGCCAAAGACAGAATCATTGTCCCCGTTAATAATGCTGAAAACCATCTCTTTTTCATACCTTTTCCTCCTGAAATCAATATTTCTGACCTCTCTTCCAAAGTCATTGGGACGATTGTATCACGCACATTCTAAACTGTAAACGGATTCTCCGGAATCTTTTATTTAATACTATTATAAACTTTATTATCTTTTTTTATAATTGTAGCTCTCTACTGCAGATCTCCCGCCGCTCTCACCTTCACCCGGTTCGTATTGCCCGGATAATACGCCAGCGGCACATCCTCCGCCTCAATGATCTCCACAGTCTCCCGAAGCGCCCCTGCCGCCACCGCAAGCTCGGCGGCCTCCATTTTCGCCTGTTCAAGCGCCTTCTCCCTTGGAATATCGTCATAATCGATCATCCACCCACGGCAGATAGACGCCCACATAGAAAAGGATCAGCCCCACTTCTCCGCCTTCCGCCATCCGGCGGATATTCGCGCACTGTCTCTCTACATCCTCCAGGATATTAACAAATCCCGTAATCACGATCTCACTGCCGAAAAATTCTCCCTGGGGAAACAGCTCATCGATCAGTATGCCCGGATCGACGGATTCTAACACCGATATAGAAGAGACGATCCGCAGCAGTCCCTTTGCTCCGCCCAGCACCTCCGCCCGCCGAAGAGACGGCAGTCTCAGCAGATCCTCTACAGTCACACTCATCCGGCTAGATAACCGAATACTGCATATATTCGTACAGCAGCCTCGTCCCTTCCATGATCTCCGGCGGAAGAAGCGCACGCGCCGTCATCTTAGGCTCCGCATTCTGATCCGTCTCATCTTCCCTGCGGAGCATTGCGTAATCACCGTCTATCCTCTCCACGATATATGTACATTTTAACATAGTATTTCCTTTCCCTTCCGATTGATAATAATGATCCCGACGCTCACACAGACGAGCGCGATCAGATTCTTCACGGATATTACCTGTTCTCCTAAGAATATTGCCGACATCGCAACCCCGAACACCGGAATACTGAATCCGAATATCGCAACCTTGCCTACAGAATTGTACTTCAGAAGCTCTGCCCATATACTGAAAGCCACCGTAGACAGCAAGGACATATACAGCAGCAGAAGCGTTGATTTCAAGGCAAATCCATGCACGCTTCCGCCGGCCGCCGCGCCGGTCAGAATCAGCACCGCACCGCCGAACAACAGCTGATAAGCCGTGATCGTCACCGGCTTCTCCCTGTCAGAGATCATCTTAAGCGTCACGCTGCTCAGTCCATAGGAAAACGCGCACACCAGGACCATCCCCTCTCCCATCAGGGAGAAGCCGCTGCTCCACGCTCCCGGCTCCAGATTGATGATAATGATCCCTGCAAATCCCACCAAACAGCCCGCAACCTTCTTCCAGGTAAGCTTCTCTGATCTCATCAGGAAATGCGCCGCTATAATAGAGAAAAATGCATTCGACGCGTTGATCACAGACCCCTTGGCTCCCGTTGTGTGCGCCAGACCGATATAGAAACACACATACTGGACTGTCGTCTGCAAAATTCCTTGTCCAAACACATACGGGACTGAACTCTTCTTCATCGTGATCACACCCTTCTCCAGCACACATGCCAGAATAAATGTAAACACGCCTGCCAGAAAAAACCGATACCCGGCAAATAATATCTGGCTCCCCGAGCCCTCTATCCGGAATAATTCATATCCTATTTTAACACACGGAAATGCACTGCCCCATAAGGCGCAGCACATCAATGCCAGAATCGTTCTGGTTACCGTATTCTGATAAAACCGTTCCATTATTCCTTCTCCGGTTCCGGATAATCCACACCCTGCGTATCTACCGTAACCTTCTTCATCTTCTGTTCTATAAGCGGCCTGTCATTATAATCCGTATCTGTATCCGCGATCTTATTCACAATGTCCATACCTTCTGTCACCTTGCCGAACGCCGCATATGAACCGTCCAGATGCTGAGAGTTCTTATGCATGATGAAGAACTGTGATCCTGCTGAATCTGGATGCATCGCCCGCGCCATAGACAGCACGCCTTCTGTGTGCTTCAAGTCATTCGCCACACCGTTCTGACTGAACTCACCTTTGATATTATATCCCGGACCGCCCATACCCGTTCCGTCCGGGCATCCGCCCTGGATCATAAAACCGCTGATCACACGGTGGAAGATCAGCCCGTCATAGTATCCCTTCTTCACCAAAGAGATAAAATTATTCACCGTATTCGGCGCGATCTCAGGATACAGCTCCGCCTTCATAATGTCCCCGTTTTCCATTTCAAATGTCACAATTGGATTCGCCATACTTCATTTCCTCTTTTCCCTGTTATTTATCTACTAAAATATCCTGTTCAGACGCTATCTATTGTAGCGGATAACAGGCGGTTCGTAAAGCTATTTTTTATATAGAATAATGCCGCCTTTCTCCTCATATCCAGTATTCCACAGTTCTTCCAGGTGAAGCCGCACTTTCTCCCCGTAAGTAGCGGCTATGATCCACATTCCCCGTTCCGTCTCCTCATACCCGACCACCAGGAACCAGTGCCAGATGAAATCCTTATACTTCTCAGCCAGCTTATGACGAAGCATCAGATACGGAACCGGAAGTCCCGCATCAATCTGCCCTCTGATCCTTTCCGCCGCTTCTTCATATGGATATTCTCCTGCAAACCCTTCCATCCCGATTCCGATATCTTGTACCGGCATCTGCTTCACCCGCGCCTCATCACAGACGTCCCGAAGATATTTCTCAAATCCTTCTATATACCATTCAAGTTTCTTCACCCCGTTCACCCTCGGTCTGATATACGGCTTCATGATCTGGCTGAACTTCTTATAGTCCTCCTTGTTGAGTTCTTCAATATCATAAGGGTACAGAAACTCCATTCCCATATATTTTGCAAAATAAATACAACTGTCGCACGCTGTCGCCGCAGCGCAGCCTCCGATATGCATAACAATATTCGTGAACCAATCCTGATTGCCGCCAAATGCATCATCTATTGTAAAATAATTCAGTAACTTCTCCATTAGACTGTACTCTCCCCGTATTATGATATACTCTGATTACTCATTCAACAACCTATGCAGCAAAATATCCCGATTGTTAATAAACAGTTCTGTTACGATATAGCTGTCCGTATCTTCATATTCACATAAATGAACCTCACCATTGTCAAAGCTATATATCTCCGCCTCCGGCATCCCCAGCAAGATCGGCGAATGCGTCACTATTATAAATTGTGCCCCGTCTTTCGCACATTTATATATGTCCATTAACAATGTTAACTGTCTCTGCGGCGATAGCGCGGCCTCCGGTTCATCAAAAATAAAAATCCCGCCTGCTTTCATGTAGTTCTGCGCAATCGCCAGAAAGCTCTCGCCATGGGATTTCTCATGATATTCCTGTGAAGGATGCTGGATATCCGCATACTCCCGTTCCTTCGTCGCCACATTATAGAAGCTCTCCGCCCTCAGAAAATACCCGACTCTTGGCCTGCGGACGCCTTTTATAAGCGTAACGGCATCACACAATTCCGAGTGAGAATCATACGTTGAGAAGGAATAATTCCTGGTTCCGCCCTCCGGATTAAATCCATATGCAACGGCAATCGCTTCTAACAACGTTGATTTCCCGCTTCCGTTTTCCCCTACAAAAAATGTTACCGACTTATTGAAATCTAATGTACGCACATCTTTTATGGCCTCTATCTTCCTCAAATAGCTGTCCGCTTCAATCTTCTTCCAGTCGATCATCAATCCCTGAATAAACTGATTCTTCACACTTATCCTCCATATAAAATCTGTTTGCTCACTTCTCATTTTATAAGCCTGTCTGGAGATGTGCAAGCCATATATTTATATTCTTTTTTCCAAAAATATTGAGCGGCAGGCTTATAGACACGAAATCAACAAGAGCAACGCTTGCCGCAATTACTGATTTGCTGAAAAAGATAGTGAAAAGCGGCTTTGAATTTGCTATAATTCTTAAGGAAAGTATCAGATTCAGAGCAGACAAAGAGAGCAGCTTTATACAAAAGATAAAACTGCTCTGAATGTGATTCTTTCCAATTGTACCAAGCCGCGGACGATCAGCC
>CAJTGB010000030.1 GCA_910575835.1 Lachnospiraceae bacterium | reverse complement strand
TCGCAAATGAAACAGGCTTTAGCCTGCAAGCGACTTTCAGGCGCAAAAAGTGGTCTTTAGACCACAACAACCCACCGTCTTCAGACGGTGGTAGTTGAGTTTTAATGTAAAGAAAGAGATTGGGGTAAAATGGATTCAGGTAGATGATAAAGAGATCCTGGAAGCGGTAGTATGAATTGAACATGCAGTAGAGAGGCACATCGGCAGTTCGAGTTGTCGGTGTGCTTTTTTGGATTGCCGGATAGTTACGATGAAATCTGAAATGGAAGGTTTAATGGGTGATTGATATGAACAAAGGCAGAAGATGGATTCTGAGATATTTTTCTACATTCCGCTCCAAACTGACATGGGCGTTTATTTTCACGGCTATGATTCCGCTATTGTCAGCTATTATCATTGCGTTGGTCATTATTAATGATTATCTGCAAAATGATTATATGAATAATCTGAACTCTAACTCTAAGCTAAAGACTCAGCAGATAGAAGCCAAGCTGGAACAGATCATCAGTATGCAGGATTCTCTTTCATCTACCTTTTCGAGGGCGCTGTCTTATGATTCACAGAAGAAGGATATCTCTTCTTCCTCTCTTTCTCAGTTTGAGGTGCTTCGTGCAACGGTAACCAGCTTAGAATATGTCTATGATGTGAAGAAGATACGGATTTACTCAGATATGCTTCCGTTTACTACCGGGGACAGCTTTCATTTTTTCCCTTTGGAAGATATTAATTCCCTGCTCCGGGATATTGCGCTGAAAACATCAGGAGTGAACAGGCTGGATTATCTGTATACGCCTGCGGACACCGTATTGTCAGCCGATGAAGCATATATTGACGAATCGCCGTCGATACTGAGCTTTTACAAGGTGATAAAGAATATAAAGGGGGAGATCATAGCAGTCTATTTTATTGATATTGATGTGGAGAATATGATGGATCAGATCCTTTTCTCATCTGAAAATACGGTTTCATTATCTGTCAAAGATGGAGAGAAGATCCTATATAGCAGTGTTCCCGCAGAAAAAGATGTTTCCGCATTAGACGACGCTTTGTTCCATATAGCGTATTCGGCTTCCGATTCCAGGTATCAGGCGAGAACGAAGAGTTCATTTACAGATTGGATCTATGAATTTGAACTGCCGGGAAAAGAGCTGGTTAATGTGAATAAAGCATTGCTTTTGGGGGAGTTTCTGGTATTCGTATTCACTGTGGCGTTGTGTGTGACCGCGGTTATCATTTTTCCGAACGCCTTCTCTAAAAGGATCAATTATTTTTCACATGCGATTAATGATATTCAGGAGGAAGAGCTGACGTCATCCATGGATACGGGGGAGATACTGGATGATCTGATACAGGATATGGATTACAGAGATGAAATTGATGATATTATCATCTCTTTCAGCAATCTTCTGAAAAAGAATGCGCAGTTGAACCACAGGATTCAGGCACATGAACTGGAGATTGAGAAGTCGAAGCTGACGATCCTGCAAGAGCAGATCAGTCCGCATTTTCTCTATAATTCCCTTGATACGATTCGGATCTGTATGCTAATGGACAAGAAAGAAACTGCCGGTAGGCTGATTCAATCTCTGTCGCAGTTCTATCGGATATCACTGAGCAAGGGGCAGGATATTATCTGTATCAGGGATGAGTTGGAGATGATCTCATCTTATCTTCAGATAGAGTATGAAGGATATGACGGACGTATAAAGTGGGATATTTGCTGTAAGCCTCACATTGCAGAATGCGGAATTCCCAAGTTCACACTCCAGCCGATCGTGGAGAATTCCATTGTTCATGGAGATTTTTCGGAGCCGGATTTTGATTTGTCGATTCAGATCCGGGTTACCTGCGGTGACAGGATCTATATTCGGATTTCTGACAATGGACCGGGAATTCCATTGCAGAAAATGAAGCAGATTAATGAGACTTTAGCGTTGGATAACCTGATCCCGACTGGAAGCTATGGACTGCAGAATTGTTGTCAGAGGATTCGTCTGCATTATGGCGAAGATTATGGAATAGAGCTTTTAGAGGCATCTTTGGGAGCGTGTGTGCAGATTACATTGCCGGAGATTATATACGAATAAAAAGGGCTGCTATAGCAAGAATGTTTTCTTGAGATAGCAGCCCTATTTGCTGCAGGCGGAAAATTTTGTGACAGTAAAATGTACAAAATGGATATAAAAATATAAAAATTAGATAAATATTTGTATGTTTTAGATGAAACGATATGATATTGTAACAATAGATCTTGTACGTAGAAGATAAACAAATAGGAAAGGAGACAACACTATGAAATGGGGAAAAGTAAGAAAAGGAACAGCATTGTTATTGTCAGGAATCTGTATGAGTTCTATGATATTATCCGGGTGTTCAACGGCTGAGGAAGATGCAGGAGCGGGACAGGAAACCGAGCAGGAAGAAGTGTCTGCGGATACGGAGATCACGGTTTATACTCCGGCGATCAATGAAGATGAATACGGGAAAGAATTCAAGAAATATGTAGAAGAAAATCTGGATTTTAAGGTTAATTTTGAAGCAGAGCCGCTTCTGTATGCCGATACAGTGAATAAGGCAACGACGATGCTTGCATCAGGTGATGATTCTGTAGACGTGTATTTTATTGATGAGATCATGCAGCTTTCTTTCATGAGCGCTGATTTTTTGGAGCCGATCGAGGACGTAGTTACGGAAGAAGATATGAGCGAATTTCTTGAAGGATATGAGGACAAATTTTTAAAGAAAGACGGACATATCTATGGAGTTCCGGCAGATTTTGCGGGTATTCTCTTCTTTGTGAACAAGAAAATGTTTGATGATGCTGATATTGCGATACCAACTGATCAGGAAGAATTTATTGATGCTGCAAAGAAGCTTACGAAGGATGGCAAATACGGGCTTTTGGAGGCATGGGATAAGGCATCGCACCTTCAGGATAACTTGAACAGATGGTGTCTGATGTTCGGAGGAAATTTCTATGACTGGACATTGGACGGTACAAAAGAGGCGATCAAGTTCATGTATGATTTGGTCCATACTTATAAGGTTACCAGTATTGATAATCTTAGTGTAGATTATGAGACCGGAAACCAGAAGTTCGTAGATGGGAATGCAGCAATGTATTTCCAGTGGGCAGGCTCAGTACCTTCATATGAAAATGCCGGAAAGTATGGTTCGGAGATCATCTGCGCACCGATGCCTGAATTCAAGACAAATAAGACGCCTATGAGTTCCTGGATGTGGGTAGTGAATAAAAAGTCTTCTAAAAAAGAAGCTGCTAAAGAATATGCAAAATTAATGGCGTCGCCGGAAGCACAGGCGTTGTATATGAAAGCATGCGGACGGCTTTCACCTACGGCCAATCTGGATGTATGGAATGATGCTGAGCTGACCGATGGTCTGCTTACGGTAGAAGAGCATAAGCAGTATGTAGAAGACGATGCTTTTGAGGCAAGGACATTGAGTGAGAGACATAGTGAATACATGGATACTGTGACAGGTACCTTGCAGGAATATCTGATGGATGAGATTAGTTATGAAGAATGTTTGGAAAAAGGACAGCAGCAGATTGACGAGTTGTTAGGGAAAAATTAATCAGCGAAATAATTTTGTCAAATAGGGTGTCAATGATGCAGTATCATTGGCACCAAAGTAATTTTTACTTTTGTATGTATAAGGAGAAATATGAAGAGAAAAATAACTTTGAGCAGGAGAAAGACAATCTTCGCATGGATGTGCGTCCTGCCGGTTCTGGTGATCAGACTGTGGACGACGGCATACCCTGTTGTAGCGATGTCCTACTATAGTTTGTTGGATTACGACCTGATACGCAGAAAGAAAGAATTCGCCGGTCTGCAGAATATAAGGAATCTTGCGAAGAATAAGCAGTTCTTGGAGTCTCTGTCATTTACGGTTAAGTTTACGATGATATCCATCTGTTTTATTATTGTCTTAGGGGTTGCACTGGCATTACTGATGAAGCAGAACTTCGGAGGAAGGAAGCTGATCCGTACGGTAGCATTGATTCCATGGGGGCTTTCGATGATCGTTGTTTCCATCGCGGCATTATGGGCTTTTGATGATACCTATGGAATTGTGAATGACCTGATCAGAAGGATTGGATTTGAGGGATATCATTTTACATGGCTGGCGGATAAATCAGGCGCTCAGGTGGCGGTTATCATTGTAAATATCTGGAAAAATGTCTCATTTTTTGCAATTATCATGCTTGCAGCGTTCCAGGGAATTCCGGGAGAATTATTTGAGTCGGCAAGGATAGACGGTGCGAGTAACTGGAAGATTCTTTTCCATGTATCGCTTCCGTATGTTATGCGTACCTTTATCATTATGATTATTTTCGTGGGTGTCTCACAGATTAACAGCTTTGAGATCGTGTATGCGATGACGAAGGGAGGACCCGGGACGACAACATCCCTGCTTGCTTACAGATTATATATGGAAGCGACGAAAAATATGAATTATGGAATGGCGTCAGCAATTACAATGGTAATGTTCCTGGTTACAGCAGTTTATGGAATTATTGGGTTGAGGATCTATAGAAAGGTTGACTATTAAGAGGAGGAGCAAAGATATGAAAATGCCGAAAAGAAAAAGTGCTGTATTATGGATATTTACCATAATCGTAGGTTTTATCATCATGTGGCCGGTGTACTGGATCGTCAAATCTTCCTTTACCAAACAGATCGATCTGTTCAAATCACCGATTGAGTACATGCCGGTCAATATGACTCTTGATAATTACAGGCAATTGATGGATGCGGCGGGATTGACAGATTACCTGAAAGGAACCATACTTATAACAGCAGCTTCGTTATTTTTGTCCGTATTTCTCTGCGCGCTGGCAGGTTATGGATTCGCCAGATGCCAGAATAAGGGAATTAATATCGCGTTTGCTTTTATCATGTTTTCGACCATGATCCCGGGCACGGTAACGGTTATTCCGTTGATGACGATGTGGAGAAGGATGGGACTTAGCGATACATTTTCAGGATTGACAATCTTGTACTTTTCGCTGCTCATTCCATTTTCAACGGTGATGTATGCCGGATTCATCAGCCAGATTCCGCCGTCTTTGGAGGAGGCGGCGAGGATAGACGGAGCAACAATGTTTGGGGCTTTTACGAAGGTGATACTCCCACTTTTAAAACCTATTATGGCAACGCTTAGTATCATTAATTTTATTACCTGCCTGAATGAATTTTTTATTCCATTGATGTTTACAACGAAGAATGTCAAGGTAATGAGTCTTCTGATGTCGTCTATTCCGAAGCTGAATCAATATCAGATGCCCTGGGGGGCGATCAGTGCGGCGGGCTGTCTGATGCTTTTGCCGGCTATATTATTTATTGTCATATTCGAGAAAAATATTATGGGTGGTCTGATGATGGGCAGTATCAAGCAATAGGGAATGAAAAATGATGAATGTGATGGTTATCGAGGATCGTATTTTGACACTGAACGCGCTGAAAACGCAGATTCCGTGGAAAGAAAAAGGTTTGAATCCGGTGGGATTCTATACAAATTGCAAGGATGCAATGGAACATATAGAGGATACGGATCCAGATGTGATCATTTCAGATATCGTCATGCCTGGAATGGATGGATTGAGCTTTTGCAAATATATTAACAGCCTGGAGAGGAATATTAAGATCATAATCATCAGTGCGTACAGTAAATTTGAATACGCCCAGAAGGGAATACAGCTTGGCGTATTTGATTTTTTAGAAAAGCCGGTGGACTATGGGGAGCTGTGTGAGAGGATATTACAGGCGGGGAAACTCAGAGAACGAGAGGAAAAACTTAGAAAAATCCACGTTGAGCCGGCAGCGAATGACTATACGGCTATGACGTTGGATGATTATGCGCAGTTCGACCATTTTGAGAAAAAATTGAAACAGAATTTGGAATGTGCAGACTTTGAAGGTATCCGGGCTATATGCGGCAAAATGAAGAATTACATTGAAAAGCACAATATCAACAGATCGTATCTGGTGTTTTTTGTTACAAATTTTCTCAGTGTTCGGATTAAGCTTGGGGATCTGTCAGAATTGAACCGTATGACATGTGTTGCGGATATTATGAGGTATCTGGAGGATATTTTGTTATCAATCTGTTCGGAAAAGAGGAAGAATGCCGTAAATGATACCGATAATGTTGTGGGGGAGATGAAGCAGTATTTAGAAGAGCAATACAAAAAAGTAGCATTAAGTCTGGGTGGAATGGCGCAGGTTTTTAATATGAGCCCGAATTATGTGAGCAGGATATTTAAAGAGAAGACGGGGTATACGGTGACGGCCTATATCAGTAATCTGAGGATATTGGAGGCGAAAAGACTGTTGTCGCAGACGAATAAGAAGATCTGGGAGATCAGCCAGGAATTGGGATATTCGAGTCAGTATCATTTCAGTATGGGATTCAAAAAAGCAACGGGTTATTCGCCGAAGGACTATAGAAAAATTAAGAGAGATGAGGAATAAAAATGCAGAGAAAATTAAAAGTAGGAGTTGTAGGGTTAGTTTTCGGAGGAGCCTTTCCGACTATTTACAGGGATCACCCGGATGTGTCGGAGGTGGTTATCTGTGATAAAAACGAGAAATTATTAGAAGATTTCGGCGGAAAATTTGGATTTCACCGGTGCTGTACGGATTATGAGGAGTTGCTGGAAAGTGGTGTGGATGCGATCCATATCCTGACCAATATCCATACGCATGCGGATATGGCGATAGCGGCTCTGCGCGCAGGAAAGCATTGCGCCGTAACGGTTCCCATGGCTACGACTCTGGATGAGATACGGGACATCATAAAGGCCAAGAAAGAAAGCCGCAAAAATTATATGATGATGGAGACAAGTGTATATACATATCAATGTCTGTATGTAAAGGAGTTGATAGAGACCGGCAGATTGGGCAGGATTCAATATTTAAGGGGGACGCATTTTCAGGACATGGAAGGCTGGCCTAAGTATTGGGAAGGCTTGCCGCCATTGCATTATGCGACCCATGCTGTTTCGCCGTTATTGTTCTTAAGCGGCCAGAGAGCGGCGAAGGTCCATTGCTTCGGCAGCGGCTTTATGAGACAGGAATTGACGGAAAGATACGGGAATCCATATCCGGTAGAGACGGCGATCTATGAACTGGAGGATGGGAAGACGGCGGCGGATGTTACGCGTTCTCTTTTTCAGACGGCACATGAGTATGTGGAAGGATTCAGCGTATTCGGCGATCAGATGTCCTTTGAGTGGAATTTTGAAAATGAAGATCCTTATGTCTATGAATTTACGGACCGTATGACAGAAACGAATATTGGCAGCAGAGGAAAAGAAATCAAGAAATATGCAATTCATTGTCCGAACAGGGAGGAGCTGCTCCCGGAAGAAATTCGGAAATATACGACGGAATTCACGATCCTGGATCCTGAGCATCCAGATATGTATATGAAACAGGGCGGCGGACATCATGGTTCCCATCCTCATATGGTACATGAATTCGTCAGGAGCATCATAGAAGAGAGAGAGCCGATGATCGACGTATATCGTGCGGCAGATTGGACGGCCACCGGGATCTGCGGGCATGAATCTGCGATGAATGGGGGAAAAGAAGTGATCATTCCGGATTTCAGGAAAGAAATATAAGGATTTTATCCGTAGTAATATAGGGTACCGTGTGCTATAATAAGGGAAATAAACTGGCAGCATGTAGTAAAGCAGATAACAAGAGAGGAACGTAAGATGGAAAAAGAGACAATGAAAGCATTAAGAATGTATGCGCCCGGTGATTTCCGGTATGAGGATGTACCGGTACCCGAGATAGACGACGATGAGATCCTTGTGAAGATCGAGGGCTGCGGAATCTGCGCCGGAGATGTGAAGACCCTGCACGGCGGTGTGAGGATATGGGGAACAACGCCGGAGAAGCGTTATATTGAGGCGCCGGTGATCGGCGGACACGAATTCGTGGGACGTGTTGTGAAGTATGGCAAGAATGTGACCGGGGTGAAGGAAGGAGACCGTATGGTTTCTGAACAGATCGTGCCGTGCAAAGAGTGCCGTTTCTGTAAGGCAGGCTATTATTCCATGTGCCAGAGGCATTACATCTATGGTTTTAAACAAGATACGCAGGGCGGGTTTGCCGAATATATGAAGTTCAATAAGCAGGGCATCCATCATCATGTGCCGGATGGGCTGTCCTTAGAGCAGGCAGTGCTGATCGAACCGCTGGCATGTGCCATGCATGCGGTGGAACGGGCGAAGATCCAGCACAATGACGTGGTGGTCATCAGCGGCCTGGGTGCGATCGGACTTGGTATGGTCAGTGTGGCAAGGAAGATGCAGCCCAAACTGATCATCGGACTGGACTTGCGGCAGAAGCGCATGGATATGGCGATGAAATGCGGGGCTGATATGGTTCTGAATCCGCTGGAGATGAACGTCGCAGATAAGATCCGGGAATTGACGGACGGGTATGGATGTGACGTATATATTGAAGCTTCCGGCAGTGAGAAGAGTGTCCTCCAGGGCATGGATGCAATACGGTTCTGCGGCAGATATGTGCAGTTCGGGGTGTTCCCGAAGGCGATCACGGTAGACTGGAACGATATCGGCGACGGCAAAGAGATTGAGATCTATGGAGCGCATCTGGCGCCGTATTGCTATGAGCCCGTAATGAAGGGAATGATCGACGGTTCCATCTATACGGACGGTCTGATTTCCCATTCTTTTAAGATGGAAGACTGGGAAGAGGCCTTTGAGGTTGCGGAGAAGGATCAGGATGCGTTTAAGGTGATGCTTGTTCCGTAGGTGTGTTTGTATTATTAGAATTGAGAAGCGGTCGGGCACATTGACAGGCGGGGATTGTCAGTGTGCCGCTATTTGTAGAAACGATTCATTAAAAAACGTTATAACTCACAAGACGTTTACATTTCAATATGTATATATTCTAATATTTGGTTTTATCTTTTCCGATCATCTGGAAAATTTTCAAAACTCTTATAAGAAATTGTAAATAATTGTAGCTGAAATGGATGAATTGATGGAGGTGTTTGGAATGACACGACTTGGGCAGAAATTGGTAGATAAAGGTGTAGAGGAAGGAAAGGTAGAAGTAGCACACTAGTACACCGAATAATAAGTAACCAGCCATATAACTTGCCTGATTTTCCATCTGCGTCGTTGTTGTCAATCGGCGTAGCGCCCACTACGCCTCATTCCTCCGCCTTGCATATGAAAAATCATTCTGCGTTATATGGCTAGGAACTTATTATTCGGTGTACTAGAGGCTGTGTGGCAAGGCTCTGCCAAACAGCCTCTTTTAGGTGAACCAGAGTCTATAGGTTTTCTTTCGCGCTCAGATAAAACAGTCCGTTATATACAAGCAGGAAATTCAGACTGTCCTTCCTTGTCTGATACCCGATATTACCCATTTCAGGGTGCGGGGAGATCAGCAGCAGCTTGTGTCCCTTGTAGCTGCCTTCTGCAAATGAGGTCCTTCCCTTCATAAGTGTGTCAAAGACAGGTTGAGTTACCGGATTATAGTAGCTATGGACCGCCTGATCTGCCATATCATTGTCAGCCATTTCCCAATAAGGCGTGTTGACTGCGCCGCTTGCAAGTTCATAAGTGACAAATACGAAGAAGTCGTTTTTATGTATAAGAAACTGATCGAAAAGCTGGGAATAAAGAGGAATATCCTGTATGTGGCGGCGGGTATGCATCATCTGCCCCTTAGACATAAGTGCGTGGATTATTATCTGGATTTCGATTCCGCGAATGAGTATGCGATCTTGTATAACAGTTTTTCAATCGATCAGGTGGAAGAATATCTGGCAGATTCCGCAGAGTATATCGGTGTATTCTTCCACATGAAGCAGGATGGTCCGTCGGTGGCAGAGCTGCATGAGCAGTATCCGCAGGCATGGAAGTACTGTTTTGATGAGCGGCAGTTTAAGCGGGAGCTTTCCGTACGCTGGGATGAGATAGAGTATGAGGGAGATTATGGCATGGTGACGGACTCCGGGTACGGAGAATCCTTCAGTTACCATGTGGGAGCGGAGGAAGTGTGGCTTGGCACATATGCGTGCAAGAGGTGAATATACACCCCTGGCAGAATCTATAAAAATAAGGATTCTGTCAGGGGTATTTTGCATATTCGGCTAATTTTTTTGTGTTTTTGAAAATAAATTCTGTTTATTTCGTAATAGAGTGTTCCACTTCATAACATATAAAAATCATGATAAAATTCCCACATAACTCTGTTTTTCTAGGTTATCTTACCACGCAAAGAGTGAGCTGTTTGCAATATTTTCCTTTTATTCCCGCGAGCAACGAGCCAAGCGGGCATGCTTGCATGCTCATTTGGCGACTGCCGCGGGGTCTTTGACTTAAAAATGCAATTGTATACAAATTCGCTATAAATTCGTGGATTTTACCCTGATTAGCAGTCAAAAAATGGTTTCAGTACAAAGGAGGAAAGCTATGCCACGAAAAGGCGAAAACATTTACAGAAGAAAAGACGGGCGCTGGGAAGCCCGCTACATTCATCACTATGAAAATGGGAAGGCAAAATACCGGTATGTTTACGGAGCAACGTACATGGAGGCAAAACAAAAAAGAATCGAAGTACAGACGACGCCGCAATGGGAGAAGATTGCCGCGGATAAGAGACATGCAACATTTGAGAAACTGACGGAGCATTGGCTTAAGGATATCAAGGTGACGGTGAAGGAGTCAACGTATACCAGATATTACCGCATCGTATATAATTACCTGATTCCCAGATTAAAAAACCAATCTCTTGCGAAGATAGATTTGGAATTCTTAAAAGGCCTGACGGAGGAACTGCTCTTGGAAGGAAGTACACAGAAGGAGCCGTTAGCTCCTAAAACGGTCTCGGATATAGTATGCGTGTTGAAATCTATCCTTCAATATGGAAAAAATAACGGCTATCCAAGCCCGGATTTTACTGTCCTAAGGCATCCTCAGAAATCACTTAAGCCAGCCAGGGTCTTGACAGAAGATTCCCGGCTTAAGCTTGAAAAAATATTACTAAATGCCGAAGATACGACAAGTCTTGGGATCCTGTTCGCCTTATTCACAGGGGTACGGATCGGCGAACTGTGCGGGCTTCGCTGGGAGGATGTGGATTTCAATTCATTTACGGTCAGTATTAAGCGGACCGTTGAGAGGATCGCGGACCTCGATCCGAATACGTCCGCGAAGACGAAGGTCGTCTTAAGCGAGCCGAAGACAGAGAACTCTATCCGTACGATTCCGCTGCCGGGATTTCTCGCTGAATATCTTGAATGCCGAAGGAGAGAACCCCAATTCTATCTGCTGACCGGGAAGAGAAAATATACCGAGCCGCATCAGTTCTATGTCCGGTATCGGAATTACCTGGAAGAACACGGAATAGAGAATTACACATTCCATTCGCTTCGGCATACATTCGCCACCAGGTGCGTAGAAATGGAGTTTGATACGAAGTCACTGGCTGAGATCCTGGGACATTCTCATATCAGCACAACCCTCTCTATCTATGTACATCCGTCCCTTCAGCAGAAGAAGCTGCAGATGGACCGGCTGGTTCCGGGGAGATTGGAGGAGTAGGTTCTTTTTTCAGAGCCATTCTCACCCAACAGCATTGTCTGTCCCTCCATTTTTTGTTATAGTAAATCTATAAATAAATCTAGTGTAGGGACAGGAGAGTGATTATTATGCCGATATTACGGCCTTTTGAAGCGGTACGCCCGGCAGAAGCCAAGGTTTCTGCCATTGCTGCGCTTCCTTATGATGTATATGACCGAAGAGAAGCCAAGGAAATAGTAGAACACAATCCGCTTTCGTTTTTGAAGATAGACCGTGCCGAGACGCAATTTCCCGACGGGACGGATATGTATTCTCAGGAGATCTATGAGCTCGCCCGTCAGACGCTTCACGAGATGATCGGTGACGGTTCTTTTGTGAGAGATGAGAAGCCTTGCTTCTATCTATATGCGCTGACTCTTGACGGACGGACGCAGACCGGGATCGTAGGCTGTGCATCGGTGGACGACTATCTGAACGGCGCGATCCGCAGGCATGAGAATACCAAGGCGGATAAGGAGAAGGATAGGATCTGTCATGTAGATACGATGAACGCCCAGACCGGGCCTATTTTTCTGGCGTATCGGCAGCAGCCGAAGCTTAAGTCGATTACGGATGCGGTTAAGAGCTCGGCGCCGCTCTATGATTTTATATCGGAAGACGGAATCCGGCATCAGGTATGGAAGATCGGGGCGGACACTGAGGAAGGGACGGCGGCCCAGAAGGAGATTGTGAAGATATTTTCCGAAATCGGATGCGTCTATATAGCGGACGGACATCATCGTGCGGCGTCAGCAGTGAAGGTAGGCCTTAAACGGCGGGAGGAACATCCTGGTTATGATGGGACGGAGGAGTTCAATTATTTCCTGTCTGTGCTGTTTCCGGCTGAGGAGCTTAAGATCTTCGATTATAACCGGGTAGTGACCGGGTGGAATGGATATACGTTTGAGGGGCTCTTAGAGAAGATAGGTGAGAAATTCCATATCGAGGAGTGTCCCTCATCGGCTGGTTGTCATGACAGGGATGTGGCCGAAGGTGAAGCTAAATCTAAGTTTTCGCCCCGGAACAAGGGAGAGATTGCCATGTACGGTAATGGTAAATGGTACAGGCTGGCGGTACATACGGACGTGTATACGGACGACCCGGTGGATGATCTGGATGTGTCTGTATTGCAGAATTACATATTAGATCCGCTGTTAGGCGTTCAGGATCCGAAGACGGATCCCAGAATTCAGTTCGTCGGCGGAGTACGGGGGCTTGAAGAGCTGGTGCGGCTGGCGGATGCCGTGCCGGAGCGGATCGCGTTTGCCATGTATCCAACGTCCATGGAAGAGCTGCTTGCGGTCGCAGATTCAGGAAGGCTGATGCCGCCTAAGTCTACCTGGTTTGAGCCGAAGCTTCGAAGCGGATTATTTATACATACTTTATAGGAAGGCGGTGACCCCTTATACTGCCGGGATTGTTTGAAATGCTGCAAGAGGTGGTAAAATCGGACAATTCTGAGAGTTATACCCATAATCGTTTTTTTATTGACATACTCGGAGAGCTATGATAACATAACCTTCGTTGTACAATACATGTAACAATTTTGTAATAATTGTAATAAAATTGAAAATATTGAATATACTTTATTAAAACAATATTCATGTATTGTAACAATAGGAGGGTAGTATTTATGATAAAAAACAAAAAATTCAATTCGGTGGTAGCGGTTGTCTCGGCATGTTCGCTGATGGCGGGATTCACCAGTGAGGCGGCGCCCTCGCAGCCGGAGGGAAGAATGGTAATGTCTTCGAGTGAAAATAACATAGTAGAGATACACAGAGATACATTTCAGGTGATGCCGGACACACTCGTAGTATCAGCCAAAGACAAGATCGAGAGCGAGCAGAAGAAGATCATAGAAGAGATCAAAAGAAAGGAACGCGAGGCCAAGGAAAAAGCTGAGAGGGAGGCAGCGGCATTGCGTAACCAGTATCAGGAACTTATGGCGTCCATCATCTTCTGTGAGGCGGGAAATCAGCCTTATGAAGGACAGGTGGCGGTGGGAGCGGTGATCATGAACCGCGTAAGAAGCGCTTCTTATCCAAACAGTATTGAAGCCGTTATCTACCAGTCAGGGCAGTTTACACCGGCATCTACCGGATGGCTTGACAGAGTAAGGAATTCCCGCGGTTATACGGCGACGTCGATGCAGGCGGCAGCAGATGCGCTTGCGGGAGCGAATCCGATCGGCGGATGCCTGTATTTTGATCAGGGCGGACGCGGGATGAAGATAGGGGCGCATTATTTCCACTAAATATTGGGTGTCTTATCCCGTTGGGGATGAAGCGCGGCCCGGACTCATTCATCTTATGTTTTACAAAAACAATGAGTCCGGGCTGTGCGGATTTAATCAATCTTTAATCGATCTTATAATAAACGGCTGTATTTGCTTCCAGCGAGAATACGGCGCACGAATCTTCCAATTCTATCAGTTTTTCCGATTCTTCATATCGTTTTGTCCCCGCATACATTTCATCGTTGCTTGCAAGCAGCAAGGTCAGCTTCTTTGCATTGTCCAGGGTGATCTCATAATCTTCCTGCGTCTGCCCGGAGAAATTGAAGACTGCAAGGATTCTTTCCTTGTCGGATCTTCGTTCAAAGGCATAGATGCAGCGTTCTTCCTGATGACAGTCGATCCAGAAGAACCCGTCGGTACTGTAGTCTTTCTGATACAATGCCGGACGGCTCAGATAGAGGTCATTTAGGTCCTTGATGAATCGGTGGAAGGCGTCGTGGATCGGATATGTCAGGATATCCCAGTCCTGTTCACGTTTTTCGTCCCATTCACGAAGCTGGCCCAGTTCATTTCCCATGAAGTTTAATTTCTTCCCGGGGTGGGCGTACATATACATATAGAGCGCCCGTGCCTGCGGGAACTTCTCATCGTACTCGCCGTTCATTTTCTGCATAATGGAAGCTTTGCCGTGGACGACTTCATCATGAGAAAAAGGCAGTAAAAATAAGTCGCTGTAATAATACATCATGGAGAAGGTAAGCTTATGGTAATTGGCCGGACGGTACTCGGGACCTGTACGGAAATAATCCAGCGTGTCATTCATCCATCCCATATCCCATTTGTAGTCGAAGCCGAGTCCGCCTTCCGAAACCGGCTTGGTGACGCCGGGATAAGAGGTTGAGTCTTCGGCGGAAAGTATGGCGGAAGGATGCAGTTCCTTAAGCCCCTGGTTCATCTTGCGGATGAAGTCTACGGCAGTGTTATTGACGCCCCTTGCCGGATCGCCCTGCCAGTATATGATCCTGCTGATGGCATCCATGCGGATTCCGTCTATATGATACTCCGTCAGCCAGTAATTGGCGGCAGATTGAAGGAAGCTTCGGACTTCCCCGCGGGAATGCATGAAGTTACAGCTTCCCCATTCGCTGACTCCGACGTCTTGATGGGGATACTCATAGAGGGAGGTGCCGTCATAATTGGCCAGAGCGTAGCCGTCCACAGCGAAATGTACCGGCACAAAATCCAGGATGATCCCGATATCGTTCTGGTGGCAGCGGTCGATGAATCCCATCAGCTCTTCGGCGGTGCCGTAGCGGGAGGTAGGACTGAAAAATCCGGTATTCTGATATCCCCAGGACTCGTCGCAGGGATGCTCGCTGAGCGGCATGATCTCTACATAGTTGTATCCGTATTCCTTCAGGTACGGGATCAGGATATCAGCCATCTCGGTATAAGTATACCAGTCGTCAGCCTTATCGGAGGGCTTTTTGAAAGAGCCGAAATGAATCTCGTAAATATTCAGCGGCTTATCCTTGCAGGTTGTGCGCCTCTGCATCCATGCGGAATCTTGATAGGTATAGGAAGCAAGATCGCGCACATAGGACGCCGAGTTGGGGCGGAGTTCCATACCGAAGCCGTAAGGGTCGCAGTGGTCGATATAAGTGTTGTCCTGCCGGTAAATGCGGTACTTGTACATCATTCCCGGGGCGGCGTCTTTGGCATAGCACTCCCAGAAGTTGCCGTCATAGATCTTGTTCATGTTCCATTCCTGCCAGTCTGTGAATTCTCCGATCAGGGAGATCCTCTTCGCACCCGGTGCAAATGTACGGAAGGTGACGCCTTGCGTCTCCGTGTGCGCTCCGAGAAATTTGTAGGCGTCAAATATTTTTCCTGTGTAAAATCCATAAAAGTCCATAAGAGTTCCTCCAGTGTTTTATTCCCGCGGGCCAGGCAGCTATCCTTGCGTGGATATTTGCTTTTCGCGGGGTCTCTGCTCAGGCAGTAAAAATAATAGACAGTAGTTGTTTTTCTGCTTTAAAATGATTATACTGATAGAAAGAGCAGATTTCCACCGACAATATGGAAATATGGATGGATAACCGACAATTTGATAAAAATGTCGGAAAAGGCTCTGGGGAAAGAGGAACAGAGGAGGAAGGAATATGGATCTGCGGATAGAGAAAACAGAGCGGGGGATCAAGAATGCTTTTATTGAATTACGTTCAAAAAAGCCGTTGGAGAAGATAACAGTCAGAGAGTTGTGCGAACTGGCGTGCATCAATAAATCAACGTTTTATTCGCATTATAAGGATATCTATGATCTGTCGGATCATCTGGAGGCTGAGGTGGTAAGGTCGATCACGAACAGCATTTCCCATCCTGAATATATTATGGAGAAACCGGCGGAATTCACAAGGGAATTGTTTCTTGCCTATTTGTCCCAGAATTCACTGACTATGATACTGTTTTCTGGAAGCCAGCGCAATCATCTTGCGGACAGAATCGAGACGAGCATCAAGGAGCTGGTATTTCAGAAATATCCCAAGTACCGGAACGATGAGGTCTGGAATATTATCCTGAGCTATTGTATCCAGGGCGGATACCATACGTTCCAGCGGAACAGGGAAGGGGACAGGAATACGCTGATTACAGTGATCGGTGAGATTACTGAGGCGGTGCAGGAATTGTACGGAAGAAAGAAAATCTGAAATAATTTCAAAAAAGGTATTGACTAACAGAACGTTTGTTTGTAAAATATAAGGAACAAACGTTCTGATTTTTTATTAGGAGGAATTATGCGGATTCAGGAAGCCTTATCAATGTACGATAAATTGAATATTCTGACGGATGCGGCCAAGTATGATGTGGCATGTACGTCCAGCGGGACGTCCCGGAAGAGTGACGGAACCGGGATCGGAAGCTGCGAGCAGTCGGGGATCTGTCATAGTTTTTCGGCCGACGGGAGATGTATCTCTCTTCTGAAGATACTTTTTACCAATGAGTGTATTTACGACTGCAAGTATTGTGTCAACAGGAGAAGCAATGATGTGGTGAGGACATCCTTTTCTCCTGACGAGGTATGCGAATTGACGATGGAATTCTACCGGAGGAATTATATTGAAGGGCTGTTCTTAAGCTCCGGTATCTTAAAAAGCCCGAATTATACGATGGAGCTGATCTACGCGGCTCTTTACCGGCTGCGCCGGGAATATAATTTCCAAGGATATATCCATGTGAAGGCGATCCCGGGGGCGGACCCGGAGCTGATACAGAAGCTAGGGTTTCTTGCCGACAGGATGAGCGTGAATCTGGAGCTTCCGACGGCGGAGAGCCTTAAGGCCCTGGCGCCTAACAAGACGCGGAAGAATATCCTTACCCCGATGCGCCTTGTACAGAACCGGATGACGGAGAACAGGCAGGAGATCCAGCTGTATCGGAACGCACCGCGTTTTGTTCCGGCGGGGCAGAGTACGCAGATGATTATAGGAGCGACGCCGGAGACCGATTATCAGATCATACAGGTGGCGGAGTCTTTGTACCAGAAGTTTGAATTAAAGAGAGTGTTTTATTCGGCGTTCGTACATGTCAATGATGATGCCGCGCTTCCGGCGAAGACCGGGGAGGGGCCGCCTCTTTTGCGGGAGCACCGGCTGTATCAGGCGGACTGGCTGCTGAGATATTATCATTTCCGCGCGGAAGAGCTATTGACAGAAGAGAATCCGAATTTTAACGTGCTGTTCGATCCGAAGTGCAATTGGGCGCTTAAGCATCTGGAGGAATTCCCGGTGGAGGTGAACAGGGCGGATTATAAGATACTTCTTAGGGTGCCCGGGATCGGGTATAAGTCGGCGGTTCGGATCGTGAAGGCGAGGAGGCTTGGGAGCCTGGATTTTACAGATCTTAAGAAGATTGGGGTAGTGCTTAAGAGAGCGCTGTATTTTATCACCTGCAACGGCAGGATGATGTATCCGACGAGGATGGATGAAGATTACATTACGAGGAACCTGCTCTATGCCGGGGAGAAGCTTCCAAGAGAGGTGACGGAGATGGGATATCGGCAGTTGTCTTTGTTTGAAGGAGGGAATGGTTATTGTGAAGACGGTATATGTGTGCAGTGATACGGTTACGGGGATATTCTCCGGGATCTATGATGCCTGGAAGGCAGGGAAGAGGGAAGAAGATTGCGAGATCGCACTTCGGGGACAGTTGGAGCAGCAGCTATTCTGTGATTATGTGGAAGCAGAGGAGACGGAGCATAAGGCGGCTGCGGTGGAAGCGCTGATCATGAAGCATCTGGGAGCGAAGGCATATCATGATATATATCATGCGGTGCTGTCGTCGGATCCTAAGAAGGGAGATGCGGTTCTGGGAACTATGCTGGCAGCTAAGGAGATCCCTGACAGCACAAGGATCATGGAACATCTGAGCCATCCGAAGGTGGAGAAGGTATTCGAACTATGCAGGAATGTGTTCGGGGAGACGCACAGCTATAAGGGATTTCTGCGTTTTTGCGAGCTGGAGAATGGAGTGCTGTATGCGAGGATAGAGCCGAAGAACCAGATTCTAACCTGTCTTGCCCCGCATTTTGCGGCCCGTCTGCCAGTGGAGAACTGGATGATCCATGATGTTACGCATAAGACGTTTGCGGTGCATGAGGCGGGGAAGCAGTGGGTGATCGCGTTTGGCGGGCCAGCCGACGAGGAGGTATTTAAGCGGGTGTCCGATAGGGAGAAGGAGTATGTCAGGCTGTGGAGGGGATTCTGTAAGACGATCGCGATCGAATCCCGAACGAATCCCAGGTGCCAGATGCAGCATTTGCCGCTCCGGTATCGGAGAGAGATGGCAGAATTTTGTAACAATTCACATTAAGTAACAGAATTGTTACAACGGAAATAGTCAAAAATAAATGGATATTTGTGTGATACGGTGGTATGATTGTAACGGAATTAAAGTAATATGTCCGGAGGTGAACATGGGGCATGGATCAGCCTTACATTCGTATATCCGTGCGCAGTCTTGTGGAATTTATCCTGCGGGGCGGAGACATTGACAACAGGATAGCGGGAGCGGACAAGGATGCCATGCAGATGGGCGGGAAGATTCACCGCAAGATTCAGAGACAGATGGGCGCCGGATACCGTGCGGAGGTGCCCTTGAAGCTTGAAGTGGCATGTAAGGGTTTCGTGCTGTCTGTGGAAGGGCGTGCCGACGGAGTGATCAATTGCCCGGAGGGTATCGTGATCGATGAGATAAAAGGAGTCTTCAGGGATCTGGAGTTCCTTTCAGAGCCGGTTTCAGTCCATCTGGCGCAGGCGAAATGTTATGCGTTCATCTATGCAAATGAGCATGGCCTCAAGGAGATCGGGGTGCAGATGACCTATTGCAATATGGATACGGAAGAGATCCGGCGTTTCCAGAGCGTATATTCTTATGAAGCGCTGCGGGAATGGTTTTTCGGGATCCTGGGGCAGTATGAGAAGTGGGCGAGATACCAGATTGAGTGGAAGGATAAGAGGAACGCGTCGATCAGACAGATCGTATTTCCCTTCGAATACAGAGAGGGCCAGAAGCGGCTGGCGGAATCGGTGTACCGGACGATCCTGCGCAGGAAGAAGTTATTTATACAGGCGCCTACCGGAGTCGGGAAGACTATATCGACGGTGTTTCCGGCTGTGAAGGCAGTAGGGGAGGGACTTGGCGAGAAGATATTCTATCTGACGGCGAAGACGATTACGCGGACGGTTGCCTGGCAGGCATTCGAGACGTTAAGGGAGCAATGCCTGCGTATGAAGGTCATCGTGCTGACCGCTAAGGAGAAGATCTGTTTTTGTGAGGAGACGGACTGTAATCCAGACGCCTGCCCTTATGCGAAGGGGCATTATGACAGGGTGAATGACGCGGTGTACGAGCTGATCACTTCTTCGGATGAGATGAATCGGGAGATCCTTACGGAGCAGGCGAGGAAATGGCAGGTATGCCCTCATGAGATGAGTCTGGACGTCTCTTTGTGGGTGGACGCGGTCATCTGCGACTATAATTACGTGTTTGACCCGAATGCGCATCTGCGCCGGTTCTTCGGTGAAGGGATCAAGGGTGAGTATCTGTTTCTGATCGATGAGGCGCATAATCTGGTGGAGCGCGCAAGGAAGATGTACAGCGCCGGGATATACAAGGAGGATTTCCTGAAGCTTAAGAGAATAGTCAGGCACGAGGATGTGAAGCTGGCGAAGAGGCTGGAAGAATGCAATAAGCAGCTTCTTGCCTTGAAGAGGGAGTGCGAGGGGTATCGGATTTGGGACAGCGTGTCCCATATCTATCTGAGATTATTATCCCTGATGACGGAGATGGAGAGGTATCTGGAAGAATGCCGCAAGGAAGAGATCCGTAAGGAAGTGCTGGAGCTGTATTTTTGCGTAAGGATGTTTGTCTCTATTCATGATAAGCTGGATGAGAATTATATGATCTATTCGCAGCTCGAGGAGTCGGGAAGATTTAAACTACAGCTTTTCTGTGTCAATCCGGCAAGATGCCTGCAGGAATTTTTGGACAAGGGGAACAGTACGGTGTTTTTCTCGGCAACGCTGCTTCCGATCCATTATTATAAGAAGCTTCTCAGTACGTCCGGTGAAGATTATGCCATCTATGCAGAGTCACCGTTTGACGCCGGGAAGCGGAAGCTTCTGATCGGCACGGACGTCAGTACGAAATACACCCGGCGGGGGAAGGAGACGTACAGACGTTATGCACGGTATCTCATAGAGACGGCCTGTGCGAAGGCCGGGAATTATCTCGCGTTCTTCCCTTCCTATCGTTTTATGGAGGAGGTATATGAGGAATTTCTGGAGTTGATCGGGACGGGTACAGGAGAAGAGATCGAATATGTGATGCAGTCCCAGTATATGTCGGAAGAGGCAAGGGAGATATTTCTGGAGAATTTTGAGGAGGCGAGAGACAGGAGTCTGATCGGATTCTGCGTGATGGGCGGGATCTTTTCGGAGGGGATCGATCTGGTGGAGGATAAACTGATCGGCGCCGTGATCGTCGGCACAGGTCTGCCTCAGGTCTGTACGGAGAGGGAGCTCTTGAAAGCATACTTTGACGCCCAGGGCTTGCGGGGATTCGATTACGCCTATCTCTACCCGGGAATGAACAAGGTGCTTCAGTCCGCCGGGAGGGTGATCCGTACGGATGAGGACCGAGGCGTGATCCTGCTGCTGGATGAGAGATTCCTAGACGGAAGATATCAGGAGACGTTTCCGCGGGAATGGAAGGACTATGAACTCTGCACAATAAATAATGTGTCGCAGAAGACGCAGGAATTCTGGAATGGAGGATTATAATATTATGGAAGAGAAAAACAGATCTAAAGGCCCTGTGTCCGTGCTGCCGATGGCGGCGGCAGCGTTGGCCATGCTTTTTCTTATTCTGGCTATGCTGCTTACCGTTTTTTGGGCGGTCATTTACGGGGATTCCAAGTACCGTTTTTATGAGAAGGAGTATGAGAAGTACAGAGTTACGGAATCTCTCGGCATGAAGCTTGAAGATGTAATGGAAGTGACGGATCATATGATGGCTTATCTGATAGGGGAAGAAGAGGAATTGTCTATTGTGACGGATGTGGACGGGCAGACGCAGGATTTTTTCAATGAGCAGGACCGGCTTCATATGGCGGATGTAAGGAATCTGTTTCTTGGAGGATTGAAGCTTAGGAATCTGTGCGCGGCGGCGTCAGTCCTTCTGATCGCAGGCCTGATCGCCGCGAAGACCGACTGGAAGCGTCTGCTTCCAAGGGCGTACCTTTGGGCTGTCGGGATATTGCTTGTGACTGCTGCGCTGCTTGCGGCTGCTTTTTCTGTTGATTTTACCAGATGCTTCACGATCTTCCATGAGATATTTTTTACCAATGATCTCTGGATGTTTAACCCAAGCGAGGACTATATGATCCGTATGCTGCCGGAGGGCTTCTTTTTCGATATGACGGTTCGGATCGGGCTTACTTTTGTAGGGGTGCTGCTTGGAGGCGGAATGATAATGGCCGTATTTGCAAAAATCATAAAGTGGAATAATGGAAAGATTTGTGGTACAATGTTACCAGTACATCGTAGACTTTAGGTATGGAGGATGATTTATGAGTGGTGTAAGACGTGTATATGTGGAAAAGAAGGAAGGATTCGGGGTACAGGCGCAGGATTTGAAGCAGGAGATCAACAATTATCTCGGCATTAAGGATGTAGCGGATGTGAGGGTACTGATCCGTTACGATGTAGAGAATATTTCCGAAGAGACTTTTCAGAAGGCTTGTAACGGAGTATTTGCGGAGCCTCCGGTGGATGTGCTGTATCATGAAGAATTTCCGGCCGCACAGGAGAGCAGGGTCTTCTCCGTAGAATTCCTGCCGGGGCAGTTTGACCAGAGAGCGGATTCAGCCGTACAGTGCGTACAGTTTATCAAGGAGGACGAGCAGCCGGTGATCCATACGGCGACGACCTACGTGATACAGGGAAGCTGCGGGATCATCTCTGACGAAGAATTCGAGGCAATCAAGGCGCACTGTATCAATCCGGTAGATTCCAGGGAGACCGGCATGGAGAAGCCGGATACGCTCGCGGCAAGCTTCGATGAGCCGGAGGATGTGATCATATTTGACGGTTTCAGGGACATGGAGGAAGAGAAGCTTAAGGAGCTGTATGATTCGTTGGGACTGGCTATGACTTTTAAGGATTTCCTTCATATCCGGAAGTATTTCTGTGAGGAAGAAGCCAGGGATCCGTCTATGACAGAGATTCGGGTGCTGGATACATACTGGTCCGATCACTGCCGTCACACGACATTTTCAACTGAGCTTACGAAGGTGTCTTTTGGGGAAGGAGATTACAGGAAGCCGATCGAAGATACTTACAGGCAGTATTTGAATGATCACAGTGAGATCTTCAAGGGCAGGGAAGACAAGTTTGTGTGTCTGATGGATCTGGCTCTTATGGCGATGCGTAAGCTTAAGAAAGAAGGGAAGCTTGCAGATCAGGAGGAGTCGGATGAGATCAACGCCTGCAGTATCGTCGTTCCGGTTGAAGTGGACGGAACGAAGGAAGAGTGGCTTGTGAATTTTAAGAATGAGACGCACAACCATCCCACAGAGATCGAGCCTTTCGGCGGTGCGGCGACCTGTCTTGGAGGAGCGATCCGAGATCCTCTGTCAGGGCGTACCTATGTATATCAGGCTATGCGCGTAACAGGGGCGGCGGATCCGACGGTGCCGGTCAACGATACCATGAAGGGCAAGCTGCCGCAGAAGAAGCTGGTCCGCGAGGCGGCCTGCGGCTACAGTTCATACGGTAATCAGATCGGCCTTGCGACAGGAACGGTAAAGGAGATCTACCATCCGAATTATGTGGCGAAGCGCATGGAGATCGGAGCAGTATTGGGGGCGGCTCCAAGGCGTGCAGTGATCCGTGAGACGTCGGATCCGGGAGATATTATTATCCTTCTGGGCGGACGTACCGGAAGAGACGGCTGCGGCGGTGCGACAGGTTCCTCCAAGGTGCATACGGAGGAATCCACGAAGACCTGCGGCGCGGAGGTTCAGAAGGGTAATCCGCCGACTGAGCGCAAGATCCAGCGCTTGTTCCGAAGGGAAGAGGTCAGCCGTCTGATCAAGAAGTGCAACGATTTTGGCGCCGGCGGAGTCTCGGTTGCTATCGGGGAGCTGGCGGATGGTCTCAGGGTAGATCTGGATAAGGTTCCTAAGAAGTATGCGGGTCTTGACGGAACGGAGATCGCCATCTCCGAGTCCCAGGAGCGTATGGCTGTTGTAGTGGATCCAAAGGATGTGGACACATTCATGGGATATGCCAAAGAGGAGAACTTAGAAGCGACCTGTGTTGCAACAGTGACGGAGGATGCAAGGCTTGTGCTGTCCTGGAGAGGGAAGGAGATCGTGAATCTCTCCCGCGCGTTCCTCGATACCAACGGAGCGCACCAGGAGACAGAGGTTGCCGTGGATATCCCGAACAGAAAGGACAGTATCCTTGTAAGGGAAGAGATCTCAGATGTAAGAGAGAAGTGGATGAGTACCTTGAGGGATCTGAATGTGTGCTCTCAGAAGGGGCTTGTGGAGATGTTCGACGGTTCCATCGGAGCGGCTTCGGTATTCATGCCTCACGGCGGACAGTATCAGACGACGGAGACGCAGGCTATGGTTGCCAAGCTTCCGGTATTGACGGGCGATTGCGATACGGTGACCATGATGAGCTACGGATTTGACCCGTATCTGTCTACCTGGAGTCCGTATCACGGTGCTGCCTATGCGGTAACGGAATCTGTGGCGAAGATCGTGGCTTCCGGCGGCGACCACAGCAAGATCCGGTTTACCTTCCAGGAATATTTCCGCCGTATGACGGAGGATCCGCACAGATGGAGCCAGCCGTTCGCGGCGCTTTTGGGGGCGTACCATGCGCAGCTCGGATTTGGCCTGCCGTCTATCGGAGGCAAGGACAGTATGTCCGGTACCTTTGAGGATATTGATGTTCCGCCGACTCTGGTATCGTTCGCGGTGGATGTGGCAAGAGAGAAGGATATCATCACACCGGAGCTTAAGAGAGCGGGAAGCAAGCTGGTATGGCTTCGGACCATGACAGACGAATATGATATTCCGGTTTACGGGAAGGTAATGGAGCAATACGGGAAGTTCACCCAGGATATCCGTGAAGGCAAGATCCTGTCGGCGTATGCACTTGACCGGCACGGAATCGCGGCTGCCGTCAGCAAGATGGCCTTTGGTAACCGGATGGGAGTTAAGATTGAGCATAATGTGGACGAGAGAGATCTGTTCGTGCCTGCGTTCGGTGATATTATCGCTGAAGTGCCGGCAGAGAAGGTCGGACAGCTTCAGATCACTTATACGGTGATCGGTGAAGTGCTGGATCAGCCGGTGATTAATTACAGAGATGTTTCGATCGCGGTTTCCGACGCCGAGGCGGCCTGGAAGGAACCGTTAGAGAAGGTATTCCCGACGAATTCCGGGGCAGAGGGCCAGGAGGAGAAGCTCGAGAAGGGACTGTACGATACGAAGGACGTTCATATCTGTACCCATAAGATCGCGCAGCCGACAGTATTTATCCCGGTATTCCCCGGAACCAACTGTGAGTATGACAGCGCCAGGGCGTTCCAGAGAGCGGGAGCGAATACTATCGTCAAGGTATTCCGGAATCTGAATGCAGAAGATATCCTTGATTCGGTAAGCGTTTTTGAGAAGGCTATTGACCAGTCTCAGATCATCATGTTCCCGGGAGGTTTCAGCGCGGGAGATGAACCGGATGGTTCTGCCAAGTTCTTTGCTACAGCATTCCAGAATGCGAAGATGAAGGAAGCGGTGGAGCGGCTGCTGAATGAGCGCGACGGACTGGTGCTTGGTATCTGCAACGGATTCCAGACTCTTATCAAGCTCGGACTGGTTCCTGACGGCAGGATCACCGGACAGGACGAGGCATCGCCAACACTGACCTATAATACGATCGGACGTCATATCTCTAAGATGGTCTATACGAAAGTGGTTACCAATAAGTCTCCGTGGCTTATGAAGGCGGAGCTTGGCAAGGTGTACACGAATCCGGCTTCCCATGGTGAAGGAAGGTTTGTGGCGAATCAGGAATGGATCGATAAGCTGTTCGCAAACGGTCAGGTTGCAACCCAGTATTGTGATCCGGCGGGGAATATCACGATGGATGAGGAATGGAACGTGAACGGCTCCTACTGTGCCATCGAGGGTATCACCAGCCCGGACGGCCGTGTGTTCGGTAAGATGGCGCACTCTGAGAGGCGCGCAAGGTCTGTGGCTGTGAACATATACGGGGAGCAGGATCTTAAGATCTTTGAATCCGGCGTTGAATATTTCAGATAATATCTTGATGTTTTTTAGATAAAAAAGAAGTAAAAAGGGCTGTCCCAATACGGTCTTATAATGCCGAACGGCAAGTAGTATCGTATTGGGACAGCCCGTAAACTTATATACAGCGCTTATGCACAGATCTGTATAAAAATATGTATATTGCGGCAATTACCAGGCCTTGTTCAACTGCTGTCTGTACACATACTGACGGATGTCTCGCTCGGCTCCTTTGGAGTGATTAACAAACTGGCATCCGTAGCCGTAATGTCCCTCGCGGATGTTAGTTACGCGCAGGATCTTGGCCCTTACTTCCTGGGTCTTCTTCATAAAACAATATTCGAATTCAAATTCATCATCTATGTCAAGACGTGTTTTTGTAGTCATGTAGAGACCGCCTACACTGATGTTCTGGATGATGCCGCTGAAACGGCCGTGATTGAGGGAGATAAAGTTCACTTCTTTGACCATGCGCACACGGAGTTCCTTCTGGCGTTGGAGGATCTGTATCATCTCCAGTATCTTACAGTCAGCCATCCAGGGTTCTAAGACATAGGGATCCTCGTTCTTGCGTATCTCGAGTTCGCAGAAGGTCTTGATATAACCGACCTGACTGTCGCAGAAGTCTACCTGAAGCCGGTCTGTCTTGGTTCCCAGTTCATTGTTGTCATCAAAATGCAATGTAATCTTATCGTCTGCACATCTTACTCTGGCCTTTACTACGATATCGGGATCAGACCCGTAGATGATGCATGTGTTGCAGCTCTTTAAAATCATAACTTTAAAAATTCCTCCTTAAAATAGAAGTGCCGTTTAACTGAATTAATTTTATCACGCTGACATTTGAAATGCAATCACTATTTGTGAATTGAGACGAAAGCACTGAGGCGAAAGTGTTTCAGCCCGTGGAAAATTTCAGAAATTAATTGATTTCACAGGTAAGATTGTTTATAATAAGTGCAAGGCAACGTAGGCATTATTGATGTTGGCTTTATTTTTTGGAATATTGCGTTATGGATATAGACGGCGTATGTTTGCTCATGAAGCGTATTAATCAGGCATAGGGGGATAAAGGATGTTTAATAATACGAAGAAATTTTTACTTACCAGCGTCAGTTGTCTGGTGGTGTTGTGTATCGTCATTTTTGTCTGGCTTGGATCAGTTATGGGGGGGAAGAGCTATAATGCGATCAATGAGGTGGGATCGCTCTATATGTCGGAGATGAGTACACAGCTGCAGCAGAAGTTTGATGCGATCATCGATCTTCAGGTTTCGCGTGTGGAAGCTTTGATACGGCGGACGCCTCCGGAATCAGTCACCTACGGGAAGGAGATGTTGGAGGAGCTTGCACTCAGTGCTGATATCAGGGAATTTGAACATCTGGGACTGTACCGGAAGGACGGCGGAAGCGAGACGATCTATGGGGAATCAGTGCGTTTTTTAAGTGAGGATGAATTCCAGGATGTTATGTCAGATGCGGACAAGTCCATTACAAGCGGTTTCAGCAAGAGCGACGAAAAGCTGCTTCTGATGGTGGTCGATGCGGCATATCCGATGCAGGACGGAGGGACCAGTGACGTGGTGGTAGCGGGTATGCCTATGAAATATCTGGAGGAGGCGCTTGTCCTTGAAGGGGACAGCTCCATGGTCTATTCCCATATTATCCGCAAGGACGGAGAATTTGTAGTCCGGTCGGGGGACGCATTCCGCGATAATTATTTTTCACGCATAGAAGAGACGATCTCACAGAATGATCCGAAGGGACCGGGACATTATGTGGATGAACTGAAGACGGCAATCGAAGCGGAAGAGAATTACTCTGCGCTGCTGGAAGATAAGAACGGGATACATCAGCATCTCTATTGTGCGCCGCTTGATGAGACGGACTGGTATCTGGTATCTGTCATGCCTTATGGAATTCTTGACGATGCGATCATGAATCTGAACAGTCAGCAGCAGGGCTTGATCCTGGCAGCGTGCGGAGTGATACTGTTCGCGGTGGCGGTCATCTTCGTGCTGTATTACCGGCTGACACAGCAGCAGTTAAGAGAGCTTGAACGTGCGGAGAAGCGTGCGTTCCAGGCCAGTCAGGCAAAGAGCGAATTCCTGTCCAGCATGAGCCACGATATCCGTACGCCGATGAACGGGATCGTAGGTATGACGGCGATCGCGATGGCGAATGTGGACGATCCGCTGCGTGTTCAGGACTGCCTTAAGAAGATCAGCCTGTCAAGCCGGCATTTGCTGGGGTTGATCAATGACGTTCTGGATATGTCGAAGATTGAGAGCGGCAAATTATCAATGAATATGGACATCCTGTCTCTGAGAGAGGTTATGGAGGCGCTGGTCAATATCGTTCAGCCTCAGATTAAGGACAAGAACCAGCATTTTGACATTTTCATTCAGAATATATATACGGAGATGGTATGCTGTGACGGCGTACGTCTCAATCAGATATTGATCAATCTTCTTTCGAATGCGGTCAAGTTCACGCCTAAGGAGGGGCGGATCAACGTATATCTGTCCCAGGAGGAATCTCCGGTGGACGACGCCCATGTGCGCTGTCATTTCCGGGTGAAGGATAACGGAATCGGAATGTCGGAGGAGTTCCAGAAGAAGATATTCGATACATTCTCCAGAGAAGATATGAAGGTACAGAAGATCGAGGGAACAGGTCTTGGAATGTCGATCACGAAGGTGATCGTGGATATGATGGGCGGCACGATCGAGGTGGACAGCAAGCAGGGTAAGGGAAGTGAATTCCATGTGATCCTGGATCTGGAGAAGGCAACCGTGGATGAAGAAGAGATGATCCTTCCGCCGTGGAGACTTCTGGTGGTGGATAACAATGAAGATCTGTGCTATAGTGCGGCGTCCGCGTTAAAGGAGATCGGAGTGCAGGCAGAATGGGCTCTGAACGGAAGAGATGCATTGAGGATGATCGCCGATCATCACAGAAGGAATATGGAATACGAGATCGTTCTTCTGGATTGGAAGATGCCGGATATGAACGGACTTGAAACAGCCAGAGAGATCAGGAAGATCGTAGGAGATGCGCTGCCGATCCTTATCATATCCGCGTATGACTGGAGCGATATTGAGGACGAGGCGCGTGCCGCGGGTGCTCAGGGATTTATCTCCAAGCCGCTGTTCAAATCCAATCTGTATCTCGGGCTTAGCCGCTATATGGAAGGAGATACAAGGGAAGAGAAGAGAGAGGAAACTGTACAGAGGTTCGAAGGTCTTCGTATCCTGTTGGCGGAGGATAATGAACTGAACTGGGAGATCGCGGAGGATATTCTTGTGGATGCCGGTTTTGAAGTGGACTGGGCGGAGAACGGGCAGATCTGCGTGGATACATTTGAACAGTCCGATCTGGGTTACTATGATGCGGTTCTGATGGATATCCGTATGCCGATCATGAATGGTTATGAAGCCGCTAGGGCGATCAGGGCGCTTGACCGTTCGGACGCTGATCTGCCGATCATTGCCATGACGGCGGACGCGTTCTCAGAAGATATCCAGCGGTGTCTTGAGTGCGGTATGAACGAGCACGTGGCGAAGCCGATCGATATTCAAAAGCTTATGAAATTGCTGAGAAAATATTTAGGGTAACAGAGTGTTAGAAAGAGGTATACATGAACAGGAATAAAAACGTTTTTGACAAGAAGATCATATTGATCGTAGACGATTCTGAGATCAACCGTGCCCTGCTTTCAGACATGCTTTCCAACGAGTATGAGATCATAGAGGCAGAGAACGGATTGGAGGCGTCGGCTATCCTGCATGAACATGAGCAGGAGATATCTCTGATGCTTCTGGATATCATGATGCCGGTTATGGACGGATTCGAGACGCTGGAGATCATGAACAAGAATGACTGGATCAAGGACATCCCGGTGATCATGATATCGGCGGAGACTGTTCCGGCGTATATAGACAGGGCATATGAGCTTGGCGTGCAGGATTACATCAACAGGCCGTTTGACGAGCAGACTGTCCGGCGCAGGGTCGTCAATACGATTCTTCTCTTCTCAAAGCAGAAGGAACTTACGCATATGGTGACCAACCAGATCATGGAGAAGGAGAACGACAACAAGCTGATGATCGAGATCCTGTCAAATATCGTTGAGTTCCGTAACGGAGAGAGCGGTCTTCATGTACTCCATATCAGGACTCTGACGGAATTTTTCCTGAAGTGGCTGATAGAGCGGGAAGAGTACGGCCTCTCTCAGGAGGACATATATATGATCTGCAATGCGTCCGCACTTCATGATATCGGGAAGATATCCATACCTACAGAGGTTCTTAACAAGCCCGGCCGCTTTACAGATGAAGAGTATGAGATCATGAAGGGGCATGCGTTAGAGGGCGCAAGGCTTCTTCAGGATATACCGCTTAGGGAGAATGAACCGCTGATCCAGATGGGATATCAGATCTGCCGGTGGCATCATGAGCGTTATGACGGAAGAGGGTATCCGGATGGATTAAAAGGAGACGATATTCCCATTGCGGCGCAGGTTGTGGCGTTGGCGGACGTGTATGACGCCCTGACCAGCAAGCGGGTATATAAGGCGGCGTTTTCCCATGAGAAAGCGGTCGAGATGATCCTGAACGGAGAATGCGGCGTGTTCAATCCGGTCCTGATGAACTGCCTTAAGGAGACATCGGCAGACCTTAAGGAAGAGCTTGCGCGTTCAGAAGGGCAGAATTTCCAGGAAGAGGCGCTGGATGCGGTAGAGCAGATGATGGAGAGCGGTGAGTTGGATGTCTCTGACCGGACGTTTAAGCTTCTGGAGCATGAGAGGGTGAAGTATCAGTTCTTCGCGGAGCTGTCTCAGGAGATACAGTTTGAGTACACGGTGAATCCTGAGATGCTGATTCTCTCCGAATGGGGAGCAAAGTACCTGAATATGCCGGAGACGATCTTAAGTCCGAAGACGGAGGCATTTGCGACATCGGTATTCGCGGAAGGGGATTTCCTGCATCTGTTGGAGCAGCTTGAGAATTCAACGCCGGATGATCCGGTGATCGAGGAAAAATATCTCCTGAATATCAACGGGCATGAGAGATGGAGCAAGGTCATTGCAAGATCCATGTGGTCATCCTGGGAACCGCCGGAATACAGCGGCGCTATCGGCAAGATCGTGGATATCCATGATGAACTGGAGAAGATGAACCACCTGCAGGTTATGGCGGCTCATGATTCGCTGACGGGCCTTCTGAACCATAAGACGGCGAAGACCCAGATTGAGGCGATACTGTCCAAGGATGTTGAGAGGAAGTATGTCCTAATTGTGTTTGACCTGGATCATTTTAAACAGGCGAACGATACATACGGCCATCTGTTCGGCGACGAGGTGCTTAAGTATGTGGCGGATATTATGAGACGCAATACCAGAAGCTTCGATATTGTCTGCAGGATGGGAGGAGACGAATTCCTGCTCTTTATGCCGTACAAGGATGAGATCGAACCTCTGGTCAGCCGTATTTTCCATCTGCTGTGCGACCAGTATAAGGAGTTTCCGATCAGTGTAAGTATGGGTGTCGCCGATGCGAAGGAATGCGGCGGAGATTACGACTCGCTGTTCCATATGGCGGACATAGCGCTGTATAAGGTAAAGCGCGGAGGAAGGAATAACTACTGTTTTTATAAAAATGATAACGAATAATAAGGAGGAGATGCACAATGACGGTAAAAGAATGTTACGATGCTATAGGAGCGGACTATGAGGATGTGATGGGACGTCTCAGAAAGGACGAGAGGGTTCAGAAGTTCGTGCTGAAGCTTTTGGATGACAAGAGCTATGAGCTGCTCGAGAATTCTATTGCATCCCAGGATATGAACGAGGCATTCCGGGCGGCTCATACGCTGAAGGGAGTGTGCCAGAATCTATCTCTGACACCTTTGTATCAGTCTGCTTCTGAGCTGGCGGAGCGGCTGAGGAACGGGCAGGAATTCAGTGAGGATATGAAGCCGCTTTTGGAGCAGGTTAAGAAGGATTATACTCACATGATCGATTGTATCAAACAGTTGGCATAGCAAGAAATGAATATTGGAGCGCACTCTATTGCAGGATGTTCGAGAGAATATCCTGCATTTTCTATAATATTTGGTGTAAAATGAAGGAAAAGACAAGTAAAATTGCAAAAAAATCAAAAAATCATCTAAAAAGCCTTGTGTTTCGCATCAAAATCCTTTAAAATATGAGAGAAATAAACTTAAGGAGGTAGCAAGCTATGTCATATGTTGATGAAGTCCTGGAAAAAGTAGTGGCGAAGAATCCTGCCGAACCTGAATTCCACCAGGCAGTAAAAGAGGTATTGGAATCGTTGAGAGTTGTCGTTGAGGCAAATGAAGAGAAGTTCAGAAGAGATGCGCTGCTGGAGAGATTGGTAGAGCCTGAGAGACAGTTGAAGTTCCGTGTACCTTGGGTAGACGACAAGGGACAGGTTCAGGTGAATACCGGTTACCGTGTACAGTTTAACAGCGCGATCGGTCCCTACAAAGGAGGATTACGCCTTCATCCGTCTGTGAATCTTGGCATTATCAAGTTCCTTGGATTTGAGCAGATATTTAAGAATTCATTGACCGGCCTTCCGATCGGAGGAGGAAAGGGCGGATCTGATTTTGATCCTAAGGGCAAGTCAGACAGAGAAGTTATGGCGTTCTGCCAGAGCTTTATGACAGAGCTCTGCAAACATATCGGCGCCGATACGGACGTTCCGGCAGGAGATATCGGAACAGGCGCAAGAGAGATCGGTTACATGTTCGGTCAGTATAAGAGGATCCGCGGCGTGTACGAGGGCGTGCTGACAGGTAAGGGATTAAGCTACGGCGGTTCTCTTGCAAGGACAGAGGCTACCGGATACGGCCTGTTATATCTGACGGAAGAACTGCTGAAGATCAACGGCAAGGAGCTTGCCGGCAAGACGGTTGCCGTATCAGGTTCCGGCAATGTAGCGATCTATGCGACACAGAAGGCACAGCAGTTGGGCGCGAAGGTCGTGACGGCCAGCGATTCTACAGGATGGGTATACGATCCGGAAGGAATCGATGTGGCGGCGCTCAAGGAGATCAAGGAAGTGAACCGTGCGAGACTGACGGAATACAAGAAATACCGTCCGAATTCCGAGTACCATGAGGGACGCGGCGTATGGTCTGTGAAGGCAGATGTTGCCCTTCCGTGTGCAACGCAGAATGAACTGCACATTGAAGATGCGAAGATGCTTGTTGAGAATGGATGCACGATCGTGGCGGAGGGTGCGAATATGCCGACTACGTTAGAGGCTACCGAGTACCTGCAGCAGCACGGCGTGATATTTGCACCCGGTAAAGCGGCGAACGCCGGAGGCGTTGCAACCTCCGCACTGGAGATGTCTCAGAACAGCGAACGCTTAAGCTGGACCTTCGAGGAAGTAGATGCGAAGCTTAAGGGGATCATGGTCAATATCTGCCACAACATGGTAGATGCCGCAGAGCGTTACAATGCGAAGGGCAACTACGTTGTCGGAGCGAATATCGCGGGATTTGAGAAGGTCGTAGACGCCATGACGGCACAGGGAATCGTATAGAAGGTTTCACGAGAAGGGGGATGCTGTAAGCTGCCCCCGGATATATAATAAGCCTGCCTTGATCTTGTAAATGTCACGGCAGGCTTTATATTAGGCTTACTAATTTGCCAAAAATTCTTCGATCTCTTCGAGGCTTTTACCGGAAGCTACAAGCAGTTCGGCAGCTTTCTGGATCTCGGCCTGTTTCTGCTGCTTTTCCACCATTGCGTCGTAACGGATCTTGTCCTTCTTCAATTGCTTTAAGTTAGCTTTTTCTTGTTTTAATTCGGAAGATAATGCGTCGATCCTCTCCTCAGCCGCGACGATCAATTCAGGATAATTCTTTTCTTCTACCTTTCTTCTTGCCATAACAAACAACCTCCATACTGTAGTTTAAATTTTGTATTTATAATATAAAGATATCATTCCTTAGCATAAGAGTAAAGTGTTTGATGAAAAATTCTGTTAAAAATTTACGCCTGAAAAAAATAAATTAAAAAAATTGTAAAAATGTGTTGACAAGTTATGGCATTTAATAGTATAATAGCGAAGCGGGTTCGAGATAAGGAGCTCACACATATGGGATCTTAGCTCAGCTGGGAGAGCATCTGCCTTACAAGCAGAGGGTCATAGGTTCGAGCCCTATAGGTCCCATTTACAACAGAGATGTTGTATAATTAAATATGGCGGGATAGCTCAGTTGGCGAGAGCACACGGTTCATACCCGTGGTGTCGCTGGTTCAAATCCAGTTCCCGCTATGTCGGAAAAGTCTGTGTGTGCAGACTTTTTTTCGTATAACAAAACTTTACTCTAAATCAGTTGATATTTGGAGGTCCAAAGGAGCAGAATATTCAATATGGACGAACATAAAAAAGGAGGGAGCGGCTTATGAGAATTGGAATGGGATATGATGTCCACCGACTGGTAGAGGGCAGGGATTTGATACTCGGCGGCGTGAAGATACCGTATGAGAAAGGACTTCTGGGGCATTCGGATGCGGATGTGCTTCTGCACGCCGTCATGGATGCGCTTCTGGGGGCGGCGGCGCTTGGCGATATCGGCAGGCATTTCCCGGATACAGATCCTAAGTATAAGGGTATTTCCAGTATGAAATTGCTGGAGCATGTGGGGGAGCTGATCGAGAAGGAGCTGTACGTTGTTGGTAATATCGACGCTACGATCATTGCCCAGAGACCGAAGATGGCGCCGCATATAGAGCAGATGCGCGCCAACATAGCGGAGGCGCTGCATCTGGAGGTCAGTCAGGTGAATATCAAGGCTACGACGGAGGAGGGGCTTGGATTTACCGGACGGGGAGAAGGAATCTCCGCCCAGGCGGTCGCAGGTCTTGAGACGATTGAGAATTACAGCTATCCGGTCGGGGCTGAGGAAGGCAGATGCGCAGGATGCGGCGGATGCTCTAAGTAAATATACCAAAGGGGAGGAACTGCGGTCGTGGAGATAAAAAAGCTTGGACAGAAGGAACGTCAGGATACCAGATTCCTGTATGAAGAGATATTCAGCGAGGACAGCGAGTCTTTTACAGATTATTATTATACCGAGAAGACAAGAGACAATCAGATATATGCAATAGAAGAGGACGGCAGGATACGCTCCATGCTCCACCTGAATCCATACAGGCTGTGGGTCAACAAAAGCAGGAAGGATGCGGATTATATCGTTGCCGTTGCAACGCAGAAGGAGTACCGCAGGAAGGGATATATGGCGGCGCTTTTGAAGCGTTCCCTTAAGGATATGTATAAGGACGGCAAGGCGTTTACATTCCTGATGCCGGCGTCTGAGAGCATCTATCAGCCTTTTGATTTCCGAACGGTCTATCAGCAGGAACGGCGGTTTTACCGGGAGGAAGATGAGAAGCTTCCCGGGGTCGTTATCACGGATGCGTCCAAGGCAGACTGCCGGGAGCTGGCCGAATTCGCCAACAGAGAGTTATCTAAGCGTTATCAGGTGTTTGCCGTCAGGGACGAGGCGTATTATCAGAGGTTGATCCGGGAGTTTGAAAGCGAAGGAGGAAGGCTTAAGATATTCCGAAGAGACGGGGAGATTGCGGACTGCAGGGGTCATTATCCTGAACAGGAGGAAGGGAAGCCTAAGATCATGGTTAGGATCATAGACGTCAGAAGGATGCTGATGTCGCTTTCGCTCCGTTCTCTTGCAGGGCTTTGCTTCTGTGTGACGGATCCTCTGATCGAGGAGAATAACCGCTGTATCGTGATCACTGGGACGGAGTTTTCCGGCGTGATGCTGATGGACGGGAAGGCGGAGAATTCAGAAGGTACGATCAGCGTTGCCGCGCTGGCGAGCTTTGTGTTCGGCGCGAAGACGGCGGAGGACGTATGCATGGAAGATGGCGTTGTGATGACGGAACGGCTGAAGTCGGAGCTTAAGAAGGTGATCCCGCTGTCTGGGATATATCTGAACGAGGCAGTATGAGGGAAGGATCTCTTAGGAACACTATATTCTGCAATATGGGACGCAGTAGGATTCGGGCTTGCTGCGTCCTAAATTGTTCTTAAACGTATCTTTAGAATATCTTTAGATTTTCATGGCAGCTCTCTTAAGATTTGTTGGGTATGATAGTTACATCAAGAAACAAAGGAGGAGATGCAGTGATGTCAATTCAGGCGCTTACGCAGTATTTTACACAGTATGGAGCCATATTCGTATTTGTGATCGTTCTGCTGGAATATATGAATCTTCCGGGATTCCCGGCGGGGGTGATCATGCCGCTTGCGGGAATATGGTCGGCGAAAGGAGCGATCAGTTTTCCGATGGTCATGCTGCTGTCGGTAGCGGCGGGGCTGCTTGGAAGCTGGATCTTATATTTCCTGGGAAGGCTTGGCGGCGATGCTTTTTTCCGTTTTTATGTCAGGAGATTTCCGAAGCAGAAGGGATTGATCGAGAAGAATCTGGAAGCGCTGCGAAGAAGAGGAGCCGTGGGAGTATTCGTGGGGAAGCTGGTGCCGATGATACGGACGCTGATCTCGATCCCGGCGGGAATGATCTCCATGGAGTTTGGCAGATATACGGTGAGCTCCGTCTTAGGGGTACTTGTCTGGAACACGGTATTTATAGGAGCAGGATATGTGATGGGGGATGCGGTATGGAGTATGTTCACAGGATGGGTATAACAGATCATAAGTTTTAGCATGGCATAGAAAGGAATGAGAACGGCAATGGAGACGAGTCAGATCAATCATGTATTAATTGTGGAGGATGACAAAGAGATACGCGAAGGGGTAGAGATCTATCTCAGAAGCCAGGGGTACAAGGTATTCCAGGCGGCAGACGGAGTTGAGGGGCTTGAAGTCATCGAAAAGGAGGAGATCCATCTGGCGATCGTGGATGTGATGATGCCCCGGATGGATGGGATCCAGATGACGATCAAGTTAAGGGAGAAGCACGATTTCCCGGTGATCTTCCTCTCGGCAAAATCAGAAGAAGTGGATAAGATCCTGGGATTGAATATGGGGGCGGATGATTATGTGACGAAGCCGTTTACCCCGATGGAGCTTCTGGCCAGAGTGAATTCCCAGATGAGGAGATACCGCAAGTTCCTGGAAAAATTAGGCGGCAGGGATAAAGGAGCCAACGTCTATACCATAGGCGGTCTGGAGATCAATGAGGACTCTGTTGAGGCTTTTGTTGACGGGGAGCCGGTGAAGCTGACGCCTATAGAGTATAAGATCCTGCTGCTTCTGATGAAGAATCCGGGGAGAGTGTTCTCGGCAGAGGAGATCTACGAGCGGGTGTGGAACGAGCGGGCGGTAAATACGGATACTATCATGGTACATGTGAGAAATATCCGGGAGAAAATAGAGATCAATCCAAAAGATCCAAAATATTTAAAGGTGGTGTGGGGTGTTGGGTACAAAATTGAAAAGCAGCCGTAAACTGACGATCTTAGCGGTGATCATGACGGTCATGATACCGGCAGTCTGTGTAGTGAGCCAATATTGGAACTGGTATGTGAATACGGAGGCGTCCGTGGAGAGCGAGAATCATTCCATGGTCGTGTCAAGGGAGTTTCTTAAGATATTCCTGGACGCCGGCTACGTTCTCTACAACATGGAGAGCGGAGGAGATTATAATGCGGAAGATATGAGGGAGCTCCTGAACGAGAGCGGCTCGGAGCTGGCGTCTTATGAGAGTATATATCCGTTCCTTGATTACCGTGTCAAGGATGAGAAGGGGAAGGATGTAGCCAAGAGTACCGCCGATTCTGCAAACGGGGTGACAGAGGGCAACCTGTCGTCCTTCGCATTGGGAATCGTGATCACTTATGACAGATACGGGGAACCGGATGTTCAGATTAAGGCGGGAGAATATAAGTCAGAGCAGAGTGTGGCGTTCAGGGAAGTGATCAACGAGTATGATATTACGGAATGTGTAGTGGAGACATATGACGAAGACGAAGAGGTATGGGAGACCGTCAGTCTGGAAAAGCCGAAAAACAGGACATATATCTATGCTATGACGCAGGAAAATCTTGAGAATTACATTGATTCGTATTCCTATACAGGATACGATGTGATAGATTCCATGGTAAATCTTGTGATCATCCTGATCCTGGTTGTAGCCGTCTTATCCTGGCTGCTTCCGCTCCTTCCGTTCTGGAATCTGAGCGGGACGAGGATATTCGAGGCGCCGATGGAGATTGCAGCGGCTGTATTTTTCATCATGACGGGGATACTCGGCGAGAAGATGTGGTGGATCGCAGGGCGTACCGGCAACGGCGGGAGTTTTCTGGATTTCCTGATCTGGACGGCTGTGTTTGCCGTTACATTCTGGGCTGCGGCCTGTTTAAGGCAGATCTATACATTAGGGGTTAGAACCTACATGAAAGAAAAAGTGCTGTGTGTCCGGTACGGAGTATATATCCAGAGGGCGTGGAAGTATGCTGCTTCAAGGCTTAAGAAAGGGTTCGACCGCTGTTATCACTTTATAGATCATATTGATCTGAGTGAGAAGAACAACCGGACGATCTTTAAGATCGTGGCAGTTAATTTTGTGATCCTGGCTTTGAACTGTATGCTGTGGTTCGGAGGTATCCTGTTCATCCTGATCTACTCTGTGGGACTGTTCTTACTGCTTCGGGAGTATTTTAACGATCTGCAGAGGAAATATAGGGTGCTTCTTAAGGCCACCGGAGAGATCGCCAAGGGTAATCTTGATACCCGGATCACAGAAGATCTGGGAATATTCAGCCCGTTCAAACAGGAGATCCAGAAGATCCAGACCGGGTTTAAGAAGGCTGTGGACGAGGAAGTGAAGAGCCAGCGTATGAAGACGGAGCTTGTCACGAATGTCTCGCATGATCTTAAGACTCCGCTGACGGCGATCATCACGTACGTGAATCTTCTGAAGGATGAGAAGGATCAGGAGAAGCAAAAGGATTATATCGAGGTTCTGGAGAGAAAATCACTGCGGCTTAAGGTCCTGATCGAAGATCTGTTTGAGATCAGCAAGGCGAGCAGCAAGAATGTGACGCTGAACCTTGTGGATGCGGATGTAGTGAATCTGTTTAAGCAGGTGAAGTTAGAGCTTGAAGATAAGATTGCGGGGGCGGATCTGGACTTTAGATGTGTCTACCCTGATGAGAAGGTGTCGGCGTCGCTGGACAGCCAGAAGACCTACCGGGTATTTGAGAATCTGCTCGTCAATATCATTAAATATGCGATGCCGCATACCCGGGTGTATATAGAGATCACGAAGGAGGACGGCGAGGCCGTCATCAGGATGAAGAATGTGTCGGCGTCAGAGCTTAACTTCAACCCGGATGAGATCACGGAACGGTTCGTGCGCGGGGACGTATCGAGGAATACCGAAGGGTCGGGGCTTGGCCTTGCGATCGCGAAGAGCTTCGTGGAGCTGCAGAAAGGGAAGTTTAAGATCGAGACGGAGGCGGATCTTTTTAAAGTCGAAGTGAGGTTTAGAATGTGAAGAGATCAAGTTTATCTTGCAAAATCTGTGCCTTGATGTATAATTAAGCTTGTAACAGATAATCATATATTGTAACGGGGAGCTTGCAGAAGCGGGCTGAGAGGGGACTGTGACTGTCCCGACCCATGAAACCTGATTTGGATAATGCCAACGTAGGGACATAGGATTCGTAGTGTAAGCGGATATGCCAATACCAGGTGTATCCGCTTTGTTGTATGCGGAATCATGTCGGAAGCTTTCCGGAGAGGGTTCATCAGTAGAAGGAGGAGCCATCATGTTAGGAAACTGTATCAAGAATGTAAGGAAGATTGCGCCGCTTGTACATAACATTACGAATTATGTGACGGCGAATGATGTGGCGAATATTCTGCTCGCCTGCGGCGGCAGTCCGATCATGTCGGACGAGCCGGAGGATGTGGAGGAGATCACGTCTGTGTGCGGCGGGCTGCATATCAACATCGGGACATTGAACCGGCGAAGCATCGAGGGGATGTTCCGGGCCGGGAGAAGGGCGAATGAGCTTGGCCATGTGCTTCTGTTGGATCCGGTAGGCGCCGGGGCAAGCGCGCTTCGGACGGATACGGCAGTCAGGCTTATGGATGAGCTTAGGTTTGACGTGGTCCGCGGAAATATCTCCGAGATCAAGACGCTGGCGCTTGGCAGCGGGACGACGAAGGGTGTGGACGCAGATGTTGCGGATGCGGTGACAGAGGAGCGCCTTGACGAGGGGGTTGCGTTTGTCAGAGAATTCGCGGAGAAAGCGGGATGTATCGCTGCGGTCACAGGCGCCGTCGATCTGGTAAGCGACGGTATGTCCTGTTATGTGATCCGCAACGGCCGCGCAGAGATGGGCAAGATCACAGGGACAGGCTGTCAGTTGTCCGGTATGATGACAGCTTTTCTGGCGGCAAACCCTGAGAATAAGCTTGCGGCTGCCGCGGCGGCAGTGTGCGCCATGGGACTTGCGGGAGAGCTTGCATGGATGCGGATGCAGGAGGGAGACGGCAACTGCGCATACAGGAGCCGTATTATTGACGCCGTCTGCAATATGGATGAAGACGCTCTGGAAAGAGGTGCGAATTAAGAAGTACCGGGCAGAGAATGTCCGGTGAAAAGATCAGGACAAAGGAGGATATGGTTACGGCGGCAAAACGGATCAGCGGAAGATATTCCTGTGCGGTGCTGTTAAAAGGAGGGCACAGCCTGAACGACGCTAACGATCTTCTGTGCAGGAACGGCTCGGTCAGGTGGTTTAACGGGAAGAAGATCGACAATCCCAACACCCACGGGACAGGCTGTACGCTTTCCAGCGCGATCGCGTCGAATCTTGCGAAGGGATCCGATCTGGAATGGGCTGTGGAACGCGCGAAGGCATATCTGTCTGGCGCTCTTAGCGCCATGCTGGATCTGGGAAAAGGAAGAGGCCCAATGGACCATGGTTTTGATCTGACAGGGAAATATAAGGCGGATTCATAAGGATTTGGCAGAGAAGGCCGTAAGACGGGGTGTACAGATTGGAGAGAGAACTCTAGCTGTACACCCCTTGCTGACTTCATACATGTTCCATTATATAAGTTTTAAAATTCTGAACCACCGGCGCCTGATATACATTCTTCAGGGTTGCCATATAGAAGATTCTCTCCCAGCCTGGTTCGATGATCTCAATGATTTTGACAGGCATGTAGTCAAGAATTGACATTCGCGGGATCACGGCAATTCCTAATCCTGCGCATACAAGACCGGCAACAGCCTGGTCCTCCTCCAGGGCGTATTCACTCTGAGGCTGTCCGCCGCATTTCTCAAATAAGCCGTCGATCGCGGCTTTTAGGCCGCTTTTGCCGGAAAATGTGATCTGCGGATAGGGCAGGGTCTCATGGAGGTTGATGAATTCCCGGTTCTCTAAGGGATGTCCCTTGGGAACGATCAGAACTAATTCCTGACGTGAGATCGGGGTAAATTCAACGAGGGGTTCGTTTCCTGTCATGGAGCAAAAGGCGATATCATACTGCCTTTCTTTCAAACCTCTGATAATATCCGGTGTCTGGCCGGGGGAGGTATGAAAGTGAAAATGAATGTTCTTATTCGGGTTTGAATCCAGAAAATCTTTCACAAACCTTGGGACGGTGGAGCTTAAAGTGCGAAGCATGCCGATATCGACGTGTCCTGCCCCCATTCCGGTCATCTTAAGCTTATTTACGCTGGAATCCAGCATCTCAAGAGACTGCTCAACGTCTGTCAGGAATGCCTGGCCGCATTTGGTCAGGACCACATTGCGTCCATCCTTCTCGAATAATTTGACTCCCAGTTCTTTTTCAAGAGAGGAGATTGCATGGCTTAAGCTAGGCTGAGTGATGGCCAGAATCTCGGCAGCTTTCGTGTAATGCTCTAAATGCGCCAGTGTCACAAAATACCTGAGATGATAAAGATTCATAGGAGCTCTCCTTTCTTCATTTGTTTGACCATATATTATCATGAACTATGAAGAAAAGCTATTTGATTCTGTCAAATTTTATAATTTGTTTTCATTTTTGCAAAGCAGCGAACCAAGAGCCATACCGGAGCCATACCGGAGCCATATCGGGCCATACCGGGTGTCAGACTCCGTCTCGACTTTCGATAAGATCCGTGTTATAATACACCTAAAGACAAGGAGATGCAGAAAATATGAAGGCGTGGCAACATTTCAAAACGATCAATCATCATAGGAGGCTGGTGAGGGAGGGCTGTTTTCGGGTGGGTCTGTATTGGCAGGGGCTTTGCCATGACCTGTCCAAATATATGCCGTCTGAGTTCCTGGTTGGATGCAGGTATTATCAGGGAACCAGAAGTCCGAATAACGCGGAGCGCGAGAGGAAGGGATATTCGTCTGCGTGGCTGCATCACAAGGGACGGAACAGGCATCATTATGAATACTGGCTTGACTACAGTGTAGATTCCGAGAAGGGGATCATCGGTATGAAGATGCCGGTGAAGTATGTGGTTGAGATGTTTATGGACCGCATTGCCGCATGCAAGACTTATCAGAAGGGCAGCTATAACGATGCCAGTCCTCTTGAATACTATGAGAAGGGTGCGGCGAAGCTTGGCCCTATGGTCCATCCCGAGACGGCAAGGCTTCTGCATCATTTGCTCAGGATGCTTGCCAGCAAGGGGGAGGAGGAGACGTTCTCTTATATCCGCCATAGGATACTGCGAAAATAGCTTATAAAAATTTTTGTAAAAAATATGCAGATTTTTGTTGACAACAGAATGGTTCTGTAGTATTATAATCTTCGGACGGTTGATACGTCACTTGCGGAAGTGTCGGAACTGGCAGACGAGCAAGACTAAGGATCTTGTAGCTTTCGAGCTGTGTGGGTTCAAGTCCCATCTTCCGCATTGGATTAAAATCCCGGAGTCCTTTAGAATAAGGGTTTCCGGGATTTTTTCTATGCCTTAAATTCAAAAATGGGGCAGAAATGGGGCAAGCTATAAAATAGACACTTCTTTTATCTTCTGGTTATCCTTCTCACGCATCTTCTTTGTTACATGGAAATAGATATTCATTGTAACCCGGCTGTCACTGTGACCGAGTCTTCTCGATATGACATCCAAGGGGACTCCCTGCTCTGCCATGAGTGCCACGTGAGTGTGTCTCATGAAGTGTGTTGTCACAGTCTTGCCAAACAACTGTTTTGCGTTTTCCTGCAGATATTTGTTGTAGGAGTAGTAATTCAGGTAATCGCCGTTCACATCACACATGAAGAGTTCAGACCGGTAGCCGCAGTAGAATCGTTCTTTATCCATATACCGCTTGATTTGTTTGCACAGGGTAAAGAGTTCATCCTGCATGTATACTTCTCGATTCGAGGTTGCGGTCTTCGGTGTCCCGATCACATGATTTACCGGATCGTATGTCTTACTGACACGGATGTAACGGTTGGTGAAGTCGATATCAGATGTATTGAGCGCGATCGCCTCACCTGCGCGCAGGCCGGAGAGGGCAGAGAACTCTGTTAGCATACGCCATTTATCAACTTTCATATTTTTCAGCAATATCTTTAGTTCATCACTTTCAAGATATTTTTCCTCTAGTTTCTGTACCTTCTCATCATCTTTGAATTTCTTGATCTTATCAAGCCAGCGGATGTCGGCAATATAATCGTTCTGGTACCCCCAACGCATCAAAGCTTTCAGACGGGTAATGCGTTCGTTGGTTGTTCCAGGCTTTTCATCCTCTGCTGCAAGCTTCTCACGGACGTATCCGGCCGTGATCTTATCAATCAGGATATCCCGGCCGAGAATTCGCATCAGAGAATCCATGGCAAAATAGTTCCGTTGGTATGTAGATTGAGTGACGGTAGCTTTCTGGTCTGTGCGGTAGAGTTCAACGAGCTCAGACAGCCGTAGATCATCTTTCTTGATCGTAGCCGTGATAGAGGACAGCTTTGCTTCTATCTTGTCATTTAGGGATGCCTGCGCAAGTTTCCGGGTACTTGCAGTGTCCTTGTCCATGGTGATGGATACTTTATGGATCTTTTCTGTCATAGGGTCTTCATAGCGTTCAACGAAGCGGACTTTTCCGTTCGGTAATATTTCGCTCCACATAATCTAATCCTCCTGAAAAAGGGTATAAAAAATAACCCTCGTAAATTGTGGAGGATTATGGTATAATCTACTTGCTGAAGGTAGAGTGTACCGTAATCCTCTGGTTTGCGAGTTACATCTATGTGAAACCGTCTCAGAAATGGGGCGGTTTTATTAGTTACTGTAAATTATATACTTTTTCGCCTAATTCTTGACCGCCTATACCCTGAGTTGCTTTTAAGGTGATAGGCTTTGTTGTGTCGTTAATTTCATATGATATTACAGATTGAACTGTTGCACCCGGTTTTACATCGGTGTATGATACATTATTCATTTCGGTATACTTTTCATCTTGTGGCGCCATGGCAACGTTGAGACTATCAATAGTTGCTTCAGTTTCTTGTGTTGCATCGAAGCACGTGATCCAGGTTGTTCCGGGTTGCATAACATCGTCGCTGTCATTTGTAAATTCGTAAGTTATAATTAGAGTCGATTTTTCTTCACCTAATTCCTGATTCGGTGGAGCTATTTCAAAACCAGTCAGTTTTATTGTGGCCATGTCGATTTTTAAAACATCTTCCTTGAAGTATACGGATTCTTCCGGTTCGTCAGGGACGTCGACAATCTCTTCCTTATTTTCTGGTTCTTGTGTTGGAGAGTCTGTTTCTTCGCTGTTACCTCCACAAGCTGTCGCAGAGACAACAAGCGATAATACCAGAATTAACATTGCAATTTTTCTTTTCATAGTGCTTTTCCTCTCTTTCTTTTGTTCGGCCTTACATTGAGAAATCTATATAAACGCCAGAGCGGTTATGCTTTTTATCAGGCGTACATTAACCGTCCTTTAGGTTCAGGAACTTCAAGCCCTCTTTCAAGAGTGACTTCTATCCATTCTTTTATAATGATTTCAGCATTGGCAATTGCTTCTTCAATAGTTTTGCCATCTGCCATACATCCGGGAAGTTCAGGTACTTCCACGATAAAGGCATTGTCATCATTGGACCAATAAATAATTCGTTCGTATTTGTACATACGGTACCTCCTAAAATCTGATTTGATATTTTTGTAAGAAGTTTCTAACCTGCTTAACTTGGTAAGGTTTCGCCATATTGCCAGAAGGCTGTATATTTATATTCTCACGAAAATTATCGTAAGAATATATGAAGTGATCGCCTCTTATGCGGCAGTCGAATCCCAAGATATCTAATAATTTTTGCAAATCTTTGAATTTTATGTTTTTGTCTTGTAATCCGCTTATGATTGAAAAATATAATTTTTCGGTTGTAGACATCTATATTATACTCCTTTTCTATGGAATAAACGCCGAAGCGGTTATATATCATTTAAGTCTTAATCTTATCAGTTTTTCTGAGTATCCAGTTAGCCTTGATAATTGTTCAGTAGTGGTTTTCCAATTTTCTAAAATAATATCATTTGGAACTAGCAATTCCATTGCGAACTTATCAGCTTCTGTTTCATAAGGCGCAGTCTTCAAATATGTTCTGGTATCCATAAAGACTGTATTTTCTTTACGATGCATGAGCATGTGCCCTAATTCATGTGCACAAACAAATTTTTGTTCGTACTCTGGCAAATGTTCATCTATGTATATAATGTTATTTCTTTGAAAGTATTGATAAAAGCCGCGTACATCAATAAGCGGTGCAAATACCAGAATGGTGTTCATGCCCTGTATGATTTCAAAAGGGTTTCGGCTCTGGTATTTCTTAGCAAGTGAATTTGCTAATTTTCTAATATCATCCATATCATCAATCCTTTTTGTACTTTTTAGGAGTGTACTTCTCTTTATTCTTCTTTTTAGCCATCTCCATCCCGATCTGCATGGCTGAGAGGATGGAATCTATAGCTTCAGGACTGGCAGGCTGACCGTCGAACATAAGCCCGTCTTGCTTAAGGAGTTGTTCTGTACTGGAAAGAATCTCTTTGATGTCTTTTTCGTCTCGGGGTTTTAGCTGGGGTTCTTTTTCAATCCCCTCTTTTCCAGTCATTAAATAATCAATCGAAACGCCAAAATAATCCGCCAATTTTTTCATAGTATCCGATTTGGGAGTAACTTTTCCTAATTTCCAATCACTTAATGTAGATTGAGATACACCTGTTTCCTTGCTAACTTTATAGGGTGTTACTCCGTAAGTGTGTAGTAATTTGCTAAAAATCTCATACATGATTTGTCCACCTTTCACAAATTTAAGACAAATACTAAGAAAAGACGGATTAAGCATTGACTATTCCGTCAAAACGTAGTATAGTATGAGCATACCAAGTAAAAACGTAGTACTTGGAAATGCTACGGAAATATATAATATTTTGTCTGGTAAACGAAGTATATCATATTTCCGTAGTAATTACAATATGTAAGATACGGAAAGGCGGTGTAAAAGTGTACAAAAAATTTGCTGAATTATTGGGTAAAACAAACAAAACAGCATATCAAGTATCAAAAGATACGGGTATTTCTCAATCGGTTTTATCAGATTGGAAAACTGGAAGAAGCAATCCTAAGGTAGATAAGCTCAAAACTCTTGCTGATTACTTCGGTGTATCCATTGAGTATTTCCTTAGTGAAGAGAAGGAAGCTGTTTAGGTAAGCATAGCGCAATGGGTGTACAGAAGTTTGGACAGCCAGAAAAATTATTTATTTGAGGAGAAGGAGGTGGTGTGAGGTGAAATGTCCACGATGCGGAGCGGAACTTAGAATTAGAGAAGATGATAAGTTTTGCTATGAATGCGGTTTTCCATTGAATGCGTATTTGGGTATTTGGGGGAGTGAAGAACTGAAATCATTTTTTCTTGATGTAAATTTGGGAGTAATGCTTGTAAATGGAAGGGAAGCAAAGAATGTGACCGCATTTTCCCTACATTTTGAAAACGGAAAATACGGTCTGACGGTTAACAGTGATGTATCGTTTAAGGCTGTTGCCCCGTTAAGTATTGAAAAAGAAGCTTCATCGCAAGTTCTGGAATGAAGGAGGTTATTAAGGATTGAATTGGAGACAAAGAATGTGGCAATCACTATATTCTGTTTATGATGTATTACCCTTTATGAAGAAATACAGAGGTGATGAACATCTGTGCAAGCCTGTTAAGAAACCGCATCCGGTATTTATACATTGTCAGTATTGTAATAAAGGATTTATAAATACCAAGAGATTCATCCGTACTGGAGGTGGCTGTTGCCCTTTTTGCCATAATGAATTGATATACCGAAAATACAGAGCGGTAGGAAAACGTACAGAAGAAAATGAAGTAAAGATGTTGGCGTACATTACGGGAGTGTTATTGAAAGTGACAACGCGGCAGTCTGTTGATAGAAATGATATCGAAACGTTGCAAAATATTGCTGATGAATTAGGTAGCAGGTTTTTAACGGGAGATGAATTCAGATGTGCGGGAGGAGGGAGTGATATAAGTGTGTTGGAGCGGAGAACCGGGAACACCCGGACGTACAGAATCTACGGAAGGGATTCCAACTGATGCACAGATTAAAAAAGAAATTGCTTAGACCAAAGAGGCGATCAAAGAATCAGAACTGAAGCTTAGATTTTTGGAAAACATGTTAACGTTGAATGAAAAGGGAAGGGAAGCAACTTTGGTTTATACATTTTGATTGATGTGTTTAAAAAGTATAGAAAAGCATGAACAAGGAGCTTGTGATCAGTGAGGGAGGTGAAATAGATGGCAGTAGCCAATAAAAAGTACCGGAATAAGGCAGACGTTGCCCGGATTTTCGGGGTATCCACACCAACGGTATACCGGAGGGTTGAGGGCATTAAAAAGGAAATTGGGAAGAGATACAATCAATATGCTTTATTAGAGAACCTTGTCAGTCTTGCGGTGTATGCAGATTATGAGAAATATCATAAGAGATTGGCAAATAAGAATCTCCGGAAGATAGTACCGCCGTTTGATATGGATGAGGCGATGAAGTATTTGAAAGAGGTAGAAGGGAGGGTATCGAGTAGGTGATTAGTGTTAGGCAGTATGAAGTCGAAATCGAAGGGGTTGAGATCGAAGTGATGGCGGATCTGGCTATTTTTGTTAGGCGTCTTTTGGATCTGGAAATAGAGAACGGTTTCCATCCAGTCATGGCGGCGCTTCGGATCCTGAAATATGTCATGATCGGGCTTACATACAGAAAAAAGGAGTAGAGATATGAAGCTGAAGAATTTCAAGAGAAGGAAGAGATTATGTTCGATCCTGCGGAAGGCAGCAATTCATATCATCCGGATCGGGATGCTCTGGACGGTGTGGATGACCTTAAGCATTATGGTTGGTATGTCTCCGGCACGGCATGCGGGATGGGTACTGGCAGGCGTAGTCACTGTAACGATAGGCTATGTGCTTGGGCGTACTGTCAGATACCTGGAGAAGCGGGGCATGTTTTTCCGCAGGATAACAAAAAAGAGCGCTTGCAAAAGGCGGCAACCTTAAAGCGCTCCAATGAGTAACTACCGCTATTATAGCGGAAAAGGAGGATGACGTCAAATGGAAGATGCAAAGATTTTGCAGATGCAGCAGGAAATAGAGCAGCTAAAGGAAATGAATCAGTTGTTACGGGATAAGAATCAACGGTTAGAAGAATCCGTGAAGTTTGATGAGCAACACATGGATATGGCTGTAAAGCTGAAAGCGGTCGAATATATCATCAAGACGGAAAGCTATTCGGTTAAGACAGATGTTCTTGCGTCTGTTTTGGGGATTCCGATACCGAAGGAGGATGACGATTGATGTACGGATATATCTGTCCTGACTGCGGTGACCATCTGGATCCCGGTGAGCGGTGTGGATGTAGGGATGAAGAGAAAGAGTGTAAGGGTATCAAAGAAGAAGCGCCCAGGTATTGTGATCGGTGTGGATGTGACTTGTATGTGGATAGCCGTCTTGTAACCATGGAGGGTGAAGTCATATGCAAGGACTGTCTGAATGCCGAGATGGGAGGGCATTATGACATCTGAGGAACGGGAATATTTTTCATCCAGAAAGAGCCTTCGTGAGAGGCTGAAAGATAATTATAGAGAATACGAGGAGGAATTGATACATGAACAATACAGTAGCAGTAATTACACAGGAAAGTGCAAAGATATCCTGTAACTTCGATCAGGTGGAGCAGGCGATCAAGGGAACGCTTGCAGAGTTTGAGGGTGTTGTTTTTACCGAAGACAGTAAGACATATGCAAAGAAGCAGGTAGCAAGTCTTCGGAAACAGAAAAAGGAGTTTCAAGAGAATCTTCGAGATGCAAAGAATCAATATATGGCGCCGTGGAATGAGGTAGAGACTAGAGCTAAAAACCTGATTGCTTTGTACGATGAGCCGATTAATTTTATTAATGGACAGGTGCAGGCATTTGAAGAGGAGCGGATCAGAGAGAAGAAGGCGGAGATCGAAGTTGCTTATAACGAACTGGTACCGGAGGACCTGCAGGACTACATACCTCTGGAATGCATCTATGGAGCGAAGTGGGACAATGCTACGACGAATATGAAGACGGTCAAAAAGGAGATTTCTGAGATCGTCACTAAGACGCAAGGAGAGATCTCCGTCATTTCTTCCATGGGATCTGATAAGGTACAGGCTGCGCTTGCCCTGTATATGGCGAATCGTAATCTTGCCGCTGCTGTGAAATATATCAGTGACTATGAAGCAAAAAAGAAGGAGATCCTGGCGCAGCAGGAACGACGAGAGGCTGAGAGGGCGGAAGCGCTGCGAAGAGAAGAGATTGAAAAGATCCGAAGGGAAGAAAGAGCCCGTATTGCAGAGGAAGAGCGGATCAGAAATGAAGCAAAAAGAGAGGCTGTAGAGGAGATCAAGACAGTGGATGAAGCTGCAGCAGCACCGCTTACTGAGAAACATTCTATGAAGGTTTTATATGTGGTTGTTGGAACGATGGAAGAACTTCAGGAGGTCGAAATGGCATTCAATAGTTGGGGACTCTATTATGAAAGGAAAGATGTTTGATGGCGGTACATGAGAAGCTTTTGAAGATCCAGTCATCCATAAGTGTACCGAAGAACCAGCACAATAAGTTTGGTAATTATGATTACCGGAGCTGTGAGGATATCTTATCTGCATTGAAACCGATTTTACAGACACATAAATGTACAGTGACAGTCAATGACGATCTGATATTTATTGGTAACCGGTATTATATCAAAGCTACCGCAACACTGGTTGATTGTGAGAGCGGTGAATCTGTCTCGAACCAATCTTTTGCAAGGGAAGAGGACTCCAAGAAAGGTATGGACTCCTCACAGATCACAGGGACCGCCTCCTCTTATGCCCGGAAGTATGCGCTGAATGGGCTGCTTCTTCTGGATGATGTGAAGGACGCGGATACCAATGAGAATCAGCAGCAAAGTCAGAATGCAAAGGATGATAAGAACCAACAGCGGAGTCGAAATGCAGGCGCAAATAAGAATCAACAGCAGAGCCAGAATGCAGCGGGTTCAAACAGGGATCCCAAAGGCGGCACCCAGAAGAAATTGATTGATAAAAAGGTACTGGATGCGCTCAGAAAACGCTTCAAGGACAATGGGGTTGATGAGACGAAGGTGTGCAGCGCGTACAAGGTTTCAGATTTATCCCAATTGTCGGTGTCACAGCATGAAAATATCACTCAGCATTTTGAACAGGTAAAGGAGAAGTGTGCAGCCTAATGAAGTTTACCGGGAAACTGAAACAGCCGATCATTGATTTTATGACGCACCGCCTGACGATTCTGTTTGAGCCGAATGAAGACTTCGGACAGGCGTATGAGGAGTTGAAGGACTGCGATAAGCTGAGTCTGGAGATCAAGCCGTATAGGCGTAAGAGAAGTCTGGATGCTAATAGATATTATTGGGCGCTTCTCACGAAGTTGGCAGGAATCTTGGGGACATCCAATGCAGAGCTTCACAACATTCTTTTATCAAAGCATGGATTTATGGAGATCGTGGATGGGAAGATGCTTCCAATTCCCATTCCAGATACGGATGCTGCCAGTAAGCAGGTAATGGAATCCCAGGTGTATCATTTAAAGCCTACTTCGGATGTGAGGATGGGAAATGATGGAGTGATGTACCGGACTTATATCATGCTCCGGGGAAGCAGTACCTATGATACGGCGGAGATGTCCCGGTTGATTAACGGGCTTGTGGGGGATTGCAGGGATGTGGGGATGGCGGATGCAGAAATCGCATCGCCGGAAGAACGAAGGATTCTGAAGGAGAAGTATGGGATAGATTTTTAAGCAGTTAAGTGGAAATTTTGGTTGATCAGAGCGTAGGGAAGAATGCTTTTATCAATAGTATGGAAGAAAGGAAGGATAGGATATGAGACACGTGAATCTTGAAACACTGGCAAATGGCGCGTTCAGTGCACAAGTAAACCGGGCATTTAAGGAAGTGACGGAGAACATCCAGGATCCCAATACGGATGCCCTGGCAAAGCGGAAAGTTACGGTGACGATTACGTTTAAGCCAAACAAAGACAGGAATTTTGCTCCCATAGACATTCAGACTAAGACAGCCTTAGCGCCGGCTGCTGGAACGGATACTGCCCTTAGTATGGGAAAGGATCTTCGTACAGGAGAGGTGGATGTTGCCGAGGTTACGACGGGTCAGATTCCTGGGCAGATGTCTATAGAGGACACACAAGCAGCACAGGTATCTGCAGATGGCCGGCCGTTTGATGCGGATACGGGTGAGATCCTGGAGCCTGCAGGTGAGAAGCCTTCGGGGGAGAGAATTGTTGATATGAGAAGAAAAGCATAGCATAGGAGGAGAAGAAAGATGATGGAAGGATTAAGGGAAGCATTACAGTACGTTGTAGGATTGAAGGTTGATGGGATGGATCCCAAGATCGTAGAGATCGATGGGAAGACATATTGTGATAAGGATCTGAGACGCTACCATTCTTTTGATATGGCAGATGAGATCGTGGCGAATACCTTGACTGCAGTCGTGGACTACATTAAAGGAAAGTCCGAAGAACTGAGGGAGACCATGATTCTGCATGTAGTGAGCCCAACGGAGGTGAAGTTATATTCTGGCCTGATCGACGAGAGGGACCGGGAATATCTGTTGAAGTCTTCCGCAATTGTGAATGAATTCCAGTTTGACCATTATTATGACCAGGAGAGGTTTCTGATCGAGCTGCAGTCTAATTTTATTCCAACGGAAGACCTGGAAAGCATCATGAAGGTTGCGGGGAATATTCAGGCAGGCACTACGGCAAATTATGATGATGACGGTATCAGCCAGAAGACGACCATTAAGAGCGGTATCGCGAATAATACGGATGTGATCGTACCGAATCCGGTGAGACTCAGACCGTATAGGACGTTCGGTGAGATTGAGCAGCCTGAGAGCGCTTATGTATTCCGAATCAAAGACAGTGAGAGAGGACCGGCGTTTAAATTGGTGGAAGCGGACGGAGGACTTTGGAAGAATGACGCTATGAAGCGGATCAAGGAATATATGGAGTTTAAGCTTTTTGAAGAACTGGAGAAATATCATATTACAGTGATCGCATAATTATAGGCATCTTCTCTTTTAGAGGGATTGTATCACGAGGTAACTATTTAATTAGGATTCATCCGCACAAATGTAACTGTACAATATGTAGCGTTTGTCGGCTTGCTGGCAGAATGTGCGGACTGCCAGCGGAAAGGAGCGGTAATGCAGGAAATTTTTGAGGAGATTATCAGAAAATGCAATGAAAAACGCATTACTTATCTTGGAATTGGACAGAGCATTCCATACGGAACAGAGATGATTCGGTTGAGTGATGTATGGGATATCGTATGGGATGCAGCTGTTAAGCATAGCGAAGGACGTAAAGAGGGATGAAATGGAGTATTTATTGACAATTCCAAGTATTCTTAATAATCTTAACGATTATATCTTAGCAGAGCGCACGAACCGCCACAAAGGCGCAAAGATGAAGGCAAGCAACGGAGATATCGTTGCCATAGCAATCAGGCAGTGCATGAGGGGTGTGAGGATTGAGAAACCGGTATTCATGGAATATCTGTGGGTAGAGCCGAATAGACGCCGGGATAAGGACAATATAAGCTCTTTTGGGCGTAAAGTGATCCAGGATGCGCTTGTGCAGTGCGGCGTGCTGAAGGATGACGGATGGAAGTATGTTGTCGGGTTTTCGGACAAGTTTGATGTGGATAAAAAGAATCCACGGATTGAAGTTTTGATAAGAGAGGCGGACGGATAGTATGGCACGTCCTAAACAGGACGGATTGCTCTATTTTTCATTTGATACGGATTTCTTTTATGCGGATAAGAGGATCAAACGGCTTCATTCCAGATATGGAAATGATGGAATAATATTTTATATCTATCTGCTGACAGAAATCTATCGGAACGGATATTACATAAGGTGGGATGCTGAGAGTATGGATGATGCCATGGATGATCTGCATCTTACGGAAGGGTTTATTGAACAGGTAATGACATTCTTGGTTAGCCGGTCACTACTCGTAAAGAGGACACTTACTAATCCGGACACTATCATTACCATACAAAAAGAAGGGGATAACAGACCACAATGCGAGTTAGCCGATGGCGGCAACGGACAGGAGAGGGCAGAGGTTATCTCCTCACCGGGAATACAGAAACGTTATCAGGAGGCAGTTAAAGGACGTAAAAGACAGTTTGAAGTGAATGCTGAGATCTGGCTTTTAGATGAAGAGGAAACTGCATCTTGTATTAAAGTCGCGAATAACAAGAGTTTTTCCGAGAAAAACCCTTATAAATCCGAGAAAAACAAGAGTAAATCCAAGAAAAACACCGCAAAGGAAAGTAAAGTAAATAAAAGTAAAGGAAAGGAAATTATGCAGGTAGTGCGCTTCGATGATTTTTGGTCTGTCTTTCCCAATAAACAGAGACGATATCTGGCAGAGACGGCTTACAGTGAGTTAGTTCTGTCTGGAAGTGTTACGGAAGATCAGTTGATCCTGGCCGCCACGAACTACGCGTTGCACATAAAAGATTCTGGTGACAAGATGTTCATGCCGAACAATTTTTTAGAGAAATGTGTGTTTGAGGACTATTTGGAAGTGAAACATCCAGAAGCGCCGAAGGCAGAAGAGACGGATCCGAATCCAGATCCAGAAGAGGAGCTGATCGGTGAAGACGAAGAATGGTGGAAGTATGGTCCTAATGGCTGGGAGGAATAGGCATGTATGAGTTTAAGGAGCAGGATGCGTTTGATTTTGCAAAGTATATCCATGCACGGACAAGGGAGCACAACGGTGAGTTGTCCTTTCGTCTATGTCCTTACTGCAATCCCAAACCTTCCAGGGGCAATCTCAACACCTTTTCAATCAACCTGAAGACGGGCCAGTTCAAATGCCTGCGGGGGTCCTGCGGGGTATCCGGGAACATGCTGACGCTTTCCAGGGATTTTGATTTTTCTCTTGGGAATGAGGTGGATGAGTATTACCGTCCAAGGCGGCAGTTTCGAAAGATGAAGACGCCGAAAGAGCCGATCAGGCCGAAGCCGGAGGCAGTAAAGTACCTGACTGAACGAGGGATTTCGGAGGATGTCATAAAGAGATATCAGATCACTGTGCAGACGGAGCACCCGAACATCCTGGTTTTCCCGTTTTTAGATGCTGCCGGGCGGATGCAGTTTGTGAAGTACCGGAAGACGGATTTTGACAGGGAGAAGGATAAGAACAAAGAATGGTGTGAGGCGAACTGTAAGCCGATTCTGTTTGGAATGGCGCAGTGCAATGATAAATTTGACCGGCTGATCATTACAGAGGGGCAGATTGACAGTCTTTCTGTAGCAGCGGCCGGGATAGAGAATGCGGTGTCGGTGCCGACGGGTGCGAAGGGGTTCACCTGGGTCCCGTATTGCTGGGACTGGATCAACCGGTTTGCGGAGGTTATTGTTTTCGGTGATCACGAAAAAGGCAGGATCACTTTGCTTGATGAATTGTCATCACGGCTGAAATGTACAGTGAAGCACATACGGAAGGAAGATTACCGGGGCTGTAAAGATGCCAATGAGATTCTGCAGAAGTATGGGGCGGAGCAGATCAGGGAATGTATTAAAAATGCAGCGGTGGTGCCGCTAAGGAGTGTGATCGACCTGGCGGAGGTGGAGAATGTTGATATATTTAAGCTTCCGAAGCTTCAGACAGGGATCCGGCAGTTGGACCGGCTGCTCTATGGGGGAATCCCATTCGGCGGAGTGGCGCTGATATCGGGGAAACCTGGGGAAGGGAAGTCTACGCTTGCAAGCCAGATTTTAGTAAATGCGGTCTATCAGGGGCATAAATGTTTTGCTTACAGCGGGGAACTGCCGAATTACCTTTTCCGGTCTTGGATCGATTTTCAGATTGCCGGATGGAACCATATCACGGAGTACCAGAATAAATGGGGGGACAGGAATTATAAGGTGTCTGATACAAACAGGCAGTTGATTGCGGACTGGTACCGCGGGAAATGTTTCCTGTATGATAATCGGATCGTGGAGGGTGATGAAAAAGAGAGTCTTCTGGCTATTACGGAAAATGTGATCATGCAGTACGGCGTGGATGTGATCCTTTTGGATAACCTCATGACAGCGTTGGATCTGGAAGGAGGAAATGCCTTTGACAAGTATGACCGGCAGAGTCTTTTTGTCAAGAAGCTGGCGAGGATAGCCCTGAAATATAATGTGCTGATCCTTCTGGTGGCGCATAAGAGGAAAAATAATTTTACTGCGAATGAGAACGATGAGATCAGTGGAAGCGGGGATATCTCGAACCTTGCGACGATCACGATTGCCTATGAAAAGGGGAAGGACCTGCATCCGGGACAGAGGTTGCTGAAGGTATCGAAGAACCGTTTGTTTGGAAAGACGGAGACGAAAGGCTTTGTGTTGGATTACGATGAAAAGTCTAAGCGGATCTATGGTGATGGTGATGAGCTGGGATTTGATTATGGATGGGATAAGAATAACGATAGTTGGGTTGAATGGGAGTTCGAGACGCCATTTACATAATACCCGGGCATTGTGGGCAGAAGGTTCGTTGTGGAGGTTGGTATGCCGGATAAAATTAAACGGGTGAAAGATATGTATAATGCATGTGCGAAGAATTTCAGCCAGTATCTTACGGATCATAATTTGGATGAATATAATAACCGGTCAATGAAGATCGAGTCAGAATATGGAAATAGGGCGGACATTGTTGATCTTCTCCTGTGGTTCGCTCCGCAGGTGCAGACGATACATGATTTATGGGAGAAGGAAAAAGGTGAGGATTAGACGTAATGATAGAAAAAGTGAGGATTGATTATGGAAGGTTATGTGCTGAGATCGCGAGGAATGGAAAGACGAAGGAGGGGTTCAGCCTGGAACTTGGAAGGAGCAGGTCTTATATCAGCAATCTGGCTAAGACGCGGGAGCAGCCGAAAAGCGTGGAGCAGGTGATGTGTATCCTGCTGGGATTGGAACCGGGAAGCCTTATAGAAGCGGATTCTGCCATATCGCCGGCAGAGGTCAAGGTAATCGAAAATATTTTTCATAAGCTTGGTGCAATCGAAGAGCTGCTGGATATGCTGACGGGGAGTACCGAGAAATTACTTACGAAGGCGAATGCAAACACGGTACAGATAGAGAAGATCAAGGACTGTCTAAAGGATCTGGGGAGATCGGATCACGAGAAAGCCTGTGAATTTTTGAAAAGTATGCTTGCCGGAGGTCGTATGAATTCTGAAGAGGTGATCCTAAAGAGTGAAGCAAATGGGATCAAGCGTGCGGATCTGATGAAGGCGAAGAGGGATCTGCAGGTGGATCAGTCAACGACAGGATATGGGAAGAATCAGAAAACCTGGTGGTTTATTCCGAACTGAGTGAATCGATGGGAGCGGAGGAAATGCTAGCGGTATGGATGCGGGTATTAATAAATGAGTGATATTAGAACAGGACGCAGCGTATTTGACCCTTACTACTCACGGATCCAGGAGCTTTTATTTTCTGGTATGTCTATAAAAGCAACGTATGATTATGTGGAGAAGTATTTCAGGGTGTACAGCAGCTACAAAGTGTTTTGGGGATATGTGAAACGGCGGAAGCTAGATTGGTTTATGCCGGGGAAGGTGTGAAGAAGGTGGATGGTTGAATCGTGTTTTGAAATATCCGGGGAGTAAATGGAGGATTGCAGATAAGCTTGTGGAACTGATACCGGATCATCATACCTACTTGGAACCGTATTTCGGCAGCGGGGCAATGTTCTTCAGAAAAGCCCCGTCAGACATAGAGACGGTCAATGATCTGGACTGGGATGTGGTGAATCTCTTCCAATGCATTCAAACGGATCCGGAGAAGCTGGCGCGGCTGGTTATGACAACACCGTACAGCCGGCAGATGTATGATGATGCTTACAAGAGTGATCCGGTAGCGGAGATGATGCTTGGCGCTGATCGGTTTCATA
>CAJTGB010000029.1:5901-58688 GCA_910575835.1 Lachnospiraceae bacterium | reverse complement strand
TCAATGGCACGGCCGCGCAGCGGTGCGAAGCACCATTGATAAAAGCTGACAGCCCCGATAGATTCCAGGCAACAATCCAATAAATTTTTAGCCACAAATGTTACAAAAATGCTTGACCACTACAATCAGACAGTTTCCAGTCTTTCTTGGATGATTTCTTTCCTGTCTTTTGGATGCCCGCCTGATGGCTTTTTGCTATTCCTGTAATATCCATTTCAAAACCTCCCTACTATTTTGTTGGAAAACCGAGGATGTCCGAGTATTTTACAACCACATTTTATTTATCGCTGATAGGTGGTTCTAACGGATTCTTAACCAAATACCAACGCCCTTCTATCAAAAGATAACAGTCTTCTGGTCCGTTAATGACATAAGAAAATTCTGAATTATCTTCTTCAGCAAAGGTAAAACTATAAAATTCACCACCATCGCCATCTCCGGGAGATTCACCTTCTTCATACTCAAAAAGGGTATATTCCAAACCATTAAACCAATTCCTCAAATCATCAACCCCAGCTCCTTCTACCGCCCATTGCGCTATTTCTCCGCTGACATAATGTTCAACATCAACTTTGGTTATATCATCAGAAATCTTAAATACGGATGTCTCAAAATCCGCCTCTGCTCTGCCGCAACCGCCAATATTAAGTGTACCTATTATTAACATACAAAATAAGGTTAAATATTTTTTCATAATGCCTCTCCATTCCTCTATATCTTTAATCGATCAGAGCCGCATCCGCTCCCTCGTAATAAGTCCGAGCGGTTCATTTCTCTTATCACCTACATCCGCCCCTCGCCTCCGGGCAGACCGCAGAGGCAGAGGTTTATGCGTCTCTGCGGAATAGGGTGTAAGGATTATATCTGTATATCCAGCCCTTTTGCCTCTCCTGATACCGTTGATATGATACCTTCATCCGCAAAAATCTCATCCAGCACATCAGACGGAATCGGCTTGCCATATGTCCAGCCGGGTACTTTCTCCTTTACGGCACTGGCTACCTTGTTCGCAAAATTCACCTTCATCTGCCCCAAAGTCCAAGAGGTGGCAGAACGGTCTTCCTTCTTTACCGTTTTCAGGTAATCATTTATGTCCGCACTATATCTTTTCTGCTCTGCCTCGTTATCGCCCGACATACCGTTATACTTATAAAACGCATCCTTCACATCGTTATAGACAAACTGCTTCATCTCGTCTGACACAGGCATGATCCTTTTCCGGTTGCTGCCCTTTGTTATCACCATACCTTCCACGCCATGCGAATTTTTGTAATGCCCGGTAAGCAGATCCTCCAGCGTATTCCTGCCACCTGCACTGGAACGCCTTGCCCCGGCGAAAGGCATATTTGTGTTTACCTTTCCGCCATTCATCCTTGATAAGAGCTGCCAGATTCCCTGATTGTTATTTCCTATACGCATGATAAAATTCCTCCTTCTATATGGTCAAATCCAACTGTGCGCCTTTGCCTTCTTCCTGCAGTTTCACGGGTGCATCTGCTTTCGTCTTGATCTTCTCCAGCAGCTTTTCCAGCGTCTCCGCCTTTTCCAGCCTCTTTTCTTTCAGGGCTTCTTCCTCTTTCTTCTTTGCCCGCTTTTCCTCCAACTGCTCCTGCATTGTTTTTTATAGGATACAGACTGGTCTTCTTTGGACGGTTTATGCCTGCTGACGCTCCAATAGGTGACTTTCCCATCTTTGTCTATGGCTGTGCCGCAGGCCACCATCTCATTTCCATGTGCCGCAATCCCGTCTTTCATAATCTTCGCTGATTCCGGTACCTCGGCAATATACTTTTCATACTTTGCCGCTGCTGCCGGGTCAGAAGCCATCTGCTCGATAATATTAGAAGCAATGACTATGTTATTGCCGCCGCTGCTCCCAAACATATAAGCATCTTCCTGTTTCCCATTCTTGAAGTCTGCCACCGTTATGTTCACATCCGGGTATTTCTCTTTCAGACTATTCAAGTAAGCCTGCGAATCCCCATTGAGGGAACTGTTCCCATTTGTCCTGCCCGCCGCATATGTGTTCGTGTAATCCGTTACTCCTGAAATTGCCATAATAATCATCCTCCTTCTTATTTTACCTGCGGCCCCTCTGTCATTCAGAGCCACCCATGCCCCTTGCGGTAAGTCCGGGCATGATCTTCCTTACTTCAAAATGCCCGCCGCCTCATATGCTGCAATCGAAACTGCCTTTTTGGTCATGCTGTCCTTATAATATCTCTCGTCTGCTTCCTGCTCCATCAGCCTGCGTTTCAGGGCGCTTTCCTCGTTCAGACGGGCATATTCCTCACGCCTTTTTTTCTTTGCAGCCTGCTCCGCCTCGAACTGGCGCTGTTCTTCTTCCGTAGGCCCGGATATGTTGCCGCCGCCCCCTGTCACACGATACTTTTCAATATCCCCATTTTCATCAAGCGAAATCAGCCATGAACATATCCTGCCCGGCCTGACGGAAGTTGCCGAATATGAGGTGATAAAATTTTCAACATTAGCCATTACCTTCTTTGCCAGTTCCGGATCGTTCTTCATCTTTTCCTCTAATTCCGGAGGTACGATGATTGACTTCTGCCCTAATGTAGAATTCCACCGCGACTGTACCTGCGGACTGGTTGCTTCCGGCTCGGCTCCTGTCGGCTTCCAGTTTACCGCAGATGTATCAGTATCATCCCGAAAGAATTTTTCAAGAGGGAAATCGTTCCTGTCCCATGCTCCCTGCGATATTGCCGAACCGTCCATTACATGGTAGTACGCTCCGGGATACCTCGCCTGCCACATATCCTTAAAACTCATTCCCGATACATCCGACTGCCCTGCCGCCTTTGCCGCCGCAAACTCCGCAAAACTCACACCCCCACTCGTTCCTGACGCCGCATTCTTCCGGTACTGCTCTGCCAGATAGTACCCTCCTAAGTTACCTGTCACTCCAAAATCCATCTTCACTTCTCCTCCTTTTCATTTTTCATCATCACCGACAGGATGAACACCCTGTCCTTAACTTTAAAATCCATTGTTCCATGATATTTCTCCGCCGTGCTTTTGATATTGGCAAGCCCTATCCCGTGGGAGCTTTTGTCCGCCTTATCCGTTATTGGAAATTCCTCCTGCCGCCTCCGCACCAGCCGCCCGTCAAAACTGTTCTCCACTTTCAGGATCAGCAGATTGCCTTTCTGCAGGGAACACAGCCGGATAAAGGCATCCGCCTCCGGCTCCTTTGCTTTCAGCTTCCTGCAGGCTTCCATCGCATTATCAACGGCATTCCCAAGGATAACGCCTATGTCGTAACTGTGTATTTCGAGCCCCTGCGGGAGCATCAGCTTTTCGGCATCCATTTTAAGGTCTGGCACATCCCGCACCGCCTCATGGTATTTCATATTCAGCAGGGTATCCACCACTGTGTTCCCCGTCTTGAAACGGACTTCCAGCTTTTCAAGTCCACGGTTCAGTTCCGACAGGTACTCCTCCAGCTCGCCGTTCCCTTCCCCTGCGGAAAGCCGCTGGATGACGGAAAGGGTGTTCTTCATGTCATGCTTCATGCCCCTTATGCCGGAATAGATGCGCTCCATCTCATCCATATGCTCCTGCAGGCTGCTTATCTGTTTTTCGAGGACGATCCTGCCGCTCTTTTCCCTGTTCCAGCAGATCATATCCTGAAACAGCTTCACACTATATAGAATGGAAAGCAGTGAAAGGAGCAGGATTGTTGGAATCACTATGATCAGGACAGGGTATCTGTAATACAGCATTTCCGGGACACTGTCTTCCACCGTAAGCATGATGATACGCAGCAGCATACAGATCATCAGCCCTACCCCTGCCGCCTGTTCTTCTTATGTACCTTCTTCGGGCCAAAGCCCACCTCGACCACCTCCCCGCAACGCCTGCACTTGATCTCAAGCACCGTCCTGCCCGGCGGCATTTCCTCAATGTCAAGGATGTGCCGCCCGCATTTCGGGTTCGGGCATCTGATCCTCTCCACTGAAACCGCCTCCCCGCACTGATATGGAACAAGGGAATCAAGCAAGGTGTACCTATCATCTGCTTGATTCCCTCTTATCGTTTGTGCATTATTGGTTTTCTTCGTGTGGTGCTTCTATACCAGAATGAATTAAGCCAAGTTATTTAATAATGCCGTATAGAAGGTCTTTTCATCCTCCATAAATTCTGCATTCTTCTCTGTCACTGCCCCTAATGGGTTCTCCAGCCGTTCTATGATCTTCTTTACAGCCGCAATGCTGCTTTCCAGGTCGCTGCCGAAAATATCATCATTCCCGCCTGTCGCAAAGTCCTGTTCCATAGCAAGCTGTGACAACGTGCTTGAAAATCCCTGCGGGAAGGGGTTCACTCCCGTTTCTTCAAGCGTTTTCTGCCATGCCGCTTTCAGACTTTCTGTGGCATTTTCCAGATAATAATTGCTTATGTATGCGATCTGGTTTCTTGTCCTTTCATCCGCATAGGTGTATGTCCTGTTATTTGCCGTCAGCATTTCATAAGCGGCTTTTGCCTCGCTGTTCGCCTTTGATTCAAACTGGCCATTCTCATTCCTGCTGTACTTCATTCCGTTGACTGTAAAATCCTTTGATGCGTCTATGCCAAGATACCCCATCACATCGGAAACGCCCTCATTCCATCTGGCATATTCCTCCTGAGAGTATGCTACCGTATGCATATTCCCACAAGCGTTTCGTAGCAGCGTAGCCAGCGAATCAGCCATCTTCTGCGCTTTCAAATATGCCTGCGTGTCATATGGATTATCCCCGCCAGAAACCTCCACGCCCTGCGGCTTCACCGTCAGTATATAACCGTCATTTACCGCAATGCGGCTGCCGGATGCAATATCAACAGAGTTTCCCTGCCGGTTCAGGGATGACCTTTCTGCCAGCTTGATAGGTGTTTTCAAAACCTGCACCAAATCCTCTACGGGATTTAACAAGTTTTGCATTGAACCATTGAAGGCTTCTCTATCCTTTATTACAGTATTTTTCACATTTGATGTAAGCTGTCTGGTATTGGGATTGATATACCATGATTGATTATTTGAAATCTCCATTCTTTTCTCCTTTCCGGTAGCCCTTCTGTCATTCAGAGCCGCCTCTGCTCTCTCATAATAAGTCCGAGCAGTTTATTCCTTCATACAGAAACACTTTATCTAACTTCCCCTGTCAAATTCCATACTGACTTTCACCTCCTCTCGTTGCTCCCCGATTTCCCAATCTGCCGGAAAGCCGGGGATGCCTGCCCTGCCTTGTCAGGCTGTGGCTTATTGGGAATATACAGCCGATGGAATCTATTTCTTGTTCATAAAATCCCAATATGCCTGCATACTGTACTGATAGTATGCCGCCGCTTTTTTCTGGCTCAACAGTTTCATATCGCTAATCTGCTTTTGGAACATATCCATGAAATTGGTCCTATCGTGCAATCCCATCATTCCCGTTTCAGGCGGTAATGATGTAAGCCCTCCATTCTTATCTACACCCATATAGGATTCCAATGCTGTCATTTCCACTAATGAAGCATTCCGGGGATTTATCTTGTTGATATGTATGGTCTGCTCAAATTCATTCCCATTCTCATCAACACCTTTTGCAATCACAGTCGGATCATCCTCTGTTGAGCCTTCCGCATATTTGATGTAGAAAGACAGCCCTGTCCCGTTACCGCCAGAGTACAGCATATCATCCGTTTTCATATAGACAATAGATGTATGTGGCTTTGCGCCTGCCACATTGTTTACCTGCTCCGCAAAACTCCTTCCTGCCGCATTCTGCTGTGCCTTTCTTGCTCCCTGCCATGCCGGATATCCTGTTGTTCCTATTCCATTTACGTTCATTTTTCAAATCCTCCATTGTTATTAATTATTTTAATGGCAGCCCCTCTGTCGTTCAGAGCCGCCCCTGCTCCCATGTAATAAGTCCGAGCAGTTTATGCCTCCATGCAGACATACCCACCTAACTTCCCCTGTCAAATTCCATACCGACCTTCACCTCCTTCCAGATAATCCCCGGCAGGGGCGCATGGTTTTTGCGCCTCTGCGGAATAGGGTGTAAGCAACATCTCTTTATGCCTTTATGTCAAAACTGCCCCCTGTGGGTGACGATGTGCCGGATACCGCCGCAACAATATTCTGTGTAATGCTTTTCACATCCGTGCCAGTGGCAGACACCGTGAACGTACCTTCCATCCTCTCTTTTCTTTCTGCCCGCCGTTCCGCTGCCTTTTCTTCCTCCGCCTTTTTCTCCTTGCGTCTCTCGGCGGCCTTTTCCTCGGCGGCTTTCTTCTCTTTCGCCCGCCGTTCCGCATTTTCTCTGGCTATTTTTCCATCCGGGTCACTTGTGCCAGAGATTGCTACTGAAATATTCCCATTTGCATCAACACTGTAGCTGAGATTGGTCAGCGTCCCGCGACAGCCTGCTACTGCGCTTTTGGCACAATCCGGCAATGCCGCCAGATTTTCTTCCAGATATTTTGCTTTTTCCGGGTCGTTCATGCATTTCTTCAGGAAAGCGCCTGATACGGATACTGTTGTCGGAACACCCTGCATGGAAGTTGTACCCGAATTCATATAGCTGTACTTGCCCTGCAGGTATTTGGAATAGTCATTGACGTTGCTGTAACCCGTCTTGATCTGCTCCGTTTTTGTTCCCCCGGTTGGGGTTTTCAGTTCCACCGTGCTCGTTGTCACATTGCCTTCCTTTGCAGTATTTGAGTAGCCTTTCCCATAATCGCTGTAATTGTTTGTGATCTCCATTGACATAATTCTCATCCTCCTTCAAAAAATCTTACCTGCGGCCCCTCTGTCATTCAGGGCCGCCCATGCCCCCTTGCGGTAAGTCCGGGCATGATCTTCCTTACTTCAAAATGCCCGCCGCCTCATATGCGGCAATCGAAACCGCCTTTTTGGTCATGCTGTCCTTATAATATCTCTCGTCTGCTTCCTGCTCCATCAGCCTGCGTTTCAGGGCGCTTTCCTCGTTCAGACGGGCATATTCCTCACGCCTTTTTTTCTTTGCCGCCTGCTCCGCCTCAAACTGACGCATTTCTTCCTCTGTCGGGCCGGTAATATTTCCACCGTGACTGGAAGCCCGGAAACGTGCAATTTCCCCATTTTCATCTAAAACTATCAAATGGGAACATATCCTGCCGGGTACTTGATTAGCTGCAATAAAGCTCTCCACTTTTGCCATTACCTGACTCGCCAGAGCAGGATCATTTTTCATTTTTTCCTCCAGTTCCGGTGGCACCACAATCGACTTCTGCCCCGCGATTGAATGCAGTCTTGACTGTACCCCGGATGAATCCATGGCAGGATTCGCCCCGTTCGGCTTCCAGCTCATAGCCGATTCATCCAAATCATTACAGAAGAATTTCTCAAATGGGAAATCATTCCTCTCCCATACCCCCTGCGGAATATTGGACGCATCTGCCGTATGGTAGTATGCCCCCGGAAACCTTGCCTGCCACATATCCTTAAAACTCATTCCCGACACATCCGACTGCTCCGCCGCCTTTGCAGCCGCAAGCTCCGCAAAGCTCACGCCCCCGCTCGTTCCCGACGCCGCATTCTTCCGGTACTGCTCTGCCAGATAGTACCCTCCTAATTTACCTGTTACTCCAAAATCCATCTTCACTTCTCCTTTCATTTTTCATCATCACCGACAGGATGAACACCCTGCCCTTTACTTTAAAATCCATAGTTCCCTGATACTTTTCAGCCGTACTTTTGATGTTCGCAAGCCCTATCCCGTGGTTCTCCCTGTCTGCTTTTTCCGTCATGGGGAATTCCTCCTGCCGTCTCCGCACCAGTTGCCCGTCAAAGCTGTTCTCCACTTTCAGGAAAAACAGTTCCCTCTTTTGGAATGAACTGATACGGATAAAGGCTTCTGCATCCGGCTCCTTCGCTTTCAGTTTCCGGCACGCCTCCATTGCGTTATCCAGCGCATTTCCAAGAATAATGCCGATATCATAACTCTGTATGAACAGTTTTTCAGGGAACTGCAGTCCTTCCACGTCCATCTGTAAGTCCGGCACTTCGCGAGTAATTTCATGGTATTTCATGTTCAGCAGGGTGTCCACTACAGTGTTTCCCGTCTTGAACCGGAATTCCAGTCTATCCATAGTCTGGTTCAGTTCCTCCAGATAGGCTTGCAGTTCTTCCTCCTTTCCAGACGCAAGCTGCATGATGAGGGAGAGTGTATTCTTCATGTCGTGCTTCATCCCCCGTATCCCGGAATAGACACGCTCCATCTCACCCATGTGCTCCTGCAAACTGCTGACCTGCTTTTCTAAGATAATCCGGCTGCTCTTTTCCCTGTTCCAGCAGATCATGTCCTGAAAAAGTTTTACCCCGGACACAATGGAGAACAGTAACAGCAGCAGGATAACAGGCACTATGATTATCAGTGACAGGTATCTGTCATACAGCAGTTCTGGTGTTCCGCTTTCTGCCGCATTTATAGTGACACGAAGTAAGGTACATACCATCAGACCTGCCAGCCCCGGCGTAAGGATAAATAACAGTTCCGTCCTATGGATGGCATAATCTTTTTCCCGGTAATTCTTCACTATTTTTTTCATAGTAAAGAATAATAATGCCGCTGCCACCACACACATCAAAAAGATCATTCCAATTACCGTTATTCCGGTCACTGCATCGTAAACTTCTATTGAATTTATATATCCGTTTATAACGCACCAGTTCCATAGCCTGAGCAGGTTATTCTCTAACCTGAAAACCATATAGGACAGAAAAAAACAAATTTCACTTACTGCTGTAAAAGTAACTACAAGAAATAAGATTATCTTCCCTGTCACTCTGTAAAAGGTCATTACAATCGCTAATATAATACACATGACTACTGCCAGCCTTATAAAAGTCACAAAACTTCCATAGCCCTTTGGCAGTAAAATTCCTGCCCCCAGCCGCAGTACCCCATACAGCGCAGCGGCTGCCAGCCCGTTTATACGCCGGTCCCGTATCCTGCCGTCCAGAAAGTTCCCATAAAAATACTGCAGGCAGTACCCCTGGAACATGGCAGAAAAAATTTCTAACAGCCAACTTACCACTTCATACACAGGACACCCCTCCATTCTGCAAATACCACATATATGCCTTTACAAACTCATTGTGCTTCTTCCTTGTCAGGTAGACTTTGCCGCCGCTGGAAAGGAAAATGCTGTCATTGTCATACCTCACTATGTGCGCCATATTTACCAGATACCCCCTGTGGCAGCGGTAAAAGCCGCCCCCAAGCTGTCCTTCCAGTTCGTCCATCGTGGCATATGCCTCTATGATCTCCTCCATGTCCGTGGTATGGATTTCCACTTTCTTCCCCCTGTTTTCAATATACAGGATACTGCTTAAGTTGAGCGTATACCCCCGGTTCTTTGTCCGGATGAATATCTGCTGTTCCTTCTGCCCCTTCCTTCTCCCCGCCTCGTCCACCGCCCTGCCAAGCACCTCAATGAACTTGCTTTCCTCAATCGGCTTTAGCAGGTAATGGAACGCCGACACGTCGAAGGCTTCAAACACATAGTCCTTTATGCCTGTGATAAAGACCAGCACCGCATCCACATTCCGCTGCCGGAGGATTCGCGCCGCCTCAATGCCGCCCATACCCTCCATCTGTATGTCAAGAAAGATAATGTCAAAATCAGCTTTTGCCGCAAGCAGCCCCTCCCCTGTGGAAAAATCACTGATCTCGGATTCCGGCTTCTGCTTCTTTATGAAGCCGTGTATCTGCTGTCGGATGATTTCTTCATCATCGACCACTGCTATATTCAAAATTCATCACCTCGGATTCTATTATGTTCCGCTATCTATTTTATCGGCAGATTTTTTGTTATTTTGAGATGCAGGGAACGAAAGGCATAAATGAAGTACAAAAACATCAAAATTACCCCTAAAGTTTTTAGCTTTTCGTCCGATATTCCCTTTCCAAGTAATTTCCGTTATCAGGCCGCCCGGCCTGCCTGCGGAAAAAAGCAGACCGCCGCATATGGCGGATGATGGCCATCGTGCGGCGGTCTTGCTTATTATCCTTATTATTCAGTTTAACATAATGCAGGCATAAATTTGGCAAACAGATATAACCCCTCTGAACCTGCAGTGACTTCATGCGGTACGCCTGTCTGCATGATGGATATCGTACCGGCTTCATACGGAATAGTGCTGCCTGCATTCACACATCTCCCGCTCCCCTTTATCACCTCATGCGTTTCCAACTGGGTTTCATGGGTATGGTTCCCAATACTGCAACCGGAAGCAATCCGCACCAAATGGTAGCTGAACTTCCCGTCTGTGTCCTTTGCCGTGATGATGTGTTTCAGTTCGACACCCTTAAAAGTCGGATGCTTTGACCATTCAATCCCTGCAAAGCCAGTCTCCTTTTCCGGCAAAACTAGTTTTCCATTGTCAAACAATTCAAATGTATCCATTCTGCACCTCCGATAAAATATGTTATCTGTCTTACGTTTCAATCATATTCCCCGGAAGCAATCATGTCTTGTAAAAAATTGCCCTATGTACTCTGCCCTATCAGTTTTTTAGAATGGATATATTCTGATGGGGATATCCCGACAATCCTCTGGAACGCTTTGTCAAAATGGCTCTGATCATAAAATCCCATTTCCGCAGCAATCCTGCTGACTGTCTTTTCCTCATCCAGCAGCCCTTGTGATTTTCGTATTCGGTTCTGGATACAGAACTGATGCGGTGTCATCCCGATACTGCTTTTAAATTTCCTTATGAGATAATATTTGCTGACAAAAATATCCGCCGCCAATGTTTCTATAAGCAGCTCCTGTTCCGGGTGGCTTGTAATCCTGTCAGCAAGATTTTTTATGCCTGTATCCATCTCTTTCCCGCCCTTATCCCAACCCCGGAAAACTGCCCGTGCAAAAGGTAACAGCCTTTCTTTCTGCGCTTCTCCAAAAATACCCAGCCCCACTGCATCATTTAACAGCTCCCTGACAATGACTTCTGCTGTTTCAGAATCCGTCTCTGCGGCAAAGGCTGTTCCTATGCACATAGACAACAGACGCGCGTCCCTTTCCTGGCACACCGAATGCACGGCATAAGGAGGGATGGTAAACAAATCCCCTTCATGACACACCAATTTCCTGCTTTCCAGATAAACCGTAACCTCTCCCTGCATGACCAGAGATATGACATAATGCCCTACATGATTATGGCAGTCAAAACACTTATCAATATTCTCTGACAATACGAACTCTATTGGATATTTTTCACACTGATAATACTGCATACTGTCTCCAACTCCTTTGTCATTCCATCTCCCTGAACGTACCAGCCATTCCCCCGACAAGGCACCACTGGCGCTGCATATAGGATTTCAGATTTTCCGTGCTTTGCCTGTAAGCTTCCCGGACTGTTTCCGAGTCATAAAATTATGCTTTCTGCCAAAGCAGCATACTGTCCTGAAATTCAGCCGACACTTTCCCGGTATCTTTCATCCATGAAAGATAAGACCGCACCGTGCTGCCAACCAACACATACTGCTCAAAGTTCATGGAAAGACCATAGCCTTTGAACACTTCCTGCAGAATCCGTTCAAAACACATTGGTTCTTCACAAATGGATAAAATTCTTTCTGACACTTCATGCACCTTATCCCTGTTATAGCGAACAAGTTCCTTTACATCAACAGAGGCTTCCGCATGGGCAGGGACAAACATAGCCGCCTCCATCTGCTCCACTTTATCCAGCGTTTCCAGATATGCGCCCACGTCATAGATGAAGGAAACCGCATATTTGTCCAGCGTCTCCCTACTACTGATGCAGTCCGCAAGAAACACCACATTGTCCGGCATACGGAACCCCACCATGTCAAAGAAATGCCCCGGCAGGGGAATTACCTCAATCCCCTTCGGGAAACTTTCATCTGAGAAATCCGCCACATCGCTTTCCTGCGCCATCAGGAACTTATGCCGCAAGTCCTTACACGGATAACCGCCGTAAAGGAAGGACGGCTCCAGTACCGGGTATTTCGTGAAAGCCGCCTCTATGCCGCTAGAATAAACCTTACATCCCGTCTGCCCCTGCAGGTATCTATTCCCGCCGATATGGTCTGCGTTGGAATGGGTATTCAAGATTGCCGCCAGATGCCAGCCGTTCTTATCCAGTATCTGTCTGACTTTCCTCCCCGCATCCTTATCATTTCCGCTGTCAACCAGATAGACATTCTCCCCATCTGCCACATAGACGCCTATCTTCGCCGGACAGTTTATGTAATAGCATTTCTCACTGACCTGTACCAATTCATACATTTTACGTTTCCTCCTTTAATTGTTCAGATAAAATATCACGTTATAGGCGGCGCAGGCTTTATCTGAAGCATTATGGTATCCGTGGGAAACATCCGCCCGGAAGCGTATTGACTGCTTTTCCTGCAGCAGCACTTCCTTCCCGCCAATCACCATTTTCAGCGTTCCCTGCACCATAAAAACATATTCTTCCACGCCTGTTACATGAGGGAGCGAATTATGGCGAACTCCTGCATCAAACTCAATATAGAACACCTCCACATTCCTTATCGGGTCAAAGGGGAATAGTGGGTAAGCCCGCATCCCTCCGTTTTCCTCCGTGATCACATTTTCCCCATCAAGCCCGGCGACCATGTATTCCGCTTCTTCCTGTTTGCAGAAAAAGGATAGTGGGATTTTCAGCCCTGTTGAAATCTTCCATAATATATTGATGGTGGGCGAGGACTGCCCGCGTTCGATCTGTCCCAACATGGGCTTGCTGACACCCGTCAGTTCCGCAACATCATCCAGCGTGAACTGCCTTGTGTTCCGGATTTCTTTCAGCCGCTCTCCTATCTTCAATGAAACCTGCTCCATAATTCCTCCTTGAATATGTTTTATCGAACAAAATATATTATAACATATTCATTTTGAAATATAAAGAAGAAAACGCCGCAATGGTCTGATCCCATTTACGGCGATTCTGCTATTTTGTCAATGCTGTCTGTTAATTTTCATATATCCCTTTCAGCGTAAACTGGTCTAAGATATGCCCGTCCATTTCCCGGTGAAGTTCATTCAGCAGAAATCCCTTTTCCAACTCCAGCATCTTATCCAAGGCATACACATGAAGTTCATATACGTGCGGCTTATCGGGCGGCGTCATCCCGCCGTAATAACAGGAAAGCTCCGTGGACTGCTCTCCGCCCTGTATGCTCGTCCAGCTATTCCTTCCCTGCACAAAGTCATCCGCCGTCTGGCTCTCATTCTCTTTGATCTCAAAACGGGTAATATTTGCCGCCAGCCAGTGTATCCATGCGAATCCCCCTGTCACCGGGTATGCGTCCTTGTCCTCCAGGACAATGGCAATCGACACCGTTTCCTGCGGCGCATCTTCCACCTTAAAGGGTAAAGAATAAGTAGGGATGCCATTTTCGTTGAACTGCGTCCCATGCCCGCCATATTGAGGCTGGATCAATCCGTTTATAATACCGCTGCTCGTAACATTCATCTTTGAATCCTCCAATCCGATTTTATGATGATATTATAAGCGGCGGCTCCCGGACAGTAAATTACCCACTTTTTCGTAGGTACTAATCCGGGATTACTCCCTTTTCCTCCAGGATATGTTCCATGCCGTTTGCTTTCAGATAGTCAATCCCGATATGCTGCATGATCCTTAACGCTTCCAGTATTTTCATTCCCATATCATCTGTTAGAGAATATTCCACCCGGAGCGGGTATCCCTCATAGGATTTCTTTTCCACAAATCCGTAATCCATCAGTTCCTTTAACTGCTCCAGCAGCATCTTCTGTGTAATGCCGTCTATGTCACGTTCCAGCTTCGCCAGGGATGTCGCCCTTAGACGCAGCCGCCACAAGATGATCGGTTTCCATTTCCCTTTAATCATGTCATGCACCAGTTCCAAAGGGCAGGTGTATTCCGTTCTCATTTTCATAGGCTGATGCCCCTTTCCGCTGTTTCCTAATTACTTCGGCAGAATACCGTTCCCGCTAAAGCAAAAGCGTCCTCTGAATTATACCATAAAATTTATCTGTTTTTCACCCAGTGGCACGAAACGACTATTTTTCGGGAATGGAAAGCAAAAAAGAGCCATTGCACAGCCCTCTTTCTCCTGTTATTATTTTTCAATTTTTCTGTATACTATCAGGCAAAACTCCAAACTATCACGGAAACTCCGAGCAGTTTCCGTGTTTGTATCATATCCCCCGTTTTTCAACAGCATTTTCCGTCAAGCTAATACGCCTTTCAGCCAAAACCGCCAATATCCTACACCCTTTTACCTTTCCGTTTTATACTATCACGGAAACCCCTGACTTTTGCGTGAAAGTATACTTTTGCCTGATAGTACGATTTTTTCCCCTATCGCCATCCTATCAGCGGCATCCAAAAACACCAAAAAATGGGGTCCACCACCCACCGTGATGAACCCCACCAAGCCTAAAATCCCTTGATTTTAAGCCATTCTTCAATACTTTTGCCTGCGAGTACCAAAAATCCTATGGCATTATTTTTTTATTGCCGCCTGGGCGGCTGTTAGATATTGCACAAGGGATACAGCACATTTTTCATAAATTCTCCAAGACGCAGAGGGGTCAGATTTGTGACCACTGTGGCCACACTTACTGCCGCTCCCATGCTGGGTACTAATCTGGCACTACTCCCTTTTCCTCCAGAATATGCCCCATGCCGTTTGCTTTCAGATAATCAATCCCGATATGCTGCATGATCCTTAATGCCTCCAGTATCTCCGTTCCCATACCATCTGTCAAGGAATATCCACATGGAGCGGGTATCCTTCATAGGATCTCTTTTCCACAAATCCGTAATCCATCAGTTCCTTTAACTGCTCCAGCAACATTTTTTGTGTAATGCCGTCTATGTCACGTTCCAGCTTCGCCAGGGATGTCGCCCCCTACACGCAGCCGCCATAAGATGATTGGTTTCCATTTCCCTTTGATCATGTCATTCACCAGTTCCAAAGGACAGGTGTATTCCGTCCGCATTTTCATTGGCTGATTCTCCTTTCCGTTTTTGCCGTTTTCTATTATTTTGGCAGAAAGTCATTCTTAAAATCCGACTGGTGATATGCCAAACTTTATGTCTCCATAAAATTAAGCATCTGGCACACAATCCTCATTTTTTCCTTCAAATAACTTACGCAGTTTATCATTGACCTTGATTCTGTTTTCTACCTGCAGCTTTCCGCAGAACATATAACATATTTTTAGGATAAACCACCATGTATACAGTGCACGGAATGACTGAAACTGTTTATCCGAAAGTAATCCATGCGCAATATCATTCCTCATGTTAAATCCAAATTTAGAGCAAAAAACAGTCTTTAATGCCAGTAAGAAGTCTTCATCCAGATGCTCCCTAACACCATCCAGTTCTAAAACGGCATGCATTGTCTTTATTTCCTCAATGCCATCCTCATTCAGATTATAAACTGGCTCGCCGCATTCCAGAGCAAGCTCTCTCACCGAATTTTCCACCTGCGGAACAAGTATGCTTAACGCAATCAGAAAGTCCCCTGAAAATCCTGCCATTAGCCCTTTTACATATGCTTCTCTTCTGTCTTCTGGAACGATTATGCTATTTTCGACAATCTCCCGGATATCCTTTTCTTCCACTTTAAATTTTGAACGGATATAATGCAACGTATTCCCAATCATGATCTGCGAGAAATAACCCATAAATTCTGATGCTCTCCGTTCTACCGACTCCTGAAATGCTGCTGAATCTATTTCATCACCAGACTTTTTGATTGGTCTGCTTTTCGCAATCGACTTGCCATCCTTCCCTAAGATTCCTACTGGAAAAAGCCCACCAAACCCTATTGCATCCGCTGACTTTGTAACTGATTCTTCAATCCTGCTTTTCTCTGGCAGTGGAATAAACGATGCAAAATAGCAGAGGGCTTCTTCTTTATCCAAAACCTCTAATTGCCGGATCAACTGCTTGACAGTCTCGCTATTATCGTGTTTCGCTGAAAAAACCGGCATCTCCGATATCATTTTCTTTTCTATCGCATCTATTTTTTTAAGTATCTCTTTTCTTTCAGCTTCTGTCCCTGTAATTGTTTTTAATATATTTACAACATCTTTTAAAAGATGGACTGAACGCATCAGGTTCCCTGCATTCTGCTCATTTAAGGTACGCTCTGCCGTTAAGATTGCCTGAGCTTTACGCCTTCGTATCTCGATTAGTTTTGGTTCCGACACACATCTTTTCTTTTGCCATTTATTCTTTGTATAATATAACTGTTCAAGTACATCACAAAATTCACCGATAATGTAAAAATCATAACTCTGATCATCATATGTATTTAAGATTTTTTCTGTATACTGAATCAGGTAATCTGTGTCAACCTTTTCATACATGGCTGTCTGGATCAGATAGAGAATTCTTCCATGATCCTCATTGTCATACTGATCCATAACCTTTATCAACAGTTTCTTTCTTATTGTATCATCCGTCTCTTTGCTGCTCAATTTTTTTGCCAGAAACACCAAACGGTTTATTGCCATAAAATTAAAATCAAATCCCTCTGTACTTTCCACATGTGCCCGATAATATTTCTCTGCCGACTTTGCGGCTGAAAAATCTTTTTCTGCCACCCATAAAAAATCATTGATCTTCGCCCTGTTGATATCAGCAATCGGATACTGCAATACCTCTTTCAACAAAGCCCTGTTGTCCTCTACCTTACTGCTGCTTTGCCAGATATCCCTTGCAAAAGTAAATGGGACATCTTCTGGCCTGTATACCCACCTTTCAAGTATAATGTCGTGCAAAAAATTCTCTGACCCAAAGCTGTCAAGGTCAGTTATATTTTCCAGCTCCTGAGCCGCAATATTGAAATCTTTCTCCCTTAAAATATTAACTAACCTGTCTATCAGCAAATTTGATACCATATCACCCCATCCTTTCAGCAGCATCTAAATTCTTAAAATATCTATACATAACAGCTTTCAAATCAGTTGTCACTCCTGCTAAAAATATTTTGATATCCTATCCTGCCATTCTTCTGCCGGAATACACTCGATTATCCTTGCTGGCTCAATAATCCTTCCTGGTTTCATATAAGCATAGACATCCGAAGACAATTCTGAAAAAGCACCCCTGGCGGCTTTCTGAAACAATGTCTTCTTTAATCCAATCCATCCGTTATGATAATCCTGCAGGTAATCCTCCTGCCCCTCATAAAAAGTGTAATATTCAAATTCTGTAATCTTTGCCCTGTACTTAATTACATAGGGTTTACTGGCCGCTGCCCACTCGTCATTTATTCCGACTGTATCTCTATCAAATTCTGATAAGGTGAGCAGAAACTCCGGGGCCTCATGGATTGTCCCATAATCATATACATCTCTGCTAAACAAGAATCCATTGACTTGATGGTCATAAAATATCCTGTGCCCTATTTTGTATAAAGCCTAGTTTTTTCTGTCAGCCCTGTTCAGGTTCGTATACTTCTGGTAATCTATATCAAAAGCCTTGCCATTGAAATACATGGTCTTAGAAGGAATGTCAAACCAGATATTTTTCTCCCTCAAAAATGTACTGAGTTCCGACTTTTCTTGAAGCACCTTTTTTAAGTCCCTCAACCCATTCTTTTTTATTTCAGCACAGCCATCCCCATTTGTTGTCACATGGATAGCCATAAGTTTCAACTGGTCAATATCCAAACGCTCTGCTTCCTTCAGATGCCTCTCAAAAAAGGTATCGAAATCATTTCGGCTTTCCAATACATAATCAGAAATGAAATCTCTCCTTTTCATATCCAGGACACTGTATAGCCATTCATATGCGGCATCCGGGTTTGTAATATCATAATAGCTCTGCATCTATATCCCCCTTTTTCCTGTCCGTTTTAACTACATTACCACATTTTCCATATATTTTCTATCTGAAAATCAGCACTGTATACTTAGAATCGCACATACTGGCAAGCAATGCCTTCTTGTACAGAAGGCTCATTTACGCAGATTTTCCGTAACCGGAAAACCTGCGTAAACGCTTGTTGGTGACATATCCCCAAACCCCTGAGATCGTTCCCTTCGGTAACGGCTGCGCGTCCTTCGGACACTGAAAACAGAAAGGAGAAGAAAGTCCTATTGCCGTGACTTTCCGCTTTTCTCCCGTGCCTCATGCCTGGCCGGAACGTCCAGCAGGTAGTCCACGTTAGCCTTGATGTTCTGCAGCTCCTTCATATCGGAGCGTGCCTGTTTATAGCCGGCATAGGCTTTCCGCTTCTGCTCCAGGAGGCCGGCATAATCCTCACGCAGAGTTTTCACAGAAGGCAGCTTTGTGATTCCCCGGCTGTCAAAATATTTCTTTGCTGCCTGGTGGATCAGGATGTCAGCCTCATGCTCCGCCCGGAACTTTTTGCTGTAACCCGCTTTTCGATATTCCACATAGACGGCTCTTGTCTTGGCATAGCTCACGATCTGTTTCTGCAGCTCTCCGTTTTCGTTCATCCGTGATTCCAGTTCCTTGATCTGTGACGACAGCGCATTAAATCTCTCCGTAGTCTCCGCCGCCCTCGCCTGCAGTTCCCCATAGTCCATATCCCCATGCTCTTTCAGCCATATGACCGCCTGGGAGAGCTGTTTGATATTGAACACCTTCGCCCACCGCTCATACCCAGGCCCTTTCCCCGCCCGGACTGCCGCCTCTATATCCACCAGTAACCCTACCCTGGAAGCTGGCTTCGGAAAAGAGGCATGGCGCGGTTTCACCGTCCTGGTTCCTGCAATCCGTTCCCGGATGGCCTGCTCGGTATAATCTCCTTTCAGCGTGTCACACCGGGTATACTTATCCTGCCCCGGCACACGGAAGCGCAGGTATTTTCTTTCCCGGTTGACCTCAACCCCTGCTGCCTCCAGCTTCTTCAAAAATTCCTCAAAATCCTTTGGTTTTTCTGCCAGGGCTTCGTCCACCGCCATGCGTATCTGCTCCTGGAAGGAGGGCTGCTTTTTGTTCCCCAGCCACGTACCATAGTGCCCTCTGCTTGGCTTCGGATTCTCCACCACGGACAGCCCGTGCTCCAGACACAGCCGGTCATTTATGCGGCGTACAGCCCAGGTGGAACCCCAGAAGTTCCGAAACTTCCTCTGGCAGTCCAATGCCGTGGAATTGATGATGATGTGGTTATGGACATGGTGCTTGTCCACATGGGTACAGACAATAAAGGCATGGTTTCCCTTTGTCAGTTTCAGTGCAAGCTCCCGGCCGATCCGGTTCGCTTCTTCCGGTATGACCTCTCCCGGCTTGAAGGCTTGCCGGAGATGGTAGGCAATCACGTCATCCGCGCCCCGGTTCCGGCCCGTCAGGTTCGCGTACTGTCTTTTGGACAGAAGGAACTCCGCATCGGCCGTCCGGCTGTCGCACTCATAGCCGAAAATGAATTTTCCAAAATCTGTTTTCTTTGGATTTTCCACATAGTCAATGATGTCCGCAACCGCCGTGGAAATATCCCGGCCCTTCCCCACATGCAGAGGCATCAGCCGCGTGGTTGCCATATGTCACACCCCCTTTACCCTTTTTTACGGATTACCGTTCCTGCGCCTTCTTATGTTCCGCCCTGTCAGTCCCGGCCTGCTGCCCGGCATTTTTATTCAGGCTCTCCCGCACGGACGGCCTTTTCTCCTGCCCCAATGCGTATGCTTTCCTTGCCTGGGTGAGAAACAGATCCATAAGCCCCGTATTGCATTTGTCCACAATAAAATACCGGTTCCTGTCACCGCCCAAGCCGTCCGGGGCAGGCGTAACCGGAACCGTTCTCGCCCATGCCCGGTTGTCATGGGAAATGCGCCCATCCTGCTCTTTCTGCTGCACCGTATTGGCAAGGACATAAAGCATCCTCTCATAGCCAAAATGTTCCAGCACCTGATCCACACAAGCTATATTCAGGCGGTTATCCCGGTAGCTGTCGGCAATGGCCCGCTCGATTGCCTCCTTACAGGCAATGTTCGCCTGATAGGACGCATGGTACCGGTCCAGCTCTCCATGCTCCTGTGCGTAGCTGTCTGTATGATGGTAAAGCGGTGTCTGGTCTCTCAAATCAAATCCCTCCATTTCTGAATCAAAAAAGCCGTCCGGTATGGACAGCCCCAAAAAGAAAATGAGCGGAGCACCTTTTTCATGTGCCCCGCCCAAACTGTCTTATCCAAATACAAAATCCTTTAACGCGCTGTTCACGCCGCCAAGCATCCCTACCAGCCAGGCCGCCGCCATTGGCAGACCGTATGGGCTGATCAGGAACGCAAGCGCCAGCCAGGACACCCCCGGCCAGAACCCGGCAGCGAAGAACAGCGCCAGCGCCGCCAGGAATACAATCCCCGAAAGGATCCCCAGCACGGCGCCGGAGGCAACCACCAGGAACCTGCACACCAGATAGAGAACCCCCGTAACCAGCACAAAGGGAAATGCCAAAAGTTTAAATATCAGACGCATACGCCCGCCTCCTTTTCTCCTGCCCCGTCCACCGTTTAAAGACTTCCGGGTATGCTGTTTTTCAGGGCATGGTCTGCCCCTCGGTTTCATTCTACCGTGCCGGTTCCCGGAAAGCAACGGCATTGAAGCCCGTTCATGGAATGTTAGCAAATCCCCGGAGCAGCTTCTCCATCCCGTCCCAAAGGCCGTCCAGGCGGCCGCGCAGATCCTCCACATCAGCGGCGTAAATACTCCCGGTCTCATTGGCCCGCCTTGCGTACTGGTTCAGATTGTTGGAGCAGATACGCAGGATCCGCACCAGCTCCTGCACCTCACTCATGTCCAGATGGATGATGTAGCCATCCACCGCCATCTTGCGCAGATAGGCCGACAGGTTGGCGACGCCGATCTGCTCCATGCGCTCCTGGATGGCCGCTGCCTCCTGCTCCGACACATAGAAGTGGAACTGGACGCTGCGGCCTTCTTTCTTCACCGTTCCTGCACGCCTTTATGGGGCGTGCCCTTATCCGGTTTCGTCACGGTGTCCTTTGCCGCCTTCATCCGGCCGCGCATGGTGCCTTTCTGCAGCTTTGCGATATAGTTTTCCATATCGCCGGCCCTGGCATGATAAGAGCGCTTGAACCTTTCCCTCTCCAGGATTACCGAAAGCTCCCGGCCGTTTTCCGGCTCATAAAGGATGGACTTTGTTTTCCCGTGTATGGAAGCAAGCCCACTGATAAGCTGCTTATGGTTCCCAAAGGGAACGGAAACCACCGCACCATCCCCGAAAACCGCCGTCACTTTTTCGATGGGGCAGGTCAGCAGCTTCACCCGTTCCACATGGGCGGCATAGTCCAGAGGGTAAATATCCCCCGTCACTTTCCCGTCCTGCAGGTCTTTCAACACAAGCGCATAAGCCAGGACCTTATCTTTCGTCTGCTCATGGTAGAACCGCCATACATTATTTTCATAGCTCTCCTGCAGGTAGACCTCCCGCTCCCGCAGGGTATAGGTGCCGCATGGCCTGGACATCCAGAGAAGGCGCCTGTCCTCCGGGTTCCCCGACGCGGCCAGCTTGGGGATCAGCTCTTTGTCTAGGTCAAAATCGTCCTTGTAATGGTGGGTGTTCAGCTCCACGATCCGGTTCAGCGCGTCCAGAATGTCCACATCTTCCAGCTTCATCCCCATATCCTACCGCTCCCTTTCCGGGGAGGAAGGTGCGGCCTGCCTCTCCCCCTGCTCCGGGCGTTCCCCTTTCAGCCGCTCCATCAGGGACGGCTTTTTCGCTGTTTCCTCCGGCAGCGTCTCCGGGGCAAGCTCCCTGATTTCCTCCCAGGTCTGCCCGTCTGTCAGGTCCGGGCGCTCCGGCGGTTCGTTGTCAAGCCGCCCGTCCAGCATGTTATAGTTCCCGGTCTGCCCTTCCTCGTAAAGTTCTGCATTGTGCAGGTAATCCTCCGGTTCCTGGAAGGGCTGTCCTGCAAACCGAAGCTCCCTTTTGACCTCAAACTGCCTGAGGACGCCATGCTGCAGCCGGGCAAATTCCGCATACTGGTCCGCCACAAGGCCGCGCCCCAGCATTTCCTCCTGGGTGTGTGTCCATCCCTCCCCATAGAGGAAATAATACATGTCCGCCCTGTCCGTAACAAAACAAAGGGAGCCGTCGCTGTCATCATAATAGGCCGGCTGGTCCCCCTCAAAGTGATAACGTTCCTCTCTCCCAAGATATACCCGGTTGTCCGCGCCCAGCATGGCCACCATCCCGGCATAGTTGCTGTGGACCGCGGAGCGGATCTCCACCATCGGGTCCGGCTCCGACACAAGCTGCCTGCCTGGGATCTCGTTCAGCTTCTCGGCCGCCTCATTCCGGGGCGCTGCCTGGGACGGGGCGCGTGCGTCCAGTTGCTGCTGTGCCTGCGCCGCCGTCTTTCGGACCGCCCCCGGCTCCGGCTCCTTCTTCTGCGCATAGTAGTGGACATTGGCGGTAGTCTTTCTGTTCATTTCCGCCGCATAGTCCTGGGCCATTTTTTCGGTGTCAAATTCCAGCGGCCTCCCATCCTCCTTGCACCATGCCGCCGCATGGCCGAATATGGAGGCTCCGCTGCGTACCGCCCATACGCCGTATGTCTTTCCCTTTTCCATCCCGCCCCTCCTTACCGTTCCTGCTGCCTTGCCGGTTTCTGCTTTTCAGATGGCTCCGCCGTCTTTGTCTCTTTCATCTGCCGCCGGACGGAGGGCCTGCGCTCCGGCTCGTCCACGGAAGTGATGTTCACATACTCGCCGATAATGTTCAGCGCCTCATGGTAGCTCCCGGAAGCAAATACCCGGTCCGTCATTTCCTTTGCCTGCCCCGCCATGCCATTCCTGCGAAGGGTACGGGAGGCAATGCCGACCAGGTTAAAGACGTTCCCGTCCTGTCCGATCAGCGCACAGTCCGGCTTCTCCGGCTCCGGCGAAGGCTCCCCGATAAAGCCGCCCAGCCGGTTCGGCACAAAATCGGAAAGCCAGGTGCCCCCGAAATCCTCATGGGTCTGTAACCGCCACATGGCAAGTTTCCCTATCTCCAGCTTTACATCCTCAAAGGGAAAGAGCAGACAGGTCAGCTCCCCGTACTGGAAAGTGGACACATCCCCGAACCGGGAGCCCTCCTTCAAGATCCCCGCCTCGGTGAGCATCTCATTGATCCCGTCCACCCATTCCTTCAGATCCCCGCCGCAGCCCTGCAAAATCAATCCCTCTTTTTCTTCCATGCGCCGAAGATCCTCTGTCGTGATTGTTGTGATACTCATATGAACCGCCTCCTATCGTTCCTGTTGTTCTGTTTCTTTGTTCCTGTCCTTCCTGCCCTCCGGCTTCTGCTTTAGCTGCCCCCGGACGGAGGGCTTCTTCTCCGGCTCCTTTAATCCAGGCAGGATGGCACAAAAGGGCTGCTCCCACCGGTCTCCGAAGCCCCGGATCACCGTGGAAGCCAGGCCCCCGTTCCGTGCAAACATTTCCAGCGTGTCAAAGGCCCTCTCAAACAAAGAGAGATTCCTTTCATCCACGCTGGGCGCAAAGTGGATCACCCCGTAGGGATAGTCCCCTCCGGTCCCGATCCATCCCCGTACAAAGCCGTCATAGTCTTTTGTGATCCCGGCATCGGCCAGCTCCTGCGCGTGGCTGGAATTGGCCATGCTTGTAACTGCATACTGGCGTCCCAGGACAAGCACCCCCGTTCCGGGATGGAACATAAAACGCCGGTTGTCAATCTGCTGCATGTCAATGGCCTGGGCCGCCGTATCAATCCGCATAATCCCCGGCACGATTGCCGTCTTTTCCCTTTGGATCCGCATCCCTCCCAACTATGCCTGCATAACAAAAATAAAGATAAAAAATAAGGCGCAAAAAACGCCTTTTGTCCGCAGCTTCCCCCTGTTTCGCAAGGTAAGCGTATTCTTCCTTAGCCGCCCTGTGAACCGGGCCTTGAAACCCTTGAAAACGCTGCCTCTTTTCTGCTAAGCTGCGTACTAATTCCCCCTTTCCAGACGCTCCCGCCGCTTGCGTTCCCGCTCGGATTTCCGCCTGGCATACGTCCGGCAGGCTGCGGAGCAATATGCCTGGCTCGTGACCGGCAGGTAGGCTTTCCCGCAGACCGGACATTTCTTCTGCCTCATGGAGCTGTCCTCCCCGGTCAGGGCGGACTCCAGCGCCGGGTCAGCCCCCAGCACCGCCTCCTGGAAATACCGGCACAGGGAACCCGTCCAGCACTTGTCCAGCATGTAGCAGGGACAGTCCAGCGGAATACACTGTTTCTCCCTGCTGCCATAGTTGGCACAGGATTCCGTCACCAGTTTCCGGATCTTTGCCCGCTCGGTGCGCGTAAGCTCCCGGATTCTCATTTTTTCCCTGTCACCTCCCATGCCCCGGCTCCTTTTTGACTGGCTGCCCAGATATGCCATTTCCAGACTGTACCGGTATTTCCTTTAATCCTGCAATCACAGATTCCTTCATGGTATCCTTAAAAAGCGGATCATGATAGATAAACAGTTCATTCCTTCCCGGCACGTACATTCTCCCATTTTCATCACAACGGAAAATATCACAGGATTTGTCCGCGGAGGCTGCATAAAATCCCTCATAATCATAGGGAATCTTCTGGCGCTCCTTGTAGGTGCATATCCCTAATTGCGGGTCAGTTTCCAGGCGCCTTGAAATCGCAAAGAAATCCCCTTCGTTCCCGCGGAACCGGCGCAGAGGCGTAAAATGATAGCCGCCATATTCAAAAGACTGTACTTCTCTCATTTCTTCCTGCCTTTCTTTGCCGGAAATTCCAGCTTGAAATTCACATATTTCCCTCCCGTATCATCCAGCATGACCACCGCGTCATAGGTCCTGCCCGTCTTTTCGCTGTAAAGGCCGGACATGGAGACGCGCCCCTCCTTCAAGAGCGCCGAAGCTGCGGCCTTTGTCAGCTTCTTTTTCTTTGCCGCAAAAAATCGGTTCTCCTTCCAGAGCGCAAAGCCGCACTCCCGGCCCTCACAGAAAAATCCCTTTTTCCCCTCCATGACAGCGCCGCCGCACCGGGGGCAGACGCCAACCGCCTCTCTCCGGCCGCTTTCCGCCTCCGGGAACAGGCCCTTGAAGCGTTCCTCCGGGGTGGTATGCTGTTCCACAAGCTCCCGGCTCATGCCGGCGATCCCCTCCATGAACGCCTCTGCCGTGGCCTCCCCACGCTCTACCTGTTTCAGCATGGATTCCCATTCTGCGGTCAGCATGGGGGATTTGATGTTGTCCGGCAGCACCGTGACCAGGTTCGTGCCCTTTTCCGTAGGGATAAGCTGCTTCTTCTTCCGCTCCACAAACCCCACCGCAACCAGCTTCTCCAGAATGGCCGCACGGGTGGCCGGCGTTCCCAGTCCCTTCCGCTCCGCGCCCTCCGGTAAGCCTTCAACACCTGCGGTCTCCATTGCTGCCAGAAGGGAATCCTCCGTGTAATGCCGCGGCGGGGAGGTCCTGCCCTCCCGGACAGACGCCGACACCGGCCGGAATGCCTGGCTTTCCCGAAGCTCCGGCAGGGCGGGATCTTCCCTGTCCTGTTCCTCCGTTTTCCCCTGCTTCATCCCCAGGCGGTAAAGCCGCTCCACCTCTTTCCAGCCCATCTGTAAGACCGTCTTTCCCTTTGCCGTAAAGGAACAGCCCCCACAGTCCAGTACCGCCGTGACCGCCTCGAAACGGTGCTCCTGGTCCGTGGCACACAAAAGCCTTGCCGCAACCAGCGTCAGCACATCCTTCTCCCCGGCCGGGAGGATGGACAGGTCTGTCCTGGTGATCTCCGCCGTAGGGATGACTGCGTGGTGGTCGGTCACTCTGCTGCCATCCGTCACGCGCCCGATATCCGGCTCCGCTGTACAGCATTTCCCGAACTCCATGTTGCCACGAAGCCAGCGCACCAGGGAGAGGGCGGTGCCCTGCATGTCCTCCGTCAGATACTGGCTGTCTGTCCGGGGATAGGTCGCCAGCTTTTTCTCATAGAGGGCCTGCAGGTAGTCGAGGGTCTGCTGCGCCGTATACCCATAGATTCGGTTGCATTCCCTCTGCAAAGTCGTCAGGTCGTAGAGGCGCGGGGGCTGCACGGCCTTTGTCTGCTTCTCCACGGTGCGGACCACCGCCTCCTGCCCCTCGCAGCTTTTGCATATTGTTTCCGCCGCCTCCTTCTCCGCCTGTTTCTCCCCGGAGGCCGTAAAGCCCTTGCAGGAAATCTCCGGCACATAGAAGGGCGTACTCTCAAACCCCCGGATCTCCGCCTCCCGTTTTACCAAAAGCGCCAGCGTCGGGGACATGACACGCCCCACGTTCAGGGTCACTCCGTACAGGACGGAGAAAAGCCTTGTGGCATTGATCCCCACCAGCCAGTCCGCCCCGGCCCGGCACAGGGCCGCATCATAGAGCCTGTCATACTCCCTGCCCGGCCGCAGGTGCGCGAAGCCCTCCCGGATGGCCGCATCCTCCATGCTGGAAATCCAAAGCCTTTCCATTGGCTTTTTGCAGCCCGCATATCCATAGACCAGCCGGAAGATCAGCTCCCCCTCCCGCCCGGCGTCGGTGGCGCATACCACGGAGGTGACACGCTTGTCCTTCATCAACCGGCACAAAAGGTCAAGCTGCGGTTTCTTGTCCTTCGGCGCCTCATACTTCCAGTTCTCCGGCAGAATCGGAAGGTCGCTGTAACGCCATTTCACATACTGTTCCCCATAGGCTCCCGGCTGCGCCAACTCCAGCAGGTGCCCGACGCACCAGCTCACCAGCCAGCCGTTCCCTTCCAGATAGCCGTCCTTTTTCTCATCTGCGCCCAATACCGCCGCCAGGGCCATTGCGACGGAGGGTTTTTCCGCAATCACTAACTTCAATTTCTCCACCTCCATTTTCCCTGTTACAAAAATGTCCGGCAGCCCTCTTTACAGGCTCGGCTCATTTCTTTTCTTCTCTGCTGCCTTCTCTTTCCCAGCCTTCTCCTGTATCTGTTTTTTATTTTCCGCAAGCCTGTCAAGGATTCCTTTTTCCTGCTTTCGCCCTAATGTCCTGGAAGCGCGGTCATAAAACTGAACTTTATCCGACAGCAGTTCATGGGGCGCTACCTCGGCAGCATTGACATCCCGGACCATGCTTTCCAGTTCCTTTACATCCATCTCTCCGTTATCCGGCAGGACAAGCACTTCATGGATGGATGAGGGGAGCACATAATAATCCGCCCCAAGCAGTTCCCCCACTTTTTTCAGGACCCCATCTTGTACCATAACCCCTGCTCCCTCCGACTTATCACGGTTGGTAAGGACAAAGATTGGCAGTTCCCCTGCCTGCAGTGGGGCGCCCTCTTCCAGCAGATTTTCAGCCTGTTCGGAAAACAGGATATCATCCATGCGGTAAAGGCAGGCCGGTTTCCTTTCTTTCTCTGCCTGGACAGCATCCTGGTGGAGCTGCTCCTTCGTAATCCCCCAGGAACGCAGGACTTCATTTGTAATGGCAGCGGAGCCGTTCATTTCCTTTTCTTCTAAAACCTGGATTCTGTAAGAGGCCGCCAGCTCCCCACATGCCGTATATGGTTTATCTTTTAAATACTCCGTATTTTTTTCCGGGTCGCACATCCGGATAAAGAGCTTCGGCTTTACCTTTTCATAGTCCTTCAGCATGGAGAGGTCAAAAGTTCCCCTGTTGTTTTCCCCAAGCTGGATCTGTGCGATTTCTTCCAGTACCGAACTTAAGAGGCGTCCTCTTTTAATTTCCTCCCAATACGGTTCCAGATAGACCGTAGGGGCCATATTGCTCCCCTCCTTAAAAATCGTCAGCCCGGTCAATACCCGGTCATTATTTTTTAGAACAGGCTCAACGATAACATCCGCATCCTGATACTCCGGGGGCAGAAACTCTTTGATATGGTTCCTGATATATTCCACCGCATTCTGATCCATTTACATTCCCTCCATGTCCACATTTCCTGTCCTCCCTGCCTGCAGGAGGCACATAAGCATCACGCCCACCACCGTGCCTGCCAAAAAGCAGAGGGCGCATATCACCAGGTTACACATTCAAAATCCTCCTTTTTAGGTAAAAGAAAACGCCCACCGGTAAGTGAGCGCGTTCGCTGGAATCATTATGTTTCAAATTCTTTCCTGTTTTTTAATATTTCAGATTATCCGGCAGCTTGATTTCCCCCACCGGGATCTCACGGAGCTCCTTTTTCAGCATATGTGCAAATCGGATCGTCCGCACCGTACCGCCTTTCTCCCTCCCGTCATACACCGCAATCACCCGGTCAGAACGTTCCGCCATGTACCGGCTCCGTCTGGAATAGACGCTTGGGTGGTATTCCTCCTGCACCACAACCACCTCCGCGCAAGCCTCCAGCATTTCATAGGTCCTCCCTTTCTCATTCAGGCTGTCCAGGCGCTTCCGGTAAGGGATGACGGCGATAAGCTCCAGCGCCGGGTTCCCTTTCTGTCTCTCCAGTACGATCTCCGCAAAATACTGGTCCACCCCTTCCCCGAACCCGCTCATAAAGCAGGTATAGCCGTCCGCAACGGCACGGTCAACCTCACGCCCAAGCGCCGCCTTCACATAATTGATTTCCTTCTGCGGCAGATCCCGGTGTCCGGTCACGCAGCATGTCTTTTTCCTCATTGGTCTTTCCTCCGTCTGATAGATTTATTTCTTCACTCTCCCACATATAATAGTTTTAATCTATTATACCGTCACAAATACCCTTTTTCAATTTGCGAATAAGGCAGAGACATAAGGTAAAATCTATTACAGAATGGGAGGTGAAGATGATGTATGAAAATTTTGTCCCGGAGCGGCTGGCAAAGCTGCGGACGCAAAAAGGCGTATCCGCCCGCGATATGTCCCTGTCGCTGGGCCAGGCAAACAACTACATCAACAACATAGAAAACAAAAAATCACTTCCCTCCATGCCGTCCTTTTTCTATATCTGCGAATACCTGGGCGTGACGCCGCAGGAATTTTTTGACGAAGGGAACGCCAACCCGGAAGCCTTAAAGGAATTTATCGCACAGGCAAGGCAGTTGGATTCCCGGTCATTTGAATACATCCTCGGCATTATGAAGGAATTGAATACCAAAAGGTAAAGCGGTCACACGGCCGCTCTTTTTTATTCTATCCGTCAATCTCCCGGATATACCCAATCCATATACCGGCGAAAAACCAAGATTTGTCCCGGATAAGATCCTCACTCCCCGGTGCTCCCAAACCCTCCCGTGCCCCTTTCCTCTCCAAGCCCGGAAACAAAATCCGCAATCACCACCGGCGTTATGATAAGCTGCCCCACCCGCGCCCCTTTCTTGATGGCCTGGGTCCTGCTGCTTACATTGCTGATGATCGCATGGATCTCCCCGCGGTAGCCGGAATCCACAGGGGGCAGCTCGCAGACAAGCCCCCTGGCCGCCATGCTGCTGCGCGGGAACACATACCCCGCGTAGCCGTCCGGCACCTCAATCCCGAAGCCCAGCGGCACCTTCTCCACATCCCCAGGTTTCAGGGTACAGTCATAGGGCATATACACATCCGCCCCGGCGTCGTTCCCGTGGGGCCGGTAGGGGCGCCAGTCCTCCCTCACGCCGAAATCAATGAGCTTTATCTTCATGTGGCGCCTCCCTTAAAAAGCGCCGGGTAATCCGCCGCCAGGATCTCCGAAGGCCCCTGGGAGGTTCCCAACTTTTCCCCGCACCCCAGCTTTCCCTCCAGACACTTATCCCTCTGGCAGAAGGCTCCCGTAAGCTGCACGGAAAATAGAACCGGGCTCAACCGGCACAGCTCCTGCCAGATCTTCAAGAGCACGATTCTTGTCTCGTCCGTGTTCCTCCGGCATATCCGCTGTCCGATGATGTGTTTCCACTGGTAGGGCGTGGCGCTTATCAGAAGCACATTTCTTAAGCCCTGGGGCGTGGCATAGCCCGCCGCGTCATGGCCGATTCCGGCGCCGCACAGTTCCCCGTAGCAGTCCATCCCCCTATGGCAGCTTTCCAGATACAGCTCCCGGACAGAACCAGAAGCAGCCAGTATCTCATAAGGTATGGCAAAATCCGCCTGTCCTGCATAATTGCTGTACTGCAGCGAAGCGCTCATAAACTTCACCTCGTTCTGGTGTCTGGTGATCTGTGCAAGGAACCGCCTGCTCGCCCCCACAACCGCCACCGTGATCACCGCAAATTTTTGGACCGTTGGGTGGGGAAGGCCGCCGATGGCCTCCACGGTATCCGTGCTGAACGACTTCTCATAGAGCGCCAGCAGGTCCTCCATTGTGGCGATCCGGTGCCCCCGTTGGGTAAGCCGGGCCGCAAAGACCATGTTCTTCTCTGCCTCGGCAACCGCCTGGCAGTTCAATATTTTCACTTCAATCCTGTTTATTGGTATTCCCCTCCTTTACAACCGCTTTCAGTAAGAACAGATAATTGAGGCTGTCCGTGATCTTTTCATCCCACACGCTTTCCTCATAGGAAACGCTGTCCGCAAAGCACATGTCATACAAAGACACGATATGCTTCGCCAGCATCCCTGCAAGGGCCCGCTCCGGGGTGGTGTGCTGTAAGGCCGCGGCCGCCTTGAAAGCCCCCAGGCGGTCCGTGTCATCTCCGGTATATTCCTTCGTTTTCTGCTGCAAAATGCCGGCACAGCGCTTCACCTGTTCGTCAAATACCGCATTTACTTCTTTCTGTGTGATAGGATATCCCTCCTTTACAAATGGACCGTCCCGGATCTTATCTGCCATCCGGGACAGGCCATAAATGAAATACAAAACCCCCATGACTATGCGCTGGGAAGATAGATCCAGTCGTGCATCAGGCACACGCTGGGCTCGTCCTCCCTGGGTACCAGGCGGTAGGCGCACTCCCCGTACACCGTCCGTTTATCCTCAATCTCCATCCCATACGCCTTGTAGAAACGGTATTCGATATTGGAGGTCACGCATTTAAGAGCCTGCAGCGCCTCCCGCTGCGAGGTCACGATCAGGTCCCGGTCTATGCTCCTTTTTAAGCACAGCAGGGACTTGTATAGCTGTACTTCCGTCCGGTAGGGGCGGCAATCCATCCGGTCCAGCCAGCCGGAAAACGCCACCGGCCCGCTCTCCGTAAGCTCCCGCTCCGGGTGGTAATAGCTGTAACAGTCCAGGTTCGCCGTGTTCAGAAGGTAGAGCATTTCCCGGACCTCATTCTCCGGCATCTCATAGAACCGCAGAAGGGAGCGGTATAAATGCACATAGCCGGGAATGGGAATAATGGTATTCACCATAAACAATCCTCCATATTGAGAAGGTGCGGAAGCAAATGCCCCGCACCGGTTATCAGATTCCATTTCGATTTAATGTCAGTTTTCTACTTCCACAAGTTTCCCCATGACGACAAAACGCTTCGTACCGCCCGGCGTACAGGTGGAAAGTGTCAGCACCCGGTCACTGGATGTAACCGTGACGCCACTTTCAGCCACAGAACGCTCCGCCATCTTCCCAAGCCATGTTGTATAAGCGCCGTCATCCTGGAAGCCAAGCCTCCAGGGGGAAGCGTCGCTGCCGGATTCCTCCGGGTCCGCAGTAAATGCCGCAAAGACTTCACAGACAAACCCGCCCTCCGGCATTACCAGATACATCCGGGGATGGCTGTCAAAATACGCCTGCTCCTTATAACGGTTCAGTTCCGCAAACATGGAGCCGTCCCGCATGTTGTGTCCGTAGATAATGGTGTTCCGGTCGGAAAAATCCGCACTGTTCTCATAATCCACAAACAGACAGCCCACCTTGCCGGGGCTCCTGTCATGCAGATGGTTTAAGTAAAACTCGTTATCCTCCGTCTGGGTGACCGGATAATTGACCGGGGTGTCGGGAAGAGTGAGCCAGGCGATAATGTCCGGCCCGGTCTCCCAAATCCCTTCAAAATCCACAGCCGGAAGGACAGGTCCGCTTTCCTCCTCAGGTACTTCACCGCCAGAAGGCAGATCCTCAGGCCCTTTTGTTTCTTCCGTTTCCGGCTGCTCCACAAGCTCCGCCAGGCCGTCATAGGCACTGGCTCCCTGCCGGTACTCCCCGATCTCACCCATAAACATCCATCCGCTGCCTGCCGCCAGCAGGAGGCTTAACGCAAGGGAGGCGGCTTTTGCCATCCTCCCCGTCTTTTTCCCATGCCTGCCCCGGTAAAAGATTACAGACGCCAAAGTTCCGCCTCCCAGCACAGCCAGGGCAAAAAGCCCTCCCCACAGGAACACAAGGGAATCATCCCCTGTCTGCGGTACCGCCTTGTAAGGCGTGGACGGGGTGGCCGGCGTCCTGGGCGTTTCCGGTGTTTTCGGTGTGTCAGGATTTTTCGGTGTCTCCGGCTTTTCCGGCTTTTCCGGCTCTTTTGGTTCCTCCGGCGTTTCCGGCTTTTCCGGCTTCTCATTGAAGAGCTGCACCGTGGCCGTCTTGTCCGCCCTGATCTCCACCGTGGCCGCATCCGGGATGATATAGTCCCTGCTTGCCCGGTTGGAAATTTCCGTCACGGTATAGATCCCCACACGGAGCCCCTTGATCTCGACCACGCCGGATTTCGGGGTAGTAAATGTCTCGCAATAGGAGCCGTCCGCGCTCTTGACCTCGATAGCGAAACCGTCCCTGCGCCCGTCGCTGGAATCTTTGGTAATCTTTAAATTCCCCCGGTACGCTTCATTGGAGAATCCCCGGCCCGTTTCGCCGTTCTCAACCACGGCCGTCTGCCCGTCCTCTGTAATCTCAAAATAATACGCCTTTTCATCCGGTCTGTACCCCTCCGGGGCCGTCTTTTCTTTTACAAAATAGCCGCCGGCCAGAAGATTCTCCGCCGTATGGTAGCCCCCGTCCGTCTCCGTCAGGGTTCCGAGGAGCTTGTCGTCCTGATCCAGTTCCTTGTTCCCGTTGGTGTCTCCATACAGTTCAAAGACCGCCCCGGAAAGGAAGCGTAAGAAAGTATTCTTATCCTCTTTCTTATCCACAGGGGAAGGCTCGTCCACCGCCTCGGTTTTTCTCACCTGCACCCTTCCCCGGATCAGGGTGTTGTCAATCCGGATCTCCAAATGCTGCCCGTCCACGCCGATATAGACATGGTGCTGTCCTTCGCTTATGGTATAAAGCTCCGGCGCCGCAATCTCCGCAATAATCCAATGCCCGTAAGGGATTCCCTCAAAGGCAAAGCTGCCGTCCTCCTGGGTAGAGACGGTGAGCAGGGCGTTTTCTCCGGTAAATTCCTCCACATCCGGCCCAAAAAGCCCTACAAGCGCCCCGGCCAGTGTGACATCCTCCCCGCCTTTAGGATCCTCGCCGTACTTCACGCCGTCCACATGTCCCCGCAAGAGCTTATTTTCAATGGGTTCCCCCTCATTGGCCGCAATCTCCACAAGCGCCGTGTCCTGGCCTGCATATGCAAAAATCACCGGATACTCTGTATCGGAAAGGACATATGCCTCATTGGTGGTGCGCTCCTTCACATAATAGCTGCCAAAAGGCAGGTCCGAAGCAAAGGAAGCCCCATAGCCGCCGGCCCCGTTCTCTGAAACAGAGACCACCTCCAGGAGCCCGTCTGCCGGGATCACGCCGCCATCCGCCGCCGTCAGAGCCGAATCCGCATAGAGGCCAAAGGAAATGTCCTGGCACTCCCCATCTTCCCCGAAGCCGAAAAGCCCATCCGTCTCCAGGGATTTTGTAAGGTCTACCGCCGCCCTCTGGCGCTGGTCATAAAGCCCCTTTTCCGTCTTGGTGACTTCCACGGTCTCCCCTGCGTAGGCAAGCTCCACCCGCTCCGGTTCCGTGGCTGCCACCATGCCTGCCGGGGCCTCCTTTTCCTCCAGGCGGTAACGCCCCAGATACAGAAGGCCGCTTGCCGCGGTCCCGTCCTCCGCGGTGGTAAGTGTCTCTATGACCGTATCCTTTGCCGCCCTAAGCGTTCCGTCCCCGGTATAGATATCCTCGTCGGCCACCAGGTCATACACTGCCCCCGGAAGCCCCCGCACTTCATACACCGGCTGGTACAGCCCTTCATTCTCCTGGACCGAAGCGAATACTTCCCCGGTCTTTCTGATGGTAAGCTCCGCCTTCTGGGGCATGTTGTGCTGTTTCACGGTGACGACCGCCTCGCTGCCGTCAACGGTGAAGGGGATGGGCTCGCCAGAAAGAACATAGCCGTAAGGCGCCGCCACCTCGCAAAGCTCATAATCCCCTGCGGCCAGCGGTTCGGGCAGCATGAGCCAGCCTTCATCCGACACATAGAAGGTGTCCAGCGTCTCCGGGTTCGGATAGAAGATCTCCTGGGAGACAAATTCCCCGGTGGACAAATCCTTGACCTGGAATCCCGTGCCTGCAACCGGGATGATGTTACCCGTCTCGGCGTCGCATTTCTCCACCTTCAGCCTTGCGGTGATGGTGGTATTGTTTAAGATATAGCTGTAGGTCTGCCCGTCCTCACTGATAAATACCGTGAAGTCCGGGATAAACGCCTTCCCTTCCTCCCCGGCTGTCTGGTGGACCGTGTATTGTCCATAAGGGAGCCGCCCGGAAGAAGCGAACCCATTCCCGTCCGTGGTGAGCAGGTCCCGCTCGGTCTCCTTTGCCGCCTCATAGCTGCCTGCGGATTTTAGGAACACCTCAAACACCGCGCCGGCCTCCGGCTTTTCCACCTGCCCCGCGTTCCCGTCCGTACTGTGTTCTCCTTCCGCCACGTCCGGGTCGTTGTCGTCCGTGTGCTTCACAAGCCGGATGTCCCCATAGATCACGGTCTCCTTCACCTGGCTTTCCGTAGTGTTCAGCTCCACCTCATAAAGCGTCGGGGAGGCCCCCACCTCATAGACCGTATCATTGAGCAGGTACCCCGTGCTGGGCTCGATCTCCCGGATGGTCCAGGCGTCGCCGCAGACATAATACCGGGTCATAAAATCCCCCTCCGGCCCGGTGGTGTAGGTGTCCACTAATTCGCCGTTGTTGTAAATGCCATAGGTCGCCCCTGCAAGGGTGGCATCGCCCTGGGCGGTCCCGGTGTCGTTGTCGCTCTTTACCACATGGACGCGGAACTTCTTTAAGATATTGGAAAAATGCACCGCTGCGGTCTGCCCACTCTCAATGGTGACATACTGTGCCGGAGGGGTAACATAGCGGTCCACAGGCAGCTCCTTCACCAGATAGGTGCCCGGAAGGAACTGCTTTTCCACCTGCCCGTCCTTCCCGGTCTCCACATCCTCATTGACCTTGTTCCCCAGGATGTCTGTGCCGGAAATGTTGAACCAGATCCCGGACACAATGCCGTCCTCGCTGGTCTTGACAATCCTCGCGGTTCCGTAGGTCTCCGTCTTTACTTTCACATAGAATGAAACAGGGTCGCTGGCGCCGGTCATCATGGTCTGGTAGCCCGGTCTCCCCCAGATCAGCATATCCTCCGCCACCGGGACGTCCTTGCGGAACTTGAGCGTGACCGGGTCCATGATCATCTGCCTGCTGGTGAAGGTGTACTGGTTCCCGCTCCTTTTGACGGTCACTCCGCTGCCGGAGAGGGTCTCCAGGTCGATTCTCAGGTTATTGGTGTCCGTCACAGTCAGGGTATAGACCTTTGCACGGGTATCCCATTCCAGCTCCAGCACCGGGGCGTCCTTCTTCGCAGAGGCGGTAAAGGAAGGCACCGTATCATGGGAGGCCACCTTGCGCAGAATCCAGTCATAAGCCCTTTCTGCCGGCCGTCCGGCAATGACGCTGAAATACTGGTCCCCGGAGGCATGGCCGTTCCCGTGCCGGCTGTAAGGGTCGCTCCGAAGCTGCTGCTGGTATTCCCAGAGGATGATCTGGGTCGCCATCTTGTAATCGTCCTCGTTAATGCCGGAGACCGGGAGGGCGGCTCCGGGCTTCCACCCATAAATCGAAGTCAGGATGATCCCCCGCCTGGAATCGGAGGGAAGGAGGTTCAAATACCCACTGTCCTTCCCGCTCTCCGAAGTATAGGTATTGTCGGAAGTATGGTAGGGGATCCCGCTCTCCACACAGAATACCGGGTGCGTCACGCCGTCCGAATCCGTCAGCATGTAATGCCGGTAGTCGGTGCCGCCGGAGCTGGTATGCACATCCACCGTGCCGTCCTTCTGGTAGGCAAGGTAGGTATAGGGCGCCGGGCTGGTGTAATGTCGCCCGTCAGAACCCACATAGGCGCCGCCCAGCCAGGAGCTTGCCTTCTGCCCCACGGAGGCGGCAAACGCCTGGGAGGGGAACACCCCGCAGAGGCACACCGCCAGGAGCAGGAACGCCAGGAGCCTTTTCAGGCCGTGCTTTTTCATATTTGCCATAGAAATCCTCGCTTTCTTATTTGGTCTTGATAAAAGGAAAGGCCGGCTCTATTCACCGTCCTCCTGTCCGTCATCCTCGATGCGGTCGTCAAAATCATCCTCGGAAAGATATTCCGTCTCCCCGAAAGCCTCGTCCGGGTCAAAGCCCTCGCCGTATCCGTCATCCTCAAATTCTTCGTCCTCCGTCTGCTGCTTCGGGCGCACGATCTTCACATAGTAGCCTGCGCCGCAGACCGCAAGGAGGGCAATCACAATAAAGAGGACCGTTCCGACACTGCCGCCTTTCTCCGGCTTATCCGGCTCCGCAGGTTCCTCCGCCTCCGAAAGCTCTGCCTCCTTCCCGGTACAGCCTTTCAAATCATTTCTGCATACCGGGCAGGCTGTGTCCACATCCCCGGCTACACACTTTTCCGTACAGGTGCAGATTTCCGCGGATGGGATGGAACTTGCGCTGTTCCCGCTGTCCTTCTCCGCCAGGGCCATCAGGTCGGATTCTGTAACGGCGTTCAGGAAATACACGTTGTTGGAATCCCGTTTCCCGTCCACGATTAAATAAAAGACATTCCCGGCCTCGGTAGTAATGGTGTAAAACTGCTTATCCCCATCCTCACCGCTTGCTTCATCCAGCACCGTGCCCGTACCCTCCGGGGTGAAAGCCCCTTCGGGGATGGAGGACGCGCTTTCCTGGGAATCGCCGGAGCCGCCTGCAGCACTTCCGTTTGAAGCGCTCCCACCCCCTGTGCCGGAAGCTCCCCCGGTGCCGGCATTGCCGCTGTTGGTTCCTGTGCTGCCGTTGGCTCCGGTGCTATTTCCGCCTGCCGCTGCGCTGCCCTGGTTAGAAGTTCCTGCATTGCTGCCGGAAGAATCCCCCTGTGTGCCTGCCGGTTCCTGGCTGGCCTGTTGTTCCTCCTTCTGGTTCTGCTGCTGCCCGGAGCAGCCACTGTTCCCGTCCTGCCCATTTGTTTCCGGCTCCTGATAATAGGGATTGGCAAACTTCACGCTCTCCGAACGGTTCCCCGCATAATCCACCGCATAGACGCTCACGTTTTTATTGGCGCCCACATAATCCTTCAGGGCCACCGACGCCTTCCCGTCCGTAAGGGAATTGACACGGTTCCCGTCAATGAACACCGCCTCCACTCCGGAATTGTCGTCCCTGCTCTCGATCTTCACGGTTTCATCTTCCAGGACCGCCGTAAGCTCCGGCGGCGTGGTGTCCTTATCCCCGGCCGCAAATGCGGTCATAGGAAAGGAAAAGGCGCCTATGGAAACCACAAGCGCCAGAAATTTCATCCATCCTTTAGTCCTCATTCCTTCCCTCCTGTTCCTGCTGCAAAGCCTCCTTTTCCGGCGCCATCTGCCGTGTCTTTAAGAACTCGGCCAGCTCCTGGGGCGTCAGCTTGAAGCTCCTTGCCACCGCCACATAGTCGGTGTTTTCAAGCTCCGTTTTCTGCTTCTCCAGGTCACGCACCTTCTCCTGTAAGTCCGCAATCTTCCCCTCTGTCTTTTCAATTTCCTTTTTCAGCTTCTCAATCTTAGGGTTCAATCTTTTACCTCCATCTTTCAAATTGTCTGTTTGCAAAAAAGTTTGATAATAATAAGTTCCATAATTACAATTAAGTTTAATAGTTTACTCCAAAACTCTATATCTCGAAACCATGTGACAGAAAGATAAAGAAGCATAATAAGAACCATGCTCCTTTAAGTGCCACGAAATCTTCATTTTTATCAACTTTAATTGTCATTTTTGAGTTTTATCAATCAAAATTGTAAATTTTTCCATGAAACCGTTTTTATCAAACCAAGTTGTAAATTATCAATCTTTATTGCAAAATTATCAAACTTAATTGCAACTCAACACAAATCTTTTAAGGCAGGCGCGCAAATGTATAAAAATGGCTCTGCCAGTAACTCGTATTGATGTTTGCGTAGGAGATCGGATCCCCGCAATGGATCATCATCCCATTTCCCACGTAGATCCCCACATGGCTTGCGCCGCTGGTGTTATAGGTCCCCTGGAAGAAAACCAGGTCCCCCGGCCTTGCGTCCCCGCTTGATACGGGGGTACATACGCCTAAAAGCCCGTTGGCCGTCAGCCGTCCGAAGTTCCACCCGCTGTGGTTGACTACCCATGACACATAGCCCGAACAGTCAAAGGACGTGGAAGGGCTCGCGCCGCCCCACACATAAGGGTAGCCCAGGTACTTCTCGGCCTCCGCGATCATGGCCGCGAACCGTTCATCCGAAAGCGCCTCCGGCGGTATGTCATAGTGCAGGTAATCCCCTCCGCCGCCCGGTCCTGCTGCCGGAAGGCGCCGCTCGCTGTCATCCCCGGTCTCCGCAAAATACAGGGGATTGAGATACTGCCCGTCCACCAGGACCTCCAGGTGCAGGTGCGGGCCGGTGGAATTCCCGGTGCTGCCGACCCTTGCGATCACATCCCCGGCCTGAACTTCCTGGCCTGCCGACACAAGGATCTGGGAACAATGGCCGTATTTGGTCGTCAGGGTATGCTCCCCGTAGGCCCGGCCTTCGATAGCCACGCACAATCCATAGCCCCCGGCATCCCCGGCCAGCGTCACCCGGCCGTCATGCCCCGCCAGGATCTCCGTGCCCTGGGGCATCCCGATGTCAACCCCGGTGTGGTAGTCCTTCCCCCCGCTGATGGGGTGTACCCGGTAGCCGTAGCCGCTTGTGACAAAGGGGAGCCAGTTGGTCTCACCGAACACGTTCCCCACATACTGCCGACACCCTTTGGTGGAAAGCAGGATCTCGCAGACCTCCTTCTGTTCGCCGTCCATCCGCCCTACGATCACATTCCCAAGAGGGGTAACGGACAGCTTCACGTTCAGGATGTGCCACTCATACGGCACCTCGACCTCTGTTTCCTCCCCCGTTTCCGGGTCCGTCTCTGTCTCCGTGCGGTAGCGGATCTCTGTTTCCTCGGTATAGTTGAGGGAATACTGCGCCCCAAAAAGCTCCCTTAAAGTGCTTTCCACCTCCCCATAGGAAAAATCCTGGTACACGGAAGTAAGATACCCCATCAGCTCAAAAGGGTCATGCTCAATGGCGCCGATCTGGTAACGGTATTCATCATAGCCTGGCCGATCCGTCTCCACCCGGTTGATCTCCATCTGTAAATCTGTCTCCCACTCCGTATAGGCAAGCTCCGCCCGGTCAATCTCCCCATCCTCCGCCAGATAGGAGGAAGCCGCAATGCTGCCAAGCCCTCCGGTCCCCACGTTGGAGAAAGAGGAAACCAGCGAGGCAATCATAAAAAATACAAGGAGCAGGAAAAGGAGGATGGCGCAGATGACCGGGTGGCGCTTCGCCGCCCGTACCAGCCCCATTGCAATCTTTTCCGTGGTGACGGCGGTGTCCTTCGCCAGCCTTCCGGCCTTCTGCGCCTCCCTTGCCGCCTTTGCATACTGGCGTTTCAGCTTTTTCTTCTGCCACATCCGGGCCAGAAGGTTCTTTTTCAGCTCCGGCCTCTCCTGTAGTACCTGCCGGTAAGCTGCGTTTGCCTTTGCCCGCACGGATTTCTTCTGTAATCTTTCCGCCCTGCGGTAGGTTGCCGTCTTGTGGCGGTACCAGGCGGTGCGCGCCCCGGCCTCGCCCACAAGCTCCGTCCGGTGGGCCGCCTTGATCCCTATGTTTTCATTCTCGGCCTCATAGATTTTTTTGTGTGCAAATCCGATGGCGGCATTGGCCCCGGCCTTTACCGGGCGCAGGGGAAGCGATCCCTTGACATGGGCCCTCTGTGTCTTTACCTCCTTTTCCAGTTTCAGGCGCTTTTTGGCTTTCCCGGCCTCCGGGTCGGAAGCAGTCTCCATACGCAGCTTCCGGCGTGAAGGCAGCCGTTCCTTGGCCCGCTCCAGCTTCTGTTCCGTCCGTTCAGCCTTCTTTACTGCCTGGGAGAGCTTTCTGTCCTTCTTTTCCGGCGGCAGCTCGTCAGCGGTAAACTCCAGCTTGGAAGGCTTCTTCTGTGCCTCCCCGGAAGCCGCCTGTTCCTCGGCCCTTGCTTCTTTCTGGAATCTCTGCTGATATTTATTTCCATGCTGCTTTGCCCTTTGCCCGGATTCCTCCTTCCTGTTCCGGGAGTTTCGCCTGCTGTCCGCCCTTGCTGATTCTTCCCGGAAAGGAATGTCTGGTTTTGTTGTTGCCGGCTCCCTGGGTTCCGAAATCCCGCTGCCACTATCAAAAGAAAAATTGTCCTCATGGACGGGAATCTCCGCCTCCTGTATATCCGGCGCTTTCCTGTCTGCCTGCCCTGTATACATCCTCCGGCTCTGGTCCTGCCGGTGCCTGCGTGAATCCTCCCTGGGCGCCGAACCCCTCCGATTCCGCCGCAGGTCAAAATCCCGTGCCGCCGTATGAATCGGTGCTCCATCTGCCAATATTTCATCTGCCGGAAAATTCCCATCCGTATGGCCCGCCCCGAAACCGTGCGCCCTGTCCGTATTTCCTGTCTGTAGCGCAGCCGCCTCATAGCCTGCCCTGCCAGAACCTGCATCCTGATCCATGAGGCCATTGTCTGTTATCAGGCTGTCTATCTGCTCTGTATGCATCCTCCGGCTCTGGTCCTGCCGGTGCCTGCGTAAATCTTCCTTGGGCTCCGAATCTCCCCGGCTCCGCCGCAGGTCAAAATCCCGTGTTCCCGTATGGAACGGCGTTCCATTTTCCGACACTTCATTTGCTGGTGCTCCATCTGCCGGGAGGTTCCTATGTGTATGGCCTGCCTCGAAACCATGCGTCCGGTCCGTATTTCCTGTCTGGGACGTAGCCGCCTCATAGCCTGCCCCACCGGAACCTGCATCCCAATCCATGCCGGCATTATCTGCCACCGGGCCGTCTGCCTGTCCTGCCGCTATCTCCTGGTTCCGGCCCTGGTTGTACCGATACCTGCCGGCATCCTCCCCGGAAGTCGGGGCATCCCCACCCCGTCGCAGGTCAAAATCCTGTGCCGTGTCCCTCAAATCTGCCCGCGTGTCCTTTACCTGCCCCCTGGCTGGCTGCCTCCCCGCACTTCTCCTTTTCTTAAATTCCCTCCCATGGGATATATCCATCACCTCCAGTCTTTTCACAAGCTCCCTCTCACATCCCGGTATGAAACTTATTTATCTGTCAGGAAACCCCTCACGCCTTCCTCCCCGCCACTTCATCGGGCCGGGTCGTCAGGACGCTGTATAACATGGTATCCTTTGGGAAATGGTCCACAAACGGGATGATCACATTCCCAAAGAATAACAGCCCCTCGCCGGGACCGGAATGGGTCACATAGGATAGCTGGTGCGGGGAGATCCCCAACTGCCTCGCCAGGATCTGCCGGTCCCCCTGTGCCTGGTTCAGCATGTAGATAAAATCGCTGTTCTCGAAGATATTTTCAATCTCCCGCGAGGACAGGAGATCCTTCACGTTCTGGGTAAGGCCGCTTGGAATCCCGCCCCATTTACGGAACCTTTTCCAGATCTCCACGCTGAAACTCCCGGTCTGCCCCTTCAGCAAAAGGTGGAATTCATCAATATAGAACCAGGTCGTCTTATGCTTGGACCGGTTGGCCGTGACGCGGTTCCAGACCGCATCCTGCATGATCAGAAGCCCGATCTCCTTCAACGCCTTTCCCAGGGATTTAAGCTGGAAGCAGAGTACCCGGTGCTTATCCATCTGGATATTGGAACGGTGGTTGAATACGTTCAAGGAGCCGTTCACATAGATTTCCAGCGCCGTTGCGATGTTCTGGGCCTCCGGCTCGCACTGCTCCCTCAAAAGCCCGTACAGGTCCCCCAGGACTGGCATCTTCTCCGGGCGCGGATCCTGCAGGTAGTCCCGGTACACCAGACGGGTGCAGCGGTCAATGATGGTTTTCTCAATCGGGGAAAGCCCCTCCTTGCCCCCAATGATAAGGTCGCACAGGGAAAGTATAAAATCACTTTTCAGCGTCACCGGGTTTTCATCATCCGAATAGTCCAGGTTGATGTCCATTGGGTTGATATAGTTGGTGGAATTGGGGGAAATGTCAATCACCTGCCCCTTTGCGCCGAAGCGCTCCACCAGGGGGCCGTACTCATTTTCCGGATCTGCAATGATGATGTCGTCCTCTGTCAGAAGGAACACGTTGACGATCTCGCGCTTGGCCGAGAAGGACTTGCCGCTGCCCGGCGTCCCCAGGAAAAGCCCGTTGGGGTTCTTTAAATTCTTGCGGTTCGCCATGATCAGGTTGTTGGAAAGCGCGTTCAGTCCATAATACAGCGCCTCCCCCTCCTGGAACAGCTCGCAGGTGGTAAACGGCACGAAGATGGCCGTGCTGCTTGTGGTAAGCCCCCTCTCAATCCCGATCTGGCTGGCCCCCAATGCCAGGGAGGACATCAGCCCCTGCTCCTGCTGGAAATCCAGACGCTTCAAGGCGCAGTTATATTTCTGCGCAATGCCGGAAGCGGAAAGGATGTCATTCATCAGCTTCTGCCTTTTGGCCGCTATGTTCTCCACCAGCACCGTGACCAGGAACATGCGCTCGTTCCGGCTCTGCAGGTCCTGCAGGAGATTCTTCGCTTCTTCCCCATAGGTGGCAAGGTCCGTGGGTATGATGTCCATGTCGTAGCCTGCCCGGACTGCCTTCTTCTGTTCCTCGATGGTCATCTTCTGCAGGTCGGACATCTTGCGCTTGATATTGCGGATGGCCTGGGCCTGGTCGATGGACTGGATATGCAGGTTCACCGTCACCGCGTCGTCCATATCCAGAAGCTCCGCCAGCAGCCGGTCCGTCAGCTCCGGTGCCAGGATCTGCAAAAAAGACACCGCCCCGGAATGATCCCCCACCCGGAAGGTCTTTCCGTCATTGGAAAAGGAAAAGCCGGAAGGAGCGATAAAATCCTTCGTGGAGAGCCCGGTCTTTGGGAGGTCGGCCCATTCAAAATGGAACTTCTCCTGTCCGTCCGGGTGGAACTGGCTGTGAAGGAGCTCCAGGCGCTCCAACCCGTTCAACGGCCTGGCCTGGGCTCCCAGGGCCTTGAAGTTCGCCAGCACGTCCGTCTCGATCCGCTCCAGGCGCATCTTTGCCGTGCGCAGGTCGTCCGCTTCGATCCCGAAGGTGATATATTTGCGCTTTGCAAGGCCGTTGTTCCCTTTCTGCAACTGGCCTTTGAGCATGTCGCCGTACTCCTTCCGGATCCCGTCGTACTCGTCGCCCCGGATGGGGATGTCAATGCTTTTGGCGAAGTCCTGCATATTGGCCCTCTGGTTGATGAAGGTGAGCTGCACATGGATGGAAGAATCAAAGTAATTCAGGAAATCACAATATCCCTCAAAGATCTGCGCCTTGTCGTCCGCCTGGGCGAGCTGGTAGTTGATATCAAAAAACTGCACCGTCTTTGTATAGAGCCGCCCGTCAATCCTGCATATCCCGTCCCGGTACATCTCCCTATAAGGAATGCTCTGCTGGGCCGTCTGGGGCGCCTCCGCCCGAAGCCCGGCAAAAAAGCCGCCCCTTACGGACGGCTTCACACGGGGAGCAGGACCCTTACGGCCTGCGCCTTTTGCCTCGGCACGGATCTCCCTTGCCTGCTCCACGTTTCTTTTCAGGCGCCTTTCCTGTGCCGCCTGCTGTTTTGTTTTTGGCAATCGTATCTACCTCCTTTTTGCTGATTGTCCGGTAAAGGTTCTCCGTCCGGTACGGGCGCCTCCCCGGCCAGAGCCTGTGCCGCAGCCGGTCCCCTAAAACCTTCTCCGCCGGCTGCCCGTCGCGCTCATACATGGCGAAAAAGAAAAAGGGCATCATCAGCCCGATCATGATAAGCGCGGCCGTCGAGTTCCCCACGGCCTTCCGGGTCAGGAAGTACGCCGGCACGCCCACCAGGGCGGCAAGGGAAAAACAGACAAGCTGGCGCTTCGTCAGGTTGAAGGCGACCTTGGTCTTTACCTTCGTCAAATCTTTTGGTACGGGTACATAGGGCATTTCTTTACACCTCCAGTCCTAAAATGATTTTTCAGCGTGCCTGGGGCCACGCACGCCTTTGTCTGTCCCCGGCTGGGCTTTCACCTCCTGCCCTGCCTTTAGAAGCCTTTCCTTCAATGATTCCGGCCGGGGCTCCTGTTTCTGCAGGGCACACTGTTCCCCTATCAACACCTTTATCGCATCCTCTCCCACGAGAACGGAATCATACCCCCAGTAATCCCGTATCACCCGGAGAGGCTTTTCAAACTGCAGGAGGAAGTCCACTTCCCCCATACGGGGCTCATAGCTGTCCATCATAAAATCATAAGCCTCAAAAGCCGCCCCCATAAGCCGGATATCTTTCAGCAGCATATCCCTGTCCCCGGTCAGGATCTGCTCTTTATATTCCTCCAGGTCCTGAGTAAGCCGTCTCTTCAGCTCCCTGTGCTTCTGGTATAACTGCGGAAATTCCGGCATTTTCTTGAATCTCCCATAGGCGTTGATTTCCTCCAGGATCTCGCAGACAGGGAAACGGCCGGCATGGGTATTTTCTTCCTTACAGTGGAATACCGCCTCCAGGGGATCTTCAAAATAGAGCAGCGCCTTTACTTCTGCCGGGGAAAATCCATGCTCCGTCTTTAAGTAATAATGAAGCTCTGCCAGTGCCTGCAGGTAATAAATGCTGCCGATGTCCAGATGGTCCACCGTCTCCGCATGGTATCTTAAATTTTCGTCCAGCCGGTCCATCAGCATCCTTTTTGCCTCCTGCCCCAAGCTCAATGCACCTCCTTCCTCTCCGGCATCCTGATACTGGAATCCACCTCATTCCCCCACACGTCCCATCCCGGCGTCTGCTGCCTTGCGAACAGCTCAAGCCTTGGGACGTCGCCCATGAGCTTTACAATCTTTTCCCGCACCTCGGCCGGTTTCCTGCTGTGCTGCTCGATATGGGAGATCACAAACTGGTGGATTCCCGCACACTGGCGTTTCGGGCGCCCCCTGGTCCCCAGAAGGCAGACCTCCGCATTGCTCCGGGTCCAGAAGCCCATCCCGTAAAACCAGGAATCAGCCTTCCGGTTCTGTTTGAGCCACAAAAAAGCCAGCGTCTTATACCGGAACCCCCACGCCTCCATGACCCGGAACGCCTCGTTAAGCTGCGGGAACGTGGCCCACAGGAAAAGGGCGCTGTCCTTCGCCGCAAGCCCCTCCACCGGGAGGGCGCAGATTTCCTCTATGCTCATGGTAGGATAATGGTTCTCCGCCACGCCGTTCCCGCGCTTCATGTCATAATGCCAGGGAGGGTCCGCATAGAGGACGGCGTATTTCTTTGCCGCCTCCATCAGCGCTCCTGCTCCTTTTTGCCAGGCGCCGCCTTCGCCGGCTGGCTCTTGACCTTCCCTGCATTCTCCTTCAGCGCCCCGGCCACGGATGGCTTCTCCGCCGTCCCCCTGGTAGCGTCAAGGGTGGCCTGCAGGTTCTCAATGGCCGTGCTGTACCCTTCGATCAGGGCATCGTTGAGCTGCCTGCGGAAGTCCGCCGTCACCGGCCAGCACACATCCTTCCAGTTGCCGCTCTTATCCTGGGTGGCGGGCATGTTCACATACAGCCCCTTCTCCCCGGAACAGATACGGAAGCCGTCGATCTTAAAACTGTCGCCAATGGTCACGCTGGCATAGCCCAGAAGGTTCCCCATCGGGGCAATCGGGCGCACCCGCACGTCCAGCTTCAGGCTGCCTGCCGCCTCCGGCGCCTGGGCCTCCTGCTGCATGGCTTCGGTATTGGTCTTACTCATATAAAAGAATCCTCCTTATTTATTCTGAAATCACTTGTTCAATTATCTTGCGTTAAAGATACTCTTGGATAGCGAACCTGTCTTAAAGAGGGCAAAGGCCAGAAGGACCGTATAGCCCGCCGTGCCCCAGATCGCGCCGTGGATATCGCCGGACGAGGGGATGGTCTGGACCAGCGCCGCATAGATGGCGACGCAGACCAGGATCAGAAACCCCTGGAAGCCCAGCGCAAAGAGGGAACGGAGGTACCCCGTCCCCATCTGCCCCCACTCCCGGTTAGCCATTGTCGAGAAGGGGACCGGCGCAAGGCTCACGGTCAAATATATTTCTATCATCCTGCCGTAGACAATGACGAAGATCACAATGGACAGCACCCACATGCACAGGTTGATGATATTGGTCTCCAGCCAGAGGCCGATCAGCTCCCACATCCCCATTGCTTCAAGCTGCGTCTCCAGGTCGGACAGCGCCGCTGTCACGTCCAGGTTCCCGCTTATCACGCCGGCGCTCTGGTTCACCACGTTCTGGGCCACGTCAAACACTGCCATGACGATAGTAAAACAGTTGGTGAGAAGATAGGTGGCCACAAAGGTCTTGAAGATCCACTTGAAGATGTTGAAGGTGTCAAAATCGTGCATGTTGTTCTTTTCAAGGATCATCTGGATCAGCTCATAGACCAGAACAAAGGTCAGGATGATCCCCGCAATGGGGATGACAACGGTCTCCGAAAGATTCCGGATCATGGAGAACACGCTGCCATTCCATCCCTGGGGCGTCTGCCCTACCTGGGCCGCCACGTCGCCTACCTGGTTGTTGACCGATTCAAAAATGCTGGCATACTGCCCGGTGATCGCCTCAATCAGTCCCTCTTTAATCCAGTCTGCTATCCGTTCAAACAGACTGCCCATAGGTTACGCCTTTCTTAACCGAACAGGCCGGAAAGCAGGGGGATCAGGGTCGCGCCCACCAGGGCGATCCCGCCGCCTGCCATAAGCTGTTTCATCCGTTTGTTCACACCGGTCCGCTGCCCCGGTGCGGCCCCACCTCATAAACCAAAAGGCGGACACCCCATGCTTTCACATGGGCGCAGACTATATCTTCACCCGCATACCGCGGGGCAGACCGCTTCGGGCCGCCTGGCCCTACTCCTGCAAAGGATAGTCGTTGAACCTTCCCCTGTTCGGGGCTTGGCTGCTGATCGCCCATTTTCCCGGTGTACAGGCTCGCGCCATGCACCATCCGCACGTTTTTTTCCGCTTTCGCCACCGTCACATCCGGGCCTGTTTCATCCCCATGTTGTGGTACGCGCGGCTTTAGGGGTTCCCAGCAATTCAGTCTGTTGCCGTATGGACTCCCACCATACGCTGCACGGCAATCACTTGTCCGTGGAGGGCTTGGCTTACCCCTGCGACTTCGCACCGGGGTTGTCATTGCCATAGCCTGCCAGTAAGTTGATCACGCCCCATGCCCCAAGGCCTGCTCCAAGGGCAATCACCAGAATCTTCAAAGTATCAATCGCGCTCGCAAAAAATGCCATAAAATTGTCCTCCTTCTTAATCAGAAAAATGTCCGTGGTTATCGGCTCCTTTTAGCCGGAAACAAAAAAAGCCGCCCCCGTATTCAAAAATCAGATGCTTCAAATACAGGAGCGGCAAAGTGTGCAGGACAGGCCTGCCAATATTCAGCTTTTTCATTGTTTTCAGGTATATCATTCCAGGGGGCGCGCGAATCCTCAATAAGACCTCCTTTACCCGGTAAATTCCGCCAGTTCCTCCGGCGATACGTCATAGCTGCGGTACAGCTCCCCCGGACGGACCGGAAGCTTGGTTGACAGGAATTTCCCTATGTCAAAATGGTTCTTCGGGTCGTAGTCCGAGAGCAGCTTGTAGTTGGGGTGCTTTGTGATGTCATATTTCCTGGACAGGAAGGGACGAACGCCACGGATCTGCAAAAGGCACTTCCCTCCGTCCATGACCGCCAGCTCGTCCACCGACATCAGATCTTTGCCACATTGTCAAGTGACGAATTCAACTTAGAGCAAAAAAATACGGTTGCTGAACAATCGTCCAACAACCTTGCATAGATTATCTTTATTTAACATAACAATTTTTAAATACCTCTCGACAAACTACAAAAATATCTAAAAAACATGGAAGAATAGGTATTAGCAAAAGTATTTTGTTAATATATTTTGTAATTTAGTTTTATCCACATTTAAAACATTTCCTTTCTCCAATAGTTGTGCAATAGAAACCCGAATCTTTTCTTTAACTCGTTTATTTTTGGCAATTTCTTTCAACGTATGAGGATATAAATTTAACAGCCATGATACATCAAATTTATTAAAATCAAATTTATCATATTGAAAATAAAAATCAAAAGCAGCACTAACTCCAACAAATTCTTCAAAATCTTTTTTGTGAAGATTTTTTGTCAAACACCAGTATCCTACTTGTTCTAAATCCTCATATGGGTTACTTATAGGATATGTAATGATACCATTATTTTTAGAATCTAAAGAATTTTCTCGAATCAAATTCCTTAAATAGTCTTTAAGCAACCCAAGAATATTCTTGTCAATTTTTGCATTACATTCAAGTAATAATGTGAATAAATCAAATCTAAAATTGACATTTAGCTCTTTCTTTGCCCAGCCACTAACTTTATACCGAGAATATGAAGAAATATAGCTCCAGTAATGCTTTACAATATGTGGGATCATCTCAGATAAATTATTGCTTATTATAATAGAAACCCTGTTTGCAATTCGTCGAGAATAGTATTCTTCATTATCTGGATCGATATAATGAATTAAATTATAGTAGTTAATTTCACTATTAGTTGATCTTATCTCAAAATATGTTGAATTTTTTAATGCACCTATTTGTGCATCTATATAGGCAAGCAATTTATTTTCAATTATCTGCGATGTAACTTTACTATATCTTTTTCTACGAAAAATCTGATGATCCAAAAACAGAATCTTATCATTAATTAAAATGTCCGAAAATTCGTATTTAAATATAAATCTGCAAACATTTTCAACTAATTTCTGAGAAATATCAATATACCTTAATAAAGTTAACAGATTTTTAAATTGCTTTTGAATATCTATAGCCCTTATCCCTACCACTCGATTTTTAATTATATAATCATAATATTTTATAATATTCATAGCCATTGTTTCAACTATATCTAAATCATAGAATATAATTGAATCAACATTGTATTTATTAAAAAGCTTTATTATTTCTTTATCACTAAAATATTCTATAAAGCAATAAAAGTCTCTTGCATCAAAACTAATTCCATCCTGCCAATGATCTGGAAACATTTGAGGACTCAACCGCTGATTTCCTTGCACAGAAAATTTATAAACCAGTAATGACAACAAATTTTTTATTGTATTCTGAAATTCAGAAAAAAGATCTACAATAATTCCATTATCAATTAAGAAATGTAGATAGTCATTAATTCTACAAATTACTTTTGTACTACTTGTCAAGCCAAGTTCTCTTGTATTTGATTCTATAGCATTCTGTAATTTTTGTCCGTCAACAAAGGCTTCATAAGAATATTGATATAATAAACTAGCCGAATATAAATCTTTAAGGCTCGCATACTGATTTTGGAACTCTATAGGAAGCCTTTCAAACAAGTATTGAATATCTTCTGTAGTTGGTACCATTGCATCGATTTTTTTCATATCATAACAATTATAATACTTGTTTACTTTTTTTATAATCTTATGTAGATTAATACAGTTAATCTCTGCAAAATAATATAGAAGATAATCTTTTGATTTAAACGAAATACTTGCCACTTCCGAAAATAAATAAAATGCCTTATCATATTGCCTTAAACGAGCAAAATAGAATGCTTTTTTATATTTACTTTTAGTTTCCGAAAACTCCTTTGAGGTTATTGCTAGCATTTTCATATAATCAAAACCAAGACAATTAGAGTCTGCAAATGGTATTGGGGAATTAATAAAAGGGTGTATTATTCCATTCACTTTAATTCGTCCAATTTTTGCCTTTGCAAACACATTCAAAATAGTTTGAAATTTTTTTTGTGTAATATCAGGTAATGTATTATATTCCTCAACAGACATACTGCAAATTTTGTAGAAATATTGAATCAAAATATTTTTTCCTAGCAATACATAAATTGTCCCATCTTCACTTATTGGCATATCATATGATGATAACTTAGCATATACATCTTTAATCCGTAATGCATTTAATTTATCGAGTGGTTCCAATAACTCAAATAAAACAGAAAATGCTTCTTCCTCTGTTTTATTATTAAGAGTAAAATCCGATGATTTTCCAATTTCTTTTAAAACGGATATATATCTTGTAAAATAGTCATTTGTATGTTCAGATATTTTTTCATATTCTATTACACACAACCCTCTTGACTTTTGATATAAAAGTTCCTCTGCACTTAACGAATCATCACCTGTATAAATAAAAATAGGCTTATTAAAATGATCTTTTAGCAATGTTTTCGCCCAATTAAGAATTAATTTTATATTATAATCGTTTAAGCCATATCCAATAAACACCACAGTATTAGTTGAAAAAATTGATTTAAGTAAAGTTTCTATAAGTTTAAAGTTTTCACTATAATTCAGATAGTCTTCTTCTTTAAAAACAATATTTTTATGTTTTAAATCACCATGAAGTTTCAATATATATCTGTCGCCATTAATACTTGAAACTTCATCATCACATGCAATCACTTTAAAACCCTGACAAAATTGTATTGCTGCTTCTTCAAGCAAATCATCAAAATTTGTTGTTATAAATGAAACAGGATTAAAATTTAATAACTCCCTATGTATTTCATTAGGAAAAAGGGGAGTTGAGACAAGTAGTTTTTCTATAAAATCATAATACTTATCATTATTCTTTCCTATAGAGTAATAATACATTTGCGGAATCTTTAAATATTCATCTGACGAATATGTCTCTTTAACAGTAATCTTCAATTCACGACATATATTTTGAATTAATTCTTTCCAAGATGGTGCTTTTGAAAGAGCTGAAATTCCTGCACCAACAAAAAAAGTTAGTGAATGATTTCTAGATGCATTAATAATTCTTTCGAATTCTTTTTCGTACATATATTTTCTCCTAATTTTACATTAAAACACTACTTATTCTATCCATTTTCCAAATACCACATAGGGAAAAATTCTTTCAAACTGCATTTTCCCTATGTGGCAAATAATCCTTTATAAAACCAAAACATTTACTTAACAGTAAGTTAATACGATAGTTTAGCTATTAAATGCTCACATTAATCATTTTCTATCATTTCTCCAACAAAATTATAAATAATTCTCACTTTTTGGCATTTCTGCCCATCCACCTTCTTGACTTCCCCCACCAGAATCTTACTAATAAGCCTGTTTAAGACAGCTTCATCCAACTCCTGGATTGCAGCATATTTGCGGATTTCCTGCATAAATGTCCGAACGTCGCTTTCCTGCTCGTCTGTACGACGCATCACCAGCATCAAGTCCTGAATCCGTTTCCGGTTGGCATCCTGTTCCTGCTCCAATGTAGCAGTCAGCTTCAGAAAACGCTGTTCTGTCAGGATGCCCTTTGCCTTGTCGGTATAAAGGCTCATAAACATACTGTCTATTTCCTGATTCCTTGCTTCCAGCCGGTCACATTCTTTCTGCATTTCCGAAGCATCCGCCATATACCGCCGTTCCATACGGCTGGACAAACGCTGATAAAATACGTCTGCATCTTTCAATGCCATCGCCGCCAAATCCTGTATATCTTTCAGCACAAGGTTATACAAATCCCTTGCTTCGATCTTGTGGCTTGTGCAGGCGTTCTTACCCAGCCGGTTATAAGTCTGGCAGATATAGTATGCCTTGTCTATCGGCTCTCGCTCTTTCCCGGTAAACCGGTTCTTGCCGGTTCTCCCGACCTTCTCATAGCGCACCTGCATGGATTTCCCACAGGTGGCGCAGTAGATAATGCCATGAAAAAGATTGTAAAACGGGCAGGCGTTTCCTTTCATAATCGTCGGCCTGCGGTCAATGATCTCCTGCACCTGTTCCCACTCCGCCGGTGTGACAATCGCTTCATGGCAGTTTTCAATCACTTCCCAGTCCTCACGGGGAATGATGTCGTAAGTATTGGAGCGGATACCCTTCTGGTGTGTCCGGCAGACCAGATGCGCGCCTTTGTAAAAAGGGTTTCGCAGGATATGACTGATCCTTGCACTACCCCAGGAATAGTAGTTTACATCACATTCCGTATTGGCTTTCACCCTTGTAATCGGCACTTTATCATCCATCAACTGTTTTGCAATCCGCATACAGCCCCAGCCATCCAGCGCAAGTTCGAAAATCCGGCGGATTACCGGCGCAGTTTCAGGATCTGTAATCAGATGCCCTTTTTCGTTCGGATCACGCATCAGCCCAAGCGGCGGCTGTCCTCCGCAGAATTTCCCCTGTCTGGAACGGGTCATGCGCCCTGCCAATACCTTTTTGGAAATGTCACGGCTGTACATATCATTCAGGATATTTTTGAACGGCGTAATATCCATTTCCTGCCTTGTCAGGCTGTCCACCCCGTCCGTGACTGCAATATATCTTACATTATGCTTTGGGAAAAAGATTTCGATATAACTGCCTGCTTCGATATAGTTTCTCCCCAGCCTGGATAAATCTTTGGTAATCACGCAGCCAACTTTCCCCGCTTCAATGTCGGCAATCATGCGCTGAAAAGAGGGACGGTTGAAATTTCGCCCCGTATAACCGTCGTCCACATAGTATTCATACTGG
>CAJTGB010000029.1:0-5788 GCA_910575835.1 Lachnospiraceae bacterium | reverse complement strand
CTGCTTTCCGCCCCAGCCATTCCTCAAACTGCCCGCAGGCCTGCCGCTCAATAAGCTGTTCAAAGGCTTCCTGCATGGTCTGGCTGCCGGAGAACTCCCGTGTCACGATAAACTGCACTTTCTTCCGGCTCTCCTGTTTCTCTTTCTTCTTTTCTGAATCTCTCTGCATAAGCACTTACCTCCATAAATGAAATAGCCAGACAAAGGAACACGGCAACGAAGTCCAACAACGGACAGCGTAAAACCTGTAATCTAATATCTGGCCTGTTATTATTGTTTTTTAAATTTTTCCTGAATTTCTCGTTGCTTTCGTTGTCATAAAAATATAGACAATAATAAAATTCTCTTAAAATAAGCGGTTTTCCGAACAACAGGGCAGCATATTCACCGGCAACGAACCCGGCAACAGAACAACAACCTGCCCGGCAACCGGCACACAAAATCACTCCAGCCACTCCTTCGGAAGCTCCAACTGCCGGGCTTCTTCCTCTGTCAGTTTCAAAAAACCGACTTCGTTGCCAGGCAGTTCGTTGCCGGAATCCGGTATGCGTTCCCAGCCTTTCTGCCTGCCGTATCCGGTAAATGCCCTGGGATTGGAAAAGTACCGCCAGCCGGTGACAACAGAGTTCATAATCTCATTGATGTCGTGGATCTGCCAGCGTTTCGGCTCGTCATATTCATGATGCAGGGCTTCCCGGTAAAGCTGTTTGGAGCATACCTGGTTCCCCTGATAGGTTTCCAGAAAACCGACAATCATTCCGGCTTCGGTATCCTCCGGCATAAAATCTTTTTGAACCTCCGCTAATTTCTTCTGTATGGACTTGCTGAATTTCATGGAGTAATTCCCGCCCCGGTAAATCTCCATAGCTTCCGCCCACACTTGCAAAAGATAGGCTCTGGAGCCATCCTCGTCCTCCAGAATGTGTACCTCTGCGTCCTCTGGGCAGACCATCACCGGCAGGAACCGCCGGTTCCCGGCACGGTCAAGGGGCAGGAAGTCCAGCCGGTTTGATGTGCCGCCGAACACGCACTGCCGGAGCCGGTCTTTCGGCTGTGATTCATAAGGTGTCCGGTAGGTTTCCTTCTGCCTGCTGATAAAAGAGCGGATTTCTTCAATGCTCTTTGCGTTGCTGGTGGCAAGCATCTCCGACATTTCAATAATCCAGTGCCCCTGCAGCTTCGTAAATACCTTATCATCATCCAGTTTCTTTAAGTCATCGCTGAACCATTCGTCTTTTATTGCCAGTAAGCGAAAAAAAGTGGATTTCCCTGCTCCCTGCCCGCCTACCAGGCAAAGCATTTCCTCATATTTTGAACCGGGCATAAATACACGCCGGATTGCACCCAACAGGAAGTGCTTCAGCATCTCCTCCACATAATCATCCGCATTAGCCCCTAGGAAATGGCGCAGGCAGAAACGGATGCGCGGCGTTTTGTCCCAGACAAGCCCATTCAGACAGTCCTTTATAGGGTGGTAGCAGTTCTCATTCGCCACGATTGCCAGGGCATTCTGAATCTTCTTTTCGCTGGTCAGCCCATAGTTTTCCTCAAAATAAAGGAGCAGGTATTTAATATCCGTATCCGTAAGTGCGCTGGTGTTCCTGCGCCATCCCACATCCCGTACAATATCGATCCGCTCTGTCAGTAAATTCAGCCGGATTGCCCCCTTTAAAAGCGGATCACACAGGAATACTGTTTTACAATTCCCGATTGTGTTCGCTGTCTGCCCCTTTTGTGTAGTGGAAAGGCTCTCCCTTACCTCATCGACCGTCAGTGCCGGTAGGAGCAGGTCTGCTGCGTTCATCACGGCCTGCCTTGTGGCGGGCGGCAAGTCCTGAAATCCGTTCCCCAATCCGCATCACTTCCTTTCCATGCTCTTTTATTACGGCGGCTTTTTCTTCTGCCGTACCGGTCAGCAGAGTATCCAGCAGATATTCTGTATAAGACTGTTTCTGTAAAGACTCCACAAACAGGGGATTCCATTCTTCTTCCGGAGTGTTTGGCGCATACTCTGTTCTCCATTTTTCTAACAAATGGTTATAATCCGATAAAATCCGGCAGCACTGTAACTCTGCCTGCTTTAGCCTCAGTTCTTCAGATATTTTTTTCTTTACCGGGAGTGGGGAAGCCCGCCCATTGTTGTCGTAACTGATTCCAAAATCAGAAGCCAGCTTCACAGCCGCCCCGAGGTTATTCAGCCCATACAGCCTTGCCGCAAAGTCAATCACGTCGCCGTCTGTCTGGCAGCCGAAACAGTGGAAACGTTTATCCACCTTCATGCTTGGATGCCTGTCATCATGGAACGGGCAGCACGCCATGCCGTTCCGGTTCACCCGGATACCATACATCTCAGCCGCCTGCCTTGCCGTCACATTTTCCTTTACTGCTTCAAATACATTCATACCGTCCCTTTCCGAAATAAAAAAGCATCTGCCATCTCCGCAAAGAAAAGCAAATGCTTCAAATTTCCATATCTTTTTTTGTTACCGGTCTTATCCCATCCCTGCGCTTCATGCGTTCACGGTTCGCCCGGTCTGCTTCTGTTTTCCCCCTTGCAAGCCTGTCCCTGATAGATTCCCTTGCTTTCTCCTTAATCTGTTCCTTATTCACACGGCTTACCTCCGGCTTTTGGAGCGCCGACTGGACTTTCCTCAGCACATTTTGCGCCGCATTTTTTATCTGCTCCTGGACTGTGTTCAGGCACTTCACGGCAAAATCCCTTTTCTCCTTCGGGGCTTTCCGCTCCGGCGAAGCCAGCCACTTTTTATAATCTTCAACTGCCCGGATGTCCTCTTTCTGTGTCTCCGCCCGGACAGTATCCGATACAACCTCACAGGCTTTCTCATAAGCAGTGTCCGCCACTTCCTCTACCAGCGATTCTATGTCTGCGATCTTCATGGTGACAGTTGCAAGGGCCGCCTGCTTTTCTGAAAGTTCCTGCTTCTTTTCCTCAATCAATCCTTCCTGTTTTTCCAGTTCTTTTTCCTTCTCTAAAACAGCCTTTGCCGCTTTATCAAATTTATTTTCCTGTTCCGCTATGGCCATGGTATTTTGCCTTAAAATTTCTCCCTGTGCGGAGAGTTTTTCTTTCTGCTTTTCAATGATGAAATCCTGCTTTTCCAGATATCCCCTGCCGCCGTAGCTTGGTTCTGTCTGCAAATGCAGACTGTGTTTCGCACAGATACGGAAAAGCATTTTCCGGCACTCCGCATCAAAGGTCTGCTTACGGTTGTTGTTCCTGCCTTTTTTCTTTTCAGGATCAGGGAGTGGCACCCCCAGTTCTTCCAACGCTTTCTCCTGCTGCGGACATAATTCGCCGTATTTATTTTCACAGTCAAAAACGTGTCTTTCATGGATATGCGGGGTGCCTTCGTCAAGGTGCAGCGCCCAGTCCAATATGTGGACATGGGAGCCGAATTTTTCCTCCATCTCCGCAAATAATTCCACAGCAATCTTTGCCAGCAGTTCCCCCGGAACAGATTCCTCTACTGTCCCGATCTGATAAATGCTTTCTTCCGGGCAGGTCTTGTTGTTAGTGAGCAAGTCATCCACCGTCCGGTTGCGCTCTGTGTGCCTGTTCTTTTCGTTCCGCTCATTCTGCGCCTGTACATGGTCTGCATAATGCTCATAATAATAAATCCGTTCAATCTTCTCAAAAGAATAATCGTTTTCCCCGCCCCTCTCCCTTGTCAGGGCAGAAGATAAGCCGGTATAACAATCCCAGTAAATATTCTGCCTTGTCCGTTCCATGTCGATATGTTCACTGTTCGCCACATCAAATCTCCGGTCATTGTGTTTGGGATTGTAAGCACCGTTTTTCCCGGCTCTGCCGTTGTGTCTGGTCAGTTTCATTCTGTCCTCCTTCTTTTCAATTTTCTCTCTGCGGGAAGGGCAGCTTTGCTGCCGAATCTGCCGGTTCCTGCGTCAGATAATACCCAGTACGAATTGGCGCAGGCGCCAACTCTAGCTGGGCAAGGCGTTTCACCCTTGACCCGATAAGGACTGCCGCCCTTAACCCGCCAAAGGGCTTTGCCCCTTGACCCCAACAGGGCGCTTCGCCCCTGTACCCAGAGCAGAGGGATTGCATCCTCTGCACTCCTGCACAAAGGAAGTTACCTATTGCATTTCTAAAAATTTTCAAAAATAAAAGTCACTTACTGGACAGCTTTTTTATAAAAACAATCCGACAAGTGACTTTATTACCGATTCCTATATTCAATTTTTTATCTCTTCACATAATCGTTGCAACCGTTCTTCGGCCACACGCTTTTTTAATTCACATACCCAAACTACAATTACTTTCCAACCTGTATCTTCAAGTTTTCTGATATTGTCCTGATCCCTCTGTGCATTACGTTTAATCTTCGGCTCCCAATATTCCTGATTTGACCGAGGCAATCTTGCCCTGGAACATCCATGCATGTGCCAAAAACAACCATTCACAAATATCACCGTATGATACTTCGGAAGTACAATATCTGGCTTTCCAGGATAGCGTTTATCATTTTTTCTATACCGAAACCCATGTGTAAATAAATATTTTCTTACAAGTTCCTCTGGCTTTGTATTTGTACTCCGTATATGCGACATATTTTTGCTGCGTTCTTCCGGTGTCTTTGTATCAGCCATACTATCACATCCCACATTTATTTTATGCATTTTCTCCGCTGTAATAAGCATAATCTCCTGGCAGCTTAATATTGGGAATCCAAAGTTCTTCTCCATCCCATCCCTTTGAAATATTCCCGGTAATTTTATAAACAGTAAGTACTACTTCCTCTGTATATTCATCACCTAATTTTCTGTCAACGGGAGAAAGTAATGTTCCTGTTCCTTTTCCTATATCTCTATTACGGCGAACAATAAGTTTTCCTTGTGTTGCAGGATCTGCCGCCAAAAACGTATTGATAAATCCTATAAATACTTTCGCATTCCAGTCATCAACTTCGGAATCCATATGTTCAATAAGTTTTACTATCAGTTTTAAACTTACCGTATACAAGTCATTATCAAAACATTCCAATATTTTATCTATATCCGAAACTGTTCTATTCACTGGATAGAATGGAAAATAATTTACTCCGCCTGAATAAACGCCAACGGCCTTTTTATCCAAAACATTTTTTCTTGTCGGTTTCAAACCCGTCGGGTAAAATATTTTAACATTGCACCCATTGCTTGAATTTTCAATTTGCCGGATGATACTATTATTAGTCCTGTTAATATCTGAAAACAGTTTGAATAGCTTCGGCGGCATAAAGACACGCATTAAATCTGGATCTCTATCATACCCAAACATCCTTGCATGCTGCCACATAGTATCTGCCTGCGGACTTTTTGCCACACGGCAGTAATATATTGTCTGAAGCTGCGGAAACGTAACTCCCCGCCCTAAGCTATTGCCGCCAACAATAATATTAATGCCTGTATCATATTGCGTATTTTCATCGTATGACACGATTGAGTTCAACATTAAAATATTCACTTTATCATCCAGCATTTGGGCAATTATATAACCAATGTTAACAACCTAACTCAATCAACTACAACATATAGTGTTTCTTTTAATTGGCACGGGATTCCCTGTGCCTTTCTTTATTCATAACCACTAATACGATTAAAATATTGCACAAAATTCGCCCATAAAAACCAGCATATTTACTATTGACATAAGCTCCAAAAAATGCGGCGCAGCCCTTGTTTATATTACTTTTTTAAGGGGGCTGCATCGTATGCATTTAATTCAAATCTTAGCCGATATTATCTGTAACACATTACTTGATCCACA
>CAJTGB010000028.1:51085-60106 GCA_910575835.1 Lachnospiraceae bacterium | reverse complement strand
TCGGGGGTGTAATTTTGTGACATAATGAATACCTCTTTCTTGTGATTTTTATTATATCTCATTAGCCACTCCCGTTACAACTTTAGTATAGCACTTCACCTTTCATTTTATTTCCCCCTTTCTCCTTTTACATAGAGAAGCATAATTTCGTCAATCGAAGCTGAATCAATCAGCGCTTTGGGATATTTTTTCTTCATGGCAGCACGATCAGCAACCAACACCTGCCATTCATAATCCATCTTGCGGTATACGATGATGTCCGATTTATCCAATGCCCCGAACTGTGCGGCTCCACACTTAATGATACCATACTGCTCTATCAGCTCATCCTTCGGCTTTGAGAATACTACTTGCCCTTCGTGAATAAAAACAATGTAGTCAGCAATTTTTTCAAGGTCAGTAGTGATGTGCGAAGAAATCAAAATAGAATGAGTTTCGTCCTGTGCAAAGTCCAATAAGATGTCTAAAATATCATCCCGTATGACAGGATCAAGTCCACTGGTGGCTTCATCCAAAATCAGTAGCTTAGAATTATGGGACAAGGCAACTGCGATTGCCAATTTCATTTTCATTCCTTTTGAAAATTGCTTAATCGGTTTATCAGCAGGTAAAGAAAATTTTTTCAAAAGGTTCAGGAATGTGTGTCCTTCCCACGAATGATAAATGTCTTTCATAACCCGGTTGAGTTTTCGGGTAGAAAAAATTTCAGGATAGTTATTGCCGTCAAATACGACACCAATCTGTTCCTTGATTTCGTTATCTAGTTGTTCTTTACCTAAAACACAAATGCTGCCAGCCTCTTTCTGAATAAGCCCCAACACTGCATTGATAGTTGTACTTTTTCCGGCTCCATTTTCACCAATCAGCCCTACAATAGAACCACATGGAACAGAAAATGAAACTCCATTCAACATAAAATCTTTATATGTCTTGGTTAGGCCTGAAATAATTAAAGCATCATTCATTCTCCATCATCCTCCTGATACATAAGGGTTAGTAAATCGGTCAACTTATTGAGAGATATTCCGCTTGTGCGTGCGATCTCGATTGCCTCTGCAAATTTTTCCTCTATCTTCTTTTGTTGTTCTTCAAGATAGAAGTCCTGGTTTTGTGCCGACACATAGCAGCCTTTTCCAGCAGTTGTTTCAATAAAACCATCTTCCTGCAAAGTTGCATAAGCCTTTTGTACTGTAAGAATACTGATGTGCAACGATTTTGCCAATGAACGCACAGATGGAATTGCTTCACCAGCTTTCAGTTCTCCACTCATAATAGCCGCTTTGATCTGTGAAGAAATTTGCTCATACAGTGGTCGGCTTGCTTTATTGCTTACAACTATTTCCAAATTCTCACCGCCATTTCTGTATTATACTGTATTGCTATAACAAATACAGTATAATACACGCGAAAACAGTTGTCAATATGGTAGACAGCCATATCACATAAATAATTTGTATCTGTCTACGCATTTAGGGTGGTAAAAGTCCACGGAAATCAAGGGTTTTCCGCATGGTCGGCAGGCGGTGGATAAAGTTATCCTGTTCCCCTCAAAACGGGGTTCTAAATTCAAAAGGCCGTTGATCCCGTTCCACGCCTGCGGCTGGGAAATGGCATTGGCCTGTTCGGTTGCTTCCAGAAAATCATCCAGCCTGTCGCGGCCAGGGGTTCCATTTTCCCAGCCGACAGTTCATAGGCGGCAAGGATTTCTTTTCCGGCTTCCGCAAGGGACAGGTCGGGATTGTCAAGCTGGCCTCCGTCCAGTTCCTTGTAGTCGGGGCCGTACAGCGTGTAATCATAGCTGGTTTCCGATGTCTGGATATACAGGTAATCGCCGTTTTCCAAAAGATATTGTCACCCAGCCAAACAGCCACTTTACCGAGAGGTTCTTAAACTTCATTTTGACTCGCCTCCTGTCCATTGATAGTCCATGCCGTAAATGGTCTTGATGTAGGGTGCGCCATTGCTTTTTGCGGATAGTATAACAGGCAAATGTCCGCAAAATGTTACAGCGCACAGATTTTTTCAAAAAAATATCCACCTCTATTATAATTTGATTTGGTTAGTGATACAAGGATAGCGTTTATGTCTCACTAAAAAACAGTATAATCATATCTGTTAGTCGGTATAATAAGGTTATTCCTTTGCGTAAATCGGCACGATAGAATATACTTGAGGTGAATGATTATGCCGATTGATGATTTAACCGCTTTAGGGCAAAAAATGCGGGAAGCCCGAAAAGGAAAAAGCCTGACACAACAGGAGCTTTCTGATTTGAGCCATGTATCTGTCAAGCAGATTGCCAAGATTGAAAAAGGGCAGATGAATCCGTCCTTTTTGATTTTGAAGGCACTGGCAAAGATACTGCCGATTTCTCTGGATTCTTTAATCAATCCAGATGTTTCCCCGGAAGATGAGGGAGCCGGTCAGATGAAGATGCTGTATTGCAGCTGCCCGTCAGAAATGCGTGAAACCCTCTTGCACCATACGCAGGAAACCATGAAAGAACTAACCGAACTATCCGAGAAATTTGAAATGAATTGAGCCGGTGAGTGAATTTAACAAATTCCTCACCGGCTTTGTTCTTTTTCGAGAAAAAGAAGGTTATCCCGTTCCGGGATAACCGTGGCAAGCAATGCCCCAGGATAGCCATCCGGCTCCTGGCGCTGCTTGTTGGGGATTCCCCAAGCCCCTTTGAACACAGAATTTCATTCTGTGGCTGCGCGTTCCTTCGGAACGCTTTTCACCTGCCTGCGGCGGTGAGAAAATACGAAAAAACGAGCGCGTCAGCGGTCCTGTCCCTGTTCTTTTTTCCCTTCATTTTGGTGTTCTTCCCCGTATCCCATCAGCCGGTCCACATTGGCTTTTGCGGTCAGCAGTTCCCGCATTTCCTCGCGGGATTGCCGGTACTCGGCATAGTCTTTTTTCTTTCCTTCCAACAGCTGGGCATACTCGGCCTGCAAGCTCTTGACGGTAGGCAGCTTCTTGATACCCAAATCGTCAAATGCCTGCTTTGCCGCCTTGTGGAGCAAAATCTCCGATTCATGTTCCGCTAAAAATTTCTTGGAATACCCAGCCTTGCGGTAGGCCGTATAGACCTCGCGGGTTTTCACATAATTGATGATGTGGGTCCGCAATACGGCTATCTCCGCCATGCGGGTTTCCGCCGCCTTGATCTGTGCCAACAGCTCATTGTGGCAGGTGGTAGCAGCAGCCGCTTTTTCTTCCAAGACTGCGTATTCCAGCAGGCCATGCTCGGTGAGATAGTTCATTGTCTGCGCCATCTGTTTCAGATTGAATACCTTTGCCCAGCGCGCATAGCCAGCGCCTTTTCCGCCCTGCAATTTTGCCTGAATATCCACCAGAAGATTGACCTTCGGAGTGGGAGTTGAAACTGCGTCTTTTCTACGGGGCGTATGCTGCTTTTCTCCGGCAAGGACCGCCCGGATTTCATCTTCGCTGTACCCTTGCCCCAGCTTTTCATCCATGCGGGCAACATTCTTCCAGCCGGGGGCTTTGAGCCGGATTGCCTGTCCCCGGCGCGACACTTCACAGCCCATTTCCCCAAGCAGCTTTAACAGCCCCTCAAAGTCTGCCGGTTTCTGTTCTAATGCCTGGTCAATCATCACGCGGAGCTGTTCCCGGTGGGAGGGCTTCGCCTGATCCCCCAGCCATTTGTTGTAGCTTTTTCCATGCGGTTTTGGGTCCTCTACAATGGAATAGCCGTTCTCAACGCAGATGGTATCGTTGAGCCGCCGGACCGCGCGGGTGCTGCCCCAAAAGTTTCGGAATTTCCAGTCACAGTTCACATTGACCGCGTTCCAGATGATGTGATTATGGATATGGGATTTGTCGATATGGGTGCAGACCACAAAGGCATGATTGCCCTTGGTGAACCGTTTGGCAAACTCCACGCCCAGCCGGTTGGCTTCTTCCGGGGTAATCTCGCCGGGGACAAAGGACTGCCGGACATGGTAGGCCAGCACATCGTCCGCGCCCCGTACCCGTCCAGTGGTGGAAATGTACTCCCGTTTTGACAGCAGAAACTCGGCATCGGCTACCCGGCTGTCACACGCAAAGCCGGTGATAAGCCTGCCATTGTCTGTCTTTTGCGGGTTGGATACATAGTCGATAATGTCACTGACCGCTTGGCTTTCGGTGCGGCCCTTGCCGATGTGCAGCGGCATGATGCGTGTGGTTGCCATGATAGAATCCTCCCTCCATAACAAAACGGCCTGCATACGCAGACCGCTTGCTTCTTTTATTCTCCATTTTTATATCGAATTACCGGAATCTGTTTGACCTTTTTTCCAATGGTCCGGCGTTCTAACGCAAAGACCATATCGCTGGTACGCTCAAAAAATCCGATGTCCTTTTTCCAGCTTATCCCGCATTTACAATGCTGTAAGCCGATGAATTGCTGTTTCATTTTTCTGCCGCAGCCGGGGCAGACTTTATTACTGGTTCCCATCGTTTTTGTCATGCCATTTTTTCAGAACCGCCTCTACCTGCGCGACCAGCTGCTCCTTGTCTGGCATATAGAGGACATAGCGGGATGCAAAGATATTGTTGGACAGACCGCCCAGCGCATACTCCGCCGCAACACCGTCTTTATCGGTACAGAGGATAATGCCGATAGGCGGGTTATCATCATGGTCATTAACTTCCGCCGCATAGTAGTTGAGGTACATATTCAGCTGTCCGGCAGCCTCCGGCGTCAGTTTTTTTGTTTTTAGTTCAATCAGCACATAGGCCCGCAGGATTTTATTATAAAAAACCATATCCACATAGTAGTGGGTATTATTTAAGGTGATCCGCTGTTGGGTTCCTACAAACATGAATCCCCGGCCAAGTTCCAGCAGGAATTTTTCAATCTGCATCACAAGCGCCTGTTCCAGATCGCTTTCCAGGTAAGGCTTGTTTTCGGGAATCCCTAAAAACTCGAATACATAGGGATCGCGGATAATATCGGCTGGCTGTGCGATTTCAATTCCCTTTTGAGCCAGCGAGAGAACCTTTTCTTTGTTGGCATCGCCGCTGGATAATAAGAGGCGTTCATACAAGGAGCTTTCAATCTGCCGTTTCAGCTCCCGTACCGACCAGCCGGAATTGACAGCCTCTTTTTCATAAAAACTGCGCTTGCCCTCATCGGAGATTGTCAAAAGCTCGCAATAATGGGACCAGGCCAATTTGCCAGACGGTGTCTGGCATTTTTTATACGCCAGATAGAACGCCCTCATATTTTGAAGATTGGAGCGCGAAAAGCCTTTTCCAAACTCCCTTGTCAGTTCTTTGGAAAGTTCTTTTAAGGCCTGCTTTCCATACTCTGCGCGAAGCTGGCTTTGCTGCTCATACTCCACAATAATCCGGCCAATGTTCCAGTAGGTTGTAAGCAGCTCGGTGTTGACCTGCTGCGCGATATTTTTTCTTGACTTTTCCAGCAATTCTCTGATTTCCAAAATCATCGGATTGTCCGATGATAGCTGATGATTTTCCATATACTCACTCCTCTATGAAAAGACCCGCCCGTTTGCGGGACTGTCTGCGCTTTGACCTTTATCAGTATATCCTATTTCATGCCGAAAGTAAATCGCCAAAGCTATCTGGCGTTTCCTTTTTCCCACCTCTCCAAACGGGATTGGCACAGTGCGGCAATTTCGTTTTTATCTTCCTCCGTCACATTCCTGCATCCCTTTGTCCGCTGGATTTCCAGATAGCTTTCATAATCGGAAAGCAGAAGGTCAAAAAGCTCCTTTGGGGTATGGCAGACCATGCCGCTGCAATAGCCGGGTAATTCCCCTGTCCCATGAAACTCACCCAGATATACCCATACCGGCTTTTGCAGACTTCCATTTCTGTATCCAATGCCAGATAGTCCCCAAAAATGTCTATCACCTGTTCAAATGACATCATAGCAGTCCACTCCTTTCGTAAAACCCTGTTCTGCCGCTATTATCCATGATTCCGGCACATCCGGCAAGTTTACCGTCAAAAAGAAAAAGCGGAGGAAGGCGCGGCGAAGAACGCCGTTCCTCCCTCCGCAGATGGGGCAAGCTGTCCGGTCAGGAGAGCTTGGAAAGCTGGGCCAGTATCTTCTGCACACCGTCCCAAAGCTGTTCCTGCCGCTGGGATATATCCTCCAGGTCAGCGTCATAAACCCGCCCGGTTTCATGCACTTTACGGGTCAGCTGGTTCAGGTTGTTGCTGGAATAGCGCATCAGGGATACCAGCTCCTTCAGCTCCGGCAAATCCAGCTTTACCACATAGCCATCCAGCGCCATTTTCCGCAGGTAGGCTTCCCGGTTGGCGGTTCCAAGCTGGGACATTTTCTGCTCAATCAGAGCCAGCTCCTCCGGGGAAACCCGGAAATTCACCTGTACCTCCCGTTTCCGCTTTGCCGCGCTCATCGTTCCGGTTCCCGTTTCTTAGGGGCGGCAGGTCTGCGTTCCGGCGGCTCCTGTTTGAGTTTTTCCAGGACGGAGCCTTTCTCCGGGGTTTGAAGGACTTTCCGCGCCTGCTTCAAAAACAGGTCGGTCAGGCCGGGATTGACCTTATCCACCACCAGGACATAGCTGTGGCGGGGATCGCCGCCATCCTCCGGCATGGGGATTGTTTTCGCCCAAGCTTTGTTATCGCGGGAGATACGCCCGTCATGCTCCTTTTTCAGCACCGTATTGGCAAGGATGTACTGCATACGCTCCGGCCCGAACTGTTCCAGCACCTCTTTGACAGCGGCCTCGGTATTCAGGCGGTTATCCCCATAGTGGGCGCTGATGGCCTGTTCAATGGCTTCTTTGCAGGCAAGACTGACCTGCAGGGAGGCGCGGTACTGTGCCATCTCCCCATGCTCGGACGCATAGGCGGCGGAGTGGGGATAGAGCGGGGCGGCCCTCTGTTCTTCTTTGACCCTGTGCATCTCATTGGCCCGTTCCTCAATGCTTTCCCGTATCACATCCATATAGCCGGTTTCCAGCTTTTCAAAATGGCGGTACACATCAGCCAGCGGCGAAGGGGAATCCAGCAGCGCCTGGGCCTGGGCGTCTGTCAGCTCCAATACCTCCATCGCCATCACAATATCCTCCCGGACGGTGTATGATTATTCTAATGCTTGGGAGCCACCAATTTAAAGCTTGAGAGCCACCCAAAATCCGTCCTGATTTTAGTGCTTGGGGGCCATCTATAAGATACAAGATATAGTTGTACTGAAAATATCATGAATTGTCCAGAGTAATTTTGGAATGTTCCTGAATAAAATTAAGAAATAACAAAGCAGACCTTTGGCCAGTTATGTTGATACGAAATTCCTCGAAATCTTATTTTTCCAGCATATTCTCTTTTTGAACGAAAGAAGACAGAACCTTTGATGACCGGCTCTGCCCTCTCTTTGTCTGCTAATCGAAATCACCGAGACAATCTTTTGCATAAAACTTGAACAAAGCTTAAAATAACAGCTTCAAATTAATGGCAAATAAATTTCACCTCATTTTTTCTTTCTTACTTCATTAAAAATCTGAAGCTCGGAAAGTGCCTCCATGATGGCAAGTTCTGATATCCCTTCAACAGTGGTTCCTGTTCTAGGATTAAATAATTCTTGCTGTGCATCAGCTCTGAAATCATAAGATTTTAGCTCGGCTGTATACCATGCCAGGATTTCATCCCTTAAATTGTCTGCCAGATCAAGCAATACTCGTAGATTTCGTATTTTTTGTCGAATATCATTAGGAATGGTCGGTTCGTCTAACTTTATTTTCATTAAAAACCTCCTGATAAAAGGAATAAATGTTGTGGCATCTAAAGAGTCATCAGTGTTTCCTGCTAACGGTTGATTTATCGTCTGCCACATACAAAAATAAATCTGCGTTTTTATGAGTTTAAGGACTCCATAAGTTTTCTGGCTTTTTGAGAATCGTACAGCTTTCTGAGGTTATTTTCGGTAGTCGGTATGGAATAAGAGTTATGTATGATCCGGTCCATAATAGAATCGGCCTGGGTTCCACCGCCTAACCGTTCATGCCAGTCACAGACCTCGTATTGCCCGACAAAGATCGTCGGATTATTTCCACAACGCTGTTCTACCAACTCATATATGAATTTTGACTCTTTCTCATTGATCTTATAGTTCAGCCATTCATCTATGATCAGCACTTTATAGTTTCCCAGTTTCTTCCGGTATCGTACCTGCTCTCTGAGGTTATCTTTGTGGGCCTGAAAATGTCCCAGCATATCCGGCATTCTGATATAACACGTCCGGAGAGTCTGTTTACATGCTTCTACACCCAGGACACATGCAAGATAGGTTTTCCCGGCACCCGTCGGGCCTGTAATGATCAGGTTTGTTGCAGCACCTACGAATCCCATGGTTGCAAGATTTGCGATTTTCTCCCTACTGATCTCTCGTGCATCACAGTCTAAAGTTTCAAGGCTTGCATTGGGATACTTTAAATCTGCATTCTTTGTCAGCCTGGTGATCAGTCTGTTCTGCCGTTCTGTTATTAGAGCTGAGAGNTGATAATTGTTTCTTGATCTCTGTATTCATAAATTTTTACCATCCTCTCTATAATAATCCGCACCTCTTACGATTCCCTGCTTATGATCTTTTACGTTCTTTTTTGTAAGATCATTTTTTCTGTTTTTTGCAGCTCTTTTCACATAAGGCATAAGCGTGTTGTAAGTAATCAGATGAAAGTCCTTAAGTGCAAGGCTGCAAGCTGTTTCAAGGATATCTTTACCATATACACCAGCGATATCCAATACGGTTCTTGCATCTACAAGAGCCTGTTCTTTTACTTTTGCATTGTCATACAACCTGCCTATTACGGTTCTTGTACTGTTGCCAATAGCTTCTGCTTTATTCAGCGTTGATTCCATTGTATCCGGAGTGTATATTGGATATGGAAGATGGGACATCTCTGTTCTTTTCGCATTCCGAATGCCTGTGGGAATACGTTTATGCTCAGCTACTAATTGATGTGAGGCGTAGATACAAACAAGAGAACTGTTATACTGCACATCAACGTATTTATT
>CAJTGB010000028.1:0-50981 GCA_910575835.1 Lachnospiraceae bacterium | reverse complement strand
ATTTATTGTCTGTATAATGGGGTTAAAACCCTCGCCTTAAGGCGAAACCTTTAGGTCAACCCTATATCTTCAAGTTTAGAAAAGGGAAAAAATAGAGATACTAAACTTGAGGTGAAGAATATGCAGCATTATAGAAAATCGTCACATTGTACGTATGACATTAAGTATCATTTGGTGTGGATTACAAAGTACAGGAAACCTGTGATTACAGGGAAGATAGCAATACGGACAAGAGAACTGATCCGAATCATCTGTCAAAGTAATGATGTGGAAATTTTGGCAGGGCATGTAGGAGCAGACCATATCCATATGCTGGTATCTGCTCCACCGCACTTGTCTGCAAGCAAATTGGTACAATATATCAAAGGGAATACATCCAGAAAGTTGCAAATGGAATATAAGGATTTGAATAAGCAATTCTGGGGACAGCATTTGTGGGCAAGAGGATATTTTGTGGCAAGTAGTGGAAATGTGACGGATGAAATCATCAGAGAGTATATCAAAAACCAGGATTTGCAGGAGAAAAACAAATCAGATAACTTCGAGATTGGATAAAATTAAAGTACAAAAGCATAAAGAAGAGCACGGACAACTTCAGGCTGCTTTAGCAGCAAATCGAACCTACCGGCTTTAGCCGGTAGTGGTTCAGTTATATAGATATAGTATATATTGCTTTCGGATAAAACATACAATAGTCGGTGATGATATATGTTGCATTATAGCATGTACAAAAAACTTTTTCCACAGACATTTAAAGGGACTGCCGCATATATTAAAATTTCTCCTTTTTAGTCTCTTTCAGATACAATCCCAGAGAGTAACCAGCCGGCAGCAGAATTATGACTATGATCATCCCGGGCATCAGCCATCTAAGCTGTATAAAAGCATTGAGAACGCATATGATGCCGACCGCAGCATATAACCGTCCGGCAAACCGGTGGGTAAGGTTCCAGTTGTTCTCGTCTGCCAGAGTCCAGGGGATCTTGATGCCTACGGTGTAATTCTGGTGGCACTTAGGCAGATAATTCCCGATCGTGAAGAAGATGATGCCCATCAGCAGATTCATGAAAAATGCTGAGTTCAGCCAGTTACCCATAGGGAGCGCCAGGGCGTATCCGTAGACGGCAGCGGCGCAGACAATGGAAACCACCGGACAGAGTCCAAGGAGCAGGCGGTACATCTTCGGGCTGATATTCTTGCGCTTCGGGTCGATCGCGGTGCCAAAAGCACAGAGTATGTGCGCTGTGAATATGAAGACCGGCAGCCCTAATACAGCGAAGAGCTTGGAGCTCCAACCGTTCGGCGTTCCGTCCGATTCAAAATGGGTTGCGACGGTATCCGGCAGCTGGTTCCAATACAGGATACCGATTAATATAGGCGCCAGAGTGATTATGCTGGTTACAATGATTAATGCTCGATTCTTCTTGATCATGATTCAGTTCCTCCTTTTAAATTCGAAAGCCATGCCATTAATTCCTCTACCACGGAAGTATTCAGTTCATAGTATATATAATTCTTATATCTTGATTCGTATACCAGGTCTGCTTTTTTTAGAATACTTAAGTGATAGGAGATGGTAGCTCCTGTCATATCAAAATGACTCCCGATCTCTCCGGCCGACATTCTGCCGGATCTCAGCAGTGTAAGGATCTCGCGCCGAACGGGGTCGGATAATGCCTTAAATGTCTGTCCGAAACTCAATAGGCATTCCTCCTTAATAAGTATTTAGAAATATTTCTAAATAGATAATAGCATGAAAGAATATAAAAATCAACAGCTATTTAGAAATATTTCTAAATAGTTGCTGCGGGAGTAATGTATTAAGGGATGACATTTTCAACCATAATCTGTATAATATTCATCATAAGGAACAGAAAAGATTTATGACAGGAAGAATGGGGATGCTGAAGTTATGATTTGCGGCGATCCCAGGAAAGAAGGAGCGCATATGAGATTTACCATTGAACATCTATCGAAGCATTTTGAGAAAAAAGAGGTGCTGCATGATATTGATTTTTCCTTTGAAAGCGGCAGGATATACGGACTTCTGGGGCGCAACGGCGCGGGGAAGACGACGCTTTTTAATTGCCTGAATCAGGATATGAAGGTTGACGGCGGAAGCTTCTATCTGGAAATGGACGGACAGAAGAAGGAGATCATGCCGGATGACATCGGGTATGTGCTGTCCACACCGACGGTGCCGGAATTCCTGACAGGACGGGAATTTCTTAAATTTTTTATAGACATTCACGGGGAGCGTATCAAGGAGCCGCAAAGCCTGGATGCCTATCTTGACTATATGAGCATTGGAGTCAAGGACAGGGATAAGCTTTTGAAGGACTATTCCCATGGAATGAAGAATAAGATGCAGATGTTGGTCAATATCATTGCCAGGCCCAATATCCTGCTGTTGGACGAACCGCTGACCTCGCTGGATGTGGTTGTGGCGGAGGAGATGAAGCAGATCCTTCGCAGTCTGAAGCAGGACCGGATCATTATCGTGTCCACACATATCATGGATCTTGCGCTGGATCTCTGTGATGAGATTGTATTACTGAATCACGGAGAACTGGAGGAGGTTGACAAGACGGATATGGACAGTCAGGAATTCAAGGAGAAGATCCTGGCCGCGCTTCGGGACAGTTCTGCAGCATAATTCTGAACAGTTCAGACAAGCTGCTCTGCTGCATAATTACATCATTTATACGATACATATCAGGTTAGACGCGAGGAGACAAACATGAATAAGACATTGAAGATAGCATTTTCCTTAAAGAATACTTACCGTGTCAACACGATACTTTATTCTCTGAAGCAGATTCCGCTGATCAAACGGCTGCTTCCGCAGGAATTGTACTGCGACCCGGATCTTAAGATCCTTGGGAATATCTTGTCCGGGATAGTGGAATTTATCAAGGCATTCCTTGGGAAATTCCTGTATTTTCTGCTGATGCTCATGCTGGCGGCAGGTCTGTATGAGACTGCGCCTGCGGGACAGATATTTCTGCATATCTTTGTGTTGCTGACGCTGGTCGGGGCGTTTTTAAACACTTATATATTTAATCCGACCAAGGACAAATATTACGCGCTGATCCTGCTTCGGATGAACGCCAGGGAGTTTGCGCTGGTCACCTACAGTTATGAGATGCTTAAGGTTCTGATCGGTTATCTGATCTTTGGCCTGATCTTCGGGAAAATGAGCGGGCTGACGCTGTGGTATTGTCTGTTGCTGCCATTTGCCGCGGCGGGTATCAAACTGACGGTGGTTGCGCATTCGCTGCGGGCTTATGAGCGCACGGGAATAGCGGTGAGCGAGAATGAGGTAGGAGTGAAGGAATGGGCTGCGATCGCGGGAGTTCTGGCAGCGGCTTACGGTCTTCCGGTCATAGGATGGGTGCTGCCGGAGGCGGTGAGCGCGGGTATCCTGATATGCGGGATCCTGCTCGGCATCCTGTCGGTCAGGAAGATCTGGACATTTGACGAATTCAGGGAGGTCTATCAGCAGCTATTGACGCAGTATATGAGCCAGGTTGAGGAAGCCAGGACTTCGGTCAAGAGACAGAGCGAAAAAGCGATACAGATCGGAGAGGAGACAGGAAGCAGCCGCAGAGGCTTCGAGTATCTGAACGAGCTGTTTATCAAACGGCACCAGAAGGTACTCTGGAAATCTTCGAAGAAAATAGCGCTGATCAGTCTGTGCGCGGTGTGCGGAAGTATACTGGGGATCACCCTTTGGCCGGAATACAAAGAACCTGTCAATAAGATAATACTGACGATGCTTCCATATTTTGTATTTATCATGTATTGTATCAACAGAGGGACGGGCTTTACGAATGTACTGTTCATGAATTGCGACCACAGCCTTCTGACTTATTCTTTTTATAAGCGGCCGGAGTGTATATTAAAACTGTTCCGCATCAGGCTTCGGGAGATCATGAAGGTGAACCTGCTTCCGGCGGCTGTCATAGGAACGGGCCTTGCCGCCTTGCTGTATCTGTCGGGCGGAACCAAGGATCCGATGAATTATGTCATGCTGGTCGTCTCGATCCTGTGTATGAGCGCGTTCTTTTCCGTGCATTATCTGACGATCTATTATCTTCTGCAGCCGTATAATGCGGGTACAGAGATTAAGAGCGGAACATACCGGGTCGTAGTGATCGTGACATATCTGTTCTGCTATGGGTTTATGCAGCTTCGGATGCCGACGTTCGTATTCGGGCTTGCAACGATCGTTTTTTGTGTGGTTTACTGTATCATAGCGTGTGTGCTGGTATATAAGCTGGCGCCGAAGACCTTCCGGATTCGGGCATAACATGATCGGCTGCAAGGAGGAGATGAGAAAATGACATTTTTTGACGCGATGTGCGCCAATCTTCTGAGTATGGGAATCACGACGGCTTTCTATGTGTGTGCGTCGCTTCTGCTTCTGGGGGAGATTCCGTATAAAAACAGGAGACATTATTATACTATTTTTTGGACGCTGATGCTGTATATATTTGCGTGCGCTCTTGTCGGCACGATCTTTTATAAAACAGGATTATTTGCTTTGCCGCACAGTGGAGGAGAGGTGATCATCGATTATTTCACGATATTCGGCTCGATTCTGTTTTTGCGGGCGATGTATGAGAAATCATTCGGGACATATCTGGCGACGGCAGTTTTTCTGAATATATTGTATAGCTTTGGCTGGAATCTGTCGGATATATTTTCACCTGACAAATTCTATTATCTGGGAAATATGTCGGACCGGAAGCAGTATTTGTTTCAGGAGTGGGTCGTGATTCCGTTCTGCCTCTTCCTTACTCTGGCCTTCTTATATAAGACGAAGGCCGGAAAATTGTTCGGCCAGTGGGAAAACCAGAAGTTAAAGCCGCTGATATTGGTCTTCCTGGGATTATATCCTGCTCTGCAACAGATCGTGCAGGAGGTAGTGGAGATCAGCGCAAAAGATGCGGGTTATAACCCGGCGACTACGGTGATATTTCTCTTGATCATCTATATGATCTTCATCTATACCGGGCGGGAAGAGATGCAGCAGAGGAGGATAGAGGAACAGAACATAAGCCTTGAGCAGCAGGGAGCTTATATCGAGAATCTGGAAGGGCTGCAAAGAGAGGTGCGCCGGTTCAGGCATGACTTCAGGAATATGATGTCGGGGATGTATCTGCAGGCAGAGGAGGGGAATCTTACGGCGATTCAGACATACATCCAGGAGATGACGGAAGATTTTGATCTGCAGGTGGGCAATCAGATCCGCCTGATGAATCAGTTGGCTAATATCCGTATAACGGAAGTGAAGGGGTTATTTCTGGAGAAAATGAAGAAGATGCAGGAGGAAGAGATCCACTGGGAACTGGAAGTTCTGAATCCCTTTGAAAAAACCAGGATGCGCAGCACAGATCTGTGCCGGTGTCTGGGAATTCTCCTGGATAATGCCATGGAAGAGGTGAAGGGAAAGAAGGACGGCCGGATCCATATCATGATCAGCAGGCAGAGCGGGTATACGACATTGCGTGTGAAAAATACGATGTATTCGGCTGTGGAATTCCATCGGCTCGGCTCCCTTGGGTATTCTACGAAGGGAGCTGACCGCGGGGTCGGCCTTAATAATTATAAGAATATTCTGGAAAAGTATGAGAAGGCGTTGTCATTTACAATGATACAGGATGGAGAGTTTGTTCAGGAATTGAAGATACAGGAAGCGTGAGGGCATTTCGCGGACGGCAGCTTGCGGCTGACCTTCCTGATACAAAGACAAGGCGATGTCCCGGACGGCCGATTCAGTTTAGGCATGAAAGACGGCAGTTCGGGCATTTTTTGCTGCAAAATGGCGGAAGAAGGTTAGAATAAATTTCGAAAGCAGTTCGTAGACAAGGAGGAGGAAAAATGGATTCAAAAACAGAAAAACGACAGCTTACTATTTTCGCAGCAATAGCTTATGGAGTTCCATATCTGTTGGGACTTTTGATGTGGTACGGAAGTGCTAGGCAGATCAACCTAAGTGTATTTCCGAACGCGCAGATGCTATATCCGGCAATGGGCGTGATGTTTGCATTTATGCTGACACATAAGAAAGAGGGGAATATGCCGAAGGCATTCTACATGAGCTTTATTGTGACAACATTTATCGCAATTGCATGTTCGGTTCTCTCGGTAGCAGACAGCGGACGGGAGATAACGATGCCGGGAGGGACGGTTCCCCTGTGGATTATGGCGATTCAGTATGTTATGATCATAGGGAGCATTATAGGCCTGATCTGCCTCCTGGCGGCGGGAAGGAAGAAGAGAGAGGCTTACGGGCTTCGGTGGAAGAATTGGAAAGCTTCTGTAGGCTGCATCCTTTTATTTCTGATATTATATTTTTTGCGGGCGGCGTCAGGTTACGCTCTTATGGGGCAGCTTAAAGCATTTATTGACATTATGAAGAGCTCCCAGGCTTGGCTCACTCTTGGGATAATGCCTTTGAATTTTGTACTTTCGTATCTTGCTTTCTTCGGGGAAGAATATGGATGGAGATATTATCTGCAGCCCTGCCTGCAGAAAAGGTTCGGACTGCGCAAGGGTGTGCTGATCCTGGGCGTGGTATGGGGGCTGTGGCATCTGCCGCTGGATTTCTTCTATTATGTGACGCCGGATAAAGGGCTGATCATGACGGGCAACCAGATCATCGTCTGTGTGGCTCTTGGTATATTCATGGGATATGTCTACATGAAGACAGAGAATATATGGGCGGTAGTGATCATTCATTTCCTGAATAATAATCTGGCGCTGGTCATTTCAGGAGAATTTTCCGCGGATGTACTCATGAATCAGAGCGTGTCATGGAATGATCTGCTGTCGGCATTGCTGCTCAACGGAGTGCTCTTCGGCCTGTTTATATTTGCTAAGCAGTACCGGAAGAAGAGCGCGGCGTCCAGGCAGAATATCAGCTATGAGATGGAATTGAACTGAATTAGATTAATAAACAGGACATAGGGGGAAAAGTATGCTTCCGGTGTATATATGCGAAGATGATGCAAAGATACGGGATGCCCAGAGGGAATATCTGGAAAAACAGATCATGATCGAAGGATATGATATGGAGATCGTGCTGTGCAGCGGCCGTCCAGAGGAGATTATACAGGCGGTGAAGGAAACTCCCGGGCGGGGGATATATTTTCTGGATGTAGAGCTGAAGGGCGAATCTATGGATGGCTTTGAGCTTGGAAGGGAGATCCGCAGGCTGGATTCAAGGGGATTCCTGATCTATGTGACGTCGTTTCAGGATCTGGCATTTGAGACGTTCCGGTATCATCTGGAGGCATTGGACTATATCGTGAAGGGGAATCCCAGAAAGATGCAGGAGGGGATCCGCCATTGCCTTGAAGTGATCACCGAGCGGATGTGCAGGGAGAAGGGAGAAGAGCGGGAATTCTTCTCTGTGAAGATCATGGATATTGTCAAGCATGTTCCGGTGGATGAGATCGTGTTCTTTGAGACTGCCGGGCGGACGCACAGGATAGAACTGCACGCGGTTAATGACAGAATGGACTTTATCGGGAGTATGCAGGAGTTGGAGGAGAAGCTTGGGGAGAAGTTCTTAAGGGTTCACAGGGCTTATCTTGTGAATGTGGACCAGATCGCGGAGCTGGATCTCAAAGGGCGGGAGATCCGCATGAAGAATGGGGAGAAATGCATGTTCTCCAGGAATATGAAAGGAGCTCTGCTGGAAAGGATCTGAGCGGGGCTTTAAGCGGGATGGGGCTGTCGGGAGGATGGCCCCATTTTGTGATGTGCGTCAATCGGTTTTTTTGAATCGTGTATAAAAATCACATTTTGTTTTTTTGCAGCAGCAAGGATATAAGTAGCAAGTATTGAGCCGGGCTTTGGTGTATTGAGCTGGTGTATTTTGAGTCAAATCGGTCAGTAGTTTAGAACAATATTTTTCGATGCTGGTATAGTGCGTATCTACAACTGCTTCAGGGTGGTTTATCAGTGAATCTACAATACTAATGTTTCGAAACATTCCATTTTGCAACAGTTTCCATTCGAAAGATTCTGGGAGATATAGTTTGGATTTTGTGAGAATCAAATCTTGTATAAATGCTCCGATTGATATGATCGCTGTCTTGAAAATTATCGTATTTTGGATAGATATTTTCAAGTGAGTGGTATTTCCCAGACGTTTTAATTTCGTATATTTCCCTGTAACTATAAGGAATTGTTGGGAGAGATTCACGTGTGATCAGAATAAAACAGTTTTCGGATTTAAGGACAATAGCAGCGAATTCTTTGCTTTTTAATGGTCCGAAATCTTCATCAATAATGTAGATATTACCGGCTTCATTTTCCAATTCGTATTTATATCCGATTTCGTACAATGCTTTTACCGGTACATCACATGAGATTGTAACTCCTGATAACCGGGAAGAATTGGCGTCGCTGAACATTTGGAAAAGGGTGGTTTTTCCGGTAGCGCTATTTCCCCGGATAATAGTAAATTTTCTTTGTATTGTAAATTTAAATTGAATATCGCGTTTGTTCTGAATCAGAAGGTCATGTTTTGTCTCCATAAAAGATACTCCTTTTCAAACTCGTTTGCGGTGTGACATATTTTTCCTGTCCGGGTGATTTCCATATCGAAGGTGTGGTCACTGAAATTCATAGGGTAAGCGAGATAAATTGAAAAATCCTTTTTCTTACTTAATTCTGCCAGAAGTTCTGCACAGTTTTCACCACAGCTATTAGCATTACTGATTACAGAGTTGTCGGAGTTCATAGTAATAAGAGCTTTTGCTCCGCCGCTGATTTCCCGGATGGTGATCGGACCCAACACTGGGCTGTCAACAAGACCTGGAGAGAGTAATACTGAATTGTCTACTTGGCGGATTACCTTTATTGCCCAGTCATCCAACCATTCATCTGTATAGGAATTATTAAAATATTTGGATGTAGAGATAATTTTGTCATCTGATAATTCAAAATAAACTTTTACCATAACTGCCTCCTGTGTCTTGATTTAAGACTTCAAAATATATTCCTTATGTATTTCATTATAGACAAATAATTTATATTTTACAATAATGGTTGGAGGAGAATTCAACATTTCAGGCAATCATCTGCCCCATTTGGGCAGATAACGGCATCTGGCAACGGAATAATGCTATGATATCTCTATCAAAGAAATAAGAAAGAAGGTTATCATATGGAACAGAATGTATTACTTCAACTGTCGCATATTTCCAAGCGGTTTAAGACGGATCTGGCGCTTAAGGATATCAGTATGGAATTACATCAGGGAGAGATTCTTGGGTTTTTAGGGCCGTCGGGAGCCGGTAAGACGACAACGATCAAGATCATCACAGGGCAGCTTAGGCAGACATCCGGCGAAGCGAAGATCCTGGGAACGGATTCTACCAATATTGACGCTTCGATCTATGAGAAGATCGGCGTTGTTTCTGATAACAGCGGCATATACGATAAGATGACCGTGTGGCAGAATCTTAGTTTGTTTGCACAGATCTGGCGTGTATCGAATACAAGAGTGGAAGAAGTTCTGAAACAGGTGGAATTGTATGAACACAGTAAGAAGCAGGCCGGCAAGCTGTCCAAGGGGCAGAAGCAGCGTCTTGTCCTGGCAAGAGCCGTTCTTCATAAGCCGAGGATCCTGTTCCTTGACGAACCGACAAGCGGACTGGACCCGACGACGGCGGTGGAGATCCACAGGATGCTTCTGAATCTGAAGCAAGAAGGGATGGCGATATTCCTGACAACTCACAATATGGAGGAAGCGACGAAGCTGTGTGATAAGGTGGCGCTTCTCTATCAGGGTGAGATCGTTGAATTTGGGTCGCCGCAGGAACTCTGCCTGAAATATAATCATGATAAGAAGTATCAGGTTCTTCTTGATAACCAGGAAGAGATCGTGCTGGAACAGACATCCGAGAATATCGGGAAGATCGCAGAATGGATGCGAAAGAACCGGATACAGTGTATACATTCATGCGAGCCGACATTGGAGAGCGTATTTTTGAAGGTAACAGGGAAGGCATTGAATGCGTAGAAAGAATCGAGGAGTTGAGAAGATGGAGAATATGAATAAATTAGCGGCAGTGGCAAGGATCAAATGGCTCTGTGTCAGCCGGAATACGGCGGTGATGATAGGACCGTTTATGGTATTGGGTATGGTGTGGGGGTGCAAGATCTTGTATGGGCTTCGGACCGACGGAAAACTGGTGCCTATGATGATGGCGGTGCTGTTGAATCTTGGAATTACGATGAATATCTGTACAAATGGTTTCCTGACGGTAGGAACGGCGATTGCGGAAGAAAAGGAAAAGCATACGCTTCGTGTATTGATGACTTCGTCCATTACAGGGATGCAGTATTTTATCGGAAGTATTTTATATCCGTTCGTTCTTACGGTGGTGATAAATTTTGCCATATTGTGGGTCAGCGGGATTTCGATGGAACAGGTGTCAATTCCGGCATATTTCCTGGTGAGCATAGCGGCGTCGCTGATTAGCTGTGTGATCGGGATGATCGTGGGGATCTGTGCCGATACTCAGATGAATGCCAATCTGATCGGGTATCCGCTGTTGATCGTATTTATGATGATACCTATGTTTGGAAATATGTCGGACGGACTTCGACGGATCTCTGGATTCTTGTTTACGGGTGTGGTGACAAAGATGACGGACTGCTTTGCAAACGGAGTGAAATATACCGTAGAACCGCTGGATATCGCAGTGCTGTTCGGAGAATTGATCATTAGTGCTCTGGTGTTCCTGGTGATGTACAGACGGAACGGATATGAGAAGGATTAAAAATGGAACAGGAATGAAATAGTAAAATAGGAATAGAAATGAAATAGGAATAGAAATAAAATAGGAATAGAATAGAAGCTATGACAGAGGGGATGCAGGCAGCATCCCCCTTCGTATATGTGTTTACATTAAGGTTTTGTCTGTGCAGATACACGTTTTACAGGACGGGGACGCGAACTTACGGAGTCCATATGTGATTGAGAAGGACGCCTCTTAACTGCACGTTCCGGTTTCTCGGATTTGGACTGTGCTGTTTTGACTCTTGATGCCTGCCGTACGGGCTTCTCCCTCTCAGACTTGGGGAATGATGCTTCCCGGTCTCCTCTCGGTCTGCGGTTATCCTTGGAACGCTGTGCTCCTGACCGGCGATGATCATCATCAAGATGGAGCTCCGTCCGCCGGCGCTCTTCTGCAAAACGCCGCGCCTCTGCGCGCCGCCGCTCTGCAGCCCGGAATCTGGCAAGCTCCTGGCGTTCCATTTCCCGCTCCTCTGCCTGCCGTCTGGCCATCTCCTTTCTCCGTGCCCGTTCTTCGATTCGCTGCGCGACACGGAACGGAGCCAGGAAGGTCCAGCAGATGATTCGGACGGTTATAATACCGAAGAACGCTCCGATACTGTCGATCATGACGTCCTTCTTGGAAGGCCCGCGCCCGTCAACGAAGGATTGATGGTATTCGTCCCCGGCGGCGAAGCCGACGCAGATCAGTCCGGCGACCAGCATCAACGGGAATCCTCTTAATCCGTACACGTAGAACGGAAAGGAAACGGCGATTGCCAGACAGAAATACTCTGTCATGTGGGCAAGCTTACGGACGGGGTATTCGATTCGTTTTGCATAATAACCGAGCTGATCGTCCGATATTCCAACATCAAAGGTATCATTGCCGATCTCGACGATCTTATAGCTGACGGTATAACTCAAGCTTCCGGAAGCCTCGCCGGTCTGGGCGGAAAAGCTGTAGATTATGTACATCATGCATATCGCGGGCAGAAACGACAGCGGCTTCAGAAAAAATAATATTAGTTTCTTCATGAAAATCCCCTCATTTTTGTTTTGATAACATGTTTAAATATGCCATATTTTCAGCAGTTTGTAAAGTGAATACCGGTGAGAACCCTGAATTTTCAGAGTTTCTTAAGGAAATCTTCCAAAACATCTTCAACGCAGTCCGTGACATTTGTTGCATAATCAGAGATGCCGGGCGCTCCGTCGGCCATGGCATAGCTGATCCCTGCGAATTGGAGCATCTCTGTATCGTTGTATTGATCGCCGAAGGCCATGCATTCGTCCGGGCGTATGCCAAGATGCGCTGCCAGATCTGAAAGAGCGCTTCCTTTATTGGCGTTGGGAGCGATGAAATCAATCCAGATCATACCGGAAGTGACAACTTTGATCTCATCGTTAAATAATTCCCCAAAATACTCTTCAATGCCGTCCGTACCGGTAAAATCGCAGATGGCGATCTTTAAAAACGGTTCTGTAATATCTGCCAGGTCATCCGCCGTTCTCAGATCGTAACGAAGAACGTCCCGTATATACCGGATAAATTCCGTATCCTTAGAATCGGTATAGCATGCGGATTCACAGGACAGAAGACAATGGCAGCCGCCTCGGTCACGGACAGCCTTGAATATACGGAGGCCCAGGCTGCGTTCAATAAGGCCTCTGGATATCACCTGTTCGCCGCAGATGCACAGGGAACCATTTTCAGCAATATAAAAGATATCGTCCTTAACAGGTTCGAAGAGAAGCCTTAGATTGTAGTGCTGCCGCCCGCTTGCCGCTGCGAAACGGATCCCCTTCTCTTTCAGCTTTTTAATAATATCGTAGATTCTGGGATTAGGCTCCTGGGCGCCGTTCTTTAGGAGTGTGCCGTCCAGGTCGCTTGCAATTAGTTTTATCATAATATTCTCCGGTGTCATGTTGATAATTATACATTTAGATATTATAATATAAAAATAAGATGAATGGAAGAGAGGAAATATAAATGAAGATAGGAATCGGGAATGATCACGCGGCTGTTGCAATGAAGAATGAGATCGCAGGATATCTCGAAGAACTGGGATACGAAGTTGTCAATTATGGGACGGACAGTGATGAAAGCTGCAGTTACGCGGTATATGGAGAGAAGGTTGCAAGGGCGGTCGCAGCGAAGGATGTGGACTTGGGGATTCTCATCTGCGGGACAGGTCTTGGTATCTCGCTTGCGGCTAACAAGGTCAGGGGAATCAGGGCGGCAGTTTGTTCGGAGCCATGTACGGCAAGACTGTCAAGGCAGCATAACGATGCGAATATACTGGCGTTTGGTGCGAGGATCATTGGGATCGAGACTGCCAAGGAGATCGTGAAGGCGTGGCTTGATGCGGAGTTTGAGGGCGGAAGGCATCAGGCCAGGGTGGATATGATCATGGCGATCGAGGAGAGATAAGAACTGAAGAGAACGGCGGCTTCAAAAGCTGTCCTGAAAATGTTGTTGAGGAAGGTGTTCCGAATAACATTTTCAGGGCAGTTTTTTTGTCTTTTGATGTGTAAATGCGTTCGCACGGCATTGGTATGTAATCATGTCCATTCTATATGATTTAGTATATCAGGCAAAAGAAAGGATGTTCTGCATTTATAACTTATCCACAAATTTTAATGTTGAATTTTGTAGAAAAAATGAATAGATTAGCCGAGTGAATTATGTTATATTTTATTTGTAAACTAATTCACTATAAAAAACAAAATTAATTCACTATCAATTAAGTTTGATAGGTCAAGGGAGGTCAAAGAATGAAGAGAAAAGTTTTCAAAATGGCAACCGTATTCGCAGCGATAGCTGCTTTAGGTGTGGGAATGGCAGGATGCAGCGTGAATACGAAGACGTCTGGAAGTTCAGATGATTCGGCAAAGGAAAGCACATCTGCTGGAGATGAAAAGGTTATCACGATGTGGCATATTCAGACGCAGGATGCAGTTGCAAAGACGATTGAGGATTCCATGAAGCGGTTCGAAGAAGATAATCCGGGGTATAAAGTAGATGTCGTTGCTATGGCAAATGACGCGTATAAGACAAAGTTAGTAACGGCTATGGCGGCAGGAGAGCTTCCGGATGTATTTATTCATTGGACCGGCGGTCCTATGACGTCATATGTAGACGCAGATACGCTCTATGATCTGACAGATCTGATGAATGAAGATAATTATAAAGATCAGTTCCTGGATGCGTCTATAACTCAGGCTACTTACAAGGATAAGATATGGGCGGTTCCGATAGAGAATGTATCTCCGGCGCTCTTGTATTATAACAAGGACATGTTTAAAGAGTATAGTCTCACTCCGCCGACAACGTTAGATGAATTTGAACAGGTTTGCGATAAATTACTTGAAAAAGACGTGATTCCGATAGCGCTTGCCAATAAGACTAAATGGACCGGTTCCATTATCTATGGATACATATTGGACAGAATTGCAGGTGCGCAGGCTTTTGAGGATGGGTATAACGGAGAAAGAAGCTTTACGGAAGAGGATTATATCAAAGCAGCAGAGAAGTTCCAGGAATGGGCGCAAAAGGGATATTTCGGAGATGACTTCAATGCATTAGACTATGACTCTGGGCAGGATCGTAATCTGTTATATAATGATGAAGCGGGAATGTATATTATGGGCGGATGGTTCTTATTTACCGCGCAAGGAGAAGCGCCTGATTATGTAGAGAAGATTGGTATTCTCCAGTTCCCGGCTGACACGAATGGTAAAGGAAGCGCAGCAGATTATATTGGAACGATCGGTGATAATTTCTGTTCTATTGCAAAAACATCTCAGAATCCAGAGATGGCATTTAAGGCAATTACATATCTTCTGGATGATAAGGCAGTAGAGGAGAGAATTGAAGAAGGAAAGATTCCTCCGTTAAAAGATATTGAGCTTACAGATGAACTTAGTATTGCGATCAGCGATGCCGCACAGTCCGCAGAACATATGCAGCTTTGGCTGGATCAGTATCTTCCGAATGAACAGGCAGAGGTTCATAAAGACGCGCTGCAGCAGCTTTTGGATGGTTCGGTCACACCGGAAGAATATGGTAAGATGATGGATGATACCATTGCAGATTTGAAATAACAATTAACTAAGGGGCTGTCGGGAAGCAATTCTCATATTTCCCGGCAGCCCTGTCAACAAAATAGGGGGAAGCATATGAAACGACAAGACTTAGCTTCAAGAAGAAGACGTGCTGTCAATAGAGTTTCTATTGCGTTTTTACTGCCAACCTGTTTCTTTTTGGTTTTATTTATTTTTCGTTCCATTATCTACACGTTTGATATCAGTACCCTTGATTGGAATGGGGTAACAGCAGAGGGAACCTTCATAGGTATGGAGAACTGGAAGGTCTTGCTACAAGATACGAAGTTCTGGAGTGCAGTAAAAAATAATGTGATCATGGTGATCAGTTGTATTGTAATACAGATGCCGATAGCCATGCTTCTGGCATTTTTGATCGACGGGCTGCTTCATGGTGCCAAGCTGATAAAGGCGGCGTATTTTCTTCCGCTGCTTATGAGTTCTGTAGCAATAGGTTTTTTATTTCGGCAGTTATTTGAGGTCAAATATGGGCTTGCAGGCGTTATAATGCGGATATTTATGGATAAGCCTTTTAATCTTTTATCTTCTGGATCTACAGCGCTTGCGGCAGTGATCATAGTTATATCATGGCAGTATGTGCCGTTTTACATGCTATATTATTATGCCGGTATTACAACGATCTCGACGGATATTTATGAGGCGGCGGTAATCGACGGCTCAACCAGAACCCAATATATATTCAAAGTGGCGATCCCCATGATGTCTGATACGATAAAAAGTGCGGTGATCATGTGTATGGTAGGTTCTTTGAAGTATTTTGATCTCATCTATGTTATGACAGAAGGCGGGCCTTCCGGTAAGACGGAGCTGATGGCTACTTATATGTATAAGAATGCATTTACGAGTATGAAGATGGGATACGGTTCTACAATTGCCTCGGCGATGTTTATTATCATAACGGTTATTTCGCTGTTAACATTTAAGACAATGTACTGGAAAGGAGAGGATTAAAATGGTAAAAAGTAAGAAAATCACTCCTTTAGGAATTATTTCAAAAGTATTTATACTGTTTTGGGTATTGATAACGGTTGTGCCGTTTGTGTATATGGTGATTACTTCTTTAAAGGATCAGCAGGAATTGTTTTCAGGCTCGGTATTTAAGATTCCCAAAGTGTTGATGGTCAGTAACTATATAGAGATTCTTACAGGAAATTACTTCAATTACTTTAAGAACAGTATCGTTGTATGTATCGTAGGGTTGGCGTTGATCCTTACCTGTGCTGTTATGGCTTCTTATGTGTTTGCAAGACTTGATTTCCGGTGGGGCGGCCTGATTTTTAACATTGTGATCGCGTGCATGGCTATTCCGATTCATGCTACATTGATTCCGGTATTTTTGTTTGCCAAGCAAATGGGGCTTTATGATTCTCCGATGGCGTTGATCGGTCCTTATGTGGCGTTTAATCTCCCTGTCTCTGTATTTATATTAACGGGATTCATGAAGGGGATACCCAAAGAATTAGAGGAATCGGCTGAGATTGACGGGGCTGGAAAAGTCAGGATATTCTTGAAGATCATTCTTCCGCTGTCAAAGCCAGGGCTGGCTACACTTGCGATTTATAACGGAATCAATATGTGGAATGAATTTGTATATGCATTGGTACTTACGTCGTCTGTTTCCAAGAGAACATTGCCTTTGGCGGTCTGGGAATACCAGGGGCAGTATGGGGTAAACATTCCTATGATCATGACAATTCTTGTGCTTACGGCATTACCTATGATCATTTTGTATATTATCTTCCAGGAAAAGCTGGAGAAAGGCATGATGGCAGGGGCGGTCAAAGGGTAAGAAAATGAAAAATATAGTAATTACAGGTGTTTCAGGGGGGCTAGGCAGATGCCTGGCAGAGGAATATCTAAGTGAGGGCTGTCAGGTATTTGGATTTGATATAAATGAAGATGATATTTGTAATTATCTGCAGAATGATAATTTTTCCTTTGGAATCATGGATATTACCGATGATATTTCTGTAAAGGATAATGCGCAGAAGCTTTTTGGGAAGATCGGCCATATTGATATCTTGATTAATTGTGCCGGTATACTTCCAAAAAACAGTGAGAAACGGTTGGAGGATTTTGAAGTCAGCGGAGCATTAGAGGTATTTAACACGAATGCTTTAGGGCCTCTGAGAGTTACAAAACAATTATTGAAATTAGTGAAGAATTCAGAGGCAGGAGTAATCGTCAATATCTCTTCGGAAGCAGGCAGTCTGCAGGCACATGCAGATTATGTCATACGGTATGATTATTGCATGTCAAAAGCGGCGCTGAACATGCAGAGCATCATTCTTCAAAGATATCTGGAAGAGGATGAGATCAGAGTTTTGGCGGTACATCCCGGGTGGATGCAAACGAGGATGGGAGGCCAAGAAGCGCCTCTTAAGCCGTCAGATTCGGCAAAGCAGATAAAAAGACTAATAACCCATCATCAATATGACTACCATAACAGGGTGCTTATGGATTATAATGATAAAATAAGGCCTTGGTAGAATCTGGAACTTTAAAAGCAACGGATCTTTATGCCAGTGTGCCTGAATGCGAAGGAAAAGGAAGGTAGTTCAATTATGGAGAGTAAGGAAAGGTTGTTAGTAGAAGTTTCAAAAATGTATTATTATTATGGGTATAGCCAGAAAAAAATTGCTGAAATTATTAATTTGTCCCGCGCCTATGTGTGTCAGCTCTTAGAAGCTGCTCGAAAAGAGGGGATCGTGGAGATAAAGGTGAGAGAATATTCCATGGACGACGGTCATATGGAATACTGGCTGAAAGAGAAATATGGATTAAAAAATGTTAAGGTTTTTAAAAATCAGAATTTTTTAGGCAGAGATAAGATGATAAAGGCAATGGCAGAAACGGTAAGTCAGTTGTTTAGTGAATTAGTTTCGGACGGAGCTACCATTGCGTTTACCTGGGGTAACACTTTGTTTCGTATATCTAAGGAAATTGAGGTGGAGAGAGAATATAAAGATATAAAAGTAATTCCGTTATCAGGTGGAATGGGAAATATTCAGAAGAATATCTATGTCTCTGAAATTTCTACAAATTTGGCTCAGGCATTCAATGGAACACCGTATGTGATACCTTTGCCTGTTCTTGTGGAGAACAGCGGGATAAAAGAATCTATTTATTCAGATTCAGTTGTTGCAGGTCTTTTAAACATGTGGAAAAAAGTGGATATTTCAGTTTTTACAGTGGGAGATCTGGGAGAAGATAACGCAATGTTCCGTAATGGATTTATTAATAAGAATGATCTGAAAAAGCTGAGGAAGAATGGTTTGGCAGGAGATTTCTGTACACATTTTCTGGATAAAGAGGGGGAAGTATGTGATATGTCTTATGATGACAGAACAATATCCATATCGCTTCAGGATCTAAAGAAAATACCCAATAAAATATGTGTGGTATACGATGTATCCAAGGCGATGATCCTGCGAAGTGTTTTAAAAAAAGGTTACATAGATCATCTTTTTGTAGATGAGGCAACCGTTCACTTGATGAAACTTACAGAGGAAAATTAGGATGGGGTGTTTGAAGATGAAGAAAGCCAGAGTTGTTATTGATAAAGATTTTACGATTGCTGCAATTGATGAAAAGGTGTTTAGTTCTTTTGTGGAGCCTCTGGGAAGATGTGTCTATGGGGGACTCTATGAACCAGAGCATGAAAGTGCGGATGAAGATGGGTTCAGGCAGGATGTTATGGAATACATTGAACCGTTAAATCTTACATTGAATCGTTTCCCGGGAGGTAATTTTACTTCAACATACAGATGGGAAGACGGAATTGGGCCAAAGGAACAGAGACCCAGAAGGGTTGAAGTTGCCTGGCAGTGTATTGAGACAAATGAATTTGGGCTGGATGAATTTGCGAAGTGGTCCCGCAAGAATGGATCCGATGTGATGATGACAGTGAATCTTGCAACCAGAGGGGTTCTGGAAGCCATGGATTGTGTGGAATACTGTAATTTTGAAGGCGGTACTTATTGGTCGGAGATGAGAAAAAGAAATGGTTTTGAGAAACCGTTGAATTACAAATATTGGTGTCTGTCTAACGAGATAGACGGTATCTGGCAGGTGGGGCAGAAGCCGGGCAGAGAATATGGCCTATTGGCGAAAGAGGCTGCTAAAGGAATGAAATTAATTGACAGTGAGATTAAAACTGTGTTAGCGGGTTCATCATCTCCTGGACAGGATACTTTTCCGGCTTTTGACGCAGAGGCATTAGAAGCATCGTATGATTTTGTGGATTATCTGTCTGTGCATCACTATATTGGAAATATGGAGAATGACAGTGCGAACTATCTGGCGAAGCCGATGGTCACAGATCGGTATCTTGACAATGTTGCCGCTGCGATTGCATTCATAAAGGCAAAGAAACGAAGCGACCATGATGTATATATATCTTTTGATGAATTCAACACATGGCATTCGATAGCTCGTGAAGAGCGGTTTGAGGAGAGATGGCGTATTGCGCCGCCTCTTCTGGAGGACGTTTATACGGCAGAGGATACGCTTGCGCTGGGCGGAATGTTGTTATCTGTACTTAGACATGCGGACAGTGTTAAGATTGCGTGCGTATCTGAACTGGTGAACTGTATTTCGCATATACGGACCAAGAATCAGGGCGGCTGCTGGGTTCTTCCGCCATACTATGCCTTTTTGCATTATACACAGTATGGGAGAGGAACAGCGCTTCTAACCAAGGTAGAGTCGGATGTTTACGACAGCAAGGATTTTAAGGATGTTCCGTATCTGGATGCGCAGGCGGTATTAGATCAAAAGGGTCATATTACGCTTTTTGCAATCAATAGAAGCCTTGATGAACCGCTTGAAATGAATTTGGAATTGCGTGGATTCGAAGGATATCATGTAGAAAAGCACATTGTTCTGACTGCAGATGATCCGAAAGCGACGAATACGGAAGAGGATCCAGATGCGGTTAAGCCTGCTGAGAACGGTAATGCAAGATGTGAAAACGGTTGTGTACAGGCTGTTTTAGACAGTTTGTCATGGAACGTGATCTGTCTGAGTAAGTAAATAATTAAAAAGGAGGTATGTCATGGAGATGTTTGAAAAAATTGATTCAAAAGATTTTCAGATCAATCCATTTCAGCGTATTGGGCAGGATTGGATGTTGGTTACGGCAGGGAATGAAACAGAAGGTGTGAATACGCTGACTGCCTGTTGGGGAGGTCTTGGCGATTTGTGGCATAAGGATGCGGCGTTTATTTTTATTCGTCCAAGCAGGTATACTTATGAATTTATTGAAAGGCATGATACATTCTCTTTAAGCTTTTTTCCGGGAAATTGTAAGAGTAAGCTGGCATATCTTGGGAGTCATTCGGGACGTGATGAGGACAAGATCAGCAAGATGGATCTGCATATTGAATATTTTGACGGTACTCCGGGGTTTGAGGAGGCAGAACTTGTTATTGTATGCCGTAAGATGTACTATCTGGATTTTGCAGGCGAGCGAATTCCGGCAAATGAAATTGAGCGGTTTTACAGTAATGAAGATGAAAATGATTTTCACAGATTTTATGCCGGCGAGGTAGTTGGTATATATCAGAAAGAGAGATAGATTGAAAATGGAATGGAGGATATAAGATGAAAGCGGTTCTTATGAAAGAGGTGAATCATCTGGAGTTTGTTGATGTTGAAAATCCGCAGCCAAAAGATGACGAAGTCCTCTTAAAGATCATGGCAGTCGGTGTCTGCGGTTCAGATATACCCAGGATTTTGAAATACGGTTCCCATGTGCTGCCGATTATTCCGGGGCATGAATTTGCCGGTGAGGTTATTAGCTACGGAAAGAATGTCCATGACTGGAAGGTTGGAGATAAGGCGGCAGCGGCGCCATTGATTCCTTGTAATGAATGTGAATGGTGTAAGAAAGGGATATACTCTCTTTGTGAAAAATATCGGTACTATGGTTCCAGAAATAACGGAGCATTTGCTCAGTATCTTGCTGTAAAAGAGCATAACCTGATAAAGATTTCTGAAGATACGCCGTATGATTGGGGAGCGACGATTGATCCGGCAGCTAATGCACTTCATGCATTTTTTAGAGCGGACGTGCAAAAAGAAGATACTATATGTGTGTTTGGAATGGGTGCTATCGGATTATTTGCTATTCAATATGCGAAAGCGCTTGGAATTAAAACGATTATCGCGGTTGATGTTAATGACGAGAAGCTTTCAACAGCCATGGCTTGCGGAGCTACCCATATTATACAATCTATGAAGGAAGATGCGGTGGAGAAGGTCTGGCAGTACACAGACGGGAAGGGAGTTTCAGTCTCCTTTGATATGTCAGGTGTTCCGATTGCGCAGCAGCAGGCGATATTAGTAGCGGGAAAAATGGGAAGAGTCGTATATCTGGGGATATCTCACGAGGGTCTTAACCTGTCAGAGAAAGCGGTTGATAATATATTGCGTTTTCAATTATCGCTAATGGGAAGTTGGAATTCCTTTTCGAATCCATTTCCGGGAAGGGAATGGACGGAAGTGGCAGAGCTGATGGCAGACAAGAAATTGGATCCGAGCCTTTTGATTTCCCATAGGTTAAAGCTGGATCAAATGCCGGATGTGTTCAAAAAGATAGAAAAGAAGGAAATTTTATTTAACAAAATCATGTTTTATCCTAACGGGATGGAACAGGCATCGTAATCAGGAGGATGTATATGGAAAAGTTGTCGGCATATATTGACCATACATTGTTAAAACCGCAGGCGACCGGTAAAGATATAAAGAAGCTATGTGAGGAAGCGGCAGAGCATCAATTTGCATCGGTTTGCGTAAATCCTAAGTTTGTCAGATTTGCATACGAACAGTTAAAGGATACGGGAGTAAAGGTATGCACAGTCGTAGGCTTTCCGCTAGGTTCAGGACGAACTGAGATTAAAGCCATGGAAGCTAAACTGGCCGTTGAGGACGGTGCAGAAGAGATTGATATGGTAATCGACATAGGAGCTGCTAAAGAGCATGATTTCGTCAAAGTGAAAGAAGATGTTGCTGCGGTAAGATCGCAGGTGGAGGAAGGGCGTATACTGAAGGTTATAATAGAGGCTTGTCTGCTGACTGACGAGGAAAAGATCAGAGTATGCCAGGTTTGTAAAGAAGCCGGAGCAGATTTTGTGAAGACGTCTACCGGGTTTTCGACAGGCGGCGCGACGGCACATGATGTGAAATTAATGTACGAAACCGTGCAGCCGGAAGTGAAAGTGAAAGCCGCCGGAGGAATCAGAAGCAGGGAAGATGCTGAGTTGATGATGGAAAACGGCGCGTCTAGGCTGGGGACAAGCGCAGGAATCGTAATTGCAGCGGCAAAGTAACACTGTACGAGGTGAATAATGAAAGCATATATTATGGATAAAGACCGCATCTTAAGAATAGCGGATATCAGCGCACCTTTGAAAAAAGCAGACAATATTCTTGTAACAGTGCGGGCGGCGTCGATCTGCGGAACGGATATGCGTACTTTTCTGAAAGGAAATGTAAAGATTGACGTACCCAGAGTATTGGGCCATGAATTTGCGGGAGACATTGTCCATGTGGGGGATGATCTGAAGGAATATGGTTTTGATATCGGGGACAGGGTTACGGCTGCGCCGGCGATAGGCTGCGGAGAGTGTTACTACTGTAAAAAGGGATATTCCAATATGTGTAACGATCTGGAAACTATAGGTTTTCAGTATGACGGAGTCTTTGCATCTGTTGTGGAGATACCGAAAAAGGCAGTAAAGAATGGAAATCTAATACATTTGCCTGAGAGTATCTCTTATGATGATGCCACTCTGATCGAACCGGCTGCCTGTGCATGGAATGGTCAGACCTATCTCCAGATACATGAAGGGGATACTGTCTTAATCTATGGGAGCGGTATGATAGGATGTATTCATGCTGAGTTGGCTTATAGGAAGGGAGCGTCCCGGGTGGTTATTGTTGAACCGGTCGAAAAACGCGGAAAGATCGCGATGGAAAAGGTTCCGGGAATTGTTTGGATTAATCCGTTTACACAGAATACAGTTGAAGAAGTAGAAAAGCTGACAAAGGGAAAAGGTGCGGATGTGGTGATTACTGCAACGTCTGTCCCGTCGGTGCATGAGGAAGCGCAGAAGGTTGCGGCGAAGAGAGGAAGAATCTCGTTATTTGGAGGAATTCCCGGCGACGGGAAAGGTTATCTGGATTCTAATCTGATTCATTATAAAGAGTTACAGGTGTTCGGAGTCCATGCTACTACGCCGGGATACATGAAGGAAATCATGAAAATGATGGAAGACGGGGAATTGGATGCCAAAAAGTATATAGAGAAGATTGTTGCCTTAGATGATGTGGAGAGGGGATTCTTTTCTATCAGGGATGATAACACAATGAAAGTAGTTATTCATCCGTAATTTATTCAGATTCCAAATGTAAGGAGGTAAATATATGTTAAATTTAGTGAAGCCCAGGATAGGAATTCTTGCTTTGATGCAGGGATTGTATGATGAGTCACAGCCTGAGATACCGGCTAATCAGACAAAATTTGTGGAGGATGTGATCGGGCAGTTAAAGGATGCGGCGGAATTTGTGTTCCCGGGATTATCAAAAGAGAGAGAGCAGACAGAGCGTATTGTAAAAGGCTTTAACGATCAGGAACTGGATGGAATTATGATTATTAATACGCTGTATTCTCCGGGACTCAGAATCGTACAGGCATTTAAGAAGAACAATCTTCCGGTTATGCTGGCGAATATTCAGCCGCTTCCGAACGTAACAGATGACTGGAACTGGAGTTATCTTACTACGAATCAGGGAATTCATGGGATACAGGATACGTCTAACATGCTTATGCGGTTGGGCTATCATCCGGCAATTATCACGGAAGACTGGAAGAGTGATAAGTTTAAGGAATTTGTCGGCAATTGGGCTATGGCAGCAGGAACGGTAAATGCGCTTCGGAAATGCCGGCTGGCGTTGATGCAGAAAATGCAGAATATGGGAGATATCCTGGGAGATGAAGTTGCATTTTTCCAAAAATTTGGTATTGAAGTTCTGCATGAAGGAATCGGTCAGGTGGTCGCAGAGCTTGCAAATGTTACGGAAGAAGAGATCGACAGGCAGATAGAAGAAGACCGTCGGAATTTTGAGATACAAGAGGGGCTGCCGCAATCTAACCACCGGTATGCGGCAAAGCTTCAGATCGCATTTGAGAAATTCCTGCAAAAGAAGAATTACGATGGATTTTCAGCGAATTTTATGGTATTTGAAGAAGATGGAAGGATTGATCAATTGCCGATATTGGCTGCATGTAATATGATGGCAAAAGGATATGCATATGCGGCAGAAGGAGACGTTCATATCATGGCATTAATGGCAGCCGGACATCTTCTGATTGGAAATCCTCATTTTACAGAGATGTATTCATTAGATTTCGGCAGAGATGCATGTATGTTCGCGCATATGGGAGAAGGAAACTGGAAGGTGGCAAGAGGGGACAGGCCGGTAACATTGATTGACAGGCCTCTTGATATCGGTAACAGGGATAATCCGCCGACTCCTATCTTCGGGGCAGAGCTTGGTACGACAACGGTAGCTTCTTTAGTGCCGATCAGCGGGGACAGTTACCGCCTTGTTGTGATGAAAGGTGAAGTGTTGGATACGGATATTATTCCGGGTATTCCTATGAACCATACATTCTTTAGACCTGACAACGGAGTGAAGGAAGCTATGACAAAATGGCTTCGCTATGGCGGTACGCATCACCAGGTGTTGTGGACAGGAGATTGGGTAGAGCGGTTAGAACTTCTGTGTAATATTCTGGATATCGAGTTTGTAGATGTTTCACAATAAGCATTTGGGACTGCTGTAAACCGGCAGTCCTATTTTTAGAAAAAGGAGGCGTCAGAATGGAAATAAAGTGCGTGGATCATATTACGATTAATATGGTGAATGTCAAAGAATCATTTGATTTTTATGAAAATGTAATTGGACTAAAGAGAATAAAAAATGTTGATATGGGTGATCATGAATTATATCTATACGGATTGTCAGATATAAAGTTAGAGTTGATTGAGTATAAAGAGGATCAGAAACATATCTGTGCAGGAAATACAGATGTGGGTGTTTACAGGCATTTTGCATTATGTGTAGATGATCTGGAAGAATGTAAGCGCCGATGTGAACGCGCTGGATATGGTATTAATATGCATCCGAAATATATTGAGCGGATCGGACAGACGGTGATGCTGATTAAGGATCCTAACGGGGTGGAGATTGAGATGATACAGGCATAACAATACCAAGATCGTGTGAGAGCGGGAGGGTTAATATGAAGGAAAACATTTTATTGGCGGTTGATTTGGGAACAAGTTTCATCAAGGTAGGTGCATACGATGAAACGAGCGTCTGTATTGCTCTGGAAATGGAGCCTGTAAAAGATTATCGGCCGGGTCCCGGTATATTTATTCAAAAAGGAGACGAACTGGTAGATTCTGTTGTGAAATGTCTGTGTAAGGTTACAGATAGGCTGGGGGACGGGCGCAAAGCAGTAGCGGCTATAGCGTTTACGGGCCAGATGTCAGGTTTCATGGGGGTCGATAAGAACTGGAATGATATTACTACCTGGTCGTGCTCTTTAGACAGCCGCTATATGCCATATGCAAAAAAGCAGATGGAAAAGCTCGGAGAGAAATTCTTATGTATCGGCGGAACGAATTTTCCCCAGATGGCGCCTAAATACGAATGGTTTCGGGAGGAATTTCCGCAGGAAAGTAAGAAGATTGAAAAATATCTCATGATTAGCGGTTATGTGATCGGTAAGTTAGGAGATATATCTGTAGAAGATGCTGTTATGGACAGGTCGTATATACAGTGGACCGGGCTGGCTGATGTAAATAATGACAGGTGGTCTGAGGAAATCTGCAGTGCGATAGAACTTGATACAAGATACTTGCCAAGGATTGTAAATTCTAATTACATCTGTGCACATCTGAATAAAGAGATAGCGGCGTTGACGGGGCTTGCGGAAGGTATTCCGTTGGTATCCGGAGCCGGAGATAAGGCGGCGGGATGTCTGGGATCGGCAGTTGTGGATTATGGAGATACGATTTTTGAAGCTTCTTCTTATGGAGAGATAAGCTGCTGTGTGCCGGAGTATCGGGCGGATCAGTCTGAGAAAAGGCTTGATGTAATTCCATCGGCAGTGCCTGGAGATTTTTATACGACGCATTTTGTTGCAGGTTCAGGTATTACTCTGGATTGGTTTATTGATCAATTTGCAAAAGAGCCGGGCGGGTCAGCCAAAGAAAGCTTTGCAATAATGGAAAAGAAGATGGAGGATATTGAGCCGGGATGCGGCGGGGTTATGGCGATCGGACTTTTGGGGGGATCTTCCATGCCTTTAGACGGTAATCTAAGAGGTATGTTTATGGGATTTGACTGGAGTCATGGGCCGGAACATTTTTATAAGGCATTACTTGAAAGCTTCACGTATGATTTTTCGTTGGCATTCGAAAGGATGGAACGGCTCTATCCAGAATATAATATACGTGATGTAAAGATTATCGGAGGCGGTGCAAAGTCGCCCATATGGACGCAGATGTGTGCGGATGTCCAGAACAAGACGTATTATACATTGAACCGGGAAGATGTCGCTATGTGGGGAGCAGCGATTCTGGCGGGAAATGCTGTAGGGCTCTTTGGAGATCTGAAAGAGACAGCTAAGAAGTATGTAAGGAGACAGGATCAATATACGCCTGATGCCTCTAAGGGAAAGAAGTACGAAAAATATATGCAGCTATACAAAGAGTATACAAAGGAGCTGCATAATGTGTTTGAAAAGCTTCAAAATCTATAGGATTAAAGTGATGGCAGAAGTCTCCCGTTTTAGTAACAGGAGACTTTTTTAAAATGCCTTTATGAAAGGTTGATAATTATAGATAATGCGATTATAATAAATAAAAAGACTTGACAAAAGGCAGGACATCCTATGAAAGCAATTATTTTTGATGTAGACGGAACATTATGGAATTCTACAGAACAGGTAGCGGCCGCATGGACACAGGCGGTCAGCGAACATACGCAGCTTAAGCGTACCATCACAAGCGAAGATCTGATGCGTGAATTCGGCAAGCCCATGGACAAGATCGTTAACGCGTTGTTTCCTGAACTTTCGAAGGAGGAGCAGGAAAGTCTGTCTGTACATCTGTTCCGGTATGAGAACAGGAGAGTAGAGACTGCGCCGTGCGAGATCTATGAGGGAATGCCTGAGACGATCCGTGAATTGAGCCGGAGCTATCCGTTATTGATCGTAAGCAACTGCCAGGGAGGATATATCGAGGCGTTTCTTAAGAATACGGGGCTCTCGGAATATTTTGGGGATCATATGTGTCCGGATGATACGGGGAAGCTGAAGGCGGAGAACATCAGGCTTATCATGGAACGCAACGGGATTACGGAGGCGGTATATGTAGGAGATACGCAAGGGGACGCCGATGCGTGCAAGGAGGCGCGGATTCCGATGATCTATGCGGCGTATGGATTCGGAGACGTGGAAGGGGAGTATGTGACGATACATTCTTTCAATGAATTGCTTTCCCTGGATTATGAAGGATTCTGGTCTGCCGGGACGGAGAGAGACAGATGAGCGCGGAGAAGATAGGAGCGAACGAGATCAAGGCGAAGAACAGGCAGATTATCTATAATTATATCAGGGAACACGGTTCGGCTTCTAAGCAGGATATCGTTGTGGATATGCAGTTAAGCCTGCCGACGATCACGTCTAATCTGGAGCTCTTGAAGAAACAGGGATTGATCGATACATCGGGGAAGATCAAGAATACCGGCGGACGGAATGCGACCGCATTTACCTATGTTAAGGATGCGAGGACGGCTATCGGCGTGGATATCACGGCGAATCATATTACTGCGGTGGCGGTGAATCTGTCCGGGGATATCGTCAGGATGGAGAGACAGAGGATTAATTTTGATCTGGAAGACGACGCATATCTGCGCAAGATCGGGGAAGTGGTAGAATGTGTGAAGCGGGAGGCGGATATCAGCGACGAGAACCTGTTGGGAGTGGGAATCTCGGTGCAGAGCCTAATCTCGGACGACGGTGAATACATTACATACGGCACGGCGCTGAACTTCGCAAAGCGGAAGAGGGAAGAGATCGCGGCTTATATTCCCTACCGCAACAGGCTGGTGCATGATTCGTACGCGGCGGGATACAGGGAGACCTGGACGAACAAGGAATTTCAGAACGCATTTTACATCAGCCTGAGCAACAGCGTGGGAGGTTCGGTCATTATTGATGATGCGATCTATGAAGGCAATACGCATAAAGGCGGCGAGATCGGGCATATGGCGGTAGTGACGGAGGGCGGAGAGCTCTGTTACTGCGGGAAGAGAGGATGCTTCGATACGGTATGCAGGGCAGGCAGGCTTGCCGGTTATACGGACGGCAATGTGGAGGAGTTCTTCCGTGTGTTGGAAGAAGGAGATGAGACGGCCGGGCGTTTGTGGGAAGAATATCTGGAGTATCTGACTGCGGCGATTCACAATGTCAGGATGTTGTTTGACGGAAGGGTGATCCTGGGAGGATATGTGGGAGCGCATGTGGGGAAATATCTGGAGGATATCTGCCGGCGTGTGGACGAGAGGAATCCATTCGGGGACCGGGCGGAGGACTATCTGGTGGAGTGCCGGTATAAGGTGGAAGCTTCCGCGGCGGGGGCTGCGTTATTCTATATTGATGAATTTCTGAATAATATCTGACAAAAACAATTTATTATATTGAAATTCCATGGGATATGTGATATCATAAAAACAATTAGGAAATCACTTAATTAAACTGCTTAAAAAAGAAAGAGGGAGGATTGATGAGGCGGGGCACGAATAGTTTAGAAGTGAAGATACTGAACAGAAACCGGGTCTTCCGTTATGTGAACGGCCAGAGTGAGACGAGCATGCCGGATATCTCGGCAGCGCTTGGCATCAGCGGCCCGACGGTTCTTACGATCGTGAAGGAGCTTAAGGATGCCGGGGTCGTTGAGGAAGTGGGAGAGCTTAAGTCTACCGGAGGAAGGAAGGCGAAGGCGATCGCTGCGGTAAGGGATGTGAGGTATGCAATCGGAATTGATATCACGGCGAACCATGTGGGGCTTGTCTATACAGACCTGGCAAAGAAGGCTTTGAAGCATGACCGGATCCGTAAAACATTTTCCTGTGAAGATAATTATTTCAGGGAGCTTGGCGGGATATTGGGGACGTTTGTCAAGGACAACCGGATTCCGGAGGACAGGATAGAAGGAGTCGGAATCGCGCTCCCCGGAATCGTGGACCGGCAGAAGAACATTCTCACTCAATCGCATATATTGAAGATTGAGAATGTCTCGCTGGAGCGATGGGCGAATGCCATACCTTATCCGTGCGAGCTGCTGAATGACGCCAATGCGGCCGCTATCACGGAGGACGTCTGCTGCAGGAAGCCGGAGAACAGTATGGTCTATCTGTCGCTGAGTAATTCAGTGGGCGGCGCTGCGGTCTCTGCGGCTGAGATGAAGGGGAATGACGGAATTAAGAATAACTTTGACGGCGGCGAGATGTACATGGGGGATAATTGGCGGAGCGGGGAATTCGGACACATGGTGATCCACCCGGAAGGGAAGACTTGCTACTGCGGCAAGAAGGGATGTCTGGACGCCTATTGTTCGGCCTTGAATCTGGCGGCATTAGAAGAGGGGAACTTGAAGGCATTTTTTGATAAAATGGAGTCGGGACACGGGGAGTATTCCCGCATCTGGGAGGAGTACCTGCAGAATCTTGCCATTGCAATTGATAATCTGCGCATGTGTTTCGATTGTGAGGTGGTACTTGGGGGATACGTTGGGAATTATATGGAACCGTATCTGGAACGGCTCAGAACCTTAGTTGCCGCTAAGAATATCTTCGGCGGAAGCGGGGAATATGTCAGGGTATGCCGGTGCCGCGAGGAAGCGTCCGCGTACGGTGCTGCTTTGTACCAGATAGAACGATATATAGCTAAGATATGACACTGTCAAATATTATAATACAAGGAGGAACTTTAAGATGGAAGGAACGATGAAGGTAGCATTGATGAATGGAATCGGCGAGATGGGATATACAGAGAGGCCGATCCCGGTACCGCAGGACAATGAAGTGCTGGTGAAGCTTGAATATGTAGGAATCTGCGGAAGCGATATGCATTATTATGAGACCGGCCGGATCGGGGATTTTGTGGTAGAGCCGCCGTTCGTACTGGGACATGAGCCGGGCGGAGTCGTTGTGGAAGTAGGCAGGGACGTGACACATTTAAAAGTCGGAGACAGAGTTGCGTTAGAGCCTGGTAAAACATGCGGAAAATGCAAGTTCTGCCGTGAAGGGAAATACAATCTCTGCCCGGATGTTGTGTTCTTTGCTACGCCGCCGGTCGACGGTGTGTTCCAGGAATACGTGGCGCATGAGGCGGATCTGTGTTTCAAGTTACCGGACAATGTAAGCACGTTGGAGGGCGCTCTGATCGAACCTCTGGCAGTAGGTTTCCATGCGGCGAAGCAGGGCGGCGCTCAGGCTGGTCAGACTGCGGTTGTATTCGGAGCGGGCTGTATCGGGCTTGTGTCCATGATGGCGCTGAAAGCATGCGGCGTTTCCAGGGTTTACGTGGTGGATATTATGGAGAAGCGTCTTGAAAAGGCAATGGAACTTGGCGCAGACGGAGTGATCAACGGGAAAGAGACAGACGTGTTGGAGAAGGCCAGGGAACTGACGGGCGGTATTGGTTTTGATCTTGCTATCGAGACGGCAGGTACAGAGATCACAACGAATCAGGCGATCCAAACGGTGAGCAAGGGCGCTACGATCGTTCTGGTAGGCTACGGCAAGACCGGTATGATGAACATTATGGCAAGTATGGCATTGGATAAGGAGATCACGATCAAGACGATATTCCGCTACCGCCATATTTACCCGATGGCTATCGAAGCGGTAGAGCAGGGCAAGGTGAACCTGAAAGGGATCGCGACTCATATCTTTGATTTTGACGATATGCAGACTGCTATGGACAGAAGTATCAATGAAAAGGCGGAGATCGTGAAGGCTGTGGTAAAGATCAGTAAGTAAAACTGTTAATCTGTAAATGCATATGTAAAGTGTATCTGCAAAACATATCAGAAAAGTGCATCTGTAAATATATACAGACGATGAGAGCTGCGAGTGCTCCCGAAAAGATTCCGTATCTGAAGGTGCGGGACTTTTTGGGAGTATTTTTATTGACTTATATAATCAGCAGTGATAATATTGACATATAAACAACAAGAAACAAATAAAAGCAACATAAAACAAATGTGAAAAGAGGTGTTAAAATGTTAGCCATAGAGAGGCGCAATGAGATCCTGGAGAGATTGCGGGAAGAGAAGAGAGTCGTGGTGAGTGAATTAAGCCGGCTTTATCAGGTGACGGAAGAGACCATACGCCGTGATCTGGAGAAGATGGAGAAGGACGGACTTGCGGTTAAGAGCTATGGCGGCGCGGTTTTGAAGGAGCACAAACCTGTCGATTTTCCTTTTGATGTGCGGAAGAATCAGTGTGTCGAGGAGAAGAAGAGGATTGCAGGCCTGATTGCGGATATGGTACAGGACGGGGAGAGCATTATGCTGGATGTCAGTTCTACAGCCGTCTATGTAGCAAGGGAGCTTAAGAAGAAGGAGAGGCTGACAGTAATCACGAATTCTATCGAAATCATCGCGGAACTCTACGATATGCCGGCTTGGACGGTGATCTCGACCGGAGGTACGGTGCGGGAGAAGTCTTTCGCACTGGGCGGGCCGCACACGGATGAGATGATCGCTTCATATCATGTGGACAGGGCGGTCGTGTCCTGTAAGGGGCTGGACCTTGAGAATGGGATCACTGATCTTGTGGAGCAGGATGCCAACAGTAAGCGGATGATGCTCCGGGCGGCCAGAGAGAGGATTCTGGCCGCGGACTATACGAAGTTTGACGCGACGGCATTTACGAAGGTAACAGACTGGCCGTCGATTACGAAGATCGTAACAGACAGGAAACCTGCGGGAAAGTGGATGGAAGAATTTGAGAGACAGCGGATAGATTGTATCTACCCGGGAATCTGAGAGTTTGTAAGATAAGCCTGCAAATAAAAAGTCAATAGAAAATTGAATATTTTTTGAAAAAGTTTTATGTAGGAAAGATGCGTACAACAACCAGACCACCGTAGAACGCTGGTTTTGTGAATGGTATGATTATGTAACTCTGTTATTGCGGAAGTGAAGCCAAATATTCTTTAACTCTACCGTAGTAAATGCGGAGAAACTTATTGGCCCCGGCAGTCATGTAGACATAGTAAGGTTTCCCTTGCGCTCGTTTCTTATCCATGAATAAGTATACGGGGTCGTCCTGAGGCTTTGTCTTAATCAGGACATCCATGATCTGGAACAAGGTCTTACGAAGCACGGGAGAACCATGTTTCGATGCATGGACGCTTTTCTGGGAGTAATCGCCTGATTCATTGACGCCAGGATCGACACCGGCAAATGCTGTAATCGCATTCCTATGGGTAAAACGTGCAACATCTCCAATTTCAGCCATCAATTGAGGACCGAGAGACGGTCCAACGCCTTTCATGGCCATGACGACGGAATATTCTGGCAGTGTGGCGGCTGTTTCGTTCATGAGGGTGCGGAGCTGTTCGACGGTCTTGGAAACAGCATATAATTGTTCAGTTGCCCGCTTGAGGATTTGTTTGGTAAAGTCATCTTTTGGAAGTACAGGAACCAGTTCCTTGGCTGTTCCATGGATTTCTTCAGCTTTTGCTCTGCTGAAGTTGTACTTCTTGCGGCGGCACCATTTCTGATAATGCTCAACAAAGGCATTCAGGGACATCTTACGGACACAGTCCACATGCCAGTATGTAGCAGTGAAGTCGACCCATTTCTGGCTGCCATCTTCACGGGCGGGGCTGTCAAAGTAGGTGTTCGCTCCTGGATATGACTGGTCAAGGAGAGCGATCAGGTTGTTTTTCATGGCAGTCTTATGCTTCATGTAGAAATCAAACTGTCGGTTCATGGTCTTTAATTGATTGCGTATTTCATCCATAAGACCATATTGTTTTAGTTTTTCCCATCTGTCAAGAGTGTATCGCGCAATTTTGAGGGAATCAGCTTTGTCCGACTTCACTTTACGGAGGGAGCTGTCTCCATCCTGATAGTCGTGTATCAGCTGGGGATTAATGGCGCTTACAAAGAGCCCGGCTGCCACAAGCTCACGGGCAATGGGTTCATGGTATCGACCGGTACATTCCATAACGATACGGGATTCTCCATCAAGAGAGTGAATCCGATCAATCAGTGACTGGACATCACCGGACAGATGAGAGATTTCAAAAGGTTTAGCCACGACTTCCCCGCCAGGGCGGAGGATGGACACCATGCTTTTTCGTTTGGAAATATCAATACCGACTGCGTTCATATTCATAATTGTGTCACTCCTATCTTTGGTATGCAATGGTAGGCACCAGTTTTACTCATTGCCTATTCAATCTACTGTGGTGTGACGCGGACGCACCTTAAAGGTGGTTCAACCTGCATAAAACGAATGCTGCGAATGAGGAGCTGGTTATCAGACTTATTTACGGACGCGAAGTCCAAGGAGGAATCCGATATACCGATTGCTCTCTACATTCTAACAGCTTAAGCAACAAGATGGGTAATTCCTTACTGGCTGTAAGGGATATTAACCATAAATATATTGTAGTAGGAGGAGGATATTATGTCATTGGTTACATCAAGGGATATGCTGTTGGAGGCGCAAAGAGGCGGATATGCGGTAGGCGCGTTTAATGTGGAGAATATGGAGATGGTTAAGGCGGTCATCGCCGCTGCAGAAGAGTTGAGGGCGCCCGTTATGCTTCAGACGACTCCGTCAACCGTCAGGTACGGTACACTGGAGACATATGCGGGGATCGTCAGGGCCGAGGCGGCGAAGGCGTCTGTCCCGGTTGCGCTTCATCTGGATCACGGCAGTGATTTCGATCTGGCGGTGAGGGCGGTCAAGGAGGGGTATACTTCTATCATGATCGACGGTTCGGCGCTGAGTTTTGAGGAGAATATTGATGTGACCAGGCGTGTTGTGGCGGTGGCGGCTCCGAATAACATCCCGGTTGAGGCGGAACTAGGCAAGGTCGGAGGAAAGGAAGACGATCTGGAGGCAGAAGCGGATACCAATACGGATCCTGCACAGGCGGCAGAGTTCGTGGAGCGTACGCAAGTCTCCTCTCTGGCTGTGGCGATCGGAACGGCGCACGGATTCTATGTGGGTACTCCGGTGCTGGATAAGGAGAGGTTATCGGAGATCCGCAAGGTGGTGGATGTTCCGCTGGTTCTTCACGGCGCGTCAGGATTGACGGCGGAGGATGTAAGGGATTGTGTGCGCAGGGGGATCTGTAAGGTGAATTTTGCAACGGAGCTCCGCGCGGCTTATACGGATGCGGTGAAGGAACTGCTAAGGGAGAAGCCGGAGACATTCGATCCTAAGGCGTTCGGCAAAGTAGGGATTCCGGCTGTGAAGGAGTTAGTCATGGGCCGGATGAAAGTCTGCGGCTGCGATCAGAAGGTATAAGGAGTCAGAAGGTATAGAGGATCAAAAGGCATAAGGAGTCAAAAGGCAAAGGGAGCAGAAGGTATAAGGAGTCAAAAGGCGTAGGAATTGCAGATTGGCTGCAGGGAGAATGATATGAAAGAATTATTACTGGGGATCGATATAGGAACCAGCGCTTGTAAGGCTGCCATATTCCGAAGGGACGGCGAAGCAGTTGCAGCGGCAAGCGAGGAATATAAGGTATATTATCCGCAGCCCGGATATGCGGAGCAGGACCCGGATGAGTGGTGGAGAGCAGTCTGCAAGGCGGTAAAAAAGTGTATAGGAAACGGAGCGGTAAACCCGTCGGATATCGCCGGAATCGGTGTTGACGGGCAGAGCTGGTCGGCGGTTGCAATCGATAAGCAGGGAAATGTTCTGGCGAGGACACCGATCTGGATGGATAACCGTTCGGATTCTGTCTGTGAAAGGCTGAACCGCAAGATAGGTAAGGACGCTATATTCCAAGTGAGCGGGAATCCGCTGACGGCGCAGTATACGACGGGGAAGGTGCTGTGGTATCGGGAGAACCGGCCGGAGGTATATCGGGAGACGGATAAGATATTGCAGTCCAATGCATTTATCGTCTACAGGCTGACCGGCAAGGTCTCTTTGGACATCTGCCAGAGTTATGGATGGCATTGTTTTGACATGAAACGTGGTGTGTGGGATGATGATATGAGGAAGGAATTGGGGATCCCGGAAGGATTCCTCCCTAAGATCAGCCCGTGCCATGAGGTGATAGGAACGGTTACAAGGAAGGCGGCCGAAGAGAGCGGGCTGACGGAAGGGATCCCGGTTGTGGCCGGGGCGCTTGACGCGGCCTGCGGGACTCTGGGAGCGGGCGTGATTCGTAACGGTGAGACACAGGAACAGGGAGGACAGGCCGGGGGAGTCAGTATATGTACGGACACTTATAAGGCCGATCCCAGGCTGATCTTAAGCCGATATGTGATCCCCGGATATTGGATACTGCAAGGCGGTACGACCGGAGGCGGCGGTGTTATGCGGTGGCTGGAGCGTGAATTAGGGGATTATGAGCGTATGAGGGCAGGAGAACTGGGCAGAAGCTCACTGATGCAGTTTAATGAGATCGCGGCAGAGGTGGCTCCGGGGTCGGAGGGATTGGTATTTCTTCCGTATATGTCAGGAGAGAGGACGCCGATCTGGGACCCGGATGCCAAGGGAGTGTTTTACGGGCTGGACTTCAGTAAGACGAAGGGGCATATGATACGGGCAGCCATGGAGGGCGTGGCGTATTCCGTCAGGCATAATCTGGAAGCAGCCGAAGAAGCCGGGGCGTCTGCAAAGGTGCTGCGGGCCATGGGCGGAAGTGCGAATTCCCTGCTGTGGACGCAGATTAAAGCTGACATTACGGGCAAGCTGATCGAAGTACCGGATTCGGATACAGCGACGACCCTTGGGGCGGTGATGCTGGCGGGAGTCGGAGTCGGGCTTTATAAGGACTTTAAGGAAGCCGCAGAGCTGACTGTTACAGTACGGCGGGTGCATAAGCCGAATCCGGAAGTTAAGGAGGTCTATGATAAGAACTACAGGATTTATCTGGAGCTGTATCAGAACCTAAAGGAAACTATGAAGAAGCAGAAGGCAATGAACATTGGTTCATAAGAGCAGCGGGGTATTTGACCCTCGCGGCAGTCGCCAAATGCGCATGCAAGCATGCCCGCTTGGCTCGTTGCTCGCGGGAATAAACAGGCAGGAGGTCAGGAAATTGAAAGCAGCAGTAGTTGTGAAGAATGAAGTGGTAGAATATCAGGAAATTGAAGAACCGAAGACGGCGCCCGGAACCGTCAAGGTGAAGGTGAAGGCGTCCGGTATCTGCGGATCAGATGTGCCGAGAGTGCTGCACAATGGTGTGCATTTTTATCCCATTGTTCTGGGGCATGAGTTTGCTGGAGATGTTGCAGAGGTTGGAGACGGTGTGGAGAATATCAAGGTTGGGGACAGAGTGTCCGGTGCGCCGCTGATTCCCTGTATGAAGTGTGATGACTGCCAGAAGGGGAATTATTCTCTGTGCAAGCATTACAGCTTTATCGGCTCCAGGCAGCAGGGCAGCAATGCGGATTATGTTGTGATCCCGGCGGCGAATGCGGTGGTATTTGATAAGAGTATCTCTTATGAGCAGGGAGCGATGTTCGAACCCTCTACGGTCGCGCTTCACGGAGTCCTGTGCAATGATTACAAGGGCGGGGATTCTGTTGCCGTGCTGGGCGGAGGCACCATTGGGATGTTTACGATGCAGTGGGCGAAGATATTCGGAAGCAGGAAGGTCGTGGTGTTTGATATCAGCGAAGAACGTCTGGATATGGCAAAGCGTCTTGGGGCTGACGAGACGGTGAACACGCTGGAGGAAGGATTCATGGAGAAGGCCATGGCCTTCTCCAAAGGAAAAGGTTACGACTGTGTGTTCGAGACGGCAGGACAGCCGGTGACCATGCGGATGGGATTTGAATTGGCGGCGAATAAGGCGCGGGTATGCTTTATCGGAACGCCGCATGTGGATCTCAACTTCACTCCGGCTATGTGGGAGAATATGAACCGTAAGGAGTTTAAGCTTACAGGCTCCTGGATGTCATACAGCGCGCCGTTCCCGGGGAAGGAGTGGGAACTGACTGCACATTATTTTGCGACGGGGCAGCTTAAGTTTGATCCGGCGTTCGTATTCAGGAAATTCCCCATGAGCCGGGCGCAGGAGGCGTTTGATCTGTATAAGGATCCGAAGAATGTGCTGGGAAAGATTCTATTGGTGAATGATGAAGATTTATACAGATCTTGACAGCCGGGATATAGAAGTCCGTTATTCGGTCGTGGTTCAAGGTTGGTGTTTTGAGTACGAGAGAAAAGGATTAGAAGGAGAGACAAATCCATGTTACCGACAAGAGAAAAGGCAGAAGAACTTTTATCAGAAGCAGAAGCATGCAATCCCGGTCCATGGGGGAACCACAGCCGGGTAGCTGCGCATTGTGCGGAGCGGATTGCGCGGGAATGCGGCGATCTGGACTCTGGCAAAGCATATATAGTGGGATTGCTGCACGATATTGGCAGGAAGTTTGGGGTAAGGCATCTGGGGCATGTTTCAGACGGTTATTCCTATATGATGTCTTTGGGATATGATGAAGCCGCTAAGATATGTCTGACGCATTCCTTTGATGACCAGACTACAGATGCTTATATCGGGAACTTTGACACTACTGAGGAGGAACTGAGACTGATTCAGGATACCTTGAAAACGATTGTTTTGGATGAGTACGACAGACTGATTCAGTTGTGTGATTCTATCGCGGGGGCGGAAGGCGTGCTGGATATTGAGGAGCGGATGAATGATGTGAAGCGGCGGTATGGCTTTTATCCTCAGAAAAAATGGGATAATAATCTGAGACTTAAGAAGTATTTTGAAGAGAAGATGGGGAAAGATATCTATGCTGTGACGGGTGCTTCATTCAGCCGGAAGTAGTATCAGTAATAATGTACTGACCATTTTATAAGCTGTAAGATGGTCAGTACATTAAGCGTAAGATGGGCATTTGCCTATAATATCTCATCCTTCTTTTCAAGGATCGCTTCGCATGCGGCACATGCCGGGCAGTCGCAGTACATCGCGCCGGAAGCCTTGATCTCTTGGGCGTGGGCAAGTACACTCTTCGCCTTCTCTTCTCCGAATACCTGCGCGCCGGCCTCGGAGCCTGCGAAAGCGATCAGGCCGTCGATCGGCATGATGTCTTCCTCGACTTCTGCGATCAGGTTCTTGGCGGCTTCTGCTTCCTTGTCCGTACCAAGAGCTTCCAGCCAGTTCTTAGCGGCTTCCTTGGCTTCTGCACAGCAAGAATGTGCGTTCATCAATTCATTTACTTTCTCAACTACATAATCTTTTACATCTGCATTCATAGTGTAACCCCTTTCTCTTATATGTGTTTGATCGGACTGAGGAAATTAAGTACGGCAGTTACGGCGTCTCAGATTGTCATAGATCCGGTTAAGCATCGCTTCGCACAGCTCGATCTCGTCCTCTGAGAAATCTTCATAGAAGATAGCTGTCATCTGTGCGGATACTTCCGTGTAATCCTGTTGAAGATCTCTTGACCTGGGAGTCAGAGCGAGCAGGGTCTTTCTCCTGTCGTCAGGATCAGGGATGCGGACGACTAGCCCGGATGATTCCATGCGGTCGATCATGCTTGTAAGCGTGGTTGCGGCAAGGCCGGTCCTGTCAGATAACTCTCTTAAGGAGATATTCTCCTCATGCCATAAGACATAGAGGATCCGGCCTTGTGCGCCGTTGAAAGCAGCGATGTTCTTCTCTGCCAGGATATGTTCAAAGATCCGGTCGCTGAGACGTTTGATCTGCGAAATGGTATGACCGCCCTGAATTTCCATACTAAATTCCTCCTCTATAGGATTATACTATATAGTAGTATTTGTGTAAAGCTAAATTGAAAATTTTAAGTTGTTTTTTTTATGGCGGATTGTTATACTTACAGTATATCAAATGCGGAGTTTATGGATAGATGCTGGTGCCGTACCACATTCAATTTCAGTCAGCGGGACACGGCGCTAAGGATGGGGGGGGAGAGCAGTATGGCTGGTGAAGAGAATATTTTTCGGGAAGAGCGGGCGGCAAAGTATCTGCTGCTTAACAGAGATACGGTGATCGCGGAATTTGAGGTAGATACTGTCTTTGATACGATAACAATTGTGAAGCAGTTTGTAAAGCTGCCGGATTGGTTTGATAATTTGGGTAACTTTATCCGTAACAGGCGTGCCCCAAAGCAAAGAGAGAATATTGAAGAATTATTGCGGTTAAGCGGATGTGATACTGTGCAGGGCTTCCTGGATGTCTCTCATGCATTATCATTAGTCGATACCTTTTGGGTAAAACGCGCGGACAGTGATCTGTGCTGGAAAAAAGTATCGTTATACACGCATCCGTTTAATGAAGTGATTGCCCGGACAGCCTTTGAAGGCGGCTTACACGGCAGGCAGCTTAGCACGACCTCTCCTGAGTATGGTACGGACGGTTCCTTTGCCAAATGCTGGATCCGCGAGGGAGAGAGGATCCGAATGTTAAAACGCGGCAGTTCGGGAGCGAGAAACGCTGGTCTGGAGCCATATTCGGAGTTTTATGCAAGTCAGCTTATAAGAGCATTTACAGATGAGTTTGTAACGTATGATCTGAGAAAGCACAATGGGAGAATCTGTTCGGTATGTGATCTGTTCACATCTGAGGATTATGGATATCTTCCCTATGCGGCAGTTGACAGGGGGAATTCATCAGTAGAATCTGTATTATGCAAGATGCAGGAATTCGGTCTGGAAGACGAGATAAAGCGGATGTTTGTAATAGATGCCGTGATATTGAATGAAGACAGGCATAAGAATAATTTCGGCTTCATTGTGGACAACAGGACGCAGGAGATTGTCAAAATGGCGCCGTTGTTTGACCACAATATTGCCTTGCTGCCGTATGCTGAAGAAGGAGAGTTTGAATACGGCGGCGATTACCTGAGACAAAAAGGCCCGAGGATCGGGGACGAGTGGATCAGGGCAGCCGCAATGTGCCTGGATACAAAGACCAGGAAGGTTCTCGTTCAGTTGTCGGAGTTTAGGTTCGAGAGGCACGGCAAATACAATCTGCCTGATTGGCGGCTTAGCGCGCTGGAGGAGTTGATTCACAAAAGTATTCGGAAGATCTTAAGCTTCCCCAATTAATATCCGCGAAGCAGCGAGCCATGCATTAATCTTTGATGATAATGCCCAGGCGCTTTGCCAGTTCGGCTGCCTGGTACAGATCCACGGCCGCTCCGCGTAACTCGTGATTATCGTCTGATAAGGTCAGACCGGTGATCACGCTGTTAGAAAAATCCATTCCTGACAGGGAGGTCTGAAAGAAATTGGCGTTTACAAGGCTGACCTCCTGCCAGTCTACCTGTCTGCATCTGCACTGCGATATATTAGCGCTTTCAAGCTTCGTCTGTTCTATCCTTATGTGTTCTAATCTGGAAGAATCAAAATTAGAATCATTCATATTGCAATCTTTGATCTCCAGATTCTTAATTATACTGCCGGTAAATTTGCTTCCGACTCCTTTGCAGGAATGGAAGGCAGCGCGGTTAAAATAGCTGTCGTTAAAATTACACCCGGAGACGTCGCAGTTTCGGAATATAATATCTGTAAATTCAGCCCGTTCGAAGGCACAGTTCCAGAAACGGCAGCTTTCAAATCTTACGCCGGAGAATATGGTATATGAAAAATCTTCCTCTTCACATACCAGGTTACGGAATATCCTTCCCTGTATCCGTTCGTCTGTTATCCTGCTGTCTCTGATCAGTTTTGCATCAGCTTCTATCAATTCTGTGTCCGGCTGTAATATAGGCGTCATTAATTTCATAGAGTCTCCTGACTGTTATCTTTTCGGTGAAAATAGCTTCTTTTCATATTATATTCCCGTTTTCAGGCTAATACAATAGGCATATGAATAATGTCCATCAAAACTAGAATTCAGAGAATTGCATTATTGTCCAATACATTATAAAATAATGCTATAAAGTAATTCGGAGAGAAATACATACTGTGTATAGAATCATAAGGAGGATATTATGTTTTTAACAGACAGAAAATTAGAGAAGCGTATCGAGGAATTAGAGCAGTACCGATACAGAGATATTATTGAATTGGAGAGTTTTGAAGCCGAAGAAGAGAATCAGGGAGTAGTGAATCCGAAGCTTCCTGACACTCCTCTGAAAGGATCGATACATACGGGTGATACATGGAAGGGCCGCGACAGATTCCTGTGGCTGCACAAGGACATTCCGATTCCGGCCGAGTGGAAGGGAAGACGGGTAGTCGGAGTATTTGATTTCGGCAATACCGGCGGGGGAAATAACTCTGGATTTGAGTCTATGGCCTATGTAAACGGTGAGATGTACCAGGGAGTAGATGTAAACCATAAGGAATTATTCTTGGATGATGCGCTCTGCGGGACTGCCGCAGATATTACCTTCCGTCTGTGGTCGGGTCTGGAGGGAGGCGGTATCCCAAGAGACCAGGAGCATCGGATCGCGCGGGCCGATCTGGCGTGGCTGGATGAGAAGGTGGATGATCTCTACTACATGGCGTCTATGGTACGGCAGACGTTGGATGAGCTGGAGAATTCGGATCCGATACAGCACGAGCTCCGCAAGGCGCTGGACGCGGCTTTCCGCCAGATCGACTGGTCTGTTCCGGGCAGCGAAGAGTTCTATGAGTCTGTGTACCGGGCGGACGAGATGCTGAATCAGAGCATTGATTCTATGGATAAGAATTCCATGATCAATATATACTGTGTAGGACATACACATATAGATGTAGCGTGGCTTTGGAGACTGAAGCATACAAGAGAGAAATGCTCCCGCTCCTTTTCAACGGTGTTCCGTCTGATGGAGATGTTCCCGGAATACATATTCCTGCAGACACAGCCGCAGTTGTATGAATATATGAAAGAGGAGTTCCCGGATATTTTTGAAAATATCAAGAAAAGGGCAAAGGAAGGACGCTGGGAGACTGACGGCGGCATGTGGGTAGAGGCCGACTGTAACCTGACAAGCGGAGAATCCCTGACAAGACAGATTCTAATCGGCAGCAAGTTTATCAAGGATGAGTTCGGCAAGGATGTGGAATATCTCTGGCTTCCAGACGTATTCGGCTATTCCTGGGCGCTGCCGCAGATCTTGAAAAAGGCGGGGATCAATACCTTCATGACAACGAAGATCAGTTGGAATCAGTATAATCGTATGCCGCACGATACATTTATGTGGAAGGGAATAGACGGAAGCGAGGTTCTGACTCACTTTGTCACGACACCGGAGCCGTGGCGGGAGAGAGATTCCTGGTTCTATACCTACAACGGGAATCTGCTTCCAAGGACGGTAAAAGGCGTGTGGGATGCGTACCGCGATAAGCAGATGAATAAAGATCTGTTGATTTCCTTTGGATACGGCGACGGCGGCGGCGGTGTGAATCGCGATATGCTGGAATGCAGGAGACGGCTTGACAAGATTCCGGGGCTTCCTAATGTGAAGATGTCGACGGCGGGAGAATATTTCAGGAAGCTGCATGATACCGTAGAGCATACGGATGATTATGTACATACATGGGACGGAGAATTGTATCTGGAGTATCACAGAGGCACTTACACAAGCCAGGCGCATAATAAGCGCATGAATCGGAAGATGGAGCTTCTCTACCGCAAGGCTGAATGGCTGACGGTAATGGAGGCGCTGAGATCGGGCAGCATTGCAGATGCCAAGCAGGAAGAGCTGACGAAGGGATGGAAACATATTCTGACGGACCAGTTCCATGATATTATCCCCGGATCTTCCATTCATGAGGTCTATGAAGATTCCAGGAAGGATTATGAATATATTGAAGGAATTGCCCGGGAAGTGGAACGGGATGCATATAAGAATATATTAGAGCAGAAGGAGAATACCTACACGGTCATCAATACGTCTGGATGGGATATGGATCAGACGATCGAGATATGTAAGGATGTGCCCGGAGTATTTAAGGATGCGGATGGAAATGAGCTGCGTTCTCAGAAGGAGCGGGGTACGACTTATGTGGAAGTGAAGAACGTTCCGGCAATGGGAATGAAGGTGATATCTTTCGAGGAGACAACGAAAGATACCGCGCCGAAGGGACATGCTGACAATGTATTTTCTGTCAGGGACAGAGAGATTGAGACGCCGTATTATCATATATTATTAAATGAACATGGACAGCTCACGAGACTTTATGACAAGACGTATGCCCGTGAGGTGATTCCCCAAGGACAGCGCGCGAATGTGCTGCAGGTATTCGAGGATAAGCCGCTTGATTTTGACGCATGGGATATCGATATCTTTTATCAGGAGAAGATGCGTGAGATCACGGATCTTACAGTATTTGAAGTTACAGAGATGGGTCCGCTCTGCGTGAAGGTTCATATGGAATGGAAGTTTGCGCCGTGTTCTGAGTCCTGTATCAGGCAGGATATGATCCTCTACAGCAATAGCAGAAGGATCGACTTTAAGACGAATGTGGATTTCCACGATCAGCATAAGCTCCTGAAGGCTGCATTCCCGGTGGATGTCCGGTCTACCTACGGCACTTATGATGTACAGTACGGTAATGTGAGACGTCCGAATCACTGGAATACGAGCTGGGATCAGGCGAAATTCGAGACAGTAGCGCACAGATGGGCAGATCTGTCGGAACGCAACTACGGCGTAAGTGTTCTGAATGACTGTAAGTACGGCCATGACATCAAGGATAATGTTATAAGGATCTCATTGCTGAGAGCAGGAACGCATCCAGATCATCTGCAGGATCAGGGCGAGCATACATTTACCTATGCATTGCTTCCTCACAAGGGAGACTTTGTAGAAGGAATGGTCGTTCAGGAGGCATTTGCATTAAATGAACCAATGCAGGCAGTACCGGGAGCAAGCAGGCTTACTTATGACAGTTTCGTATCTTTTGATAATGCGCAGATAGAGCTGGATGCGGTCAAGAGGTCCGAGGACGGAAAATATATCGTCATTCGTTTCCACGAGTTCGCGGGATCAAGGCAGGAAGTAAAGGTGAAGCCGGGATTCGCATACAAGGCATGGGCAGAGTGTGATTTAAGAGAACGTCCGGCCGCGGATTTTGTACAGGATGAGATCTGCATGAGCCTCCATGCATATGAGATTAAGACGATATTGTTAGAGTTATAGTGAAACAGATTCGTTTAAGGAAGGAGTTTCCAATATGGGAGAATTATTTAATATAGAAAAAGTGCTTGGATTTTGTGAGAAGATATGTTACTTTTTTATCGTAAATCTGTTATTTATCGTTTCCAATCTTTTGGCGCTGCTGTTCCTTCTGTTCGTTGGAGCGGGCCAGATTCGGGAATGCCTTCCGCTGTTTCTCTTGTCCCTGCTTCCTATGGCGCCTGCGCTGTCAGCGGTGATGTACACTATGAACCGGCTGATACATGGAACAGAAGGGCGTGCCCTGCGGGATTATAAAAAGGGATACTGCATGGATCTTATGCAGAAGATAGGACTTGGAACAGGACAGTTATTGGTTATATTCATATGCTGGACGAACATAGAATTCTTTACAAAACAGATAAGGATACTTCCGCTTGCGGTATTATTTATCATACTGTTTGCAATAGCGGTTCTTGTAACGCCTAATCTCTATATGCTTGTGAGCCGCTATGAAATGGGTAATCTGCATATTGCGAAGACCGCGGTGACACTGCTTTTCGCAAAGCCGGTATTCACCCTTGGAAATGTTGTTGCGCTTGGGATCGTACTTGCGGCGTTCGAGATCTCGGCGGGGACAACGGTGCTGTTCATGGGAAGTATCTATGGATTCCTGGTTATGTTTATGAATCAGAGCGTGATGCAGAAGTTGGAAGATAATTAGTGGGTAATCTGGATATCCCCGCAGGAATCGGTATTTAACAGATATCGATTCCTGCAGCGGGGATATTTTTTAATCATATAGAAAACTTTGTTCTATTGAAAGAGAGACACCGATATGGAGATTAAAGGTTCAAAGCAGATATATCATAAATTATTTTTTATATACACGAGTATCCTGGTCTGTGTGATATCTGCGCTGGTTATTTACTTCTTTCACAGTACCAGAAATCGCTTTTTAGAGCAGAATCTTAATTATACAGAGATGATGAATGAATCGGCGGGATCTTACCTGGAAGAGACCTCTGATATCGCGGAGTATATCCATGAAGATCTGTATAAGTCGACGATGGAGCTTAATGACGCGCTGCACTATATAACGGACGAACCGGCTGTTTACCAGAAGTATCGCCTGGATACTTATATCAGAAGCAATATCAGTGAGTATAAGGGTATTGAGAAGTTTTTCCTGGATGCGTTCCAGGCGTACGGGGAGCTGAACCGCATTGTTCTGTATAGCTATGGTAAAGACGAGACCACGGAATATACACGGGACGGGAAGAGTTATAGAAGGAACGGTGATTCTGATTTTAAGAAGAGACTGGAGAAGCTGGACCTTGTGGAAGAGGACTGCTTCTCCTACCTTAAGGAGATCAGGGAGCCGGCGACGATGCAGGTAAAGGGGTGTATGCTCCTTGGATTCAGAAGCAGAAGGTTTGAGAGTATCCGGCAGTATTATTCCCGCCCGGAACTCTTAGTGTATAATGAAGCCGGAACGGTTGTGTATGACTCCTCGAAGAAGTATGAAGCTGATGATATAATGGATGCAGATGAACTGGGAATACTGGAGCATATGCTAGATTCCTATGTGGAGCAGTCGCAGTCGGGGCAGTACCATACCTTAAGTTATTTGAATAAGAACCAGGCGGCGGATATCCCTGCATCCATCGTAGTCATGATCCTGGCATTTGGGGTCAGTGTGCTGGTCTTGGGAGAGGTGTTTGTAAGATACCATTTGCAGAAGCTTGCCGGGAGGCTGAACAGGATCCTTGACGGAATGGCGAAGGTAATGGAGGGAGATCTTGCGGTGCGTATTCCGGCAGATAAGAACGGCGATGAGCTGGACGTGATCTCAGGGTGTTTTAATGAGATGTGCGAGAGCCTGGACGAGCATATCAGGAAGCGGTATTTGGCAGAGATCGAACAGAAGGACGCGGAGATGGCGGCGCTGCAGAGCCAGATCAATCCGCATTTTCTCTACAATACGCTGGAAGCCATCCGTATGAAAGCCATCTGCAACGGCGACCGGGAGGTAGGGAAGATGCTCTACAGCCTGGCAGTTACATTCCGCGCTCAGATCAAGGAGGCGGATATCATCACACTGGCGCAGGAATTGCATTATAGTAAGAAGTATATGGAGCTTTTTGAGTTCCGGTATCAGAACCAGTTCAAGGCCCTGGTGGAATGTTCGGAGGAATATCTTCAGGTGCCGGTCATTAAGTTTGTATTGCAGCCTGTGATCGAGAATTACTTTATCCACGGGATCAGGATGAAAGAGCAGGATAATTATGTGAGAATCGCCGTTGAGAGAGAAGAAGGATGTGAAGAGAGCTATCGGATCATCGTAGAAGATAACGGGAAAGGAATGACGGAAGAGGAGATATCGTTGAAGAATCAGGAGCTTAAGAGCGATACCGTGAAGAATCAGGCGTCGATCGGCGTTGCCAATGTGAACCGGAGGCTTAAGGCTGTCTATGGAAAAGAGTATGGGATACACATGGAAGCAAGAGCCGAAGGGGGGCTGCGGGTAATATTAAGGTTCAGGGCTGAAGGGAAAAATTAAAGGTATTTTGTGCATAAGGGAAGGGAAGACGTACGGATATGTTAAAGGTAATGATAGTAGAGGACGAGGAATTGATCTTACAGGGCGTTCGGAATATTATAGATTGGGAGGCATTGGGGCTTGACGTGGTGCATATGGCGCATGACGGGGCCGAGGCGCTCGAATTGTGGGAGAAGGAACCGGTACAGATCGTTGTCACGGATATCAGTATGCCGGAGATGGACGGGCTGGCGCTTCTTCGTAAGATCCGTGAAACGGACGATCAGGTGCGCTTCATCATATTGACCGGATATGACGAGTTCTCATATGCCAGAGAGGCGGTGCGTCTGGATGTTGAGAATTATATTCTGAAACCAATCAATGAAGAGGAACTTAAGCGTCAGCTTCGAGAGACCATACAAAAGCTTGAAGAGATGGATAAGAAGAAAATCCGCTATATTGATGAAAAGACACGGTGGATGCATTTCCTGAACGGTAAAACGAAAGAAGATGAATCTGAGGAATTTGCGGAAATGCTCAGGCTTCCGGCGTCGGTTGGCAGTTATCATGCAGCAGTCTTGAAATGGAACCTGAATGGGCAAAAAGAGCAGAAGATCACGGATGTGATCGTAGAACTAAAAAAGGAGGACAGGCTGCGTATCGTGCATCTTCCCCCGGATCATCTGCTCATGGTATATATTGCCGATGATACAGGCAGTGACAAGGATGGCGAAGCGGTGTAGGGGTACTTTTCGGAGCTTCAGAATCAGATAGAAAGCAGATTCAATATCATGACGTTTATCGGTGTGGGAACGTCTTTTCAGAAGATACAGCAGCTTCCGGAAGCTTACCGGAATGCTATAAAGCTTCAGAAATATCTGATCATTGAAGGATATGGGAGCTGTATCAGCCAGAGGCAGATCCAGGCCGGAAGGACTGAAGATATCCAAATGGATGAAGCACGGCTTAGGAAATATATTTTGAGAAAAGAAAAAGAAGCGGCGATGGGATATATAGAAGAGCTGTTTATCAATAATGTGCAGTCCCAGAAGGGGGATATTGCAGGGGCATTATACCGGGCGGCGGTCAAGACAGCAATGCTGCTTCAGGATGTTAAGAAAGAATATAAGCTTGAATCCGGCAGATTCCGTGATCTGGAAGAGTTGATCGAGACGATCTTCAGTGCGGATGATATCCTGGGGATAAAGACCGCGTTTATCTCAGAAGCGGTGGAGATTATCGAGTGTATGCATGAAGAGGATTCGCAGTATACCCCTGTGATTCGCCAGATCATTTCCGAGGTGCAGCAGAATTATAAGGAAGATATGAACCTAAAAACTCTGGCGTATAAGTATCATATGAACGCGTCATATCTGGGGCAGATATTCCAGAAGGAAGTGGGGTGCTCTTTCGCACAGTATCTAAGCAATACGAAGAACGGGATCGCAAAGGACTTGATCCTTAATACGAACATGAAGATCAATGATATCGCAAGACAGGTTGGATATCCTGATACCAGTTATTTTTACCGGAAATTCAAACAGTGCTACGGGGTATCGCCGGCTTCCCTCCGGGAAATGAAAAAATATTAAGGTGGACAAAATCGTGAAATGATGGACATATTATTTCACGATTTTTTTGCGTATGAAGATAAATATAATCCTCCTAGAATTTGTCCAATGAACCCGAAAGTTTTCAACTTTCCATACAAACTGCACAATGATATAGTTTATATAGTAAAAAAAGCACTGCAGTTTAACGGACCGGTAAGTTGACAGACAGTGCGGGCATTCATAAAAACATTTGACAGGAAAGGCGCCGAAAGAGGAGTTTTAGAGTGCTCTGGAAAAGGAGGAGGTTAAGAGGTGAAAGCTAACACGAAAAAAGCCAAAGAGCCGAAAGGGAATTTGCTGAAACGGCTGCGGGCTAATAAAGAGCTGCTTATTTTAAGCACGCCGGGAGCGATCTGGTTTCTGTTTTTTGCGTACCTGCCGTTATTCGGTATTCTGGTGGCATTCAAGAAATTCAGGCTGTCAGGAGATGGATTCTTCTATAATTTGTTTACAAGCGAGACCGTCTGGTTTGACAATTTCAAGTTTCTGTTCAGCAGCGGCGACGCCTGGATCATAGTGAGAAATACGGTACTTTATAATTTTACATTTATTATTCTCGGCGTAGCGGTGCCGGTGGTGCTGGCGCTGCTCTTGAATGAGATCAAGAATAAAGGAATGATGAAGATCTATCAGAGCTCTATGTTCCTGCCGTACTTCCTGTCATGGGTAGTTGTAAGTTACTGTGTATTCGCGTTTCTGAATCCTGAGAAAGGATATTTTAACGCGATCATTCAGCAATTCGGAGGAGATCCGGTCTCCTGGTATACGGAGACGAAGTTCTGGCCGTTTATCATCATCTTCATGAGCCAATGGAAGGGAATGGGATATAACACGGTGGTTTATCTTGCATCCATCTGCGGAATCGACAAGACCTATTACGAGGCGGCGGTTCTTGACGGGGCGAGCAAATGGCAGCAGATCAAGTACATTACGCTGCCGCTGTTAAAACCGGTTATTACGATCCTGCTGATCATGTCTGTGGGAGGAATCTTCAAGGCAGACTTCGGATTGTTCTACCAGCTGCCGAAGAACTCCGGACCGCTGTATCCTGTTACGAACGTACTTGATACATACATCTTCCGGGCGCTGAAGACAAGCGGCGAGATCGGTATGAGCTCCGCGGCGGCGCTGTTCCAGTCGACAGTCGGATTCGTCCTGATCATGATCGCGAATAAGATCGTGTCAAAGGTCGACAACGAGAATGCACTATTTTAAAAAGGGGGTAAGAGTATGGCTGTTAAGAAGATATCCGACAGAAAGATGCAGAGGATGATTAAGAAGATAGAGGCAGAAGAGTGTAAATATAACCAGATCAAGACGCCGACCAATATCCTGTTCAACATCATTCTGGCGGTACTGTCACTGATCTGTGTGATTCCGTTTATCTTCGTTATCATCATCTCCTTTACAGATGAGAATACGCTTGCAATGAACGGATACCGTTTCATACCGGAGAAGCTAAGCTTCTATGCGTATGAATACATCATCAGCGCGGGAGAGAATATTCTGAGAAGCTATGGGGTAACGATCTTTATCACCATTGCGGGAACCGTGATCGGCTTGCTGCTGACGGGAACCTATGCCTACGCGCTGTCCAGAAGAACCTATGCGTTCCGCAAGTTTTTTACGACGGTGATCACGATCCCTATGCTGTTCAGCGGCGGTATGATCGCGAACTACCTGATCGTAACCAAGGTGCTTATGCTAAAGGACTCTCTGTGGGCGCTGATCCTGCCCCTGTGTCTGAATTCATTTAACATCATCGTGCTGAGGACGTTCTTCAAGACGAGCATTCCTGACGCGGTGGTGGAATCGGCGAAGATCGACGGGGCGTCGGAGTGGAGGCTGTTCTTCCAGATCGTCATTCCCATGGCGCTTCCGGGACTTGCGACTATCGGACTGTTCCTGACGCTGGGTTACTGGAACGACTGGTTTAACGCTATGATGTATATGGATAACAAAGACCTGATCCCGCTTCAATATCTGCTGATCCAGATCGAGAGTTCTATCGACTGGCTGGCGAACAACAAAGCGACCATGGGTGTCGACGGGATCACGGCGGCGGCGAATATGCCGAAAGAGACGATCAAGATGGCGATCGTAGTGATCTCTACATTGCCGATCATATTTGCTTATCCGTTCTTCCAGAGATATTTTGTCAATGGGTTGACGGTAGGCGCAGTAAAAGAGTAATTTAATAACTTCTCGGAATCTCAATGAATGAGATTCCAGCCGAAGATTGACAACTGAATATCGTGCAGGAAAAGAAATTAGAGAAAAATGGACATAAACATTGGACATAGCGGGTACTATGCCTTGAAAAATCTTATGGAATCACTTAATATATCATTATTAGGCGGCTAAACCTAAGAATGATTCTTGAAATGCCTCAGTAGATGGCATTTCCCAGGCATCAAGATGTTGTAGCATCATGATGCCGTAGAGGCGGCAGTACCACATCTTCGTCGAGCGGTGCCTGCCGTCTTCTAATTTATAGTCCTCTTTCTCGCGCTTGTTGG